>JANNBM010000070.1:0-12809 GCA_031385445.1 Paracoccaceae bacterium | reverse complement strand
AGGCGTGGAGCAATCCGGTTTATCCGGTTTGGTAGGCGGTAACATCGCAGGGGCCAGCCCCCGCACCCCCGGGATATTTTGGGACAGATGAAGAGGGGCGGGCGGTGATCGAAGCGGTGAAACACGGGGGCGGGGCGGCGGGGCGGCACGGTGCGCCACTTTGCGTTGCGCGGCGGGAACGGACCCGCGCATGACCCTGCCGCGCCTCATGTCGGGGGTGCAGCTGACCCGCCACGGTGGGCCGGAGGCGCTGCTGTGGCGCGATGACATTCCGGTGCCAACGCCGGGGCCGGGCGAGGTTTTGGTGCGGGTTTTGGCCGCGGGCGTGAATATGACCGACATCAACACGCGGATCGGCTGGTACGCGGCGGATGGCAATGGTGGCTGGGCCGGGGCGATGGCGCTGCCGCGCATTCAAGGTGCCGACCTGTGCGGGCTTGTGGTGGCACAGGGCCACGGGGTCAGCGCGCCGCCCATCGGGGCACGTGTCATCGCTTCAACTTGCCAGCCGCAACCCACCGCGCAAAACCCCATGGCGATCCGGGTGATCGGTTCGGAATTCGATGGCGCCTTCGCGCAGTTCTGCGTGGTCCTTGCCGATCATCTGCACGATGTCAGCGCCTCTCCCCTGACCGATATCGAGATCGGGGCCATGCCTTGCGCTTACGGCACGGCCAACAACATGCTGGACCGGGTCTGCTTGCGGGCGGACGAGCGGGTGCTTGTCACCGGTGCTTCGGGCGGGGTCGGGCTTGCGGCTGTGCAATTGGCCCGATTGCGCGGGGCCCAGGTCAGCGGGCAGTGTTCAGCCGCCAAAGCCGGGATCGTGGCACAGGCAGGCGCGCAGATTCTGGATCGCGGGCAAACGCCTGCGCCCGACAGCTTTGACGTGGTCATCGATCTGGTCGGCGGGCCGGATTGGGCGGCGCGGCTGAATGCGCTGTGTCCGGGGGGGCGCTATGCCTGCGCGGGGGCGGTTGGCGGGCCGCAGGTTTCGGGCGATTTGCGGGTGATCTACCTCAAGGATCTGACGTTGTACGGATGTACCAACCAATCGCCGACCGGGTTCGCCGACCTTTGTGCCCTGATCAATGGCGGGTCGCCGCATCCACTGGTGTCAAAGACCTATCCTCTGCGCGACATTGCCGCAGCGCAGACCGACCTTTCCGCCGGGCGTTATCCCGGCAAACTTGTCCTTCTTCCACCGGAGATCCGTTCATGAGCGTTCCATCCAAATCCCGTGCGGTTGTCATCGGGGGTGGGGTTTCCGGCTGTTCGGTGGCCTATCATTTGGCCAAGATGGGGTGGTCGGACGTTGTTTTGCTGGAACGCAAGCAGCTGACCAGCGGCACGACCTGGCATGCGGCCGGGCTGATCGGGCAGTTGCGTGGCTCGGCCAACATGACGCGGCTGGCGAAGTATTCTGCCGATCTTTATGTGAAGCTGGCGGCGGAGACTGGCGTAGAGACCGGCATGCGGCAGGTCGGCAGCATTTCGGTCGCGCTGACCGCGCACCGCCATGAGGAATTGCTGAGGCAGGCCACAGTGGCGCGGATTTTCGATGTGGATGTGTCGGAAATCTCGCCCGCTGAGGTGAAGGCGATGTATCCGCATCTGAATGTGACCGATGTGGTGGGGGCCGTGCATCTGCCCCTGGACGGGCAATGCGACCCGGCAAATATCGCCATGGCGCTGGCCAAAGGCGCGCGGATGCGGGGCGCGCAGATTTTTGAACATACCAAGGTCACGGCCGTGACGCGGGCGAATGGCAAGGTCACCGGTGTCGATTACATTGGCTCCGACGGCGAGCCGGGGCATATCGCGTCGGATGTGGTGGTGAATTGCGGCGGCATGTGGGGCCGCGATCTGGCGGCGCAGTCGGGCGTGACCCTGCCTTTGCATGCCTGCGAGCATTTTTATCTGATCACCGAACCCGTTGCGGGGCTGGGCCATTTGCCGGTGCTGCGGGTGCCCGACGAATGCGCCTATTACAAATCCGACGCGGGCAAGATGATGATCGGCGCCTTTGAGCCAAAGGCCAAACCCTGGGGCATGGCGGGGATCCGTGAGGATTTCATGTTCGACACCCTGCCCGAGGATTGGGATCATTTTCAGCCAATCCTGGAACACGCGATGGAGCGGATGCCGCTGTTTCAAACCGCCGGCATTCACACGTTTTTCAACGGGCCGGAAAGTTTCACCCCCGATGACCGCTATTATCTGGGCGAAGCGCCAGAGCTGGGCGGCTACTGGATCGCGGCGGGGTATAACTCGGTTGGCATTGCAGGAGCGGGCGGCGCGGGGATGGCGCTGGCGCATTGGATCACCGAAGGCGAGGCGCCATTTGATCTGTGGGAGGTCGATATTCGCCGCGCCCAGCCGTTCCAGCGCAACCGAAAATACCTGAAAGAGCGGGTCAGCGAGACTTTGGGGCTGCTCTACGCTGACCATTTCCCGTATCGGCAAATGGAAACCTCGCGCGGCATTCGGCGCACGCCTTTGCACGAACATCTGAAGGCGCGCGGGGCGGTGTTTGGCGAGGTTGCGGGCTGGGAGCGGGCGAACTGGTTCGCGAACCCGGGGCAGGAACGCGCCTACAAATACAGCTGGAAGCGGCAGAATTGGTTTGAGAACCAGAAGGTCGAACACATGGCCGTGCGGCAGGGTGTCGGCCTGTTCGACATGACCTCTTTCGGGAAAATCCGGGTCGAGGGGCCGGGGGCCTGTGCATTTCTGAACCGTATTTGTTCGGCGCAGATGGATGTCGCGGTAGGCCGGATCGTTTACACGATGATGCTGAACGCGCGCGGCGGGATCGAGGCCGATCTGACCGTGACGCGGCTGTCGGAGACTGCCTATCTTCTGGTCGTTCCGGGGGCGACGTTGCAGCGCAATCTGGCTTGGATGCGGGCGCTTGTGAACGGCGATCTGGCGGTGATCACCGATATGACGGCGGCAGAGGCGGTTTTGTGCGTAATGGGGCCGCGGGCGCGCGATCTGATGGCACGGGTCAGCCCTGATGACTTTAGCAATACCGCGCATCCCTTTGGTATGGCGCGGGAAATAGAGATTGGCATGGGGACGGCGCGGGCGCACCGGGTGACCTATGTGGGCGAGCTTGGCTGGGAGATATATCCGTCGTCGGATCAAGCGGCGCATGTGTTTGAGGCGCTGGAAGAGGCGGGGGCGGATCTGGGCCTGCGCCTTTGCGGGCTGCACGCGCTGGACAGTTGCCGGATAGAAAAATCGTATCGGCATTGGGGCCATGATATCACTGATGAGGATCATGTGCTGGAAGCGGGGCTTGGCTTTACCGTCAGCCGCAAGAAGCCGGCGTTCATCGGGCGCGAGGCGGTTTTGCGCAAAGAAGAGGCGGGGCTGGAGCGCCGGCTGGTGCAATTCCGGCTGACGGACCCCGAGCCACTGTTGTTTCACAACGAGGCGGTGGTGCGCGATGGGCAAATCGTGGGGCCGGTGACGAGCGGGAATTACGGGCATCATTTGGGCGGTGCGATTGGGCTGGGCTATGTGCCGTGCAAGGGGCAAAGCGAGGCCGAGGTTTTGGGCGCGCGTTATGAGATCGAAGTTGCGGGGGTGCGGCATGAGGCCGCGGCGTCGCTGATATCAATGTATGATCCGAAATCGGAACGGGTGCGCGGCTGACATGCGCTGGGGCTTGCCCCAAAGGTTGAGTTTTCAGGCAAATTCAACCCGACCTCGGGATATTTTGGACAGATGAAAGGCGGATGATCGTGGACGACAATCTGGACTTGGGCGAAGCATGTGAGCCGGCGCGGGCGCGCGCGGGGCGGTCGGGCGGGCGGCAAGCGCGGGTGGCGATGCGCTCGGCCCCGCTGGCTGATGATGTCAAACCGGTGCGGGCGGGCATGCCAGGGGGCAACTACAAACCCCTGACCGAGGCGGGCGTGGCGCAGATCCATGAAAGTGCCTTGCAGGCGCTGGAACAGATCGGCCTGTCACAGGCGCCGCCTTCGGGGGTGAAGCTGATGACCGAGGCGGGCGCGATTCTGGGCGATGACGGGCGACTGCGGTTTCCACGCGCTTTGGTCGAGGATATGCTGGCCGTGGCGGCGCGCAACATCACGCTCTATGCGCGGGACGAAAAATTTGACCTGAAACTGTCGGGCACCAACGTGCATTACGGCACGGCGGGGGCGGCGGTGCATATCGTTGACCCGATCTCGCTGGCCTACCGCGAATCGACGGCGCAGGATCTGTACGATGCGGCGCGTCTGGTGCAAAACCTTGACAACATTCACTTCTACCAACGCACAATGGTTTGCCGTGACGTGGTGGACAACCGCGAAATGGACCTTAACACGCTATATGGCTGCCTTGCGGGCACCAAAAAGCATGTTGGCACCAGTTTCAGTGACCCCTCGCACGTCGCGGATTGTTTCGAGATGCTGTATATGGTGGCGGGCGGCGAAGAGCGTTGGGTCGAGCGGCCTTTTGTCAGCAATTCCAACTGCTTTGTCGTGCCGCCGATGAAATTTGCCGAAGAATCCTGTATCACGATGGAAGATTGCATCCGGCGCGGCATGCCGATGCTTTTGCTGTCGGCGGGGCAGGCGGGGGCGACCGCTCCCGCGCCGATTGCGCTGACGATTGTGCAGGCGGTGGCGGAGTGCCTCGCGGGCGTGGTTTATGCCAACTCGATCAAGAAGGGCGCGCCGTGCATCTTTGGCACCTGGCCGTTCGTGTCGGATTTGCGGACCGGGGCGATGTCGGGCGGATCGGCCGAGCAGGCGCTGCTGACCGCAGGCTGCGCGCAGATGCATCATTTCTATGACCTGCCGGGCGGCGCGGCGAGTGGGATTTCCGACAGCAAGCTGCCCGATATGCAGGCCGGATGGGAGCAGGGGATTACCAACTCCCTCGCCGGCCTTGCGGGCCTGAACATGTGCTACGAGGCGGTGGGCATGCATGCCTCGCTTCTGGGGTTCTGTCTGGAAAGCCTGGTTCTGGGGGATGATCTTTTGGGTCAGGCCATGCGGCTGGTGCGCGGGATTGACGTGACACCGGACAGCACAAGCATTCAGGCGATGAAAGAGGTCTGTCTGGGCGGGCCGGGGCATTACCTTGGCTCTGATCAGACGCTGAAACTGATGCAGACCGAATACATCTATCCGGCGGTCGGAAACCGGATGAGCCCCAAGGAATGGAATGAGGCGGGAAAGCCGCTGCTGCTTGACACAGCGATCCGGCGCAAGAATGATATCCTTGCCAAGGCGGGGTGTCAGGTTGATCCCGAAATCGACCGCGCCATCCGCGCGAAATACAACATCTTCTTTCAGTGAGGCTGCCATGATCCCGGAAAACATGACAAAATTCTATATCAACGGCGCCTGGGTGGAGCCGATTTCGACCAAGCGTCTGGGCGTTGAAAATCCGGCGACCGAGGAAATCGTCTGCGAGGTTGCGATTGGCAATGACGCGGATGCGGACCGGGCGATCATGGCGGCGCGGGCGGCCTTTGATGCCTACACCGTCTGGCCGGTGCAAAAGCGCATCGATCTGGTCAAGCGGATCTTGGAAATTTACAACGAGCGCTATAACCAGATCGCGGCGGTGATGACCACGGAAATGGGCGCGCCGAAGGAATGGGCGACGGGCGCGCAGGCCTGGGCCGGGCAGGTCCATCTGGAAGCGACGATCAAGGCCGCCGAAGAAATGGCTTGGGAATACAACCGCGGCACCACGCGGATTGTCTACGAAGGCATCGGAGTTTGCGCGCTGATCACGCCGTGGAACTGGCCGATGAACCAGATCGCCTGCAAGGTGGCCCCGGCCCTGGTCGCGGGCTGCACGATGGTGCTGAAACCGTCAGAGATCGCGCCCTTGTCAGGCGTGATGTTCGCGCAGGTTTGCCATGATGCAGGCGTGCCGCCGGGGGTGTTCAACCTTGTGAACGGCGATGGGCCGGGCGTGGGCACGCGCATCACGTCGCACCCGGAGGTGGATATGGTGTCCTTCACCGGATCAACGCGCGCGGGCACGTTGATCGCGGCGGCGGCGGCGCCGACCGTCAAGCGCGTGGCGCAGGAAATGGGCGGCAAATCGGCGAATATCATCCTGCCGAGCGCCGATCTTGAGGCGGCGGTGACGGCGGGGGTGAATTCGATCATGTCGAACACCGGGCAGTCGTGCGACGCGCCGACGCGGATGTTTGTGCAGGCGGCCCAGCAGGCGCAGGCGCTGGTCTTTGCCAAGGCGGCGGCCGAGGCGATTGTGCCCGGCGATCCTTTGGCCGACGGCACGACGATCGGGCCACTGATTTCCAAGGTGCAATATGACAAGGTGCAGCGGCTGATCCAGGCGGGGATTGACGAGGGCGCGACGCTTGTAACCGGCGGAACCGGCCGTCCTTCAGGGCTGAACCGGGGATGGTTCTGCAAGCCGACGATCTTTGGCGATGTGCAGAACGAGATGATCATTTCCAAGGAAGAGATCTTTGGCCCTGTTCTGGCAATCCTGCCTTACGAGACGGTGGACGATGCTGTGCGGATGGCCAACGATTCCGTTTACGGGCTGGCGGCGTTTGTCTCGGGGCCGGTGAAAGAGGCCATACCCGTCGCGCGGCGGCTGCGCGCGGGGACGGTGAACCTGAACTATCCGGATTGGGACACGGCGGCGCCCTTTGGCGGTTACAAGCAATCGGGCAATGGCCGCGAATATGCCGACTGGGGCATCCACGACTTCTGCGAGGTCAAGGGCATCGTCGGGCACGGCGCTTAATCGGCGCGGCGCATAAAACACTGGCGGCGGTGGCAGCATCGCCGCGTAACCTACGGGGACATCATGCATTACGGATACATCGGCCTTGGAAATCTGGGGGCGGCCTGTGCGGGCTGCCTGCTGCGCGCCGGGTTTCAGGTGACGGTTTTTGATCTGAACGCCGAGCTTGCCGCTCCTTTGGTGGCGCAAGGTGCGGTTTTTGCCACCAGTGCCGAGGCGCTGGCGGGGGCGGTGGATCATGTGATCACCTGTCTGCCTTCGCCCGCCGTATCAGAGCGGGTTTTGCACAACATCCTGCCGCATATGGCGCAAGGTGCAAGCTGGGTCGAGATGTCGA
This sequence comes from Paracoccaceae bacterium, assembly GCA_031385445.1. GTDB lineage: Bacteria > Pseudomonadota > Alphaproteobacteria > Rhodobacterales > Rhodobacteraceae > CAIYZT01. Next base: position 5,713 of record JANNBM010000070.1, on the reverse strand, counting down.
CGCTGGGCCGCGAAGAGGTGTTGCGGCTGGCCGGGGTGGCCAAGGACGCTGGCGTCAGGATGATGGAGCTGCCGGTGACCGGGGGGGTGCATCTGGCCCATCAGGGCAAGATCACCATGCTGGCGGGCGGCGACAAGGACCTGTTCGATCTGCACCACGGCGCGATGGAGGCGATGGGCGACCGGATTTTCCACATGGGGCCTTTGGGATCGTCTTCGATCATCAAGGTGATCACCAATATGCTGGCCTTCATCCACCTGAAGGCGACATCGGAGGCGCTGATGCTGGCCAAGCGGGGGGGGCTTGATCTGGCGCAGGCTTGGCACGCCATTGCCGCCTCGTCCGGCAACAGTTTTGTGCATGAAACTGAAGGGGCGCTGATTTTGAACGGATCGTATGATGTGGCGTTCAACATCGATCTGGCGCTGAAGGATCTGGGGTTCGCTTTGGGTTTTGGGCGCGAATTCGGGGTGCCGTTGGATTTGGCTGCGGCAACCGAGCAGACCTATGTGGCGGCGAAGGCGGCCTATGGCGGCACGGCGCAGTCGCCGATGATCGCGAAGCTGCTGGAAGATTTGCTCGGCACCGATCTGCGGGCGGCGGGGTTTCCGGCGCGGCTGGAATAAAGCGCTCAATTGGGGCAGGCTGCGTCTGATGCCGGCACCCCCGGGGGGGCTTTGCGTCCGCCCGACCCCCGCAGGATATCTGGACCACATTGAAGGAGAGATGAATGGACGATGTGGCACGGGCGCGGGTGGCGGAAATGCTGCATCATCGCAAGGCGGGCCTTGGCCTTGGTGATCCGATTGTGCCTGCGATCAGCCTGTCCACGACGTTTCATCTGCCCAAGGCCAATGGCGCGGCGCATATCTATGGCCGGTCGGGCCAGCCGATGTGGGACGAGGTTGAAGCGCAGCTGGGCATTTTGGAAGATGCGGAGGTTGTCAGCTTTCCGTCTGGCATGGCGGCAATTTCGGCGGCGTTGATGGTGACGTTAAAGGCGGGGGCCAAGGTGATGATCCCCTCGGATGGGTATTATGTCACCCGGCTTTTGTCGCGCGATGTGCTGGGCCCTTACGGCGTTAAGGTTGTGGAAATCCCGACACTTGAGATGGCGGCGGCGGATTATTCCGGTTTTACCGTTATTTACATTGAGACGCCGTCGAACCCGGGGCTGGACAGCATTGACATCGCGGCGGTGGTTTTGCGGGCCAAGGCGGCTGGCGCGCGGGTGATTGTGGACAATACCACCCTGACGGGCCTGCTGCAGCGGCCTTTGGATCTGGGGGCGGATCTGGTGGTTGCGGCTGATACAAAGGCGCCGGCGGGGCATTCGGATGCGCTTTTTGGCCATGTTTCAGGCCGCGATTTGGCCCTCATGTCGCGCATTCGCGAATGGCGGCGGCAATCGGGGGCGGTGCCGGGGCCGTTTGAAGCCTATCTTTTGCACCGCGGGCTTGAAACGCTGGAACTGCGGCTGAGCCGGATGTGTGCGACGGCTCTGGTCGTGGCGCAAAGGTTGCAAGCGTCAGCCGGGGTCAGTCATGTACGCTTTCCGGGGCTGCCGGGCGATCCATCTTATGCGATCACGAAACGGCAGGCGAGCGGGTTTGGCTTTCTGATCGGCTTCGAGCTGGACACCGAGGCGCGGGCGGAGGCGTTTTTGGCGGCTTGCCCTTATATTGCCCAAGCGACATCTTTTGGCGGCACCCATACCGCGGCCGAACGGCGCGCACGCTGGGGCGATGCGGTTTCGCCCGGATTTATCCGGCTGTCGATCGGGATCGAACCGCAGGACGTGCTGTGGGAGGCGATTGCCGAAGCGCTGAGCTTGGTCCATCAGGCAGGTTAGGGCTTGACCGCAGCGGCAGGGCAGAGGAGCAAGGGGCGATGAAATACTTGAACCTCGCGCTCTTGATCGCCTTGCCCATTTCATGGTTTGCGCCGCTGATCCGGGCGGGATTGCTGCCCATCTTCGGTCTTGATGAAATCTCGGTCGTCACCGGGCTGCAATCGCTTTGGGGCACCGATGTGGTTCTGGCGCTGATCGTCACCTTCCTCGCGGTTTTCGCACCAATGATGAAGACGCTCGCGCTTGCCCTGATCCAATTCGGGTTTTTGTCGCGCGCCGTGCTGCCGGTTCTGCATATACTGGGCAAACTGGCCATGGCGGATATCTTTTTGATCGCGCTCTATATCGTGCTGGTCAAGGGCATCGGGATGGCCACGGTCGAGGTGGCTTGGGGGCTGTACCTGTTCACCGCTTGCATTCTGGCATCCTTGGTCGTCTCGTGGCGCGTGGAGACGGCACGATGAGCAAAGCCTCGCCAACCTTTGTCTGTGCGGCCTGCGGGGCGCGCCATACCAAATGGGCCGGGCGCTGCGATGGGTGCGGCGCGTGGAATTCCATCAGTCAGGAAGAGCCCCTTTCCGCTGGTCCCAAGGCGATGGGCGGCAAGGGGCGCTCGATCGTCATCAGCGATCTGAACGCAAGCGAGCCTGCGCCGCCGCGTCAAAGTTCGGGCATAGAAGAGCTGGACCGGGTTCTGGGCGGCGGTCTGGTGCGCGGGTCGGCGATTTTGGTGGGCGGTGATCCGGGGATCGGCAAATCGACGCTGCTTTTGCAGGCCACGGCGAGTTTTGCCGCGCAGGGGCTGAAATGCCTTTACATCTCGGGCGAGGAGGCGACGGCGCAGGTGCGAATGCGCGCGCAGCGTCTGGGGCTGTCGGGGGCCAATGTGGGCCTTGGGGCGGAAACCAATCTGCGCGACATTCTGACCACGCTGGACGCGCAAAAACCCGACTTCGTAGTGATCGATTCCATTCAGACCATGTGGCTGGACACGGTTGAAAGCGCGCCGGGCTCGGTGTCGCAGGTGCGCGCGGCCAGCCACGAGTTGGTGACCTTTGCCAAAAAGCGCGGCGTTGCGGTGGTTCTGGTCGGACATGTCACCAAAGAGGGCCAGATCGCGGGCCCGCGCGTTGTGGAACATATGGTCGATACGGTGCTGTATTTCGAAGGCGAGCGTGGCCATCAGTTCCGCATTCTGCGGGCGGTGAAGAACCGCTTTGGCCCGGCGGACGAGATTGGCGTGTTCGAGATGACGGGCGCGGGCCTTGCGCAGGTGGCAAACCCTTCGGCGCTTTTCCTGTCTGAACGGGGCCAGCCCGTGGCCGGGTCGGTGGTGTTTGCGGGCATGGAAGGCACGCGGCCGCTTCTGACCGAAATTCAGGCCCTCGTGGCACCCTCGCCCTTGGGAACCCCGCGCCGAACGGTGGTGGGGCTCGATTCCGGGCGGCTTTCGACAATCCTTGCGGTGCTGGAAGCGCGCTGCGGCATTCCGTTTACCGGCCTTGATGTGTTCCTGAACGTCGCGGGCGGGATGCGGGTAACCGAACCTGCCGCCGATCTGGCGGTGGCGGCGGCGTTGGTTTCGGCGCGCGAAGATGTTGCTATTCCGCCCGAAACAGTCTTATTCGGTGAAATAAGCTTGTCTGGTGCGCTTCGCGCTGTAGGACAGACGGAAAGTCGGTTGAAAGAAGCGGCGAAACTTGGTTTTTCACAGGCCATCGCGCCCAAGGGTTCGAAAATCGGCGCGGCGATGGGAATGAATGTACGGCAAATGTCCGATCTGACTGCCTTTGTGGGCGAGATGTTTGGCGCCGGTTAAAAGCGAGGGCGGAATGGAAGGCTTTACAGTCGTTGACGGGGGTGTGGCAGGAATTATCCTGCTGTCCGCCATTCTGGCCTATTCACGCGGCTTTGTCCGCGAAGCGATGGCGATTGTGGGATGGGTTGGCGCGGCGCTTTTGGCCTTCGTCTTCGCCCCTTCGGCGCAGCCCCTGATCAAGGAAGTCCCGGTTTTGGGTGACTTTCTGAAGGACAGCTGCGAGCTGTCGATGATCGGCGCCTTCGCGGCGGTCTTCGCCGTCGGTCTGATCCTCGCCTCGCTGTTCACGCCGTTGCTGTCGTCCGTGGTGCAGCGCTCTGCCCTCGGCGGGGCGGATCAAGGCCTGGGCTTTCTCTTTGGCGTGGCGCGCGGTGTCGTCCTCGTTCTGGTCGCGTTTTTGGTTTACGACCGCGCTTTGTCTGGAACGCAGGTGGCGATGGTTGACGACTCGCGCTCGGTCAAGATCTTTGCAACCTTTCAGGACCGCGTGAACGCCGCAGTGCCCAATGGCGCGCCCGATTGGATCGTGTCGCGTTATAACGATCTGACCAAATCCTGCGCCGGCACTGCGGGCGGCGCCGCCGCCGAGGCCGCCCCCGCAACCGAGCCTGCAGCGACCGTCGGCAACTGACCGATTGGGACGTGACAGGCTTCGCCAATCGGCATAGATGCGGACGCAGAGTTTAAGCGCCGCGCGCTTTTGGATTCGGAGATCCCATGAACCTGATGCCCGCCCATCCTTTCGACCCGCTTGACGGGGACAAGCTGAAAGAAGAATGCGGTGTTTTCGGGGTTGTGGGGGTCAATGACGCCTCCAACTTCGTGGCGCTTGGCCTGCACGCCTTGCAGCACCGGGGCCAGGAAGCGGGCGGCATCGTCAGCTATCACCCGGAACACGGGTTCAACTCGGCCCGCCGTTTCGGTTATGTCCGCGATAATTTCACCAAACCGGACGTGATGGAAACCCTGCCGGGCCAGCTTGCTATCGGGCACGTCCGCTATTCCACCGCAGGGTCCAAGGGCGCGACCGCGATCCGCGACGTGCAACCGTTCTTTGGCGAGTTTTCCATGGGCGGCGCGGCGATTGCGCACAACGGCAACCTGACCAACGCCAACGCGCTGCGCCGCGAGCTGATCGAACGCGGCTCGATTTTTCAATCCTCGTCTGACAGCGAATGCATCATCCATCTGATGGCCCGCTCGATCCAGAAAAATATCTCTGAGCGGATCAAGGACGCCCTGCGCCGCGTCGAAGGCGCGTTTTCCATCGTCGCGATGACCCGGACCAAGCTGATCGGCGTGCGCGACCCCTTGGGCGTGCGGCCGCTTGTGCTGGGACGTTTGGGCGATAATGCCTGGGCACTTGCCTCCGAAACCTGCGCGCTCGACATCATCGGCGCCGAGTTTGTGCGCGAAATTGAGCCGGGCGAGATGGTGGTGATAGAGGATGGCAAGGTCAACTCCTCGCGCCCCTTTGCCCCCGCCGCCAGCCGGTTCTGCATCTTCGAAAACGTCTATTTCTCGCGTCCTGACAGCATTATCGGCGGCCGCTCGGTTTATGAAACCCGCTGCCAGATCGGGGTCGAGCTGGCGCGGGAGGCGCCGGTGGACGCCGATCTTGTGTGCCCGGTGCCTGACAGCGGCACGCCCGCCGCGATTGGCTATTCGCAAGAATCGGGCATTCCCTATGCGATGGGCATCATTCGCAACCAGTACATGGGCCGCACGTTCATCGAGCCGACCGAAAGCATCCGCAACATGGGCGTGCGGCTGAAGCTGAACGTCAACCGCGCGCTGATCAAGGGCAAGCGGGTGATCCTGGTGGACGATTCGGTGGTGCGCGGCACGACCAGCCGCAAGATCAAGGACATGATCCTTGAGGCGGGCGCGGCCGAAGTTCACTTTCGCATCGCCTCGCCCCCGACCGCCTGGCCCTGCTTTTACGGCGTCGACACGCCCGAACGCGCCAAACTTCTCGCCGCGACCATGAGCGAGGAAGAAATGCGTCAATGGATCGGCGTTGACAGCTTGAAGTTCATCTC
>JANNBM010000040.1:0-5025 GCA_031385445.1 Paracoccaceae bacterium | reverse complement strand
ACAAGGTCTTGTGAGGCAGCAAAGACGAATAAAAGGCGAAAACGAAGATGACACTGGGCGGAAAAACAGCCGTGGTCACTGGTGCGGCAGGTGCGATCGGCACGGCCATCTCATACGCTTTGGCGGATCAGGGTGCCTTGGTCATTTTGGTTGATAGGGCGGAGGAACCGACGCAGGTCATGGCAAAGGCCCTTGGCGGACATGCGGTGATTGTGGACCTGTCAGATGCTGCAGCGGTTGCTACTATGGCCGCAGATGTGCTGGCCCGGTTTGGGCGCATCGACATTCTGGTCAACAACGCGGGCATCCTGAACTTTGAAAAGATTGCGGAAACCTCGTTGCAGGAATGGCACCGCGTGCACGGCGTCAACGTTGATGCCGCATTTCTTCTGGCGCAGGCGTTCCTGCCGGGGATGCGCGCGGCGCGTTGGGGCAGGGTGATCAACATGTCCTCATATGCCGCCAAATGCGGCGGGCTTACGGCAGGTACGGCCTATTCGGTGTCGAAGACGGCGATGATCGGTTTGACCTATTCTATTGCCCGCGAAGTTGCGGGTGACGGTGTGACGTCCAACGCAGTGGCACCCGCCTATGTAATGTCGGCGATGATTTCCGAACAACTGACAGAGGCGCAGCGTCGGGCGCAGCTTGCGCTTATTCCTGTGGGGCGGTTTTGCGCGCCCGAAGAGGTGGCGCATGCCGTGATGTTCCTTGCCTCGCCATTGGCGGGGTTCATTACCGGCGAGGTCATTGATGTGAACGGGGGGCTGCAGTTTGACTAAAAGATTCGGGATGGTGATCGGACTGAAGGCTGAACATGTCGCAGACTACAAGCGGCTGCATGTGGCTGTTTGGCCCGGTGTGTTGGACGCGATGCGTCGCAACGGCTGGCGTAATTTTGACATCTACCTGAAAGAGCCTGAAAATCTATTGTTCGGCACTTTTGAATACGTGGGTGACGATTTTGAAGCCTCTGGTCACGCCATTGCTGCAGAACCCGAGACGCAAGCGTGGCTTCAACAAACCGATCCCTGTCAGGACCCCTTCACCACGCGCAAGTCTGGCGAGTGGTGGGCCTACATGGAAAACGTCTTTCATATGGATTGAGTTATGACGTCCGCCATTAAACTTCCTGCCATCGACGCGCATCATCATTTCTGGGACCCGGACAAGGGCGACTATCCGTGGATGGCGGGGACGGTTCTGCCGATCCGCCGTGTCTTTACCCCGGATGACATGCGCCCGCTTCTGGCCCTCGCAGCGGTGCAGAAAACCATTCTGGTGCAGACATGGTCAAGTTATGAGGAATCGCAATCGTTTCTGGCGCTGGCAGAGGCGACTGATTTCATCGCCGGTGTGGTGGCTTGGGTCGATCTTTCGGCCCCGGATGTGGGCGAAAGGCTGGATGATTTGATGGCCTGTCCGGGGGGCAAATGGCTGGTCGGTATCCGCCATCAAGTGCATGACGAAGCCGATCCGCGCTGGCTGTGCCGCCCGGATGTGTGGCGCGGGCTTCGGGCTGTTCAGGCGCGGGGGTTGGTTTACGATCTGCTGATCCGCCCGCGAGAGATGCCCGCAGCGCTTGAAACCGTGCGGGCTTTGCCGGACTTGCGTTTTGTCATTGACCACATCGCAAAGCCCGAGATTGCAAGGCAAGGCTTTTCGCGCTGGTCCACGTTGATGACGCCCTTCGGCCAAGAGGCGAATGTGTGGTGCAAGCTGTCCGGTATGGTGACGGAGGCTGATTGGGAAATCTGGACGCCGGACCAGATCACGCCCTACATAGATGAAGCTCTGCGGATCTTCGGGCCCGCGCGCTGTATGATGGGCACAGATTGGCCGGTCAGTTTGCTCGCGTCCGATTATGGCCGAACGGTTGATCTGGTGCGCGATGCGATTGCTGGCTTGGATGAAAAAAGTCAGCACGCGGTTTTATGGGCGGCGGCGGCCAAAGCTTATCGGCTTGATGAGGGGCGGTTGTGATCCGCCTGAACGAGGCCAACCTGCGACATCTTCCTGCCTCAGTCGCGCGTCCCCGATATGCGCGCTCAGGCCTGCGGACGGGGATCGTGCATCTGGGTCTGGGGGCTTTTCACCGTGCGCATCAGGCGGCGTTTACCGACGACTGTCTGAACGCTGGCGAAACCAATTGGGGCATCGCCGCGGCTTCGTTGCGAAATCCTGACACACGCGATGCATTGGCACCACAGGATGGTCTTTACACTCTGGCGCTGCGCGAGAATGCCGATCAGGCGCTGCGTGTGATCGGCGCAATCACCCAGACATTCGTGGCCCCGGAAGATCCCGGCGCATTGCTTGCCGTGATGGCGGATCCAGCCGTTCGCATCGTATCGCTGACGGTGACTGAAAAGGGGTATACCGCCAACATCGCAGATGGCGGTCTGCAGCTGGATGATCCGGGGGTGCAGCATGATCTGGCCCACCCACATAAGCCGCGGACAGCCCTGGGCTTTGTCGCACAAGCGCTGGAAATGCGCCGGGTGGCAGGCCACAAGCCTTTCACTTTGTTATCATGCGATAATCTTCCGGAAAATGGCCATTTTCTGCACCGTGTTCTTGCCCAGTTTGCAGCGTCCCGCGACGCAGGCTTTGGCCGCTATGTCACGAATGAAGTCGCTTGCCCGTCTTGCATGGTGGACCGCATCGTACCGGCCACAACCGATGCCGACCGTGCCATGGTTGCAGCCCATTTGGGGATGCGAGACGCCTGCCCGGTTGTGGCTGAGCCGTATTTTCAGTGGGTGATCGAGGATCACTTCCCCACCGGTCGCCCCGAATGGGAACGTGCAGGCGCCGTGTTTGCCACTGATATTGCCCCCTATGAGGCGATGAAGTTGCGCCTCCTGAACGGCGCGCATTCGGCCATCGCCGCGATGGGGCGCATCTCGGGCCATGCCACCGTTGCCGGGGCTTTCGGACATCCGGTCATCCGGGCATTCATCGCTGCTTATTGGGCCGAGGTCGCGCCGACGATCGCACCGGGCACAGACGTTGCGGGCTATACCGCGCGACTGTTGACGCGGTTTGACAACACAGCGCTGCACCATAAAACCGCGCAGATCGCAATGGACGGCAGCCTTAAGGTGCCACAGCGGATTGTCGCCCCACTTCGCGATCTTATTGCGATGCGTCGTCCTACCCCGATGCTGTGCTTTGCTTTGGCCGCGTGGATCCGGTCTTGTCAGGGCACGGACGAAGCAGGGGGCGCGATGCCAATGTCGGACCCGCAATTGCACGGCTGGCCGGGCCTGCCATCCGCCGGGGCGCCGGTGGTAGATACAGTGCGGGCCTATCTGGGTCTGTCGTCGGTATTTGGATTGGGATTGAGCGGGTATCTTACCCCGGCGCTGGAAACTGCTATGGCCGACATCCGCGATTTCGGCGTCTTGGCCGCAGCGCAGATGCGTCTGGCTGCAAAGTCTTGAAGGAAAGAACATGATGCGCGCACTTGGAACAACTGGTCTTCAAGTAACGGAACTGGGTTTTGGCGGTGCCGCCATTGGTGGGCTTTATGCGCCCGTTGGGCGTGAGGCTGCGATGATCGCGATGCAGGCCGGATGGGACGAAGGTATGCGCTATTTTGATACAGCGCCATTCTACGGCTTTGGCCTGTCAGAGCGTCGGATAGGTGATTTTCTGCGCGACAAGTCCGGCTATGTGCTGTCCACCAAGGTGGGTAAGCTGCTGCGGGCGGTCCCGCAGGATCAGGTGCCCGACCACGGCTTTGTGGACCCGCTGCCGTTTACGGTGGATTTTGACTATTCCTATGACGCGATCATGCGGTCTTATGAGTTCAGCCTTGCGCGGCTTGGGCTGAACAAGATCGACATCCTTTTTGTGCATGATCTGGAAAAGCGTAGTCTCGGCGCTGCCTACGACACCCATCTTGCAACCTTCATGGACAGCGGGCTTAAGGCGCTTGACACGCTGAAATCCGCCGGGGCGATTGCGGGTTACGGATTGGGCATGAATGAGGTTGCGGCGGTTCTTGCTGTGATGGACCGTGCCCGGCTGGATTGTCTGCTGCTAGCGGGTCGTTACACCTTGCTGGACCGAACTGGTGCTGCCGAGGTTATGCCGAAATGCCTTGCGGCTGGCACTGCGGTCGTGATCGGTGGGGTGTTTAATTCGGGAATTCTGGCAACCGGGGCGATTCCTGGCGCGCATCACGACTATGGGCCTGCAAGTGCCGACATCATCCGTCGCGTCAACGGAATGGAAGCCGAGGCAAAGCGGCAGGGCTTAACCCTGCCTGCAGCTGCCATGCGGTTCGTGCTGGAACATCCGGCGGTGGCGTCGGTGCTGATCGGGTCGGCCAAAGCCAGCAGTCTGATCCGCAACGCGGCCCTGTTGCGCGATGCCAAAGTATTGGATTGGTCTGCTTTCAACGCCTTGGCGGTAACCTGAACTTGGATTGCTGCGAGCTTGTGTAAGCCGAAAAAACAGTTGCTTTTGATAACCAATATATTAGTATTAGAATCACGCCGATAGCGGCTTGTCCTTTGGAGGGAATTTTATGAAATCCATATTTAAAGCAGCCACTGCGCTGCTGTTAAGCACTGTTGTCTGCGCCCCGGCCTTTGCTGATACGGGCACCAAAGTTGCACTCGTTCCGGGCGGCCCGCATCCCTACTTCGCTTCTTGGGAGCAAGCTGGCATTGACGCCATGAAAGACTTTAATCTTGGCACAGCAGATTACCGCGTTCCCGCCAAATGGGAGTTGAACCTGCAAAGTCAGTTGATCGAAAGCCTGCTGACACAAGGCTATAATTCGTTTCTGATCTTCCCGGGCGATGCCGTTGGCACCATATCGGTTGCGCAGGAATTGGTCGATAATGGCGGTCAGGTCATTGCGACTGCTGGTTGCCTGAAAGACCCGTCGCCAGCGCTGTTCTGTCTTGGCACCGACACTGGAAATTCCGCCTATTTGGGCACAAAAGAGCTGATCCGCGTCATGGGCGGCAAGGGCCGCATCGCCCACTTTACCGGCTTCCTTGTCGACCC
>JANNBM010000018.1:0-101051 GCA_031385445.1 Paracoccaceae bacterium | reverse complement strand
CCGTCGATCTGGTCATAGGCGCGGAATTCCCCAAAATACTTGGTGATCGCTGCCGTCAACGTGGTCTTGCCATGGTCAACGTGGCCAATCGTGCCAATGTTAACGTGCGGCTTATTCCGTTCAAACTTTGCCTTTGCCATGATGGCCTCCTGTTTCGTTTCGGATGCGGCGAGGATGCCCTCGCCCTACGGGGTGGTAGGGCGGGGAAACCCCGCCACACCGGTTAAGCGTATTTCTTCTGGATCTCTTGGCTGATGTTCTCTGGCACAGCATTGTAATGGTCGAACGACATCGAGAACGTCGCCCGGCCCGAAGACATCGACCGCAGGGTGTTGATATAGCCGAACATGTTGGCCAAAGGCACCATCGCGTTGATGACGTTCGCGTTGCCGCGTGCATCCTGCCCCTCGATCATGCCCCGACGTGAGGTCAGATCGCCAATGACGCCGCCGGTATAGATATCCGGGGTCACCACTTCGACCTTCATGATCGGTTCCAGCAGCTTTGCGCCAGCCTTCTTCAGGCCCTCACGCATGGCCGCACGGGCGCAGATTTCGAATGCAAGAACGCTGGAGTCAACGTCATGGTAGGCGCCGTCGATCAGCGACACCTTGAAGTCGATCACCGGGAAGCCGGCCAGAGGGCCCGAATCCATCACCGACTTGATGCCTTTTTCGACGCCGGGGATATATTCCTTCGGCACCGAGCCACCAACAACCTTGGCTTCGAACGAATAACCAACGCCCGGTTCGGTCGGCGTGATGATCAACTTTACGCGCGCGAATTGGCCGGTCCCACCGGTTTGCTTCTTGTGCGTATAGTCGATCTCATGCTCGCGGCTGATGGTTTCGCGGTAAGCCACCTGCGGCGCACCGATATTCGCCTCAACCTTGAATTCGCGGCGCATCCGGTCAACCAGAATGTCGAGGTGAAGTTCGCCCATGCCCTTCATGATGGTCTGACCGGATTCCTGATCAGTTTCCACGCGGAAGGATGGATCTTCAGCCGCCAGACGAGCCAAAGCGATGCCCATCTTTTCCTGGTCAGCCTTGGTTTTCGGCTCCACCGCGATCTCGATCACCGGGACAGGGAAGGTCATGGTTTCCAAGACAACCGGCTTCGCCGTGTCGCACAGGGTATCGCCCGTGGTGGTTTCTTTCAGACCCGCCAAAGCCATGATATCACCGGCATAAGCCTCGCCGATTTCTTCTTGCTTGTTGGCGTGCATCATCACCATCCGGCCAACCCGCTCTTTGCGGTTCTTGGTGGCGTTCAGGATCTGATCCCCCTTTTTGACCGAACCCGAATAGATCCGGGTAAAGGTCAGGGTGCCCATGAAGGGGTCGTTCATGATCTTGAAAGCCAGACCCGAGAAGGGTTGGTTGTCATCAGCAGAGCGTTCGATATTGCGGGTTTCCGTCTCGTCGCCCGGCGCGAAACCGACATAGGGCGGCACGTCCAGAGGATCGGGAAGGAAGTCGATCACGGCGTTGAGCATGGGCTGAACGCCCTTGTTCTTGAACGCCGAACCGGCAAGGATCGGGATGAAGTCGATGGCCAGCGTGCCCTTGCGGATCAGCTTGCGCAGCGTGGCTTCGTCCGGCTCGTTGCCTTCAAGGTAGGCTTCCATCGCGGCGTCGTCCTGCTCGACCGCGATTTCCAGCATGTTATAGCGCCACTTGTCGGCATCAGCCTTCAACTCGGCACGGATCGGCCGGCGCTCCCAGGAAGCGCCCAGATCTTCGCCCTGATACACCCATTCTTCCATGGTGATCAGATCGATAATGCCTTCCAGCTTGTCCTCGGCCCCGATCGGAATCTGGATCGGCATCGCAACAGCGCCGGTCCGATCCTTGATCATCTTCACGCAGTTGTAAAAATCTGCGCCGGTCTTGTCCATTTTGTTGACAAAGACGATCCGCGGAACCTTGTACCGGTCGGCCTGACGCCAAACGGTTTCGGTCTGCGGCTCAACGCCCGCGTTGCCGTCAAGCAGCACCACGGCGCCATCAAGCACGGCGAGCGAGCGTTCAACTTCAATGGTAAAGTCAACGTGGCCGGGGGTGTCGATGATGTTGAAGCGGTACTTGTCGTCCGAGGTCAGATCATCGCTGTCAATCTGGCGCTGCCAGAAGGTCGTTGTCGCAGCAGAGGTGATCGTGATGCCACGCTCTTGCTCTTGCTCCATCCAGTCCATCGTCGCGGCGCCGTCATGGACTTCGCCGATTTTATGAACCTTGCCTGTGTAATACAGAATCCGCTCGGTCGTGGTGGTTTTACCCGCATCGATATGCGCGATAATCCCAAAGTTACGATAGCGGTTCAGCGAATAGTCGCGTGCCATGGGAACCCCTTACCAGCGATAATGGCTGAACGCTTTGTTCGCGTCGGCCATCTTGTGGGTGTCTTCGCGCTTTTTGACGGCGGTTCCACGGTTGTTCACAGCATCCGACAATTCGGCAGCCAGACGCTCTTCCATGGTGTTCTCGTTGCGCTTGCGCGCCGCGATGATCAGCCAACGGATTGCAAGCGCCTCACGGCGCTCGGTGCGCACTTCGACAGGCACCTGATAGGTGGCACCACCGACGCGGCGCGAACGCACTTCGACGGAAGGTTTCACGTTTTCAAGCGCTTCGTGGAAGCACTGGATCGGCTCGCGCTTCAAACGGGTCTGAACCCGCTCCAGTGCGCCATAAACGATGCCTTCTGCGATGGACTTTTTGCCATCCAGCATCAGGTTGTTCATGAATTTGGTCAGAACCTTATCACCATACTTGGCGTCAGGCAGAATTTCGCGCTTTTCAGCGGCGTGACGACGGGACATTCTTTATCTCCTCACTTCGGACGCTTGGCGCCGTATTTCGAACGACGCTGACGACGGTCTTTGACACCTTGGGTGTCCAAAACGCCGCGGAGGATGTGATAGCGAACGCCGGGAAGGTCTTTGATACGGCCCCCGCGGATCAGAACCACCGAGTGTTCCTGAAGGTTGTGCTTTTCGCCGGGGATATAGCAGATAACCTCGAAGCTGTTGGTCAGACGCACTTTGGCGACTTTCCGCATGGCCGAGTTCGGCTTTTTCGGGGTGGTGGTGTAAACGCGGGTACAAACCCCACGTTTTTGCGGGCAGGATTCCAAGTGCTGCGACTTGGACTTCCGCACGTTCGGCTCCCGCGGTTTGCGGATAAGCTGTTGGATCGTCGGCATTCACATAACCTCGTTTTGCGCCATCATTAGCGCTGTCAATACTCGCCCCGAGCGTCGGGGCACTGCTTCTCGACGTATGCCTTGCGCGATTCGCAAAACACAAACACCGCATATATCCCGAAGCCGGGATAACACGGTGGAATTCCAGAGGATCGGGGCGCAGGGCCCGGATCGTGACCACATCAAGTTTTGAACCAAAACGCGCAAGAGAATCCCCCAAGCACGGTCCGATGGGGGCAAATACGCCGTCAGGCTTGGGTTGTCAACGGGCCTTGGGCGCAAGGATATGTTGAACGAGATGCCCGACAAACAGCGTGAAAAGCGCCGCCAAAATCGCGTCTGACAGGAAGTGTGCCCCGGCGGAAATGCGCTGATACGCCGACAAAAACGGCAAGGCGATGCCAAGGGCGGCAAGCGCGCGAAACCTGCCCTGCCCCATAGTGGCGCGGTTGGCGATGAGCAGCATCAAAAGCGCCAGGCTCAGGGAGGTAACAGCGCTGACCTCGCCCGAGACAAAGCTGCAATTGGCCGCGCATTGATCGGTCCATTGATGGGCCGGGGTGAAATGGCTTTCCCCGCCGAATTGGGTCACATCGCGCGGCCGCGCCCGGCCCCAATAGGTTTTCAATCCCCGGTTAACGAGCAGACCCGGACCGATCACAAACGTCAGAACAATCCCCGCCCAACCGCGCCGCGCCAGCCCCAGAACCGGACCGGGCCACCAGCGGCCGCCCAGCAGAACCACCAGACCGGCCAGAACCGGCACAAACGGCACCACCCGCAAGATCCAGCGCAGCACAAGGTTCGGCGCAGAATTCCCGGCCGGAAATCCGGTTCCATCGTAAAACATCGCCGAGCTCGCCAGATCCAGCTGCGGCCAGATCCCGAAGATCAGCAGCACCGATGCGGAGGCGAGGATCAGAGCAAGGGCCTTGATCACAGCGCGCCCCTGCGCTTTAACGCGCGCTCGCGCAGCAGGGTGAAAATGCCCGCAACCACCACGATTGACGCGCCGAAGATGGTCCAAAAGTCGGGCAGCGTTCTGAACATCACCCAGCCCAGCAGGATCGCCCACAAAAGCGAGGTATAGCGGAAGGGCGCGACGACCCCGACATCGCCAACCCGCATCGCCGTCACCGCGCACAGATATCCAACGATCAGGAAGGCCCCGGCAGCCACGATCTGGGCCGCTTGAAACGGGCTCAGCGGATGCCAACCTTCCCACGTGCTGCCAATCAGCCCCATCACCGCCACCGCCACCGCCGCGCCAAGCGCGACCGTGACCGAGGGGACATGGCTTTTCATCGGGCGCACCATCAGATCGCGCGCCACAACGCAGGCCATCGAGGCCAGACCAAGCAGCGCGAAACGGTCAAACCCTGCCGTTCCGGGGCGGATGATGATCAGCACGCCGACAAACCCCGCAAGGATCGCCGCCATCCGCCGCCACCCCACCTTGTCACCATAAAGCAGCGCCGCGCCCAGCGTCACGGCCAGCGGCATCGCCTGCATGATCGCCGACAGATTGGCGAGCGGCATGTGCAAAAGCGCGGTCAGGAAAAACGCCGTGGCCAGCACATCCGCCAGTGATCGTATGGCCACCAGCCGCAAATCGGCGCGGGTAAGCCGCTGGCGAAGCGCGCCCGTGGTGGCCGCAATCAGGCCAAGACCAACCACCGCGATCACCCCGCGCAGGGCGATGGTCTGATACAGCGGCAGCTCTTGCGTGACCGCCTTCATGAAGGTGTCGTTGACGGTAAAGGCCATCATGGACAGGCACATATAAACCGTGCCGCGCAGGTTTTCAGAGATTTGCATGGCGCAAGCGGTAACAGGGGCGGCGCGGGGATTCCAGAGGGGATAAGTGCGCATTCGGCCCACCCGCCCGCTCGTCCCCGACAAAGGCAGGGAGATGCGCCCGGCTTTCAGGGAAAGGGCAAACAGCGTGCGCCGGCGGGATTGAATTGCAAACGCGGCCTGAGATAGCCTGAAGTGCAAGACAGATCCCTTCGGATTGATCCACGAGGACCACATGAAACTTTTTTACTCGCCCAACCCCAATCCCCGTTTGGCCGTTGCCGTGGCGCGGTACCTGAAAGCACCTGTCACCTTCCACCACCCCAACCGCAAGGACACTGCCCTGATGGCGGAACTGAACCGGATGAATCCCAACGGTCTGTATCCCATTCTAGTGGAGGACGACGGCGCGGTGCTGTGGGAAACTGACGCCATTGCCTGCCGGTTGTCGCAGATCATGGGGTCGGATTTTTGGCGCGCAGGCGCGGCGCAGCCCGACATGATCCGCTGGATTTCATGGGCGCATAATCACTTCAACCGCGCGGTGGACAAGGTTCACTGGGAGCGGGTGACCAAACAGATCTATGGCATCGGACCGATTGACGAAGACAATGTTCGTGAGGGGCTTAATGAGTTTGCCAATGTCGCCCCGATCCTCGACGCGGCGCTTGCCGGGCGGTCGTTCATCTGCGGCGAGGCCCCGTCCTATGCCGATTTCCGGCTGGCGACGTTTTTGTACAATGCCGCACCCGCGGGATTGCCGATTGGCGACTATGCCCAGATCGCAGCGTGGAATGCGCGGTTGAACGGGATCGCGGCTTGGGGTGGGGCGTTGGACGGGTTGGGGTAACACGCGAGCCATCCCCCAATAACGCAAAAGGCCCCCCGGTTTCCCAAGGGGCCTTTTGCTTGACTATCGTGCAGATCAATCGCGGCTGTCGGCCACGTCCATCATGTCCAGATCGACCACGGGCATCGCCTCGGCCACCGGGGCGGCCAGTTGGGCGGCCACCTCGGCTTCGGCGCGGCGGGCTTCGATCACGTCGATATCGCGGTCGGCTGCGACTTTCTTGACGCGGCTGGTGGCCCCGCCGGTGCCGGCCGGGATCAGACGGCCGACGATGACGTTCTCTTTCAGGCCAACCAGTTTGTCGCGCTTGCCCTGGACCGAAGCTTCGGTCAGCACCCGCGTGGTTTCCTGGAACGACGCCGCCGAGATGAACGAACGAGTCTGAAGCGAGGCCTTCGTGATGCCCAAAAGCACCGGTTCGGCCTTGGCCTCGCGGCCGCCGCGATTGCGGGCCTTGAGGTTTTCCTCGTCCAGCTCGATCTTTTCGACCTGCTCGCCTTTCAGCAGCGTGGTGTCGCCGCCGTCCAGAATCTCCAGCTTTTGCAGCATCTGGCGCACGATCACTTCGATGTGCTTGTCGTTGATCTTCACGCCTTGCAGACGGTAAACGTCCTGCACTTCGTCGATCATGTAGTTTGCCAGAGCTTCAACGCCCAAAATGCGCAGGATGTCGTGCGGCGCGGGGTTGCCATCCATGATGTAATCGCCCTTTTGAACGAAGTCACCTTCCTGAACCGGAATGTGCTTGCCCTTGGGGATCATGTATTCCATCGGCTGCAACGTCTCGTCGACCGCTTCCAGCGTGATGCGGCGCTTGGACTTGTAGTCCTTGCCGAACCGCACATAGCCATCGGCTTCGGCGATGATCGCGTGGTCCTTCGGACGGCGCGCTTCGAACAATTCGGCCACGCGGGGAAGACCCCCGGTGATGTCTTTGGTCTTGGCACCTTCGCGCGGAATACGGGCCACAACGTCGCCCGGTTTCATTTCCTGCCCGTCTTCCACCGACAGAACCGCATCCACCGACATCGGATAGCTGATGGGGTTGCCCGCATCATTGCGCACCGGATCGCCGGTTGCCGGGTCCATCAGGATCACTTCAGGTTTCAGATCGCCGCCCTTGGGCGCCGAGCGCCAGTCGGACACGATGCGCTGGGTCATACCCGTCGCATCATCGGTGTCTTCGCGCACAGAGATGCCCGCGATCAGGTCCTTGAACTTGGCCACACCATGCTTTTCGGCAATGATCGGCAAAGTATAGGGGTCCCATTCGAACAGCTTGGCGCCGCGCTTGACCTGCGCGCCATCGCGGACGTGCAACTTGGAGCCATAAGACAGTTTGTGCACCGCACGTTCCTGTCCCGACTCGTCAATGATCGCGAGGGACATGTTCCGCCCGATCACGATCTGCTCGCCCAACTCGTTTGCGAGCAGGTTGGCATTGCGGAATTCCACTTTGCCCTCTTGCGACGCTTCGAGGAAGGATTGCTGACCGCCCTGCGCCACGCCGCCGATGTGGAAGGTCCGCATCGTCAGCTGGGTTCCCGGCTCGCCAATCGACTGCGCGGCGATGATACCGACGGCTTCGCCCTGGTTCACCAAGGTGCCGCGGGCAAGGTCGCGCCCATAACACATGGCGCAAACGCCTTCCTCAGCCTCGCAAGTCAGCGGGCTGCGGATGCGGGTGACGGCCACGTTCGCTTGCGCGATCAGGTCGGCACGGCGCTCGTCAATCAGCTCGCCGCGGGCGACAATCACATCGGTCGTGCCGGGCACGCAGATATCATCGGCGGCCACACGGCCCAGAACACGCTCGGCAAGTGTCTGCACGACTTCGCCGTCGTTGACGGCGGCTTCGGCAGTGATCGCACGCTCGGTGCCGCAGTCGTGCATGCGCACAATGCAGTCTTGCGCCACGTCCACCAGACGGCGGGTCAGATAACCCGAGTTCGCCGTCTTCAGCGCGGTATCGGCAAGGCCCTTGCGCGCGCCGTGGGTCGAGTTGAAGTATTCAAGAACGGTCAGACCTTCCTTGAAGTTCGAGATGATCGGCGTTTCGATGATCTCGCCCGAAGGCTTGGCCATCAGACCGCGCATACCGCCCAACTGTTTCATCTGCGTGACCGAACCCCGCGCGCCGGAGTGCGCCATCATATAGACCGAGTTCGGCTCCATCTCGGCGCCATCGGGCGTGTAGCGCGCGGCAGAGATTGTGGACATCATCGCGTCCGTCACCTTGTCGTTGCACTTTGACCATGCGTCGACGACCTTGTTGTACTTCTCGCCTTGGGTGATCAGACCGTCCAGATATTGCTGTTCAAAGCCAGCAACCTGTTCTTTGACCTCGTTCACGATGGTCCATTTGGTATCAGGGATCAGCATGTCGTCCTTGCCGAACGAAATACCGGCCTTGAACGCCTCGCGGAAGCCCAGACCCATGATCTGGTCGCAGAAAATCACCGATTCTTTCTGTCCGCAGTAGCGGTAGACGGTATCGATGACCGACTGCACTTCTTTTTTGCGCAGAAGGCGGTTGACAAGATCGAACGGCGCTTTGGCGTTCAGCGGCAACAGGTTGCCCAAACGCAGACGGCCGGGCGTGGTGTCGAACCGCTTCCAGACGATGTTGCCCTCTTCGTCAACCTGACGCAGGCGGGCCTTGATCTTGGCGTGCAGATGCACCGCGCCCGCTGCGAGCGCGTGATCCACTTCCTCGATGTCGGTAAAGGCCATGCCCTCGCCAACCATGCCTTTGCGTTCCATGGTGCAGTAGTAAAGACCAAGAACCATGTCCTGCGACGGAACAATGATCGGCGCGCCGTTTGCGGGCGACAGAACGTTGTTGGTCGACATCATCAAAACGCGGGCTTCCAGCTGCGCCTCAAGGCTCAGCGGCACGTGCACGGCCATCTGGTCGCCGTCAAAGTCGGCATTGAACGCCGAGCAGACGAGCGGGTGCAGCTGGATCGCTTTGCCTTCGATCAGGATCGGCTCGAAGGCCTGAATGCCCAGACGGTGCAGCGTCGGCGCGCGGTTCAGCAGAACCGGATGCTCGCGGATCACTTCGTCAAGGATATCCCAAACCTCGGGACGCTCTTTTTCAACCAGCTTTTTCGCCTGCTTGACGGTGCTCGAAAGCCCCTTCGCCTCCAGCCGCGAATAGATGAACGGCTTGAACAGTTCCAAAGCCATCTTTTTCGGCAGACCGCACTGGTGCAGTTTCAGTTCCGGCCCGGTCACGATGACCGAACGGCCCGAAAAGTCCACGCGCTTGCCAAGCAAGTTCTGGCGGAAGCGGCCCTGCTTGCCTTTCAGCATGTCGGACAGAGATTTCAGCGGGCGCTTGTTGGTGCCCGTGATCACGCGGCCACGGCGGCCGTTGTCAAACAGCGCGTCCACGGCCTCTTGCAGCATGCGCTTTTCGTTGCGCACGATGATGTCAGGCGCGCGCAGTTCGATCAGCCGTTTCAGACGGTTGTTGCGGTTGATGACCCGGCGGTACAGATCGTTCAGGTCAGAGGTCGCAAAGCGGCCGCCATCCAAAGGCACCAGAGGGCGCAGTTCTGGCGGGATGACCGGAAGAACGGTCAGAACCATCCATTCGGGGCGGTTGCCGGATTCAAGGAAGCTCTCAACGATCTTCAAACGCTTGATGATCTTCTTCGGCTTCAGCTCGCCCGTGGCCGCCTTCAGGTCTTCGCGCAGCTGATCAGCGGTCGATTCCAGATCGATCGCGGCCAGCATTTCGCGGATCGCCTCAGCGCCGATGTTAGCGGTAAAAGCGTCGGCGCCGTACTGGTCCTGCGCGTCAAGGTAATCTTCTTCGCTCATCAGTTGACCGTAAACGAGGTCGGTCAGACCGGGTTCGATGACGACATAGTTTTCAAAGTAAAGGATGCGTTCCAGATCGCGCAGCGTCATGTCCAGCATCAAGCCGATACGGCTGGGCAAGGATTTCAGGAACCAGATATGGGCGACGGGCGAAGCCAGCTCGATATGGCCCATCCGCTCGCGGCGGACCTTCTGCAGCGTCACTTCGACACCGCATTTTTCGCAGACAACGCCGCGATATTTCATGCGCTTGTATTTGCCGCAAAGGCACTCGTAGTCCTTGATCGGGCCAAAGATACGCGCGCAGAACAGACCGTCGCGTTCGGGCTTGAACGTGCGGTAGTTGATGGTTTCGGGCTTTTTGATCTCGCCGAAAGACCACGACAGGATCCGTTCTGGCGAGGCCAGCGAGATCTTGATTTCGTCAAAGGTCTTGACGGGCGCAACCGGGTTGAACGGGTTGGTTGAGAGTTCCTGGTTCATCTTCAATCCTATGAATTGGGGGCGGCGGGGGAAGATTGGTGCGTGAAAACACGCACCCAACAAACCGTCCGGGGTAGGGTGCGTGATTTCACGCACCGCCCCCCAAGCCATCCGCTATTCTTCCTCCGCATCCAGGAGTTCCATGTTGAGGCCCAAACCGCGGACCTCTTTGACCAGAACGTTGAACGATTCTGGCACGCCAGCCTCGAAATTGTCCTCGCCCTTGACGATCGACTCGTAAACCTTGGTACGGCCTGCCACGTCGTCCGATTTCACCGTCAGCATTTCCTGCAAGGTGTAAGCGGCGCCGTAAGCTTCCAAAGCCCAGACTTCCATCTCGCCCAGACGCTGGCCACCGAACTGCGCCTTACCACCCAGCGGCTGCTGCGTGACAAGCGAGTACGGACCGGTCGAGCGCGCGTGCAGCTTGTCGTCCACCAAGTGGTGAAGTTTCAGCATGTACTTCACGCCAACCGTGACCTGCCGGGCAAACTTTTCGCCCGAACGACCATCAAACACATCCGACTGGCCCGAGGTGTCGAAACCGGCGCGGGTCAGCGCGTCGTTCACGTCCGCCTCTTTGGCCCCGTCAAACACCGGGGTGGCAATCGGAACGCCCTTGGTGACGTTTCCGGCAAGTTCAAGGAACTCCGCTTCGGTCCGGTCGGCAAAGGATTCTTCATAGGTTTCGTCACCGTAGGCAAAGCGCACCGCGTCCCGCACCGGGGTCATGTCCCCAGAGCGGCGGTACTCTTTCAACGCGTCGTCGATCTTCAGGCCCAGACCGCGCGCGGCCCAGCCCATGTGGGTTTCAAGGATCTGGCCCACGTTCATGCGCGATGGCACGCCCAGCGGGTTCAGCACCAGATCAACCGGGGTGCCGTCGGCGAGGAAGGGCATATCCTCCATCGGAACGACTTTCGAAATAACACCCTTGTTGCCATGGCGTCCGGCCATCTTGTCGCCCGGCTGCAGCTTGCGCTTCACCGCGACGAAGACTTTGACCATCTTCATCACACCCGGAGGCAGATCGTCGCCGCGGCGGACCTTTTCCACTTTGTCGTCAAATCGGTGATCAAGCGCGCGCTTTTGCGCTTCGAACTGGTCGTGCAGGGCTTCGATTTCCTTGGCGATTTCCTCTTCGGCAACAGCAAGCTGCCACCACTGACCGCGCGACAGCGTGGCGAGCAGGTCGTCGTCAATCGTCGAGCCGGTCTTGATGCCCTTGGGGCCCTTCACGGCGGCGCGGCCGCTGATCAGCACCTTCAGGCGCGCATAGATGTTGCGCTCCAGAATGGTCAACTCGTCGTCGCGGTCCCGCGCCAGACGTTCCACTTCTTCACGCTCGATTTGCACCGCACGTTCGTCTTTTTCGACGCCGTGACGGTTGAACACCCGCACTTCGACAATCGTGCCAAACGCGCCGGGCGGCAGACGCAGCGAGGTGTCGCGCACATCCGATGCCTTTTCGCCAAAGATGGCGCGCAGCAGCTTTTCTTCCGGCGTCATCGGGCTTTCGCCCTTTGGCGTGATCTTTCCAACGAGGATATCGCCCGGCTGAACCTCGGCGCCGATGTAAACGATGCCCGCCTCGTCGAGGTTGCGCAGCGCTTCTTCACCAACGTTCGGGATGTCGCGGGTAATCTCCTCTGGCCCCAGTTTCGTATCGCGGGCCGCCACTTCGTATTCTTCGATATGGATCGAGGTGAACACGTCGTCGCGCAGAATGCGTTCGGAAATCAGGATGGAGTCTTCGTAGTTATAGCCATTCCACGGCATGAACGCGACAACCACGTTCCGGCCAAGGGCCAGCTCGCCCATGTCGGTGCAGGGGCCGTCGGCCACCACTTCGCCGCGCATCACCACGTCGCCGACATTCACCAGCGGACGCTGGTTGATGCAGGACGATTGGTTGGAGCGCTTGAATTTGCGCAGACGGTAGATGTCAACGCCCGGCTCACCGGGGTCCAGCATCTCGGTGGCGCGCACCACGATGCGGGTGGCGTCAACCTGATCGATCACGCCCGCACGGCGGGCCATGATGGCCGCCCCACTGTCCCGCGCAACCACGGCTTCAATCCCGGTGCCCACAAAAGGCGCGTCCGATTGCAACAGCGGAACCGCCTGACGCTGCATGTTCGAGCCCATCAAGGCGCGGTTGGCGTCGTCGTTTTCAAGGAAAGGGATCAAAGAGGCGGCAACCGAAACCAGCTGCTTCGGCGAGACGTCGATCAAATCGATCGCATCCGGCGGGTTCAGCATGAAATCACCGGCTTTTCGCGACGAAATCAGATCGTCGGTAAAGCGGCCCTCGGCATCCTGCGCGGCGTTGGCCTGCGCCACGGTGTGGCGCATTTCCTCGGTCGCGGACATATAGATGACCTCGTCCGTCACCTTGCCGTCGATCACCTTGCGGTACGGTGTTTCAATGAAACCATACTTGTTCACGCGGGCAAAAGTCGCCAGCGAGTTGATCAGGCCGATGTTCTGGCCTTCTGGCGTTTCAATCGGGCACATCCGGCCATAGTGAGTCGGGTGAACGTCGCGCACTTCGAAACCTGCACGCTCGCGCGTAAGACCGCCCGGCCCGAGGGCGGAAAGGCGGCGCTTGTGCGTCACTTCGGACAGCGGGTTGGTTTGGTCCATGAACTGCGACAGCTGCGAAGAGCCGAAGAATTCACGCACCGCCGCCGCTGCCGGTTTGGCGTTGATCAGGTCTTGAGGCATGATCGTGTCGATTTCCACCGACGACATCCGCTCTTTGATCGCGCGCTCCATGCGCAGCAGACCAACGCGGTACTGGTTTTCCATCAATTCGCCGACCGAGCGCACCCGGCGGTTGCCAAGGTGGTCGATGTCGTCAATCTCGCCCTTGCCATCGCGCAGTTCGGTCAGGGCCTTGATGCAGGCGACGATATCGGCGCGGTCCAGCGTGCGCTGGGTGTCCGGGCGGCCAAGATCAAGACGCATGTTCATTTTCACGCGGCCAACGGCCGACAGATCATAGCGCTCGCTGTCAAAGAACAGCGTGTCGAACATCTGACTTGCGGCTTCGACCGTCGGCGGCTCGCCGGGGCGCATGACGCGGTAGATGTCCATCAGCGCGGTGTCGCGGCCCATGTTCTTGTCTGCCGCCATCGTGTTACGGATGTAGGGGCCGACGTTGATATTGTCGATGTCGAGAACCGGAATGTCGGTGATGCCCTGATCGACCAGCAGTTTGACCGTGCCGCCTTTGGGCGCACCATCGCGGTCATAATCCATCGTCAGCTCGTCACCCGCCTCAGCCCAGATTTCGCCGGTCTGCTCGTTGATGATGTCCTTGGCGATGTAACGGCCAAGGATGTGATCGAAAGGCACCAGAAGCTCGGTGACCGAAGCGTCGTCTTTCCACTTCTTGACCATCCGCGGCGTGGCTTTCTCGCCAGCCTTCAGGATCACTTCGCCGGTGGCCGCGTCGACCAGATCATAGGTCGGACGGGTGCCGGACACGCGGGACGGGAAGAATTTGGTGACCCAGCCCTTGTTTTTCACATGGTGGAAATTGATCGTCTCATAATAGGCATCCATGATGCCTTCCTGGTCCATGCCCAGCGCGTAAAGCAGCGTGGTGACCGGCAGCTTGCGGCGGCGGTCGATGCGCGCAAACACGATGTCCTTGGCGTCAAACTCGAAATCGAGCCAGGAGCCGCGGTACGGAATGATCCGGCAAGCGAACAAAAGCTTGCCCGAGGAATGGGTCTTGCCCTTGTCATGGTCAAAGAACACGCCCGGAGAGCGGTGCATCTGCGAAACGATAACCCGCTCGGTGCCGTTCACAACGAAGGTGCCGTTGTGGGTCATCAAGGGCATGTCGCCCATGTAAACGTCTTGTTCCTTGATGTCCTTGACCGACCGCGCGCCGGTGGTTTCATCGACATCAAACACGATCAGCCGCAGCGTCACCTTCAACGGCGCCGCATAGGTCATGTCGCGCGACTGGCACTCGTCCACGTCATATTTGGGCTTTTCCAGCTCGTACTTGACGAACTCGAGCACCGCGGTTTCGTTAAAGTCCTTGATCGGGAACACCGACTGGAACGTGCCTTGGATGCCCTCGCCGTCAAGCGGTTTGGGGCTGTCGCCCGACCGCAAGAACAGATCATAGGAGGATTTCTGAACCTCAATCAGGTTCGGCATGTCCAGAACTTCGCGAATTTTGCCGAAATAACGACGGATCCGCTTCTGGCCAACGTAAGCTTGCGCCATGTTGATCGTAACCTTTCTTCTTTTTTCGCCGACGCGCGTCCTGCCGGGCACAGGGGCACGCCGCTTGGCGAGAGGGCTTTGAGGGTTCTATTCATGCCACCTGTCCCGTCAGGCAGCTCCCGAACCCATCACCGCACCTTGGAACCGGCTTTCGCAAAAGCAGGTGCCAAGAGGCAGTTCAGACGCGATAAACTGGGCCGGAGTTTCCCCCGGGCCCAGTTCGATGTCTTATGGCGGAACGGCTTTGCGCCGCTCCGGCCTGAATTACTTCAGCTCAACCTTGGCGCCAGCGGCTTCCAGGGTTTTCTTGAAGCCTTCAGCGTCAGCTTTCGTGACGCCTTCTTTCACTTTGCCGCCGGCCTCAACGAGGTCCTTGGCTTCTTTCAGGCCCAGACCGGTGATGGTGCGGACTTCCTTGATGACGTTGATTTTGTTCGGACCAGCTTCGGTCAGCACAACATCAAATTCCGTCTGCTCTTCGACAGGTGCCGCAGCAGCAGCCGGACCAGCAGCCATCATGACGGCGCCACCAGCTGCCGGCTCGATGCCATACTTGTCCTTCAGGATGGTCTTCAGTTCCTGCGCTTGCAGGAGGGTCAGACCGACGATTTCTTCGGCGAGTTTGTTCAGATCAGCCATTTGCTCATTCCGTTAGGTTAAAGGGTTCCAACGCGATGGGGATGTCCCACGCAGGTCAGGATCAGGCAGCTGCCTTTTCCTCGATGGTCGAAAGGATGCTTGCGATGTTCGCAGCAGGCGCGCCAATGGCAGCGGCGAGGCTCGACGCTGGCGACCCGATCATGCCGACGATCTGAGCGATAAGCTCTTCACGCGATGGCAGCGAGGCGACAGCTTTGACACCAGCCGTATCCAGAACCGTATCGCCCATTGCCCCGCCCAGGATGACGAACTTGTCGTTCCCCTTGGCATAGGCCTCGGCAACCTTGGCCGCAGCCACAGGGTCATCCGAGTAAGCGAGTACAGTCATCCCCGTCAAAAGGTTGCCCATCTTAACACCGGGCTTCCCATCAAGGGCGATTTTGGCGAGCTTGTTCTTGGCAACGCGTACGGACCCGCCTACTTCGCGCATTTTTGCGCGCAGGTCCTGCATCTGTGCAACGGTCATACCTACGTAGTGTGCTACCACAACCACGCCAGAGCTTGCGAAGATTTGGTCCAGATCGGCGACCACTTTCTCTTTTTGGGCTCTATCCACAGTTTCACTCCAAGTTTGGGGGACATGCCCCCGGCTCATTCGCACCGGAAATTCCGGTACACGGGTCCTTACGGGACTGAGCCATCCGCGCCCAAGGAGTGACCCCCAGGAAGATCAGGTCTGATCCCGTCTCAGGCAGGAATTAACGCTGTTTGACCAGCAACCCACCGTCTCGGACGAAAAACAACAGGGGGCGCGACGAATCGCGCCCCTTGCTGCTGAGCGGTAGTTAGTCTCTGCGGACCGGAATTCCAACCCCAAAATCACGCCAAATGGTCAAGACGACCAAATAGGGCGGGAAATGATCAGGCGAGTGCAAGCCGTTTGGCCGCCCGCGCCCTTTGGGCCGACTGAAACTGCACCCGGCGGAACTTTTTGAACATTGGCCACTGGGCCAGATCAGAAAGGGTTTGCGGCATCAAACGCACAGGATAATTTTCCTGCCAAAGCATGAACGGCAAGGAAATCTGATCGCGCTGCGAAAATTCGGTGAAATGCTGATACCAGGCGTCATTGAAAGCGTCGGTGGCCGGATCACCCATTTTTTGCACCATCATCGTGTTCACATAAAGCCCGTGATCCTTTGGAAAGCCCGCGTCCAGATAGTGCCGTGTCTGGCGGCGAAAATCGGCGCGCGGGATGCG
Organism: Paracoccaceae bacterium; assembly: GCA_031385445.1. Classification (GTDB taxonomy): domain Bacteria; phylum Pseudomonadota; class Alphaproteobacteria; order Rhodobacterales; family Rhodobacteraceae; genus CAIYZT01. Next base: position 84,775 of record JANNBM010000018.1, on the reverse strand, counting down.
GCCTTTTTTCATGCACAACCGCGCCTCACGATAAGAACAGGTGCGCCGCCGATGGGGGAAAAGATAGCGACCTGCGGGCGCAGCCTCGCCCTGAGCCGCCACTATTTCAGAAATGATATCAAAAGGATGGATCAGCAATGAGGCACTGTTGTCGATATAGATCGCCCAGTCGTATTCCGGAAAGAACTGGTGTGGGCAGATTTTCGCAAGCCGAGAGCGTGTGGTGGCGGTGCCATCGCTGTCTGGCAACGCGGTAAACCGAATGCCCGCAGAAACAATCGCCTGATCGCTCAGAACGACACGGTCATAGCCGTCGCCCGGCCCCGTAGCCTTGGCATTGAAGGGTTCATATTGGCCGAAGTAGCACGAGTAGACGACCACTTTTGGGCTGAACGGGGCCGCGACAACACCGAGGGGTTGAGGGAAAGGATGCATCGATGGTGACCCGTCAATGCGCCGCCGTTTTTACGGGCGCGGCACTGTGCGCGCGAAAGATGATCGTGCGGATCATCTTAGTCCGGTGTTTGCCGCCCTCGATCACATCGACCACCTGCCCGACGTGGCCGCACACCCGGTTCAGCATTTTGACCAGTCCAGCCTCGGAAATCCCGAAAGGGTCCATCGCGGACACCCGGTCGGGCTGGTAATTCCAGCCATGATCAAGCATCAAGAAACCGCCCTTGTTCAGGCAGCTGGCCCATCCCGCAAAAGCCCGCTCCGGGTCATGGGCGTGGTCCCATGAGTTGGAATAGACAACGCCAATCTTGCCAACCCAAGCCGGGTCAACCTCGTGGAAATCCCATTGAATGGTGTGCGGAAAGTCGGTGGCGGTATCGGAAATTTCGGTGCCGATCACCTCGGCGCCCGCCGGCAAATGCTTGCGGAACCACATCTGTTCATTGCCGCGCCGGGTGCCGTGACAAATGCCTTTTCTGGGCCGTGCGCCTGCCGCGCGAATGTAGTTGGCCAGAATTTCAATGTGGCCTTCCGGAACCCACTGATTTTCGATCTTCATCTTGTTCGCTTCGGTTTGAAGCCGGCGGTACAGATCCAGATCAAACACCCCATCCGCCCCATAACGGAATAGCCGCATATCATCCGTTTGGATGACCTCGGTGCTGGCAACCTTTTCCAAAACGTCCGCAGGCAGCCGACGCTTCAGCTGCCGCATATCACGGTTATCCATGGTTATTCTCCTGCTCGGAACAGATCTGATGTCTGTTTGAACCGATCTTAGGCAGGATACGGACCGTTAGACAAGAAAAACGGCCACCCGAGGGCAGCCGTTTTGCAGAACTGTGGTGAAATTGACTCGCCCCGTTCGTGGCAAGGGTCAGATCACTTGGCGGTGGCCGAAGTCAGATCAACCGAAACGCCCGGACCCATCGTCGAGGCCAGCGAGACCTTTTTCAGATAAGAACCCTTGGCACCGGCAGGCTTTGCACGGGTGACGGCATCAACAAACGCGCGCACGTTTTCGGCCAGCTTCGCGTCCGAGAACGACACTTTGCCGATACCGGCATGGATCACGCCAGCCTTCTCGACCTTGAACTGCACTTCGCCGCCCTTTGCCGCCGCAACAGCCGTTTTCACGTCCATCGTCACGGTGCCGACCTTGGGGTTCGGCATCAGGTTGCGCGGGCCGAGGATTTTGCCCAAACGGCCCACCAGCGGCATCATGTCCGGCGTCGCAATGCACCGATCAAAGTCGAGCTTGCCACCTTGGATGATTTCCAGCAGGTCTTCGGCGCCAACGATGTCGGCACCCGCGGCCTTGGCCTCGTCTGCCTTCACGCCGCGGGCGAACACGGCCACGCGCACGGTTTTGCCCGTGCCGTTCGGCAACTGAACCACGCCGCGCACCATCTGATCGGCGTGACGTGGATCAACGCCCAGATTCATCGCGATTTCCAGCGTTTCGTCGAACTTGGCCGACGCCGCGCCTTTGATCAGCGCGACCGCATCTTCGACCGAAATCAGCATCTTGCCGACAAAGGCCTCTTGCGCCTTGACGACGCGCTTTGCAATTTTTGTCATGATCTTAGCCCTTCACTTCGATGCCGCAGGAGCGTGCCGAGCCCAGAATGATGCTCATCGCCGCTTCGATCGTGTTGGCGTTAAGGTCTTTCATCTTGGTTTCGGCGATCTTGCGAACCGATGCCGCCGTGATCGAACCGGCCACTTCACGGCCCGGCTTGACCGAACCCTTGGCGCGGTTGCGCTTGCCGACCAGCGGCAGACCGGCGGCCTGCTTGATCAGGAACGCAGCCGGAGGCGTCTTGAATTCAAGGCTGAACGACTTGTCCTGATAGTAGGTGATGATCACCGGGGTCGGCGTGCCGAGCGGCGAGTCAGCGGTCTTGGCGTTGAACTCTTTGACGAAAGCCATGATGTTCAGGCCGCGCTGACCCAGGGCCGGGCCGACCGGTGGGGACGGGTTTGCTTGACCCGCTTTAACTTGCAGCTTCAAGCTGCCGATAATCTTCTTGGCCATCTGGCCTCTCCTTTGTCACGGCGCCACAGGGCGCGGTTTAGTGGTTCGGTTCGTCACGGGCATCTGCCCGCGCTCCCCTCCCACGCGATGCACTCAGATCAAAGTTTGGTGACCTGGGTGAATTCCAATTCCACGGGCGTCGCGCGCCCAAAGATCGAGACGGACACTTTCAGCCGCGAATGGCCCTCGTCCACTTCCTCGACCATGCCGTCAAAGCCTTCGAACGGGCCATCCGACACTTTGACTTTTTCGCCGATCTCAAAGCGGATCAGGTTGCGCGGCGCTTCCAGACCTTCTTCGACGCGGTGCAGGATCGTGTTCACTTCGGCGTCGCGCATCGGCATCGGTTTGCCTTGCGGGCCCAGAAATCCCGTCACGCGGTTGATCGAGGAAATCAGATGATAGCCTTGGCTGCTCATCTCCATACGCACCAGAACATAGCCCGGCATGAAGCGACGTTCAGACACCACCTTTTTGCCGCGGCGGACTTCCATCACCTCTTCGGTGGGCACCAGCACTTCTTCGATCTCGTCGCCAAGACCGGCTTCGGCCACGGCAGTCCGGATCTGCTCGGCCACTTTCTTCTCGAAGTTCGAGAGAACGCTTACCGAATACCAACGCTTGGCCATGCCTCGTCCATCCTTCGTGTTCAGGCACATCGCCCGAAAATCTGTGTCTTTACCTGCGGTTATCCCGCCGTCACCGAATAAAAAACAGCGCGCAACTCGAATCGTTGCGCGCCGGTCTTGTCTGGTTTGGGCGGGGGATAGCCCGCACATGCCGGAATTTCAAGCGTTTTTGGTGGCATCGCCCTGCTGGCGCGCCGAATTCAGAACCCGTTCAGAACCGTGCTAAGCCCAAAGCGGATCACGACATCGACCAGCGAAAAGAAAGTCGCCGTCAGCGCGGCCATGATGAACACCATGATCGTGGTCAAAACCACCTCGCGCCGCGTCGGCCAGACCACTTTGCTGACCTCGGTGCGGACTTGTTGCAGAAACTGCGCAGGCGTTGTGTTGGCCATCTTTGAGAATTCCAGACAATTAAGGCTTCGTGGGCCAGATACGCGCTTGAACGCCAGAATTCAAGCCATTTGGCGGCCCGTTACATGCCTTTGCCTTTGGCGCGCCGCATTTCCGCCACCGCCCGCTGCGAAGGTCTGATCGACACTGCCGGGGCAAAGACCAAATGACAACGAGTGATGACTATCTGGACCGTTTGGCGCGGGTTCAGGCCAATCGGGGCCGTTCGGTCATCATGGTCGGACTTGACGAAAGTTTTGTGCACGAGCGCAAGCAGCCGATACAGGCGGCACGGGCGCGTGAATTGGCCGGTAACGCCAAGCATCCCGCCTCCCTGATCGGAGCCTTCGTGCTTGGCATGGTGGCGGCAGCCTTGGGCCACTATGCCCGCTTTCTTCTGATGAGCGGGCCCAGCGCCATGCCTGATGCGACGCTCGAAATGCTTCTTTCGGCCTTCGTGGGCATCTGCGTGGCCTTTGCTTTGTCGAAACTGTTCCGGCTGACCAGCAAAACCCACAAAGCAATGCAAAGCGCGGGCGTGGTTTTGATGGTGTGCGGTTTTCACAATCTGTTTTTCTGGGCGCCGCAGGTCATGCAAACGCTGTTTTCGCCCGAATACGCCGCGCAGATCACGCTGAATGCCGTGCCAAACACCTTGTATGTTCGCGGGGACTACATTCCGATCGGTGAAACACCTGTCACATTGCCCAACGCGCAAACGACCGCACTTGCAACCACCGAAATCGCCGCCGAATGCACGCAGGCGCCTTCCGAGGTAAAACGCATCACGCTGGACGGAACGCGGCGCAAAACCGTTGCGACCCCGGAGGCCCCAGAGGTCGCACAAGACGCGCAGTCCTGCCCTTAAGGTCTGACGCGCCCGAAAGGTGATCGGATGACGATGCAACGCATCTGCGCATCATGGCAATTTGTCCGGCGACGTGGCAGCATCAGACACAAATCCCGAACTCCTCAACAGCGCGGAGGCGGATGCGCATGGGAGACTGCCAATGACGGACTTTTCCGGAAAGGTTGCGCTTGTAACCGGCACCACGGGCATCGGCCTTGCCTCGGCGTTGCGGCTTGCCGAAGGCGGCGCCAACGTTCTGGCCTGCGGGATTGACGACGCGGCCAATGCGGCACTGGCCGCCCTCGCCCGCGCCCGCAATCTGCCGATTTGGCCGTGTCAATGCGATGTGGCGCACGAGGACGAGGTGCGCGCCGCCGTCGCCGAAGCCGTGCAGCGCTTTGGCGGGCTGGATATCATCGTCAATTCGGCGGCGGTGCATCCCTATGGCACCGTCGTTTCCACCGATTTTGAAACCTGGACACGCTGCATGGCGGTCAATATCGGCTCCATCTATCTGACCGCCCATTTCGGCGTGCCTGAAATGGCGCGGCGCGGCGGCGGCGCGATTATCAATATCTCGTCGGTCCAGGGCTTCAACTGCCGTCCCAACGTTGCGGCCTATGTGGCCAGCAAGGGCGCGATCCATGCCCTGACGCGGGCGATGGCGCTGGACCATGCCGACCAGAAAATCCGGGTGAACTCGATCAGTCCCGGCTCTATCCGCACCCCGATCCTGACGGCCGCCGCCCGCGCCACGGGCGGCGAGGGCGTTAGTATAGAGCAAACCTTTGCCCGCTTTGGTGCCGCCCACCCGCTGGGGCGGATCGGCGAGCCCGAAGAGGTGGCAGAACTTGTGGCCTTTCTCGCCTCGGACAAAGCCGCCTTTTGCACCGGGGCCGATTACAAGGTCGACGGCGGGCTTACCGCTGCGCTGGGCGTGAAGTAGCGCCTCAAAGCCCGTGCAGCCAGCGCATCCGCTCTGCCAGATCGGGCGCACCAAAAGCGAGCGAGCCCATCACCACCGTCTGCGCCCCCGCCGCGCGCAGCAAGGGCACCGTCGTATCCCGAATGCCGCCATCCGCCGCCAGCAGGATGCGTTTGCCCGCCCCCGCGATCAACGCGCCCGCCTGCCCCAGCCTGCCCGTCGCCGCCGCGTTCAACCCCTGCCCTTTTACCCCGATCGCCGTGCCCAGAAGCGTCAGCATATCCAGCCGCGGCACATGCGCCGCCGCCATCTGAACCGGCGTTTCCACCCGCAAAACCATGCCCGTCTTGCAACCAAGGCTTTCAATCCGGCTCAGCCCCTCGGCCGCATTGGCGTTTTCAGCATGCAGGCTGATCAGATCCGCCCCCGCCTCGGCGAACTGGTCAATCTGCGCCATAAGCACCGCATCGGCCACCATCAGATGCACATGAACCGGCAATGCGGTCTGCTCGCGCAGGCGGGCCACCAGATCGGGAAAGAACAAAAGCGCGGGGGCGAAATGACCGTCCGCCGCATCGACATGCAGAATATCCGCATGCGGGGTGATGCGAACCAGATCATCGGCAAGCCGGGTCAGATCGGCCGACCACATCGAATATTCGGCCAACAAACGGGTGCGCGGCAGACGGGTGATCCAGTCGGGGTGCGGGCGGGACATGTCAAATCTCCTTGATAAACGTGGTCATAGCCGCGCCAAGCGCTGCCAGATGGGCAGGCTTGTCCCGGCCCTTGGGCGGCAAAAGGACCAGCCGCGCGCCGGGGATCAGCCCGGCCAAATCCTGCGCGTGCGACAGCGGGTGAACGGCGTCCTCAGTGGTGCCGCAGATCAGTGTCGGCACGCTCAGGGCGCGCAAATCGGCGTCCGATATTCCCGGGCCATCGGCGGAAATCGCGGTCAGCAGGCGCGCGGTATCCGTCTGCGGCGCGCGGGCGAAAAACCCCATCAGCGAGGCAAGGTTATCGGGCGCCTCCGCCGCCAGCCGCTTCGCGGTGGCCCCTTGGGCAAACATCGCGCGGGCGTCCTCGGCGCTGCGCTGCGCCAAAAGCGCGCCCACCTCGGCATTGGGGGCCATGTTTGGCGGGGCGGACTGGGTCGCCCAAGCCGGGCGCACCAAAATCAGCGCGCGCACCAGATCCGGGCGCGTCACCGCCAAGCGGCTGGCAATCGCCGCCCCCATCGAAATGCCGCCCAAAATCACGGGTTCAGGCAGCGTTTCAATCAGCGCCGCCACGCCATCCGCAAATCCAGCGACAGACGGCGCGCCCATCGGCGAGGCCCCGTGACCGGGGCATTCCAGCCCTTGCCACGCCTGCGCGCCCAACCCCGCCATCGCCTCGGCGACCTGCCCCGCATCGCCGCACAGCCCGTGTTGAAACACCAGGCGCGGCCCCAAAGTGCCGCCGCGATAGACCGCAAGTCGTTGCCCGCCATGGGCCAAAAAACCGGACGGGGTCATAGGCCCGCCAGGGTTTGGCGCAGAAACGCCGCCACGCCCGGCGCCTCATCGGCGCTCAGCCCATGCGTCACCAGATCGCCGTCAAATCCCGCCGCGCGCAGCCGCCCAAGGAAATGCGGGAAATCAACCACGCCCTTGCCCGCCGCCTGAAACCCGCCCGCCGCATCGCGGTCCTTGGCATGGGCCATCTGAATCCGGTCCGCCAAAAGCGCCACGGCCCGCTCGATCACATCGCGCTGCGCGGGCAGGCTGGCCACCTCGAACAGATTGGCCGGGTCCAGAACAATCGCCAAAGCCGGGCTTTGCAGCTCGTCGATCAACGCTCGCGCCTGCGCCGCGCCGCTGACCACATTGCCGAGTTCCGGCTCGACCCCCAGCTTGATGCCAAAGGGTTCCGCCAAGGCGCAAGCCTTGCCCATTTCCGCCAAAAGATCGCGCCAGGCCTCGGGCGAGGTGTTGTCCGCATGATGCCGCCACTGGTCCTGCGCATCCCGGCTGCCGGTGCAAAGGGTGACCATCGCAGTGCCCATGGCGGCCGCATTCCGGATCAAGACCTCCAGCCTTTTCAACCCCGCCGCCCGCTCTGCCGAATCCGGATGGATCATGTTATAGGTGCCCGACACGGCCGCTATCGCCACGCCCGCCGCCCGGCCCGCCTGCGCCACATCGGCAACCTGCGCGGTGCTGAGATGGTCCGGCATCGCAGCAAGCCCCGAACAGGCCATGTTATATTGCACACAGTCAAACCCCGCCGCCTTCGCCGCTGGCAATACCGCGCTCGGACCCGTTCCCGCAAAGGTTTTGGCGAAAATCCCAAGCCGCATCACAAAGCCCCGGACACATCGGCCAGCGTGACCGGCTGCCCCGAGCGCGCCGATTGCGCGATGGCGATCATCGCCCGAACCGAAGCAATGCCGTCTTCGATATCCGCCCCCGTCTGCGGCGCGCCCGTCAACACGGTCTGCGCAAAGCCTTCCAGCTGCCTGCGGTAAAAATGGCCATCCGCCCCCAAAACCCGGCGCGTCGTGGCATCCGCCTCGTCAAAAATCTCGACGTCCGAGGATTTGTAGTACCAAGGATTATAGGTCTTTCCCAAGACCGAGCCCTGCGCGCCATAAATCTGAAATCCCTCGTGCCAATCCATCCGCACGGCCACCGTCAGATCAAGATGGCCCAGCACGCCGCTGGCAAACTGCACATCGACAAACCAGCAGCGCATCCCCGCCCGGTTCAAAAGCCGCGCATCGACCGCCACAATTTCCCCAGCGAAATATCGCGCGGTATCAACCAGATGGCTGCCATGCGCGAGCATGTAATAGCGGTCAAGATCGGCTTTGGGGTTCTCGGTCGGCTTGCGCGCGTTCTTTGATGTCACCATCAAAGGCTGCACCGCGTCGGTCATCGCGTAGCGGTGGGTGTTGTCGCAATACCACGCCTTCAGCGCCACCATTTCGCCCATCGGCCCGTCGACAAAGCTTTTGGCGGCCTGAAGCCCCGCGTCATACCGCTTCATATGACCGACCTGCAGCCTGCAGCCGCTTGCCCTCACCGCCGCCCGCAAAGATTCCGCCTCTTCCACACTTGTTGCCAGCGGCTTTTCGCACAAAACATGCTTGCCCGCCTGCAAAGCGCGCAGGGCGGCGGGCACGTGAAATGCGTCCGATGTGGCGATGATCACGGCTTCCAGATGCGGATCGGCAAGCATCTTGTCATAGTCATCATAGGACTTGGCAGGCGCATGCACCGCCGCCATCCGCGCGCGCAGATCATCCGCCACATCGCAGATTGCATACAGCTCGGCATTGCGCGCCTTGGTGCAGGCTTCGAAATGGGCGGCCTGGGCAATCGGGCCGCAGCCCAAAACGCCCACGCGCAGCAGTCGGGGGTCCTTTGGCGGCATCTTTTATCCTTTCATTCGCTTTATCTCGGCAAGGCTGGAATTGCCCTCCATCGGCCCCAGTTTTGCAACCGCAAGCGCGCCCGCTGCATTGGCGCGCGCCAACGCCTCATGCAGCGGCTGGCCCGCGCTGAGCAAGGTCACGAGCACGGCGCAAAAACAATCCCCCGCGCCCGTCGGATCAACCACCGTGACCTTGTGGGCGGCTAAACTGTGGATACCGCCCGCATCCCGCCCGATGCAACCCTGATCACCGCGCTTTAGCGCCACAACCTGCGCCCCGCCTGCCAACAACCGGGCCGACCAGTCGCCAAATTCTTCCCCCGGATATAACATTTGCGCATCCGTTTCGGACGGCAGCACAAATCGGGCCAGCGCGATGATCCGGCGCAGCGCCTGCATATAACCCTTGTCGCGGATCAATTCGGGCCGGCAATTGGGATCAACCGAAATCGCAACCCCCTGCCCCGCCAGCGTTTCGCAAAGGCCAAGACCTATGGCGCGCATCGCGGGATCGCCCAGCGTCGAGCCGGAGATATGCAAAACGCTGATCCCCGCCGCCAGAAACCCGGCCGCAATCTCGGTAGAACCGGGCAAATGCGCGGCTGCCGAGTGGGCGATGTTGAACACGAATTCCCGGCTGCCATCGGAATTGTAACTGACATGCGCGGTTCCGGTTGGCACGCCGTCCATGACCCTGATCAAACCAGTCTCAACCCCGGCGCCGCTTAACCGGTTCACGATCAGCCGCCCAAAGGCATCGCCGCCAACCGCACCCGCAAACACCGCTTTGCCGCCGAAACTGCGGGCGATACGGGCGGCCTGATCGATGAAAATGCCCGGCGCACCGCTGGCGAAGGGGCCGAAATAGGGCCCTGCCCTCAGGTTCCGCCCGTCCTTGTCGCCACAAATAAACTCCACCAGCAATTCGCCAACCGACCCGATCACCAAGCCCATGTGTCCGCCGCCGACATTCGTTTTCCCGTGTCCCGCGCCTGAAGCATCTGCTAGGTCACCTTAAGTTGTTCGGGCACTTCATGCGCCGCCGTTGGTTCATCTGCGATCACCACCCGCCCCCGCATTCCAAACCACCGCGCGGCCAATTGCAACCGCCTGCCGCTGGCCGCCCGAAAAATTCTGGCCTGCCGAACGGCCCGCGCGGCGGTTCAAATGGCCTTGGGGCGGCCTTTGCAGAAACACTGTCCCTCATCCATCAGACGGGTTAGCAAGAAACGGCTGAACACCATCGCCCTGCCGCGCCAGTGCAATAATCAGGCGCCAATCGGCACGAAAATCAAGGGGTAGCCCATGGCATCTGCCACCGCGATTGGCATTGATATCGGCGGCACGCGCCTGCGCGCCGCCCGGATCAACGGCCGTGACATCGAAGCGCGGGCCAGCGCGGCCAGTGTGCCCGATCCGCGCGAGGTGATGGCGCGCGTGCTGGACCTTGTGGCACAGATCCGCACCCCGCAGGTCTGCGCGCTTGGGATCGGCGTGCCCGGAGAGGTGAATATCGCCACGCGCCGGGTTCTGTCCGGCGGCTATGTCGATCTGTCGGGCTTTGATTTTGTGGCCGAAGTCGAGGCCGCCACCGGTCTGCGGGTAAGCATCGAGAACGATGCTGTCATGGCGCTTCTGGGCGAGGCGGCGCAAGGGGCGGCCACGGCGCTGCAAAACGTGGTGATGATGACCATCGGCACCGGCATCGGCGGCGCGATCCTTGACCGGGGCCAGATCCTGCGCGGGCGCGGCGCGGCGGGGCAGCTTGGCCACCTCAGCATCGACCCGCAGGGCCGCCCCTGCGTGTGCGGCAAGATCGGCTGTTTGGAAACCGTCAGCTCGGGCACCGCATTCAGCATCCATCTGGCCGAAGCTGGCCTGCCCAAAGGCACCCGCGCCGAAGATCTGATCACCCGCGATGACGGCCCCGCACGCGCCGTCATCGCGGCTTGGGCCACCCCGCTGCGCGCCGGGATCGACACGATGATCGCCGCGTTGAACCCCGATTGTGTGGTGATTGGCGGCGGCGCCGGTCCCGCCGCCATCGCCGCGCTTTCAACCTTGCCGCCCCGCGCCTCATGGTTCAGCGCCCCGGTGATTGCCGCCGCCTTGGGCGATGATGCCGGCGTGATCGGCGCCGCAAGCGCCGCGCTGAAAGGCAAATAGGTCGGGCTATCCGTCATGTTCCGGCCATCAAGGACGCCGCAAGGGCCGAGGCGCAGGCCGCCCTGGGCCCGCGCGCATCCCCTGCGCCAAAGGGCAGTCGAAACTGCCCTAGACGGCATTGCCCGAAACATGCCGCGCCGCCGCTTTCGAAGCCAGCTCGCAAGCCGGCTGCAGTGCCAATCCGCCCGATAGCCCCGCCGCCAGCGTGCCAATAAACGCATCGCCCGCCCCATGGCTGCTGATCGCGCGCACCTTTTCGGCGGGCAAAGCAAACGCCGCCCCATCGCCGCAAACCGCAAGCCCCGCCGCGCCCGCCGTCACGACCACGTTCAAGAACTGCCCCGCCAGATGCCGCGCCGCAATCAGGGCGCTTGGCAGGCCGGACACCGGATGTGTCCCCATCATTTCCGCCTCAACCGCGTTCACGACCAGAATATCAATCAAAGCCCGCAGCGCAGCAGGCAGCGGGCGATAGGGCGCGGCGTTCAGAACCGTGCGAACACCGCGACGGCGCGCCTGCAAGGCGGCGGCAAAGTTGACCGCATCGGGGACCTCGTTTTGCAGGACAAGCACGCCGACCCCATGCCAGACATCATCCGCAGCAAGCACGCTCGCCTGAATATGCAGGTTCGCCGCCGATACGATCGTGGCGGCGTAGTCGCCAGCGCCGTCCTGAATGGCCACGCTTATCCCCGAACCAACACCGCAAACCGTGGCAATAAACCGATCATCCACCAGACCATCGGCCAGCTTTGCCTTCAGAAACACGCCGAACCCATCATCGCCAACCGCCCCAACCATGCGGCTGTCTGCCCCGGCTTTGGCCGCCGCAACCGCCTGATTGCCGCCCTTGCCGCCGAATTTGGGATACCAGCGCGAGCCGACCGCCGTTTCATCCCGGCGCGGCAAATGATCGGCTTCGACCATAATGTCGTAATGCAGGCTGCCAACGGTCAAAACACACGGCATCGGCGTCCCCCTGCCCCTAAATGGTCCCGCTTAGGCGAAATAGTCGGCCAGAAGCCGGGCATAGATGGATTTCAGCTGCCCGATCTGCACCACCTCGACACATTCATCAACCTGATGCATCGTCTTGCCCACAAGCCCGAATTCGACCACCGGGCAGTGATCCTTTACAAACCGCGCATCCGAAGTTCCGCCCGATGTGCTCAGCTCTGGGATACGTCCGGTTTCGGCCTGCACGGCGCGGGCGATCATCGCCGACCATGCGCCCGGCGGGGTGACAAAGCTGTCACCGGACACCTGCACGCGCACCTCGATCCTGACCCCGGTTTGCGCCGCCACCGCCTGCGCATGACCCTCGATCCAATCCGTCAGGGACGGGCCGGTGTGCAGATCATTAAAGCGGATGTTCACCGTCGCCGTGCCCCGCGCCGGAATCACGTTGGTGGTGGGGTTGCCGCAATCGATCGTGGTGATCGCAAGCGTGGAGGCATCAAAATGCGCCGTGCCCTGATCCAGGGGTTGCGCTTCCAGCCGGGAAAGCAGACTGACCAGCGCCGTCATCGGATTTTTCGCACGGTGCGGATAGGCGGAATGGCCCTGCACCCCCGTCGCGGTGAAAAAGCACGTCATCGAGCCGCGCCGACCGATCTTCATCATGTCGCCAATCTGGTTCGGGCTGGTCGGCTCGCCCACAAGGCAATGGCTCATCCGCTCGCCATTCTGCGCCATCCAGTCCAGCAGCGCCACGGTGCCGTCCGTCGCCTCGCCCTCTTCATCGCCCGTGATCGCAATAACCACCGCGCCATCGGGCGGCGTGGTGCCGACAAAGTCAATCGCGGCGGCAACAAAGGCCGCCACCCCCGATTTCATATCCGTGGCGCCGCGCCCATACATGAACCCGTCCACGATTTCCGCCCCAAACGGGTCGTGCCGCCAAGCGGCAGCATCGCCGACAGGGACCACATCCGTATGCCCATTGAACCCAAAGCTGCGGTTTGCTCCGCGATGGCCCCAGCGGGCGAAAAGGTTGGCGGTGCCCGCACGATCAACCCTTGTGCAGGTGAACCCCGCGGCTGCCAGCGTGCGTTCCAAAAGCTGCAACGCGCCGCCTTCGGTTGGCGTGACCGAGGGGCACCGGATCAAAGCTGCCGTAAGGGCAACCGGGTCAACGGGAACAGAATGGGGCATCAGCGGTCCTTTGGTACCGGGTCTGGGCAAAGTTTTAGCGCCAGGCACCATGGTCTTCAACCGAAATACGGACAAACTGTCCGCTGTTGGGTGGTGACTTTAGAATTTAGTAAAGATAGTATTTTTACAAAACCTAGCGGAGCCATGCCCTTTTGGGCCTATTGGTTGACTGCTTCACTGAGCGCACAGATGAACGATTGGCTGATCCTTTCCGAAACGCCGCTGGGCCGCCTTCGGGGTGATGACGAGACAACGCTCGTCAAAGGTCTGTTCGCGCTGGAATTTCATCTGCCGCTCGCCGAGCCGACCGTGCTTTTGGATTATCGGCTGCCCGGCGCGAATGGGGTGGAAATCACCTTTTCGGTCCTGTTCGATCCAAAATCCGGTATCGCAATCTTGCAGCGTCAGGGCGGCATTCAGCGGCGTTATGTCTTGCCGGGGCCGTTGCCGCATGCGTCGGGCGTGGCGCGGCTGTCGTTGCATCTGGATGCGGCGGATGGGGGGGTCTGGCTGATGCGGCTGGAACTGCCGGGCATTTCCAACGTGCTGGATGCGTCGGGCACGAAGAGCCTGCCGTTTGATCTGAACGCGTTTGACCGGATGTGCGCGCAAACCGGCGGCGGTACATGGCACGGGGCGGTTTTGTGGTTCGGGCTGTCAAAGGGTGTCTCTTTGCCACCGCGCCGCTCATGGATCGGGCGAAACACACCGGTGATGACCGTCGCAGGCGTTGTGCCGGCCGAGGCATTGCAGGCGGGCGATCTGGTGCAGGTGCTGGACCATGGGTTTCAACGGCTGGATTCGATTGGCCGGATCGAGGTGCCAAGCCGGGGCTCTTATGCGCCGGTCCGGCTGCGCACCCCCTATTTCGGCATCAGCCGGGATCTGATGATTTCGGCCGATCAGATGGTTTTGGTCGGCGGCGCTTCGGTGGAATATGTCTGCGGCGTGGAAGAGGTGCTGATCCGCGCCGCCGTGATGGTGAACGGGCGCACGGCGATGCTGGAAAACCGACGCTCCTCGACTTTGGGGATCACGCTGGATTTTGGGATGCCGGTGCTATTGCCGGTCGATGGGATCGGGCTTTTCATCCCGGCGGCAGGGCCCACAAAAACCCCGCCGCGCCGGATTCTGGCGGATTACGAAGCGCATCCCCTGTTGCCGATCATTGGCGCAGGGTCGGTTCGGGTCCGCGCCTGATCAGTCAAAGAATGGCGTCATTTGCGCCACGATGACCGAGTTTTGATCCAGCGCCATCTGCATCAGCTTGCGCTCTTCGTCGTCAATCTCGTCGCCCGCCTTGATCCGCTCTTCCAATGTGCCATAGCCCGACACGTCCAGCGGATTAAGCCCCGCCTCTTTCAGAATCGCCACCGTTTCGCGCACTGCCTCGGCTTCGTCCACGCCCGAGGCATAGCACACCAGCCCCGCCCCCGTGGCCTTTTCCGGCAGATCATCGCCCGCCTTGCGGCCCACCTCGACGGCCAAAGTAAACACCTTTTGCGGGCGCTTTTCCCGCTTTGGCTTTTCATCGCCCCCATCCGGGGCGGCGTCGGTCTGATCGGTCATTGGGGCGCTCTTATTTTCGGCGAAGATAGATGTAATAGGCCCCCGAGCCGCCATGGCGCAAGTGCGCTTCGGCCAATTGCTGCACCACGGGGGCCAGCGGCGGCAAGCGCAGCCAGTGCGGCAACTGATGGCGCAGCGCGCCGATGCGGTGCGGGACCGCGCCGCTGTCATGCGCGGCCTTGCCCTTGCCCGTGATCACCAGCACAAGTCGCAACCCGGCTGCCCGCGCGGTCAGCACAAAGCTGATCAACTCGGAGTGCGCCTCGTTCAGCGTCATGCCGTGCAGATCCAGCCGCGCTTCGGGCAACAGCTTGCCCTTGGTCATCCGGGTGTGGGTCTTGGCGTCCATCGACAGCGGCTGTTCGCCCAAAGCCTGCCCGATGGTTTTGGGCTGATCAAGGCGCGGCGCAGCACGCGCGGCTTTCTCGCCCAGCGAAAACGGATCAATGCACGGCTTTGGCGGAGGGATTTTAAGCGCAGGGCGCAACGGTTCTGCCGCGCCTTCGGCGATAAAAACCTTGCGCCCATGAATCGGCTTGGCGGTTTTTGCGACCGCTTCCCAAAGCTGCCGCTCTTCCGAATTCAGATGCCGCCGCCGCATGTCAAAAGCTTTCCGGCGCGGTCAGGGCATAGGCCCGGTCAATGGGCAACAGCACCAGCATCCGCCCGCCATCGCGCAGATACCCCGCCTGCCGGCCCGCCTCGGCGCCAGTGCCGAAAAAGATATCGGCCCGCTGGGCCCCTTTGATCGCGCCGCCGGTATCTTGCGCCACCATCAGCCGCCACATCGGATCGCGCCCCGCTTTTTCCAGCCAGACCGGCGCGCCCAAAGGCACGAAATCTGGATCAACCGCGACCGAGCGCAATGTGCTGATCGACCGCCCCATCGCGCCAATCGGCCCGGCCTCTGGCGGCAGATCGTCCAGACGGCGGAAAAACACATAGGACGGGTTCACGTTCAGCAGCGTGTCGGCCAACTGCGGATTGCGCCGGATATAGGCGCGGATTTCCTCGGCCGACACCTGATCGGGGCGCAAAAGCCCGCGCTCGACAAGGCTGTTGCCCAAAGAGCGGTAAGGATGCCCGTTGCGCCCGGCATAGCCGACGCGGATCACCGAGCCGTCCTGCAAAACAATGCGGCCAGACCCCTGAATTTGCAGAAAGAAAACATCGACGGGATCATCAATCCAAGCGATTTCAAGCCCCCGACCGCGCAGGATTCCGCGTTCGATCGTGGCCCGGTCGTGCCATTGCATGCCGTCTTTCACCTCGGGCGGGCGGCGGTAAATCGGCCAGGCGAAGCGCGCGCTGCGCTTCAGCGCGCCGTTCAGTTCCGGCTCGAAATACCCGGTGAAAAGCGCCGGGGGCGTGCCGATCTGGACCGGACGAAAGAACATTTCGAAAAACGCCTTCGACGCCGCCGGACTTGCCGCCGCCTCTTGGGCAACCGCACAAATCGGTTGCCAGTCTTCGCCTTTCAGCAGATCGCAAGTGACCAAAAAACTGCGCAAAGCCGCCTGATGGTCGTCCGCTTCCCAACCGTGCAAATCGCCAAATTCAAGCAATTGCGTCTGTGCCTGCGCCGCGCCCGACATCAATCCCAGCCCAAAAGCCAGGACAGTTCGGGCAAGGCGCTTGGCAAAGACCATGGCAAATGTCAGTCCCCGGTTGCCGCAAGCTGCCAGTTGGGATCCGCCGCGCCGATCTGCCGTTCAAACGTCCACACATCGCGCTGCCGCTTGATCGCGGTCGGGCTGCCGTCCACAATCTCGCCGGATTTATCGCGGACAACCACCGTCAACTCGCCGGTAAACCGCAGCGTGATCTCGGCAAATTTCGTCGCCGGATCGTAAGCGGCGCCATCAAGCGCCATCTCGCGAATGCCCGAAAACTTCGCCTCGAACTTCAGCCCCTTGGCCTCACGCTCGGCAATGGCGTCTTCGAAACCCTCTTCCACCTCGGCGGTCATGAACGCGCGAACATCGGCAATGCTTCCGTTTTGAAACGCCATCAGGATCATCTCATAAGCGCCGCGCGCGCCGCCCATGAACCCATTGACCGTGAAGCTTGGCTCCAGCGCCTTGATCTGCGCAAGCGCCAATGCCGCAGGCGAGCCATTGGCCACATGATCGGAAATGTCCAGATCCGCGTCACCGGGCCGCGGCGCGGTTTCAACCAGCCGCGGGCGCCCGTTTTCCGCAGGCGAAGGCGGCGATTCAAAACCGTCGCGCGTGCCAAGGACCGAACGCAGTTTCAGGATCAGAAATATGGCAATCCCGGCAAGGACGAGAAGTTGCACTATCGAAGAACTCATGCGTGACCTCAAAGAGGGAAAAAGTCTGTTGGCTCCTTATGTAGGGGCTGCAACCGCACAAGTCCACCTTGCGGCTCAAAGCAATATTTGCTTGTCGCGGGTGCCGTCAAATGCAAGAAGGGCGCAGAGCAGACGTTCGATTGTGGCCATCCCGCCCCCGAAGACGAAAAGTGCCGGCACCGCGGCTCTGGTTTGGAAAATCAGTCCGAACCACGGCGCAGGTGGGCTGAAATGGGATGAAAAACATATGGTTAGGTCCAGTCTTATCCCCTTGGAACAATGATCTTACACCGCGCGATTGGAAGCCTTGAAAAGGCCGCGACTTGGCGGTAAAAGGCCCTCGACGCCCCAATAGCTCAGCTGGTAGAGCACTTCATTCGTAATTAGCGGGTTCGCTTGAGAATGAGGTTCGAAACCAGTGGGTTGGAGCTGGTGAGTGAAAGTTAGTAGGGCCATAGTATGGTCAGCGTGAAGGGTTAAGCCGCTTTAGCTCAGTTGGTAGAGCACGTCATTCGTAATGACGGGGTCAGGTGTTCGAGTCACCTAAGCGGCACCACCACTCTTTCAAGTCTTTGAATGTGCTAAGGATTCCTATTCGCTTCGGCTCTTAGCCGCCGCCTCACAGCCTTGCGAATGCGATACCAGTATACTTGCTCCGCACCCTCGCAACGATACCATGCTTGTTGGTGTCGCGCGAAAGCCTCCCGCTCTGGGTCTGCAAATTTCACGATGATTTCGTCGGCCACACTCTCGATTTCGCCTGAGGGGATCAACCTTGGCCTAATCGCATCCGTCCAAATCAACCAAAGCAAAAGGCCAATGAAAATGGCAACTTGGCTGCCAAAAAATACCAATGTGAGCCAAGAAGCTCCCTGAGTTAACACTTCTAACATCGCAGCACTCCTGACAAAGTGCGATGTAGCCTATAGTCAACAAGGCATAAATGAAAGTGAAAAGAGACTCATAGTCCGTGGGCTTATCGTCATCATCTCTGACTAATGCGGCTCATGGAAAACGTGCGCGCTATACTTGCCCAAAACATCAAGGACGCCCGGAGGCGGTTGAATCTCTCACAAGAGGAACTTGCCGCGCGGGCTGAGATAGACCGGACATACGTTTCAGGAATTGAGCGACAGGTCAGAAATCCAACGATCACCGTGGTGGCAAAGTTTGCCGAAGCACTCGAAACAACAGCTGCCGAACTTCTGGCTGACCAAAGTTAATTGTCAGGCTGCCCATGGAGCTGCCACCCGCTGCGCAGCCTTTTTTGCCTCAGAGTGCCGCTCAGATGCCCCGTGGGGGGCTTTGGCTTGTTGGGCAACAACACACAGTGCCTAGGTTGTGCTACGGCCTAGGGCAGCACGGCCACAGGTTAGACAGGGTAATACAGGTTTGCAGGCCACGGGCTGCCCACAGTAACCTGCATTACCCTGCCAAACCTGCCAATGTTGCTCACAAACCCACTCTCAAAAAGGTGATACCTCGCGTGGCAATGCAGCACTATCGCGATGCTCTGCATCGACGACACGATATGCAGCCGTTGTTGATTGGCAGCACAAGGAAGACGTTCAACGTCAAATGCGGCGATCCATTAAAGAACAGCTGCGCGAACTTGGTATGGAAGCCAACAAAATTGAAGCCACAACAGCAAAAATCATGGATGTTGCTCGCGCAAGGTATGCGCGATGATCGACAACACGCAACAATCCGTCGTATTTGGTGGTGAAACTCTAGAGTTCTTGATTGAACGCACAGCCCGCCGGAAAACCGTGGCGATCTCAGTTGGGTTCGATGGGGTCCGTGTCTTGGCACCGTCAGACCTTCATGATGATCGCGTCCTCGACATCGTTCATAAAAAGGGCGCTTGGATGATCCGCAAACTGGCGGCTTACCAAGAACTCGGGGGGCAGCCTGTCCCAAAGGAATTTGTGAGCGGAGAGACATTCCACTATCTTGGACGTCCATACCGCCTAAAGTTGACTATTGATCAAGATGCTATAACGACACGTATCATTGCGAGAGGTTCAACATTGGTTGCGCCGGTTCTTCCAAATGGAAATGCATTGGTCCAAAGAGCAGCCGTCAGATGTGGACTTCGGCAATGGTATCGAAAGCACGCCAGTCAACACTTTCTTGTTCGCGCTCAAGTGATTGCGCAACTTCTTGGAATTCCTACACCAAAGGTTAATGTGGTTGATCAATTTAAACGCTGGGGCAGCTGTGACGCGCGGGGACGTATTCGCTTGAACTGGCGTTTGATTATGGCACCCATGCCTTTGGTGGATTACGTTATTGCGCATGAAGCCTGCCATGTTCTGGAACACAACCACTCGCGGCGATTTTGGAGATCGATGGAAACTATCATGCCAGACTATGAGGATCGGCTGAGAAGACTTGATAGGTTGGGACATCTGTTCGTCTGGTAACGTTACCAAACAAACAGAAAGGGGCAGCAGAGTTCCTTGCTCTTGTCAGCGACGCAACCGTTTCCATTCCAAAGAAAAATGTGCGACTGTTTCAAAAGTCGGGGACATCCCTCCACCCACAGGCTCTCGCCCCGCCTCCGAACTGTCAGAACCGTTGATAGGGGGAGGTCTGCGTCGTTCTGTGACGGTTAGTAGGGCAGACTGTGATTGTAGGTTGTTAGTAGGGTAGCGGTTTGAAAGGGTCAGCAGTGGCGTGATACATTGTGCTAGACTTCAGTCGGCAAATGCTGAATCAAGGCAAGGGCTTATCCAACGGCGTCCAACAATTTGGCGAAGCATCTAAGTATCTGATATTGTTACAAAAAACAATTCGCAATGAAGGGGTCGGCGGTTCGAATCCGTCTTGGGGCACCATCCATCCTTTTTCGTGCGAAACCGCTGCATTTAAAGCAAAGCGGCGCCCAAATGCACAGCTTTGGGGTGGCAGAGCCTTAAGCGGGGGATCGTGGCCCTTGCGGCGCGCAAACCTTTCATGCCGAGCGGTCGATTTTCATCTCAGGATTGAACCGGCCCACCTTTTGGCAAGGCCTTTTGCATGAACCAATTTCTTTGACCGGGGAAACTTGGCAACTTGTCTGGCAACGTCGCCAACAGGACAGGATTTTGCCGCCTGAGCGGTTGCGAATCTCCTGTGCAGGAAAAGACTTTCACCTTAAGAGGGGCGGTAAGAGGGGCTGTGAAACGAGCCAAAGATCGCAACCGAAACTGGTTCGCGGCACTGGAGGGGATAAGTTGACCGCGGCTGTAACCTTTGTCGGGCATCCATTTTCCAGCATTGGCAAGGGCGAAGAAATTCGCTCGGCCTTCTCGGCTTACAAGGCGCTTGATCGCTCCTGTAAGGTTTTTGACGTTTACCGTTATGCCGATCGCAGCGATCAGGACCATCTGAAACTTCTGCACCACAGCGAAGCGAGCAGTCTTTCCGCCGGTGTGCGCGTGTTTCACATCAACGGCGACGAAGTCGAGCAAGTGTTGGCCACGCTTGAAAAACGCGGGATTGCCTTTGAAGGGGGGCGGAATGTTATCGTTCCTGCGTGGGAGCTTCCGGTTTATCCCGCCGTTTGGTTGGACGCCTTGAAACGGTTTGATGAAGTCTGGGCAATCTCGCAGTTCGTCCGGGACGGGCTTGCAGCGGCAGGAATGCCATCGGTACACATCGGGCAGTCGGTTGAACTGCCGTCCCGCCCGTTCCTGCCGCGGCGCCATTTCGGCATTCGGGCCTCGTCCTTCGTGTTTTTGGCGCTGTTCGATCTGTCGTCTTACAGTACCCGCAAAAACCCTGAAGCCGTGGTCGAGATGTACAGCCGGCTGCGCGCAGCCCATCCTTTTGCGGATATGCAGCTGGTTCTGAAGGTCAAGAACGGTGAAAGCGATGCGCTGGGATGGATAGAGGAAAACCTGGGGGCGGCGGCGCCCGATGTGGTCGTCGTCGATTCCAGACTGACAACTCACGAGGTTCACAGTTTGATTGCGGCCTGTGATTGCATGGTTTCGCTGCACCGCGCCGAGGGCTTCGGCCGGGGCGCAGGCGAGGCGATGTGGCTCGGTCGGCTTGCAATTGCGACCGCTTGGTCGGGCAATCTCGACTATATGGACGCCTCTTATCCGGGAAGTGTCGGCAGCACCCTCGTTCCGGTTGAAGCGGGACAATACCCCCACCATGCCGGGCAGCATTGGGCAGAGCCTGATCTGGATCAGGCCGTGTGGATTGCCGATCAGATGCTGTCCAACGCCGATTTCCGGCGCCGCGCAATCACCACTGGCAAGGACATGGTGCGTGCGTCAGTGTCGCATCGTGCGGTTGGTTTGCGGATGCTGGACCGGGTGACAGCCCTGACGGGCAAGGGGCGCTAAGATGGAAGCCGACGAAACACAACTTGCCTTGACGTCACTGGCCCCTGAAATCGCTTTTGGGAACTGGTATGAAGACAAATGGATGGGGTCCTATATCCGTGGGCAATTCCGGCCTTCGTCCGGGGATTGGCGCCTGATTGTTGCCGCCTATTGTCCTGCGGACGAAATGCACCCGATAAAACTGCTGGTGCGCCGCGGCCCAAATCGCGTGCTTGCCGAAGAAGATGTCGCTCCGGGAACGCTTCAGCGTCTCAGCTTTGATCTTCAGGTCGACGCCGCCGCCGGGCCCTTGGACATATCCCTTCGCACTGACCGTTTGTGCCGCTCGGCTGGCGAGGATGCGCGTCCACGGGGCATCGTTTTGGCAGAGTTTTCAATCCATCACGTCGGTCCAGCTTCACCTTCAGCAAAATGACGACGCAGACCAGGAGTTTTGATTGCCATACTTTCCTCATCCAGAGCTCTTTTTCAAGGCGACCCGGATCAATCCGGACGACCTTAAAAAAGGCGAGACTGTAAAAATTGACGGCGCTGTGCTTCGGCGCCTGATCACGATGGCGATTGCACATGCCGGCATCGACGAAGAGGCCTATCTTGCCTATCCCGATCTTGCCTTGGCCTGTTCCAACAATCAGATCAGCAGTCTGACCAAACACTATTGCACCAACGGCTACTTCGAAGATCGGTTTGCCCCGCCGGAAGACTTCGACAGCGACTGGTATCTTCAGCAATATGTTGATGTGCGCCTTGCCTTCGAAAAGGGCGAGATCGAGTCCGCCAAGGCACATTATTCCCAGGTCGGCGTAAAGGAATGGCGATCGCCATCGGCAAACGGCCTTGGCGAGGTTGAACAATGGATCGAGGTCTTGATACCTTGAGCGATCCCAACTCAGCCTATTCCAAGGACGTCGTCGACTTCATTTCAGCCTTTCTGGAAAGCGAACTCATGCCTTCCGGTTGGGGTCAGCGGCTGCTGGGCGCAGAAGTGCTTTATGCCGACGAGTTTCTGGACCTCTGGACTTTGCTGCCCGCAGCCGAAAAACAACAGCTTTTCCCGCTGCTTGACGAGTCTTACTATCGGGCCCAAAGACCGGACTTGCCCGCCGACACGAGCGCGCTTGCAGACTTTTTTCGGGTCGGCCTGGATTCTGGCATCAGCCCGAACCCGCTGTTCGACTTGGAATACATGCGTTTTCTAAGACCCGATCTGTTCGGGGCCGGGCGCATGGCCCCTGGCTTTTTCTGGAACTTGTTCAGCAGAAACATGGTTCAAAGCAGCCCCTATTTCGACCTGAAACATGTCACGGATAACCGCCAGGGCACCCCGGCCTCCCCGTCCATTTTGTTCGACTTCCTGCTGCGAAAAAGTGAAACAGGCTGCAGCCCGTCGCCCTTTTTCGATGCTGGACGCTATCAATTGTTATATCAGGACGTGCCGGCCGATCCTGCAGAAGCCTTCATGAACTTTGTTCTGGTTGGTGATGCGGCAGCGCGCATTTGTGGTGTCAAATTCGATCCCGAATGGTACCGGACCCACTATGCCGAAAATGGTCAGCCGCTGGAAAGCCCGCTGTATCACTTTCTGCGCTATGGCCGATTTGCCCGACGTCTGCCCCTGCCAGGGGTCGTCCATGACGGGCACGTCAGGACGGTCACGACGGCGGCAGTGGAAAATTACAGCCCTGACCGCTCGTCTGCGACCATTCTTGATAACCATAGCCAACTTGTGACCCGGATTGCCAAAGGAGAGCGGGCGCGTCACGAGGCGTTCGTGACCGCAGACATCCGCCCGATGGTCGCGGACGATGCGGCCGCTTTGGTCGCGGGGCTTTCGTTCGAACAGGTCGGCGCGCCTGAAATCGACGTGATCATTCCGTGTTACAACGAATTTGAAAAGACCGCCGAATGCCTTGCCTCGCTTGCCGTCCTTGCCAAGGGATTGGCGGTCCGCGTTCTGCTGGTGGACGATTGCTCCTCTGATCCGCGGATGCTGCAATTCGCCGGGGTCAGGGGTCTGAGCGTGATCAAAAATGAGACGAACCTGCATTTCCTGAAAAGTTGCAATGCCGCGTGGCGCGCTTGTTCGGCGCCGTACGTGCTGCTGCTGAACAATGACGCGCAGGTGTTTTCGGATACTTTGGCCAAGCTGCACGCGGTTTTATCGGCATCCCCCGATATTGCCGCCGCCGCCCCGATGATCCTTTATCCAAACGGCAGACTGCAAGAAGCGGGATGCACGATCGAAGCCAACGGTGACACCCGAATGATCGGAGTGGGCGATGACCCGAAGCTGCCTCGGTATCAAATTGACCGCGACGTTGCCTATGGGTCCGGCGCTTGCCTGATGGTGCGCCGCGCCGCGGTGGGCGAGGTGCTGTTTGATCCCCGCTTTGCCCCGGCTTATTGCGAGGATGTCGATCTTTGCGTCCGCCTGCGCCAACAAGGCGGCCGCATCCGCTATGTGGCATCTGCGCGCTGCGTGCATCATCTCAGCGTTTCGACCGGCCACTTGGGCGAGGCAAAGCGGGTTCAGCTCGCCCGGCGCAACCAACAGAAATTATACGAGAAATGGGGCGACAGGTTAAGCGATGATTTGGGCGTTCGGGTGTTGGCCTTCTATCTGCCGCAGTTCCATCCGGTGCGCGAAAATGATCTGTGGTGGGGCAAAGGCTTTACCGAATGGACCAATGTTTCCAAGGCCCTGCCATCGTTCGAAGGTCATTATCAGCCGCATTTGCCAAGCGATCTGGGCTTTTACGATCTGCGCCTGATCGAAACGATGGAAGCGCAGATGGACATGGCGCGGCGGTACGGCCTGCACGGCTTTGTCATGTATTACTATAATTTTCAGGGGCAACGCGTCTTGGACGCACCGCTGCGCAACCTTCTGGCCCGCAAAGACGCCGATTTTCGGTTTTGTCTGTGCTGGGCAAACGAAAACTGGACCCGGCATTGGGACGGCGGCTCGCACAAGCATGCGCTGATGACACAGGACTACGGCCCCGAGACGATCGCCACCTTCGCCGAGGATGCCATCGCATCCGCCCGGCTTCCCGGTGCAATCACGGTGAATGGCAAACCGCTGCTGCTGATCTACCGGCCGCTTCTTATTCCCGATGTTGCCGCCGTCTGCGCCGAACTTCGTGCCCGCTTTGCCGAGGCAGGGTTTCCCGGCCTTTACCTCGCCTATGTCGAAAGCATGGAAACCGCCGCCGCGGGTCAGGAACCGTCGACCATGGGCTTTGACGCCTCGGTCGAATTCCCACCGCAAGGCGTGGGAGAGCCGCTGAAAACCAAGGTGCAACCGTTCAAATCCGGGTTTCAAGGCAACCTTTACAGCTACGAAGGGACGGTGGCGAATGCCTGCGGCGGGGGGCAACCCGGTTACACCCGCTTTCCCGGTGTGATGCCAAGCTGGGACAACACGGCCCGCCAGCCGCTTGCGCACACCACGATGGTCGGCGCATTGCCAGAGCGGTTTCAGGCCTATGTCGAAACCAAACTGCGCGACGCGCACCAGTTTTTGTGGGGCGACGAGCGTGTTTTGGTGGTTAATGCGTGGAACGAATGGGCCGAAGGTGCGCATTTGGAACCTGACCGCGCCTTTGAACACGACTGGCTTCGCGCGATTGGCGATGCACTCGATGAAGGCGGATGGCGCGATGGTCGCTGATCGTTCATTCAATCCAAAGGTGGGACCATGAAAAAGCAAAGCGACCCCTTGGTTTCCAACGCGCTCGCAGCGCCGGACGACCTTGGAAAAGTGACCGCTGATTACGTGCGTGCGGCCTATGCTGTCTTGTTGGACCGCGCCCCCGAAAGCGAGGACACGGTTACACGGGCGCTGAGGTATCGCAGCCGCTCAGCTTTTCGCTCTGCCATTTTCAACAGTGATGAATACAAGCGAAAAAATCCGCAAAATGTGCATTTGAATGTGCTGCCGATCAATGTGCCTGCGCTGATGGTGCAAACGGCATTGCCCAGGGCGCTGCGACATAAATTGTTCGAACACATCCAAAGCAAATGGACCAAGCTCGGCGAAGAACGCGCGCATTGGTCGGTGCTGTCGTCTGTACTTTACGAAAACGGGATGACGGCAGAGCTCGAAGAAAAGTTTTACGCCTCAGGTCAGGTGGAATGGCAAACCATCGCGGCCATGATGTTGCGGGTCGGGCGCGCACCGAAGGATTTTCATCGGGCCGCCGAGTTCGGTTGCGGTTTGGGGCGGGTCACGATGCAGCTTGCCGATGCCTTCCCGAAGGTTTTGGCGATCGACATTTCCAGCTCGCATCTGGCGCAGGCACGCGGCGCGGCTTTGCGGCTGGAAAAGACCAACATTGATTTCCGGCTTGGCGATCTGACCAGCTTCGGAATGCGCGAACCCTTTGATTTTTGGTATTCCCGGATTGTCCTGCAACACAATCCGCCACCGCTGATCCGGGCAATCCTGTCGCAAATGCTGTCGCTTCTGGCTCCGGGCGGGCTCGCGATTTTTCAGGTGCCAACCTATGCGGTAAGGTATCAATTTGATACCAAAGACTATCTTGCTTCGCGCGCAGGCGCTTCGGACGTTGAAATGCACTGCCTACCGCAGGGCGTGATCCTGGACCTGATCACTGAGGCGGGTTGCAAGCTGCGCGAAGTGCGCGAAGATAACTCGGTCGATATTCCGCAATATTGGGTGTCGAACTTTTTTATCGTCGAGCGCCCCGCAAAAGCATCCCGCAGCAAGGCGAACAAAGCATAGCGCCGCTTTAGTTGGGCTTGCCGCCGGCCCCGGGTCCAGCGGCGGGGGCCGCCATGGTCTGCAGGCTGTCAGTCTTGTTGCGAAACTCAGGACACTCCAGCAGCATCAACCGCAGATCGGACAGTTTTTTATGCCCGCGCATCGCAACGCTCATCTCTTCAATCGCCGGCGCCCGGCCCAGAATCGCCTTGTAAGCGATCACCGCCTCGCTGCGCCGCAGGGGCATTTCTTCTGCTGCGGCGGAATCGATAAACCGGGTGCGAAGCGCCACCAGAAACTCTGATAAAGCCTCAAGTTGCTCCCTCGCCTCGCCCGTGTTCAATGGAACGGTGACTTTGGCCTGCCCGATCAGATCCGGCACACCGTCGATCTGCCAATCGGCGTCTGGGAAAGTGCCGTCCAATATCCGATTAAGTCCGCGCTCCCACATCGGAAGGCGCCCGGTTTTGCTGCCGTACACCATGGCATAGGCCGCGCTGACGTCACGCATGTTGACCCCCGGGATCGGTTTCAGCAGATCGTTCACAAAGCTTGCTGAAACGACGTCAAAATACTGGTTCACCCCGGCGTTGGCGCGCAGGATGTCTTCGGTCAGATCAACCCCAAGAACAGCCCCGAAAAACCGCCGTAAAAACGGCTGCGCGCCTTCGGGTGTTTGATAAGCGAACACGCTGACCGCCTTTGCGCCGAAGGCATCGGTCCAGTTTTTCAAGGTATCCCGAGGAGAGAATTTTATTGCGGCCTGAAAGTCTTCAACGCTGACGGGGCGTTCTGAATGATGCAGGAAATGGTTGTAATGGGACCGGACGTAGTCAGCCTTTCGCCGCAAGACCAGAACGATGGCAATCTCGTCAAAGCGGGCTTGCAGGACTTTGGCAAGCCGTAGAACCTCCGAAGGTTTGGTGCCACTGCACAGATCTTCGCCTGACAGGAAAAGGTGCGTCGCCCCCGTTTCGTCAAGCGTCGCCGCCAGGCCGTCGAACAGCGCACCAAGCTCGGAATGGTCAGGCCTGTGCAAAAGGACTGCAAGTTCAGAATGTTGGCCCGGATAATTTGGGAAAACACCCGTCGGATAGACAACACCCGACTGACGCAGCAACCCTATGTTTTTCTTACATGTTTCCTGAATTGCCGTGCTGCCGGCCTTGTGTGATCCGATATGAAGAGTAATTTTTCTCATTCATTCCACATACGATGATGGTACTGATCACGGCCGATTACTTTGCGTGGCAAATCGATATTTTTGCGGAAGTACAAAAACGTACCTGGCATTTTCACTTTCGCGAACATTCTATCTTGATCGAGGGTCCGGCCGCTCTTGATCCAATGAACGTTCGGACGGATATCAGCCGCGCATCACCCCTACATCGGAAGATCGATCACGGTCAAGGTCAGCAGGGTCATTCGTTCCTTAAGGTTGCAAGTTGAACGATTACAGAGGGCTCTGTTGCACAAATCCCATGATCGGTTCGTTTTGCGAATCCGGCGTGGGCGCTGCGCGTCATGAACGGACCGCCCCCAGGGGGCGGTCGCACCGAAACCGCAGAAATCTGTCCGGGGAAAGGCGAACCCCGGCTATCGGATGCTGCGTGCAACACAGCTCCCCTGACCCGCAGATATTGGGCCGGCGAAATCTCCCCACTTGAAAGGGGGCTTCGAGACTTAAAGTGCGAAAATTTCCGAAACTTTGGCCGCCAAAGCCGTGCCCAGAATGGTGTTGTCTGCGGCGGTAAAGTGAATGCCATCACAGCCGTTGGTCGACATGATTTCACCGGCATCAATGCAGGGAATGCCGAAGAACGAACTCAGCGCCTGATAGTGTTTTGGCAGCTGGCGGGTCTTTTCAGCACCTCCCTCGAACACTCCTTGGAACCAGACATGTGGCATCTCGGCCAACGGCGGCGGACAAACCACCAGAACCTTTGGCGCGCCGTAAACCGTGCCAACGCCGCCCGCCGAGGTCAGGATCTGAACCAGAAGTTTGGAAAGGCCATTTGCAATTTCAAACGGCGTCCGGCGGAACACCGCCTTTGTGTCATTGGTGCCAAGCATCACCACGACCAGATCCAGCGGAAAATGGCTGGCGAGCGCTGCTGGCAGGTGATTGGAACCGTTCAGGCGCGCATCTGTCGGATCATCAATATTCGTCGTTCTGGCCGATAGCCCCTCTTCGAGAATCTCAAAATCAGCGCCAAGTGCCTTTGCCATCACTCCGGTCCAGCGCTCTTCAACGGTATAGCGGGTTGTCGGCGCCCCGGCCACGGTCGGAACCCAGCCCCAGGTCAACGAGTCCCCAAAGCACATCACGCGTTTTCTGTCAGCCATTGTGTCGTCTCCCTTTTTTAACTTAACCATCTGAATTTATGAAATTTGAGCGCGCGCCAATCGGCTTGACCACCGCATTCTGCTGATAAAGACCAAGGGCAAAATCAAAGCGCTGCCGGTCAAGGCACGATTGTCCAATCGGGCGCGCCTATCACGTCAAGGCCCCTGAAGCGCCCTCGATCATCACGATTCGGGGCCCCTTTTCGGGGTCAATTCGGGGCGTGAAATGCTTCACGCCCCAAACCGCCCGGCCTTCTGGTGGGAGGAACCCGAAGGACGTTTCCAAACTTGAAATCTTCAGGTTGCCCTGCATGTAAATCTGCCTCTGTAAAAGCTGCCAAAAACGCATGTCTCGCTGGTTTTTGCGTCGGTCAACCGCGTTTGCTGCGCCAGCCGTAAAGGATTGCCGCCATCAGGATGATCAGCCCTTGCGCGATCAGTTTGCCGGGATCGTCGATGCCGAAAACGGTCATCACCACGAACAGGAGTGCAAAGGACAGAACGCCAAAAAACGGCCCCCAAACGCCGCCCTCGCCGCGGCCAAAAACCACACCGCCAAGAATGGTTGCGGCCACGGCAAGGATCGGCAGATCAAGCCCCACCCGCACGCTGCCCACCGCGATCGACCCTGTTTGCACCAAGGCCGCCACCGCTGCGATCAGACCCGCCAGCATATGCGCAAGAACAACCGTCCGCTCGACTGGAACGCCGGAAAAGGCGGCGGCTTCGGCGTTTTCGCCCACCGCTTCGATGTAGCGGCCATAAACGCTTTTCTGCATGACCAGCCACATCAAACCGGTACACAGAAGCCAGAACAAGACGGGCAACGGCACAACACCAAGGCTGATGTTGAAAATCTCGTTCATGTATTTTGGCACGTCGCCGGGCGGCTTTCCGCTGGACAGAAACTGGACCAAACCGACCAGAATGATGCTGACGGCCAGTGTCACGATGACCGCCGAAACACGGCGCTTGGCGATCATATAGCCGTTCACGAGTCCCACGCCGCCGCCGATGGCGAGGGCCATCAGAACGAACGTTGCGCCCGATGCATCCGGAAAGCTGCGCGAGGTAATGATGTAATTGATCAGCAAGATCACGCCGCCGCCCGACAGATCAATCGAGCGGACGCGCATCACCAAAAGCTGCCCCAGCACCAAAATACCCAAGGGCACCACCTGGCGCACGAAGATTCCCAAGACGTTGGGGTTCAGCATGTTCGGGCGGGCCAGCCACAGCGTCAGCAGCAAAAGGCCAAAGACATAATAGGCGGGCGGCAAAGCGGCGAGGCGGCGAAAGATGGAGTGCGGAAAGGTTTTGGCCATGGTCAAAGCCCCATCTTTTTGCGTGATTGCAAGCCGACGATCGCCAGCAAAAGCCCGCCCTTGATCGCCGTTTGTACGAAGGGGGAAACGTTGGCGAGGTTCATTCCATTGGCGAGCAGCGCCATAATGACCGCCCCCAGTATGGTGCCATGCAAACTGCCAACCCCGCCCGAAAGCTGCGTTCCGCCAATGGCCACCGTCGTGATCGCGTCCAGCTCGAACAACAGCCCGACATTTGGATCACCCGACACGATCCGGCCCGCAAGAAACATTCCCGCCAATGCTGCGAACAGGGCGCAGGCGACATAGGCCAGCACGATGTTCCGGTCCACACGGATACCAAAGTTGCGGGCGGCATCTTCCACGCCTGCCGCAACTCCGCCGCCGATGCCAAAAAGGTGCAGGCCAAAACGGCTGCCGTAAAGAACCTTGGCCGCGATGCCGACGGCAAGCAGCCCCCAGAACAAGGGCATTGGCAGGCCCACGACAGTGCCTTGAACTGCGGCGATAACAATCGGTGGAATCTCTCCCCCCGACACCGGGCGCAAGATGCGGGTGATGCCGAGCAGGATGTACTGCATCGCCAGCGTTGCGATGATCGGATGCACATTCAACCGCGTGATCACCAGTCCGTTGATCAGCCCGACGAGCGCGGCCAGCACAAAAACCGCCGGGATCAGCAGCGCCGCCGGACCATCCAGCGACAGGATTGCGGTCGAAAAGCTGATGATGGATCCAATGGACAAATCA
This sequence comes from Paracoccaceae bacterium, assembly GCA_031385445.1. Classification (GTDB taxonomy): domain Bacteria; phylum Pseudomonadota; class Alphaproteobacteria; order Rhodobacterales; family Rhodobacteraceae; genus CAIYZT01. The sequence continues at coordinate 54,377 of JANNBM010000018.1, read as the reverse complement.
AGGCCGCCGACGAGGATGACGAACAGCTGCCCGATGGCCGCAATAAGCAGCGGCATCGCTTGGGCGATCAGGTTGAACAGGTTTTCGCGGGTTGCAAACTGGTCAGTGCCTGCGGTTAAGACCACCACCAAAACGGCAACGATCACCAAAGGCACGCCCCAAAGGCCATGTCTGCTGCGCCGCGTTGAAAACCCGGAACGAAGCCACGCCATCACGCTGCCAACCCCTCTGCCGTCAGAGCCGCCGCAAGAATGCTGTGCTCGGTTGCATCGGCGGCTGGCATCTGGGTCACCACGGTATTGCCATGGACAACCGCCAGCCGGTCACACAGCCCGATCAACTCCACCGTTTCGCGCGATGTCACCAAAACCGCGCCGCCTGCATTGGCGAAATCGCGCAAAAGGCCATAGATTTCGGACTTGGCCCCGACATCGACACCGCGCGTCGGCTCTTCGATCACCAAAATCTTGACGTCCCGCGCCAGATAGCGGCCCAAAAGCACCTTTTGCTGGTTGCCACCAGACAGCGCGCCAACTGGAATGTCCGTACTTGCGGCGCGCACGTGCAACGCGGTCATCATCCGCTGCACCACAGCGCCAAGACCGCGCGCGCGGGTGAAAGCCGGCTTTTCGGCATGCAGGCCGATGACCAGATTGGCCGCGACCGACAGGCCCAGCATCAACCCTTCTTCCTTGCGGTCCTCGGGCACAAATCCCACGCCCAGCTGCGCCATCGCGCGCACGCCGTTCGCAAGGCTTGGGAACTTAAGCGATTGGCCCAGCAAACGAAGGGTGCCGCCAGCGGGCTGAAAACGGCCGATCAAGGACCGCATTATGCTTTGCTGCCCCTGCCCTTCCAAACCTGCCAGCCCAAGAATTTCGCCCCTGTGCAGGATCAGATCGAAGGGTCGCGCCAACGCATTCGTTCGAAAGCCCGTGACTTCCAGGACAGGCGCCCCAAGCGCCGCAGGCCGCACCGGGAACAGATCCGAAAGCTCGCGCCCGACCATCATCGCAATCAATCCATCGGGCGTTACATCGCTGATCCGCCTTGTGCCGATGGTTTGACCGTCCTTCAGCACAGTCACCTCGTCGCAGATGTCAAAAATCTCGTCCATCCGGTGCGAGATATAGACGACCGCCTTGCCGTCAGCCTTCAGGCGGCGAATGCTGCGGTTCAAAACCTCGACATCTGCGGCGTTCAATGCGGCCGTGGGTTCATCAAGGATCAGCACTTTGGCCTCTGCCTTGATGCCATGGGCGATCTCGACAAACTGGCGTTCGGCGATGGTCAGGGTCGACACAAGCTGATCGGGGTCCAGCTTCAGGTCCAGCTCTGCCAGCGCTTTGGCCGTTTCGGCCCGCATTCTGCGGCGATCAAGATTGCCAGTTGCTGTCAGATATTCGCGGCCCAGAAACATGTTTTCGGCAATGGTCAGGTTTGGCAAAAGCGACAATTCCTGAAACACGGTGGAAATTCCCGCTGCCAAAGCCTCACGCGGGGACGGCAGATGCAGCGGCTCGCCGTCTTTCAGGATGCGCCCCTCGTCACTGCGATGCACGCCTGCAAGGATCTTCATCAGCGTGGACTTGCCCGCGCCGTTTTCGCCCATCAGCGCATGCACAGACCCCGAGCGCAGGCGCAGGGTTACGTCCTTTAACACGCGGCTTGCCCCAAATGCCTTTGTGATCGATTGCATCTCGATCAGGCACGCTGGCTCTGCGTCAAACATCGCTTGTTTCTCCCCAGGAATGCACGGGGCGGCAAAGGCCACCCCGCGCTGATTTTCTTAGTTGCCGTACAGCTCTTGCAGCTTTTCTTCGGGCAACTCGCTTGGCCACCAGACGTTGGCCGACAGATCGGCGCGATAGTATTTCGCGGCCTTCTCTTTGTCCCAACCTTCGGGGTTATAGTCATAGTGTTTGAACAGCTCTTTGCCTTCCAGCAAAGCGACCGCCGCGCGCACCCCCGCAGCCCCCTGCGACGGGCTGTATTCAGCCGAGACGGAGTCGTAGCCTTCTTCGATCCATTGGCCAAAGAAACCGTTGTTGCCTTCGCCCGAAATCGGCGGGATCGCGGCACCGAACTGCTTGAAGACATCGACACAAGCGCGGGTCATGTCAGCCCCCGAAGACCAGATGCCATCGACATTCGGGTCGGCAAGATACAGCGTTTCGCAGACCTTCTTTGCCGTGTCATACTGCCAGCTGCCGGGCTGCTCTGCGACGATTTCAATGTTGGTGCCTTCCAGAGACTGCAGCAAGCCATTGTAACGGTTGATATCTTCGGGGTGGCCTGCCAGCCCGCGAATGACCCAGATCTTGCCGTCATTGCCAACTTTCTTGACCAGCCAGTCGCCCATGACCTTGCCAAAATGCTCTGCCCCGCCCTGAATTTCGGTGGTAAAAGCATCGGACTCGATCCGGCCCGTGTGCAAGATAACCGGAATGCCCGCGGCAATGGCTTTCTCGATGCTGGCATTGGCGGATGTCGAGGTGACCGGCTGAACGATAATCGCGTCAACGCCTTGGGCGATCAGGTCTTCGATATCGGCCACCTGCTTTTCTTGATCGAAACCCGCATCAAGGATGATCAGCTTTTCGATGCGCGGGTCGGCGGCGGCGGCGGCTTCGGTTTCATGCGCGACCTGCACCGTCCAGGTGTTGGCATTCACGCCAAAATCGCTCATCCCGATGACCCAGGGGCCATCCTTCTTGAACGTTCCTGCGGGCACCAAAGTGGTGTCTTTGGTGCTTGGCGTCACGCCATCCATCAAGAACACGTCTTCGGCCATTGCGGCACCGGACAGCGCAGCAGTTAGGGCAACAACTGCTACAGCACTTTTCAGAAAATTAGATCGCATCGTTTTCCTCCTATTTTGGCCCATGCGCGGCACAGGTTCCGTTGGTTGCGCCATGGGTCAAGGCCGATGGCATCCGTGTCCGAGGGGGGAATTATTCAATCATTATCGGCATGCGCCGCATCTCGTGCGCACCTCGCCTACCTCCCCCACGCAGCCCGGCAGGCTCTCCTCCGGCCAAGTCTGCTTAAGGCAAAACAAACAGAACGATCTGCACAAGTCAACACTTATTCAGAGTGAATGAATATGTAGAGGCCTTGCAGACTTTGCGTTTCTGCTGATAGGTATTTGCCAGGATCGCGAAGATCAAAGAGGGCCGGCGCATGAAGACAGCACTTTGCTTTGGCGACTCCAACACGTTTGGTCAAATTCCGGGGCGCGGACCTTTGGACAGGTTTGGCCATGCGCAGCGCTGGCCGGGCATCATGGCGGCAGAGCTTGGTGCAGGGTGGCATATTATCGAAGAGGGCCTGAGCGGGCGCACCACCGTGCGCGATGATCCCATTGAAGGCATTCACAAAAACGGGCGCCGGTATCTGACGCCTTGCGTGCAAAGTCATGCCCCGATCGACATCATCATCCTGATGCTTGGCACCAATGACCTGAAGCGCCGATTTTTCCAGACAGCCCCCGAAGTGGCCATGGGAATTGGCTGTCTGATTTATGACATCAAAGAACTGGCGCCGGGGCCAAAGGGCCATATCCCCGAGATTCTGATCGTGGCGCCGCCGCCCATGTTGGACGATCTGCACGAATGGTCCGGCGTGTTTGAAGGCGCGCCGGAAATCTCTCGCAAGCTTGCGCTGGAATTTGAAATTCAGGCTGATTCGAAGGAAGTGCATTTCTTTGATGCCGCGTCAGTCTGTGCCTGTGATCCTGCCGACGGCTTCCACTTGAGTGCGCAGGCCCATCGCCAACTTGGTCTTGCACTGGCCCTGGAAGTCGCAGCAATAGGGTGGGCGGTCGAATGAAAATATCGCAGTATAGCGCCCGCAAAGGACAACAGCCCGATGCCTGACATGCGCTTTGCCCCGCCAAACCCGATTCGCATCGCCGACAGGGCATTCGGTCTGAATGCCGTCAGCGTGCGCAGCTATAATGAACGGCTGGTTCTGTCGATGTTGCTGCAACATGGCAGCACATCCCGGTTTGAAATTGGTGAAAAAACCGGCCTTTCGGCGCAAACAATCTCGGTCATTGTCCGCTCGTTAGAGCAAGAAGGGCTGGTTACCCGAGGCGAGGCACAGCGCGGCAGGATGGGGCCGCCGACCATTCCGATGGCGCTGAACCCCGACGGCGCCTATTCGATCGGGGTCAGCATTGGCTTTCGCACAACCGACATCGTGCTGATCGACTTTGTCGGCGGGGTTATCGAAAGCGCCGCTTTGCGGCACGAAATACCGGGCGCGGATTATGTGCATCCGGCGCTTTTTGCAACGGTTGAATCCCTGCTGGGCAAGATCAGCAAGGCCAAGCGCAGGCGGATCGCGGGCATTGGCCTTGCCCTGCCTGAAGCTTTTGCCGACACGCAGGAATTGACGGCGTTTAAGCAGCGCGCCGAGGCCGATCTTGGTCTGGAAGTGTTCGTTCAAAACGATGTGACATCCGCCGCAAATGGCGAAAGCCTGTTCGGCATCGCGCGCGATCTGGATAACTATCTGTTCTTTTACATCGGCGCGATGGTCCATTCGCGGCTGGTGCTGAACCATCAGATCCATCGCAGCGGGGCAAATTCCAGCTATGATGTTGGCCTTTTGCACTTTGAACGTGCCTTGGGGGCAAATGGTGTTTCGACTGAAGATCTGTGGCGCATAGCCGAAGGATCACCGCAATATGAACGGGCGGTTGCAAGCTGGAAATCGGATTGCGTAAAGATGCTTGCCAGCAAGGTCCGCGATGCGCGCCAGTTCGTTGATGTCGGCACCGTTGTTCTGTCGTCCTACGCCCCGCGCGAACTGTGTCAGGCGATTTGCGACGAGCTGGCGAAAAGCGAACATGGCGTCAACGCGGTGGTTGGCAAAATCGGCCAGTCGCCAAAGGCGGTCGGCGCGGCAAGCCTGCCCTATGCGTCCCGTTTTACCGTGGCGGCATAACGCATCTACGGGACCGCCATCTCGCAGAGGGCTTCAAAAACCCGCGCCACCGCTTCGGCCCCCGGATCAACATGGCCCACCAGGTTTGCTGCACTGATATAACTTGCGCGCCCGGCATGGGCTTTTGACATCATGGCCGTCCGGTTTGCGCCTGCCCTCGCCGCAGTCGCCGCAGCGCCAATTCCCTGCGGCAAAGCATCAAGCGCAGGCCCCAAGGCGTCAATCATGGTCCGGTCGCCCAATTCTGCCCCGCCCACCTCTTGCATCCGGGCAAGCCCCATTTTCAACGCGCCCGCCAGACTGTGCCCGCCAGACATCGCATCCCCCGCCGCCGCGCAGTATATCGCCAGCAAAACCCCCGAAGACCCGCCCATGGTCTGGCTAAGCTCTTGGCCCAGCGCGCGAAACAGTTGGGTGTGGTCCGACAGGGGCAACTGATCCATGTTGAGCAAAAGTGCCCGCGCGGCACCCGCGAGGGTCGATCCGGTATCACCATCGCCCGACTTGGCATCCAAAGCGTTCAGATCCACCTCTGCCGCAATCAGCGCCTTGCAACACCGGGTCAGAAAAGCCGCCGTCGCCAGATTGGCCGAGGGGATTTGCCGCAGCGGGATCAGACCGTCGGGCAAGGGAAGGTTTTTCGGGGCCGCGAAACCCTGCAACCCCGGCCACGCGCGCAGCGGCGTCCTGGCGGCCAAAAGCACCTCATCTTCGCCGCAAAGCGGATAAAGCGTCAGCGAGAATCCGTGCATGTCCAGCGCCGTCATCATCGGAGCGGGGCCGATGATATGCGAAATAGCGGGGCCAATCGCTGACAACCGCAACTCGTGGGTCAGGATCGCCATTTCCAGTTCCGTGGTCGACCCGAGATTGTTCAAAAGCGCGGCATAGCGGCCCGAGTTCATCTTGGGGGCGAAGTGTTTCACCACATCTGCCATCGCTTGTTTCGCGCCAAGATACGGAATTTGCTGCGCGCCCGGCTCGCCGTGAATGCCAAGACCAATCTCGATTTCGCCGGGGCCGATGCGGTTTTCCTTGGGCGAGCCGGGCACTGTGCAGGTATCCAGACTGATGCCAATGGTCATCGCCCCTGCGGCGGCCCGCTGTGCCGCAGCAGTGACCGAATCGAAATCGCCGCCACTTTCGGCGACGGCCCCCGCGATCTTGTGAACCAGCAAGGTTCCGGCCAAACCGCGCGGGCGACTGATATCGGCAAGGGCAATATCATCTGGCACAATCACCATGCTCACCCGTTTGCCAAAGGCCCGGGCGCGTTCAGCGGCAAGGCCAAAATTGAGCCGGTCACCGGTGTAATTCTTGACGATCAAAACACAACCCGCAGTGCCTGTGACAGCCAAGATACCTGCCAGGACCGCGTCCACCGAAGGCGAGGCGAAAACCTCGCCGCAGATGGCTGCCGTCAGCATACCGGGACCGACAAATCCGGCATGCGCAGGTTCATGCCCCGATCCACCCCCCGAGATGACAGCCACGCGGGAGCGATCCCGATCAGCCCGCGCGATCACCTTGATGAACGGATACCCGTCCAGCCGAACAAGCGCCCCGCCTGATGCCGCAATGCAGCCGTCAAGCGCCTCTTGAACGGCGGTTTCCTTGGAATTGATGAACTGCGCCATGCGTGTGGACCTGGGGTTGAAGGGGGCGTCATGCCCGCGCTATCGGTGCCGCGCGCCGTCTCCGGCGCGCGGTTTTGTCAGTTGATGACGTTGGCGTAGAACTTTGCCTCAACATCGGCCATGTCGATGGCCGTCAGATCTTCGGGCAACGCATAGGCATCTGCATCGGCGTGAACCGCCGCCATATCGAACCCGTTCGCATCGGCGATATAATCGTTCGAGACATAACGCGCCGTGTCGATATCGATGCTGGACATGCCAATATCCTTCAGGATTTTAAAGAACTTGTCCCAGCCAGCAATGTCATGCTCGCCCCAACCGCTGCGCTTTGTCATGTCGCCCTTGAAGGTGCGGTGCAGCTGCATCAGGCTTTCGGTGCCTGCGCGCGGTCCATAGTTGGCCAGCGTGGTTGGCAGCGCCTTGAACACGATATCCGCCGCCGCGCGCGGGTTACGGTCGGCAAATTCACTGCCCATGGCCCAGCCGCGCAGGTATTTCTGCAAGAATGCCAGACGCTCGGGGTCTTCAAGATCGGCGCGGCGCACCACAAGCGAGTTTGACGGCAAAGGCGAGCCGCGCATCCCCAGCCAGTAGTCGAAATCAAGCCCTTTGGCCCCCAGATCAGCGCGCAACCCCTCCCATGCAAGGCAAGCATCGCCTTGTCCGCTGGCCAAAGCGGTGGTCCATGTGGGCCAACCTGCCTCGACATAGGTGATCTTCGTGATATCGACACCGACAGCCGCAAACATCGGATCGGCAATCGCCTGCCATGCGGCGGAGCCCAGCAGCACCGTCTTGCCCTCCAGCTCTTTAAGGTCCTTCACGCCCTCGCCCTTGCGGAACGCGATGTTGAACAGATCAAGGTATCCGCTGCCAAAAATCGACACCAGATCCATGCCGTTGTTCACGGCAAAGGACAAAACGCCGGGCGACGGAAAGCCGATATCGGCCTGCTCAACCGCCACGAATTTGACCACCGCGGTGCCGTCAGACGGCCCCGGCTCCATCGCCGTTTCAACCCCAAGATCGCCGAAATAGCCCATCGCCTTGGCCACCCAATAGGGGTAGTCGTCCATCACTTCGATGGTGCCGCGCGGCGAAATCCAGGTGAATTTGTCATAGGGATTGGCAAAAGCCGCGCTTGGAGCCAGCAAACCGCCGCCAAGGATGGTGGTTGTAACCATGCCGCCAGCCCCCACTTGCAACAGTCGGCGGCGTGTTATCGTGTTGGATATCATAGGGTTTCCTCCCGAAAAGTGAACAGCCGCGATAGGGAATGGAACGGGCAACACGCGGATTTATTGCCCGCTTTGGGTCAGCTTTCCCAACCAGCCAGCTTTTTGCCGAGCCAGAAGAAAAAGACGTAGATCGCAATGCCCGTGACCGCGAGGACGAGGATGCAGGCAAAGAATTCGGGCATCCGCAGGGTGGATGAATAGGTCGTCAAGCGGCTGCCAAGGCCAAACCCGCCGCCCGACATTTCGGCGCCGACGGCGGTGATCATGCCAAAAATCGCGCCGATCATCAGACCGACAATCACCATCGGCATCGCCATCGGCACCCGGATTTTGCTGAAAATCTGCAAGGTTGTGGCCCCATAAGACGTGGCGAGTGCGATCTTCATCGCGTCCACCCGGCGGAAACCCGTCGCCGAGTTGATCATCACCATCGGGCCAGAGGCCAGCGCCACCGCAATGATGCGCGGCGCATATCCGAACCCGAAATTGAGGATCAAAAGCGGCACCAGTGCCAGCATCGGCGTGGTCACAAGGAGCAGGATATAGGGCGTGATCACCTTTTCAACGAAGGGGAATTGCGTGATCACCGCCGCAAGGGCCAAGCCGATGCTCGCACCAATGGCATAGCCTGAAAACAGCTCGACCAGAGTATAGCCGTAGTGCTGCAGAATGGTTCCGATCTCGGCGGAACTGAACACTGCCGCAATCGCCGAGGGCGTCGGCAGAATATATTGCGGCACCTCGAAATAGCGCAGCAAGAATTCGCCGCCACCAATCACAAGGACCGCCACCGCGATGATTGCGACAATCTCGCGCGCGCCCTGCCCGCCAAGCCCGCTTGAAAGCCCGCTTGCGCCCGAAAGCCCGACCGCTGATTTAACGCTGTCTGTCATCTGCCGCTACTCCGCCGCAGCCGCGTGCGGGCGGCCGGTTGGTTGATGTTGAATGTCGTGCTTGATCTCGTTCACCAGATCGAAGAAATCGCGCTGTTCCATCAGCGCAAGCGAGCGTGGCCGCGCAAAGGGCACGTCGACAAAGCGGGCAATCCGGCCGGGACGGGCCGACATGATGTAAACCTTGTCAGCCAGAAACACCGCCTCGGCGATGGAATGGGTGATCAAAACCACGGTCTTGCGCGCCTCGATCCAGATCTCTTCGACCAGCTTGTTCATCTCATCGCGGGTAAAGGCGTCCAGCGCGCCGAACGGCTCATCCATAAGCAAAACATCCGGATCGCTGGACAATGCCCGCACAATCGACGCGCGCTGCTGCATGCCGCCCGACAATTCCTTTGGCATCTTGCCGCCAAACCCGCCAAGGCCCACCCGCTGCAACAGCGCCTCGATGCGGGTGCCGTCGGGCTTTTGGCCGCGCAACTCGAACGGGAATTCGATGTTTTTGCGAATGGTGCGCCAGGGCAGAAGATTGGCTTCCTGAAACATCATGCCGATGCTCGGATGCGGCTTGGCGATCACCTCGCCCCCCAGCGAAATCGTGCCCGAGCTTAACTTGTGCAGCCCCGCGATAGACCACAAAAGCGTGGTCTTCCCGCAGCCCGACGGACCGACGATCGAGATGAACTCGCCCGGCTCAACCGTCAGATTGATGTCCTGCAAGGCATGGATCGCGCCCGAAGAGGTGCCATAAACCTTGGACGCCCCCGCCACCAAAAGTGACCTTTTGTCTTGATGTTCCATCGTTACGCTCGCCTCTCAGGCAATTGAAGGCACATCTTTCCCGGCATCGCAGAACAGGGGCTCGGCGAGGTTCGGTCAGAATGTGGGGGGGTCAGGTGTTCAGAAGGTTGGTCAAACAGCGGTCAATCTGGTTCATATATCCCGGCTCGAAACCGTTCAGCCCCATGTGCCCTTCCTCAGAGTGGATCACGTGCAGCTCGGCATTCGCGATCATTTCGCAATCCAGCGCGCATTCCTGCGGCGGGAAAAACTGATCATGGCTGATCGGCATCACATAGGTTTTCGCCGTAATCCGCGCCAAAGCCGCCGCCAGATCGCCGCCCGTATGGCGGGCCACATCGGCGCGCTGCCATTTGTGCATCTGATCCAGCAGCACATTCGGGTCCATCGGTTCAAAATAGGCTTTCATCACCCCATTGATGAAATCATCCAACGACGACATGCCCAGAACCGTATTCCAGCGCCTGCTTTGATAGAACTCGGTCGACCACCCGGCAGTTGCCACGATTTTTGCCATCCGGTCCATGCCCGCCCGCACATCCATGCCGGATTTGTACCAGCCCCCGCGCCATTCCGGATCAGAGGTGATCGCGTCAATCAAGGTGCCGACAAACACGGTCTGATGCAGCGAAATCTGCGCTGTGGCGGCAATCGCCGCCGCCCGCGCCACCAAGTCCGGATAGCGCACCGCCCATTCATAAACCTGCTGCCCGCCCATCGACCCGCCAACCACGAGGGCCAGCTTTTCGATGCCAAAATGTTCGGTGATCAGCTTGTGCTGGGCGGTCACATCATCGCCAATGCTCAGCTTTGGAAACTTTCCCATCGCTTGCGGCGCGGCCATGTTATGGCCCGAAGATGACACGCCGCCGCCAAGCTGATCCGCGATGATGATGAAATATTTGGCCGGGTCCAGGGCGCGCGCTGCGCCGGTATAGACCTCCTCCATCACTTTGCCCGTGCCCGAAAACCACGTGGTGACAAGGATGGCGTTCGATTTGGCGTCGTTCAGAACGCCCAAGGTGCGGTACGCCACACTGCAACCGCGCAGGGTCTGCCCGCTTTCCAGCGCCAGATTTCCAACGCCGAAAAGGGAAAACTGCCCTTGCGTTTCTGGCGCATAGAAACTGTTCATAGTCACCCCTCCCAAGGCAATCACCCGGCCTTGGATGATGTACGTGCCTCATGGGTGTAGCAAAAACAGCAGGACGCGATCTATCGCGAAGATTCGCGATAAGGGTCCGGCAGGGCCCATGCGTCAATTCAGCGCGAAATCAGCCTTGGATAGCAGGCTGACAAGCGCTGTGGTGCTGGAAGCGCCGGTCTTTTGCCGGATGCTGCGAAGCTGGTGGTCGATCGTCGAAAACGACCGGCCGCGCCTTCGGGCGATTTCCTTGTAACTTAGCCCCGTCGCGACCAGACGGGCGACTTCGATTTCCGAAGGGGTCAGATTCGTCATGAAAAGGGATGCCGACGGCCCAAAGGCCAGACCTGCGTGCCCGGCCACGCGCAATTGCTGATAATCGGCGATCTCTTTTGCACTGGCAATGATGGGGCTGAAAACATCTGCAACAGTCTGCTCGAAGCAATCGTAAAGACCCGACTCCTGCGGTGCGATATGTTCGGTCCAGTCGGCGCAGATCAGGCCATAGCTGCTATTTGCCGATCGCAGCGCGCCGCCGAATTTCGACAGCGTTCCCGCACCCGACATGCGTTGCCGCAATCGCGGTGTCACACGCCGGTCCTGTTTGATGTCCTTGAAGGCCAGCGGATGGGCTTCCTGCCACATCGCCTGCATCACAGGATCGCGGTTATCGACCGCCCCTCCGCCAAATGAGGGCACATCAAAGTCCGCGTTCTTCGCCTCGGCAATGCCGGGGTAGTACTCCTTGGCACGCCGCGTTCCAAACCCGGCATCGACGCGCTGACATCCAAGCTCAAGTCGGAGCCAGTTGGTGGCAAGCGACCAACACATTGTCAGGTCATCAAGGTTAAGCAGCATATGGGCCGCCAGGTCGCGCGCGGGGACATACCGAATAAAGGCGACATCCAGAAGAGTTGCGCGCAGCCGCCGCTGCACCGCAAAAACGTCCCCGTCGAAGGCCGCGGCACCTGCGGAAGCGTCCCAAACGTCAAGGTCCTGCGCGTCATTCACCTGAAAATCGCCCTTTTGACCCCCCGGTTCCGAAAAACTTGTCTGAAACACAAAGGCCCTGATGATCGACGGAAAGCATATTCCTTACCTCCCAAGAGTCAACGCGGACCTGAATTTGCCAAGGTCGCGCGCAATCAGCCTTGGTTAAACCGCGCGATGAACTGTTCGAACCGCTCGCTGGCGCCGCCCCCGAACAGCGCCTTCGGCGTGCCTTCGGCGGCGATCCGGCCCTGGTCCAGAAACACAATCCGGCTGGACACATCGCGGGCAAAGGCCATCTCATGGGTAACAATCAGCATCGTGCGTCCTTCGGCCGCCAAATCGCGCATGACCTTTAACACCTCGCCCACAAGTTCGGGGTCCAGCGCCGAAGTTGGCTCGTCAAACAGCAAGACCTGCGGCTTCATGACCAGCGCCCGCGCAATGGCCGCGCGCTGCTGCTGACCGCCAGACAGCTGCGCCGGATAGGCCGCCGCGCGCGCCGTCACGCCAACCCGTTCAAGCATCGCTTCGGCCTCATCGCGCACTTCGGCCCGGCTGCGGCGCTGCACGTGAAGCGGCGCTTCCATCAGGTTTTCAAGCACCGTCATATGGCTCCACAGGCAGAAATTCTGAAACACCATGGCCACTTCGGTGCGCAGCCGGTCCACCTGTTTGCGGTCCGCAACACTGGGGCCGTCCCCGCCCGTGCGCAGCCGCACCTCTTCGCCAAGCAGATGCAATCGCCCGGCGGAGGGCATTTCCAGCAAATTCAGGCAGCGCAGGAAGGTCGATTTACCCGAGCCGGAGGCGCCGAGGATCGAAACCACCTCGCCGTCACGCGCCTGAAAATCAATGCCCCTCAGAACTTCGACCGAGCCAAAGCGCTTGTGCAGGTCTTCGGTGGCGATCACGGTTTTGCCCTGCGCCGCGCGGTCATTTGTCATCGGGGATCTCCGGTTCAAAAGGCATCAGGCGCGGCCCTGGATCAGATGCGCGCTGAGCCTGCGTTCGAAAAGTCCGAAGGCCAGAGTCAGCACAAAGGTCATGGCCAGATAGATGGCACCTGCCGCGACGAAAATTTCCAAAACACGGTAAGATGAGGCGATCAGCTTGTGCGCGATGCCCGTCACCTCGGTCAGAGTGATGGTCGAGGTCAGGGCGGTGGCCTTCAGCACCAAAATCGCCTCGCTGCTGTAAATCGGCAAACCTTGACGCAGGGCAATGGGCCAGATGATGCGGCGGCGCAGCAGCAAGCCAGACATGCCGCAGGCCCGCGCGGCTTCGATCTCTCCGCGGGGAACGGCGGCCAATGCGCCGCGGATAATCTCGGCGGTATAGGCCGAAGTGTTCAACGCGAGCGCCACAATCGCGCACCAGTAGGGCTCGCGCAGAACGGGCCACAAAACCGAAGCTCGAATAGCCGGAATCTGGCCAAGCCCATAGTAGATAAAGAAAATCTGCACCAAAAGCGGCGTTCCACGGAAAAGATCGATGTACGCGCGGGCGATCCAGCGCAAAGGTGCAATTGCGCCGATGGCCGCCGCATGGGTCAAAACCGCCAAAGCCAGCCCAACGCACAGCGACAGCCCCGCAAGTTGCAGCGCCAGCGGCACACCGGGCAGCAATTGCAGACCCGTATCAATCACGAAGGCCCAATCCATGTCAGCGGCTCCAGGGTTTTGCGAGGTGGCGTTCCGCTTGGGCAAGGCCCAACCCGGTCAGCTTGCCGATGGCAAGAAATATCAAGGCAACCACGCCGTAAAACAGCAGCGGCTGGCGCGTTGATCCGGCGGCTATTCCAGCTTGGCGCAGCAATTCGGTCAGACCGATCACCGACAAAAGCGAGGTTTCCTTCAGCACCGACTGCCAGATATTGCCCAGCGCAGGCAGCGCAAAGCGCAGGGTTTGCGGCGCGATAATCCGGCGCAGGCGCAGCAAGGGCGGCATCCCGCAGGCCGCTGCCGTCTCAATCTGGCCGCGCTCCAGCCGCAGAAACCCAGCCCGGAACGCCTCGGTCTGGTAGGCCCCGGAAACGATGCCGATGGCAAGCACGCCCATAACGAAGGACGGCAGCGAAAAGAAGCCGGGGAATCCGCCAAGGTTCATCACCTTCGTCAGCACGACGCTGCCACCGAAATAGAACAGGTAAACCACAAGAATTTCGGGGATGCCGCGGAAGACTGTGGTGTAAAGCTGCCCGATCAGCCGCAGCGCGCCATGGCGCGACAGCTTTAGCGCCGCGCCGCAAACCCCCAGGATCCCGCCAAGCGCGAAACCGCAGATCGCGGCGGTCACCGTGACGCCGCTCGCCAAAAGCAGCGGTTGCCCCCAGCCTTCGGGGCCAAAACCCAACAGTTTGAAGATGTCCAGCATCATGGGGCGCGCCGGTTCATGCAAGATTGCCTGCGGTAAAACGCTGCGGGGCAAAGGGCATCTGCATCGGGTCGGCGCGGCCGTTGATCAGGGCGCGGGCGACGGCTTCGCCCACAGCAGGCGCAAGCTGAAATCCGTGACCGCTAAAGCCAAAGACGTGCCAAAGGCCGGGGTTGGCGCGACTTTCGCCAATATAGGGAATGCCGTCCGGGGTCTTGCCTTCAAGCCCTGTCCAGGTGCGCAGAACCGGGATGTTTGCAAGTGCCGGAAAGGCCGCGACTGTGGCCGCCGCACTCGCCGTCATGCGGTCCATCACCGTGAAGGATGTGCCCTCTTGCAGGCAGGCCTTGCCCGCAATGCCGCCGCCGATCACCAGCGATCCTGCGGCGCTTTGTTTGAACGACAGCGGCTGGTCAATGCCCAGCACAACCGGGGTGATGAATAGCTTCACCCGCGCCGTAACCATCATCGACAGGGCCAGGGCTTCCAGCGGCAGGTCTTCACCCACCATCGCGGCAACGCTGGCACCCCATGCGCCTGCGCAGTTCACCACCTGACCGGCGCAGAATGTGCCGTGTTCCGTATCGGCCCGCCAACTGCCATCGTTTGATTGCCTTAGGCCGCGCAGCGCGCACCGCTGCACAATCCGCGCCCCTGCCGCCTCGGCGGCACGCTGGAACGCGCGCGCGGTGTTGGCCGGATTTGCATGCCCGTCTTCGCGCGAAATCAATCCCCCCAAAGCACGATCGGACAATCCCGGAAGCAAAGCACGCAGGGCCGAAGCGTCGATCAGGTCTTCGTTCAGATACCCGCAGCGTTGCATCTCGGCCGCGCGTGACTGGCACCAATCCCATTCCGCCTTGTCCATCGCCACCGCGATTTGGGCGGTGCCCAGCCGGACCTCGCAGTCAATGGTGTCACCGACAAGGCCCGGAAGATCCGCCCACAGCTTCATCGCGCGGCACGACAAAGGGTACTCGCGCAAATCGCGCATCAAGAGCCGAAGCCCGCCCGCGTTCACCCCAGAGGCCTGCCGCCCGGCAATACCCTTTTCGATGACCGTCACACGCAAACCTGCTCGCGCCAAAAACAGCGCGATGGCACAGCCCTGCACCCCGGCCCCCACGATCAGCACATCCGCCGGAAAATCAGACATCCGCGTCCCCCGCACAGGCAACCTGCGGCTTGTCGTTCAGCGAGATGACCTCTGCCAAACGCGGATCGACGCCGCCAAGGCTGGCAAGCGCGCCAAGCGACAGCGGGCGCACCGGTTCGCGGGCGCGAAAGGGAACCGGGTCTTGCCCGGCCGCCTCGGCAATCATCCTTGCCAGCGTAACGGCGCAGTTCCGCCCCTGACAGGGGCCCATGCCGCAACGGGTGGTTCCGCGGAACTCGTTGATGTCGCGTGCGCCAAGGGCGATCCTGGCCCGCAGCGCCTCTGCCGTGATCTCTTCGCAGCGGCAAACCATGGCGTCATCCCTTGGCAAGGCCGCCGCCAATCCGGGCGGAAAGGCCGCGTCAAGGAAGGGGCGCGCGGCCAGACTTTGGTGAACGGCGGCAAGGGTGGATGCCCGATCTTTGGCGGCCAACGCGCTGCCACCCTCTTGCAAAATGGCAGCGGCGGCATGGCGGCCATGGGCAATCGCAGCCTCTGCCCCGCCGATCAGCCGCGCATCGCCGCAGATGCGAATGCGGCAAGGGCCGTCGGTCAACGCGGGGCCGGGTGCCATGACGGATTGCCCATCAGTGCTGGTGACTGGCTGCCACGTCAGATTGCGCGCTTGCCATTTCATTTGCAGCCCCGCCCCCAGCGCCAGATCGGTTGCTGGCACGATCCCGTCATGGACGATCAGCAGATCGCACGGCACCTCGGCCACGCGCGCACCGCGCCTGATCTGCACCGCTTTGACCTGGTCAGCCCCCAACGCTTCAAGCCCGGTCACACCGCGCAGACCGGGAATCCCCGCAAGTCGCAATCTGGCCAGCCAACCCAGCCCTTTCAAAACGGCGGGAATGGCCGCTGCCCGCAGTTTCGGTGCAGCTGCAATCTGGTCGCCCAGCCGGTCGGTGCGCGCGATCATTGCGGGCTTCACGCCAAGCTTTCGCATCTGATCGGCCAGCAGAAAGATCAACGGCCCGGTCCCTGCAAGCACAACCCGGCCCGAGGGTTTCATCCGCCCGGCTTTCAGCAGAGTCTGCACAGCGCCCGCCGACATGACGCCCGGCAGGGTCCAGCCGACAAACGGCACGGGCCGCTCCATCGCGCCATTCGCCAGGATGATGTGGCGCGCACGCAGTTAGCCCGCGCTCTGCCCGTGAAGCCACCCCACAGTGCCATCAGGGCGCAGCTCCCAGACCGTATGTTCGGGGCGAAAGTCGATGCCCGGCGTGGTTCGGAAACGATCAATCACAGCCCGCCCGGCGGCATATGCCGGCCCAAGCGCCGCCAGCAGTGCATCGCTCTCGGGTGCATCCGTAAAATTCGCCTCAAGCCCGCGAAAGATTTGTCCGCCAGGGGCGGCCTGCATGTCCAGCACGATGACCCTCAGGCCAGCGGCGGCCAGCGCAACAGCGGCCGCCATGCCTGCCGGACCCGCCCCGATCACGATCACATCCGCGTTGTCCTGCGGGCGCGCGGCATCATGGTGAAGGGGCAACTGCATTTCAGATCCCGCCCGGAATTCGGGCCGCGCCGTCCTGGTGCCAAACGCACATGCCATCTTCGACCCATGTTAAGCAGGCCTGCTGGCTGCCTTTTCCGTCGATCTCGACCAAACACTCAAAGCAATGCCCGATCATGCAATAGGGCAGCCTTGGTGCGCCACTGACCGGCGTGGTGCGAAAGGCCCGCACGCCCGCGCGCAGCAGACAGGCGGCCAGTGTTTCGCCTTTTCGGGCTGCGATGGGCTGGCCGTCGAAGTGAAGGGTTACGCTTTGCGAAAGCGCGGCAACGGGCGTGAACATGGGGGAACCTGTTGGATGAATTCTGGCGCCCGTAGCGCCTTGGTCATTGGCCCCGGCGTCAAGCACCGGGGCCAACCTGTCAATGATCACTCGTGAACAGAGATATCCACGCCGAACCACTTTTCGGTCAGCGCCTTGTTGGTGCCATCAGTGTTGACCTCGGTGATGGCCTTGTCGAAGGCCGCCTTCAAGGCAACGTCGTCTTGGCGCAGGGCGACGTTTGTGGTGCCAAGGCCAAGCACGCCGCCAGCAAAGGTGGGGCCCGCAAGCACAAGTGCGCCCGCAGGATTGGCGTCAATCACCGCCTTGAACGCGGTGACATTGGCGATCGCCAGATCAAGGCGCCCGGCGGTCAGTTCCAGCCCAAGCTGTTCAAAGGACGGATATTCGCGAACATCAAGCCCCGCGAAATACTGGCTGGCAAAGCTGGCAGCCGTTGATCCGGTTTGAACGCCGATCACTTTTCCGGCCAGCGCTTCTTTCAACCGGGCCAACTCGGCCTCCGCCTCGGCCGCGCCGTTTGCCAGATCAAAAGACATCGCTGTGTCGGGCAAATCCTTTAGAGCATTCTCGCCCGTGGTCAGAAAACCGTTCGGCGCGCGGGCATAGGGGCTGGAAAAGGCCACGACCGCCTTGCGTTCGTCCGTCACACCCATTGATGCGATGATCGCATCATATTTTCCCACGTTCAGACCGGGAATGATGCCATCCCAGGCTTGCGCAATGACCTCGCATTCAATCTTCATCCGCTCGCACAGCAGGGCGGCCAGATCGATTTCATAGCCAACAAGCGTTCCGTCGGCGCTGGTAAAGTTCCACGGCGGATAGGCGCCTTCGGTCGTAATGGTGATGCGTTCCGGCAGGGTCTGCGCAGCCGCTGCGCCCGCCATAAATGGCAGGACGGCAAGGGCAATCAAGGTTTGGCGTCTGGTCATCCCGATATCTCCTTGGTGGTGGGTTTCTTGGCAAAGGCCGCGTGGCCGCCGTGCGAAAGCCGTAGCACAGGGCCCCGCCCCCCTGTGATCCGCTATCTTTTTGACCTGAGGCTAAGTTTGGCTTATCCTGCTGCAATGTCATCCCTGATCCCTTCGCTGAATTGGCTGCGTGTGTTCGAGGCCGCTGCCCGCCACGCCAGCTTTGCCCGTGCGGGCAAAGAGCTGAACATGTCGGCGGCGGCGGTCAGCCAGCAGATCGTTGCCTTGGAAACCAGTCTTGGCCGGCCCCTGTTCGAACGCGCCGCAAACCGGGTTCATCTGACGGCAGAGGGGGGCGATTTCCTGCCCACCGTTCAGGTCGCGCTTGATGCGGTTGAAAGCAAGGCTGCGGCGCTTTTTGCGCGGCAAAGGGTTGAACCGGTGACGCTGTTTGCAAGCCAGCTGATGGCGATGAGTTGGCTGCCTCGGATTTTGGCAAGGTTCGAGCGGGAAAATCCCACCATTCGCGTTGACCTTGTTGTCGAGGGTTCCCAGCGCAAACTGACGCCCGATCTGTCGATACGCTTTGGCGAAGAGCCGCAGTTGGTCCGGCATCCCGGCTGGCTAATGGGCATGGCGCATGTTGTGATGTGCCGCGCAGAAGACGTGCCGCGTATCCGGGTTCCGGACGATGTTCTGTCCCACCGCCTGTTCGATGTCGCCTCGCATGCGGTGGGCTGGACGGCGATCCTTGGCCGCGCGCTCGGGCCGAGGCATGAGCGCAGTCTGCGGATCGAAACGGTGGATACCACGCCTTTGGCGCTGATGATGGTCAGTCAAGGTTTGGGTCTGGCCATCGGGCATTTGCCAGTTTGCGCGCCGATGGCACAGGCGCTTGGGCTTGTGATCTGCCCAGCGCTTCCAAGCACGCCGGGACCGGGGAACTATTATCTTGAACAGCCCCAAGACCGCGCGCCGCGCGCTGCCGTGGTGCGATTGGCCCAAAGTTTACAGATCGCAGCGCAGGCATCTGCGCCATACGAGCCGCCAGATTAGGGGACTGGTCCACCCTGATTGGCAAGATCACGATGTCACGGATCGTCACATTGTGCGGACGGGTCAGCATGACCACAACCGCATCCGCCACCTCTTCGGGCTGCATCGGGCTGCCATGTGCCAAGGTGTCTTCCGGTTTCGGCTTTGGCCAATCGTCCTGCTAAACCGTCACCACCGGGCCGGGGGCAACGGCCCCGATGCGAACCCCATGGTTCATGGCCGAAAGGACAGGGCCAAGCGCGGCGAGCGGGGCACCAAGACAAACGCGCTGATGCAGAGGCGTTTGATTTTGATCCCGGCGCGCCGCAGACGGCTTTCATCGACCGGCCCCCTTGGCTGCGGGTCGGCGCTTGATCCCCACCAGACCCGCCGTCACAAGCGCCGCCTTCACAAACAGGGCAGTGCTTGACCCCGGCGACAGGTTGGCTTGCAGAGGTTTTGCCATCGTGCGCAGGTCGTCGATCACCAGAAAAATACCCGGAATGAGGGCGAGGGAACAAGGCAGGCGCGCTGGCATGATCACCAACGGGCCAAAATCGACCATGATCGAACCTGTGTTGCCCAACAGCTGGGATGATTTTGGCAGGAAATTCAGCGCGCTATAACAGCGCTTTCGCTTTGGTCACCACTGCCTGCGCTGTGATGCCAAACTCGGCATAAAGTCGGTCTGCGGGGGCAGATGCGCCGAACCCGGTCATGCCGACGAAGGCGGATTTACCTTCGCGCCCACGTTCGCCCAAAAGCCACCGCTCCCAGCCCAATTGCACGCCCGCCTCGATGGCGATGCGCACGGGACCGGCGGGCAGGATTTTGCGGCGATAGGCGGCATCTTGTGCCGCAAACAGCTCCATGCAGGGCATGGAGACAACACGGCTGCCAATGCCTGCGGCCTCAAGCAAGGCTTTCGCCTTCAGTGCGATTTCAACCTCGGACCCGGTGGCCATCAGAATGACCCGGCGCTTGGCTGTCGCCTCGGCCAGCACATAGGCGCCTTTGGCCACCATGTTCTGGTTCGAATGCGACTTGCGCACAGCGGGCAGGTTCTGGCGTGACAGGGCCATCACCGAAGGCGTATTGGCCGAGGACAGCGCCAGCTCCCAAGCCTCGGCGGTTTCCACCAGATCAGCAGGCCGGAACACCCAAGTGTTGGGTGTCGCGCGGCTGATCGCCAGATGTTCCGCAGGCTGATGAGTTGGGCCGTCTTCGCCCAATCCGATGGAATCATGCGTCATCACATAAACCACCGGCACCCCCATCAACGCCGAGAGCCGCATTGCGGGGCGCGCATAATCGGTAAAACACAGGAACGTTCCGGCATAGGGCCGCACGCCGCCATGCAGCGCCATGCCGTTCATCGCCGCCGCCATCCCATGTTCGCGGATGCCGTAATGCACATAGCGGCCCTTGCGGTTGGCGGGGTCAAACGTGCCCATGTCTGGCGTTCTGGTGTTGTTCGATCCGGTCAGATCGGCTGATCCGCCGATGGTTTCCTGCAGGATCGGGTTTACCGCCCCCAGCACGATTTCGGATGCCGCGCGGGTCGCAATCCTGGGCAAGGTGGCCACCGCCTGCTTTTTCAACGCGCGGATGGCCGCACCGAACGTTTCGGGCGCGTTTCCGGCAAAAATGCGGGTAAACTCGGCCTGTTTTGCGGGGGAAAGGCTGGCAAGCCGTCCCTCCCATGCCAGACGGGCCGCATGGCCCCGCGCGCCGACGCCCTCCCACCATATCTTGATCTCGCGCGGCACATCGAACGGGCCGGATGTCCATCCATAAGCGGCTTTCACGGCGGCCATCTGTGCGGCATCGGTCAATGCGCCATGCCCTTTGGATGTATCCTGCGCCGCATGGCCCAAGGCGATATGCGTTTTGCAGGCAATCATCGCTGGGCCGGGGCTGGCTTTGGCAGCCGTCAGCGCGCGGTCGATGTCGGCCGGATCATGACCGTCGCAGTCAAACACATCCCAACCCCCGGCGGCAAAGCGCGCCTTCTGGTCGGTGATATCAGCCATGGAAACCTTGCCATCAATCGTGATGCCGTTGTTATCCCACAGCACAATCAGACGGCTCAGCTTATGCTTGCCCGCAAGACCGATTGCCTCGTGGCTGACGCCTTCCATCAAACAGCCGTCACCGGCGATGACATAGGTGTGATGATCTTGCAGATCCGCCTTCCAGCGGGCGCGCAACGACTCCTCGGCCATCGCGAACCCCACCGCGTTGGCGATACCCTGACCCAAAGGCCCCGTGGTGGTTTCCACGCCCGCAACATGGCCATATTCCGGATGACCCGCGGTGATGGCACCCCATTGGCGGAAATTCTTGACCTGTTCGAGCGTCAGATCGGCATAGCCCGTCAGATAAAGCAGGCTGTAAATCAACATGGACCCATGCCCGGCAGACAGAATGAACCGGTCCCGGTCTGGCCAGCGCGGCGCGCCCGCGTCAAACTTCAGATGGTTGGCAAAAAGCACTGTTGCCACATCCGCCATTCCCATCGGCATGCCCGAATGCCCCGAATTGGCCGCCGCCACTGCATCCAGCGTCAGGGCGCGGATGGCACAGGCGCGCATCCAATGGTCGGGTTGGGCGGCGCGAAGGGTCTGAATATCCATGGAAATCGACTTTCATTCTGACAGCCAAACCGAAGGCTCTGGCGCAATGCTGTTACGTGTTGGCAGAGGCCCAGTCGGCCATGAACTTGGCCAAACCCGCATCGGTCAGCGGATGGCGCACCAACCCGCGCAGCACTGCCGCCGGTGCGGTAATGGCATCCGCGCCCGCCAAGGCCGCCTCGCCCAGATGATTGGAATTGCGCACCGATGCCGCCAAAATCTCGGTGCCATAGCGCTGCACGTCGTAAACCGCGCGGATATCCCGGATCAGCTGCATGCCGTCCAGATTGATATCGTCGAGCCGGCCCACGAAAGGCGAGATGAACGTTGCCCCCGACTTTGCTGCCACAATCGCCTGCACCAGCGAAAAACATAAGGTCACATTCACCTTGATGCCCGATGCGACAAACGCGCGGCAGGCGGTCAGTCCGTCTTCGGTCAAAGGCACTTTGACCACCACATTTGCGGCCAACGCGGCCAAAGCGCGCCCTTCGGTGATCATCGCCTCGGCCTGCGTCGCCACCACTTCGGCGCTGACCGGACCGCTGGTGATGGCGCAGATTTCGGCAATGACATCCTCCATCCTGCGCCCCGATTTGACAATCAAGCTGGGGTTGGTGGTCACACCGTCCAAAAGACCAAGGCCGCAGAGTACGCGGATTTCGGACACCTCAGCGGTGTCGGCAAAAAACTTCATGGGGTGGGATACCTTTTGATGAAGAAACGTGCCGCGCTTGCGGTCACGGGTTGTGCGCGGGCTGGTCAGCCCTGCGCCTTAAATGTTTCATACTCTGCCCAAAGCTGGCGCTCGGTGTCTTGCAAGCGGCGGAAAGCCCCGAATTTCCAATCGTGCAAACCCGCCATACCTGGGTTGGGGTGAACGATCTCATCCAGATGAACCATGTCTTTGCGGGCCGCCCGCAGCCCAGCCTTGGCGCCCGACGCGACAGCGCCCAGCATGGCCGCACCCAGAAGAACCGGCTCGGGAGATGTCGCCCTTGCCACCGCAATGCCCGTCGCGTCTGCCAAAAGCTGCCGCACCAGTTTGCTTTTTGCGGCACCGCCGCTGATCACGATCTGCGAAGCGGTGACGCCGGCCGCCGCCAGCGTCCCAAAGATATGACGCGCGCCATAGCCGACACCGAGCACCGCCGCGATATACGTGCGTTCAAGCGATAGAAAATCGTCTGACAGGCTTATCCCGCTGATCAGCCCGCGTGTCGACGGATCGGCCAAGGGAGAACGGTTGCCTGCCAAATCCAGAATGCTGTGCATCCGGGCAACCTCGGTCGCGGCCGGGCTGATGGTCGGGTGGCGGGCCATGACGCGCGCTTCGAGCCATGGCAAAAGGGACGATCCCTCGGCCTTTGCCGCCTCGGTCGCGGGGGCCCATGCGGGGTGCGCACGCAGGGCAAAGTCTATGGCGGCGCCTGCCGCTGTTTGTCCGCCCTCCAAAAGCCAGACATCCGGCAACATGGCGGACCAATATGGCCCCCAGATACCTGGAACGCGGACTTCTGCTTCCGAGGACGCCATAAGACAGGCCGAGGTTCCAAAAACATAGGCGGCGGCAGTGCCGGATGACTGGTCCGGCAACGACCCAAGCCCACCCGCATGGGCGTCAATCAAACCGGCTGCGACGGGGGTTGCGGGCAAAAGGCCAAGCTCCCGCGCCGCCTCTGCCGACAGGCCCTGCCCCAGCGCCGTGCCGGGGGCAACCACATGATTGCCGATCCGTGCAAAATCGTGGCCCGTCAGACTGCCCAGCCCGATGCTGTTCAAAAAGCCTGCGTCCCAACCGCCAAGATGCGGCAGATAGGCCCATTTGCAAGTGACCGTGCAGGAAGACCGGGTGGCCGAGCCGGTGGCGCGCCATGTCAGATAATCCGTCAGATCCATAAATGCCTGCGCATGATCAAAACTGCCCGGCAGGTTTTCTTTCAACCACAACAGCTTTGGCAGCTCCATCTCTGGCGAGATGCAGTTTCCGACATAGGCCAAAGGCGTTCCGCCGACGGAGTTGATCCGCTCTGCCTGCGCTTCGGCCCGGTGATCCATCCAGACGATCACATCGCGCGCCGGATCGCCCGAAAGGCTTGCCGTCAGCGTCGCATAATTTTGCCCCAAAACCACCAGGGAACAGGTGGCATCCATGCCGATCCCCTTGATCTGGCGCGCGTTGGCACCCGAAAGCCGGATCGCCTCGCAGACGGTCCGGCACACCGCGCTCCAGATATCCGCCGTCGATTGCTCGACCATCGTTTCGCCGTCGCGCCACAACTTTATGGGATGGGCGGCATAGCCAACCATCTGCCCGGCCTCGGTAAAAAGGCCCGCCCTTGCGCTGCCCGTGCCAACATCGACGCCCAGAAACAGGTCTTCGGCAGTCATTGTGGCCCCAGCAAAGACAGTTTCGTTGTGGCATCAAAAAGGTGCAGATGGCTGAGGTCCGGGGAAAGCCCGGCGCTTTGCCCCTCCACCGCTGAATAGCCGGACTGGACCTGCGCAGTGAAAGGCGCGCCTGCAAGCTGACCGATCAAAAGCCGGTGCGAGCCGAGGGTTTCAACGTTTTCAACCCTCATCGTCAGCAAAGGGCTATCCGAACTTTCCTGCAAATGCTCTGGCCGGATCCCCATGATCACCGGTTGCCCCACAAGCCGCAACAGCGCCGTGTGAAACTGCGCAGGCGGGGTCAGCAGCCCGCCATCCGGCAGTTTGATCTGCGGGCCAGCGGAGCCAGAGACGGCGGTGACCGCAACGAAATTCATGCTCGGCGCGCCGATAAATCCCGCGACAAACACATTCGCGGGCCGCGAATACAGCGTCATCGGATCGGCTGCCTGTTCAATCCGCCCGCCGTTCATGACGACCACGCGGTCGGCCAGCGTCATCGCTTCAACCTGATCGTGGGTGACATAGATCATCGTCGCTTGCAGATCGCGGTGCAGCTTGCGGATTTCCGTGCGCATCTCGACCCGCAGTTTGGCGTCAAGGTTCGACAGCGGTTCGTCAAACAGAAACACGTCCGGATCACGCACCAAGGCGCGGGCGATGGCCACGCGCTGGCGCTGGCCGCCCGACAATTCCTTTGGCCGCCGTTCCAGCAGCTTGTCCAAGGCCACAATGCGCGCGGCTTTGGCAACAGCGGCCTTGATTGCATCGGCGCTTTCACCGCGCGCTTTCATGCCATAGCCGATGTTGGCACCCACATTCATGTGCGGGTAAAGCGCGTAATTCTGAAACACCATCGCGATGTTGCGCAAACCGGGGCGCAACGAGGTCACGTCCCGCGCCCCTATGCTGATCTTGCCGCCAGACGATTCTTCCAGTCCCGCGATCATCCGCAGCGCGGTGGTCTTGCCGCAGCCGGATGGGCCGACCAGAACCACGAATTCCTTGTCGGCAATTTCCAGATCAAGATCGGGAATGATTTGCAGCGCGCCGAAGCTTTTCGTCAGGCCGCGAAGGGTGACACTTGCCATTTGGATTATCCGAATTTGGCCGACGTTCGGCGCGGTTGAAAATTCCGCCCTGCCACAGGGGAGTTCTGCGGCAGGGCGGTCCGATTGGCTGCCAGATCAGGCAGCCAATCGTTTCTTACAGACCCATCGACGCGCGGTAGGCGGCCAACTGGGCGTCACGGCCAAACTGATCGGTCAGCTTGTTCCATTCGGCCGCGACCGTATCCAGCGCCGCTTGCGGGGTCACCTGACCCGCCATGGCCTTGGAAAGTTCAATCTCAAGGATTTCGGTATAGCTGAAATACCCCGGCAGACGCATATCGAGCGCCACGTTCGGGGCCTCGATCGAACCCTTTTGTGCCGCAAGATAAGACGTCGCCTCGGCCTCTGACATCAGGCCCGTCCATTTGGTCTGATCAAAGTGGCTGGTGCGGTAGGGGTTCACGCCCGTTCCGCCCGTGATCGCCGCCTCAATCGAGTTTTCCGGGTTTGTCATATAGTTGACGAAGTTCCAGGCGGCTTCCTTGTTGGCGCTTGCCTCTGGAATACCGGCCTGCCAACCGCCAAACGCCATGAAGGGCGATTGAACCGGCGTGTCATAGGTTTTCCATTTGCCTTCCTTGGCGCTGTAGATCTCGGTCGATCCCGGCGTCAGGGCCGAGCCGACATTGCCTGCAATCTGGCTTTGCTTTGGGTCGGTCGCAATCGTGCCGGTATCGCCCCAGTCAAAGTTCATCGCGACCTTGCCGCCGGCAAACGCCGTGCGGATATCACCGGAGGAAAAGCCAAGCGCACCGGGGGGCGAGAATTTGACCGATTTGATATAATCGTCCAGCGCCTTGACCCAGCCCGGATTGTTGATGCGGGCGTCCATGGTTTCGGGGTCAAAGAACATGCCGCCGGGTTGATCGGGGTCGTTCACATAAGGCGCTGCATGGGTGAAGAAGAACCAGAACTGCTGACCCCCGCGCACCATCGCCTCGGCCGTGCCGTACAGGCCCTGATCGGGGCGGGTGAAGAATTCGGCGATATCGTAATACTGGTCCCAGGTTGCAGGCGGCGCCAGATCATACCCATACTTGGCCTTGAACGCTTCTTGCTCCTTGGGATCGCCAAACAGGTCGGTGCGGTATTGCAGCGTGTGCACATCGCCGTCCATCGATTGCGAGATGACCTTGCCATCCCAAACCATCAGACGGTCGCGGTAGACCGGGGCGATATCATCCCACGCTGGCCCGGTGGTGTATTCGGCAGGCATGGTCGACAGGTAAGGCGCGAAATCGGCCAGCCATGCGGGCGCATAGGTCATCACGTCAAAGTCGACGCTGCCCGCGGTCATGCCGGTGATGTATTTCGGATAAAGCTCGCCGAACGGGATTTCGACGATTTTGACGGTGCCGCAGGTCTGCACGGTCCACTTGTCGGCCGCCATTTTCAAGGCGGATGCAATGAACGGACCAGTTTGCGAAACGGCGGTCAACGTGACCCCGGTGTAGTCGGGGCTGCACTGCGCATGGGCCGCAAACCCACTGGCTGACAGGACCAAAGCCAAGGCAGTAGTTGTCATTTTTCTATTATAATTCATAGTTGTAGACTCCTCCGAGTTAACGATCACCGAATTGCTCCCGCTGACAGGCCCGACCGCATGAACCTTGACAGGGCTGCTGCCACAACGATCATCGGTGTGATGGAAATCACCGCAGCCACTGCGATTGCCCACCATTCGTCACCGCGATAGGAATTTTGTCCGGTCAACCAGACCGGCAGGGTTTGCCACTGCGACGTGGTCAGCAGCAGCGCGTTCAGGAATTCATTCCACACGAACGACAGCGTGATCATGAAGGTCGCGATCAGACCGGGCCAGGACATCGGCACCACGATCTGAAAGAAGATCCGCAAGCGGGAAACGTTATCAACCAGCGCCGCCTCTTCCACCTCGACCGGCAAGGCGGCAAAGAAATCGCGCATCAGCCAGATCACGATGGGCAAGGAAAACGCGGTGTAGCTGAGCACGAGGCCGACAAAGCTATCGAGCAGCGGCACGCCGACTTTGCCCATTTCGGCGTAGATCAGGTACAGCGCAAAGGCGCTGACGATGGGCGGGAACATGCGCTGGCTGACAAACCAGAACACCACATCACCATTTCCCAGCACCGGCCCCGGCAAATTGCGCGTGTTCAGGATCAATGCGGTCGGCATCGCAAGGATGAACGACAGGCCCAGCCCGGTAATCTTTCCCAAGCCCAGCCCATGCACCAGCGCCACATAGCCACCGATGGCAATGACGGCAAATGAGACGGCAGCCAATAGTTTTACCCGGAACTCAAACCGCACGAGCGCATAGGCGGCCATCGACCCGATGACCAAAGCCACGATGGCCGAGGTCACACTTATCAGCACCGAATTCGTCAAGGGCCCAAAGAAATCTCCCCGGTCGCCGGAAAACGCGGCCTTCCACGCATCCAAAGTCGGGGTAAAATCGACCCATGGCAGATAGGTCGGGCCCCCGTTCACCGCCAAAGGCGATTTCAGGCTGGTCACGAAAATCCAGTAGATCGGGAATACCGTGATCAGCAACCAGATCAGGCAGAAGATCGTGACAGGCCAATGCGATGGCCGACGAATGGCGTTTTGCGCGCTCATGTCCGTTTCTCCAACTGCGGTTTGATGAGGGCGACATAGACCGTGCCGAAAATGACGATCAGGATCAGGAACAAAAAGCTGATGGCCGAAGTGTAGCCGAGGTTGAACTTCTTGAAGCCCTCTTGATACGTGTAAAGCGTCAGCGTTTCGGTCGCGATGCCGGGGCCCCCGCCGGTCAGCACGAACACCGTGTCGATCAGCTTCAGGCTTTCGACAAATCGCAGGAACACGACGGCGGCGGAGATGGGCAACAGCATCGGGAATGTGATGCCCCAGAACTGCTGCCAGCGGGTGGCATTCTCCAGCTCTGCCGCCTCATACACATCGCGCGGCAGGCTTTGCAGTCCGGCCAGCAGGATGATCACCACCAGCGAGGTCCATTGCCAAACCTCGATCGTGACAAGCATCCCCGTCGCCCAGACCGGATCGGTCTGAAACGGTGGGTCGATGTACCCAAACAGCCCGAACAGATCGCGCATCGGGCCGACGCCGGGGTGAAAGATCATCTTGCCGATGAACGCCACCGCAATCGGGGCCATCAACAGCGGAAACAGGAACGCGGCGCGGTAGACGCGGCCCAGCGGCAGGCTTGAATTCAACGCCAAAGCAAGCGCCAACCCAAGGGCATACTGCACCGCGACGGCCAACCCGGCGATCAGAAACGTCACCCGCACCGATGACCAAAAGCGTGGCTGCGACAGGGCGTCGATATAGTTGGCAAACCCCACAAAACTGGGCGGAATGGGCGGCACCAACCGCACCTGCATGAAGCTGATGGTCAAGGAATAGATCAGCGGGAACAGCCCGATAATCAGCACCACCAGAAATGCTGGCAGTATGAATGCATACTTTGCGCGATCAAACATCGTGCAGTCTCCCCCCTGCTTCGATGGCGCACGGCAAACCGGGATCATTCACAGAAGACGTTTTTCTGCGCGAATCCATTTTGCACCACCGATGGCGCATTCATTGCACAACCGATGGTGCGCGGTCAACAAGTTAATTTGCCCTTTCGATGGCGATCTCTGCAAAGTCTGAAAGGCAGTGTCAGGTTTCGAACCCGCGATGCCGATCGCAAGGGGGCCACAGGCCCCTGATGAACACCCAGTGACCCGAAGGTCTGTTGCCTGGCTGTTCAGCCGTTCTTATGGCCGCTCACATCAACCGGCCGCCGAAATGTCAAAAGCCGAAAGCGCCCCCTTTGGCACTTTCGGCTCTGACTTTATCCTTTGACCGAAGCCTTAGTTCGCCGGGTTAAGGAAAACGACGTCGATGTCCTTCGCCAGAATTGCCTTGAACTCTTCGGAAATCGTGGCGACGTGGGGGCTGGCAAGATGGGCGTCGAAGGCGGCCTTGTCGATGTACAGCTCTACATTGACGAAAATCAGCGGATCGCTGGACGACTGATAGGACCGGTACAGGATGACGCCCGGCTCCAACCGGCTGGCGGCGACGTTTGCCTTCATCGCTTCAATAAACGCGTCCTTGGCCTCCGGTTTGACCGTGAAGGTTGCGACGAGCGAGTAACCTGCGGCGTCCAGCAAAACCGCGCTGGTATCCTCGGCAACAGCCGCCTGAGCGCCGAAAGTCAGGCCGCCTGCCAGCAAAACCGCTGTAAAGACATTTGAAATTTTCATGTTTCCTCCGTTCATAGGTAATCAAAACGCAAAATTGCGTTTATTTTGATCAATTCATCGATGAGGTGATTCCACCATCGATGGTGCAACGCTTGCACAACCGATGGTGCGCAGTCAACCCTGCCGTTTGACTTCCCTCAAAATCCTGTGCAGAGTCCCGTGGCGATTTGAACGTTAAGGCGTCGGGGACCAAAACCCATGGAGATGAAACGCAAAACCACGATCTACGACGTGGCGACTGCGTCCGGCGTGTCGGCGTCCACTGTCGGGGCCATTTTGAATGGCAGTTGGGAAAAGCGGCGGATCTCAAAGGACCTGGCCGACCGGATTGTTGAAGTGGCGGGCGCCCTTGGTTACCGCCAGAACAGGCAGGCAAGTGCGCTGCGAACCCAGCGGTCCGGGTTGATCGGAATGATCCTGCCTTTGCACGACAACCGCTATTTCAGCTCGCTTTCGCAAGCGTTTGAGGCCGAGGCCAGAGCGCGCAACCTTTGCCCGATTGTGGTCAGCACGCTGCGCGATCCGGCGGAAGAAAAACGCACCGTGGCCACGCTGATTTCCCATAACGTGGACAGTTTGTTCATTGCCGGTGCAACGGACCCCGATCCGCTGAGCCAGATGTGCACGCAGGCGGGCATTGCGCACATCAACGTCGACTTGCCCGGATCATTGGCGGCATCGGTTGTGACCAATAACTACTTTGGTGCAAGCGAGCTGACCCGGTATCTTGTCGGCCGGTCACATCCGCAGGGCAGCTGCAGCGGCATCCATTTCATCGGCGGCAACAAGGACGATTTCAACACGCTTGAGCGCATTCGCGCCTTTCAGGACGTACTGGAAGCTGAGACAGGCTGCAAACCTGACCCCGACCAGATCAACGCCTGCGGCTACGGCCCGGACGCCGCCGAAAAGGCCACGCGAGCGCTGATCGCGCGGTCTGGCGCAGTGCCGCGAGCGCTGTTCGTCAACTCGACCATCGCGTTTGAAGGTGTGTTCCGTGTGCTGAAAGACCTGCCCGATGATGCCTTCGATCACTTTTCCGTCGGCTGTTTTGACTGGGACCCTTTCCTGGCGCATCTGCATTTCCCGGTGGCCATGGTGCGCCAGGATGCGAAGATGCTGATCGAAACGGCGTTCAGAATCATCGACGGGGACAGAACCGAGGGCGCGGCGGTTACCCTGATCAAACCCGAATTGCTGTTCCCCTCGGCCTGAAACAGGACAGCAACCCGCGCCATCACTTTGCGATGTGAAAATTGGCCAGTTCGGTGATCAACCGGCTGTGATGCGCAGCAAATTCTGCCGATGGCTGATAGGCTTCCAGCCGCGCCTGCAACGGGTCTTGCACCGCGATCGCACTGCCCGACAGCGCCTCCATCACCGCATGGCCACAAAACGGCACATGCAGTTCGGAATAGCCGCCCTCATGCGCCATCACCAATGCGCCGCCCGTAAAGTCCAGCAAGCGCTGGGTCATTTGCCGAAAGGTATCGGACGTGCACAGCATCCGTGACAACGGGTCCACCCCCGAGGCATCAAACCCGCAGGCAACGATCACAATTTCGGCCTCAAATGCCCGCAGCTTTGGCAGGATGATCTGATCCATCACCTGCAAATAGGCCAGATGCCCGCCGCCGGGTTGCAGCGGGATATTGACGTTATAGCCCTGCCCCGCGCCGTCACCCACCGCCGAAGCCTCGCCCGTATCAAATGGATAGCAGCGGCTTTGATGCACCGAAATCGTCAGAACATCGGCGCGGTCATAGAAAATAGCCTCGGTTCCGTTGCCGTGATGCACGTCCCAATCGACAATCGCAAAGCGTTTGGCCAGCCCCATGCTGCGGGCCATCTCGACCGCGACGGCGATGTTGTTCAGCAAGCAAAAGCCGTTCGGCCAGTCGGGCAGGCAGTGGTGGCCCGGCGGCCGCGCCAAAGCATAGGCGTTGCGCTGCTGCCCGCTAAGCACCGATTGCAGCGCCTGAAAAACCAGACCCGCCGAGAGACCGGCGATCTCAAACGCACCGGGGCCAAAGGGCGTGCGCAGGCCCAATTCGCCGCCGCTGGCATCAGACAGGGTCTTGAACGCGCTCAGATAATCACGGCCATGCACCAGCGCCATCTGATCCATCGTCAGCGAAGCCGAGGTGCGAACATCCAGCGTGTCCAACAGGCCCGACACATCCAGCAGATTGCGAAACCGGCGCTTGGATTCGGGCGATTCGGGCAATCCGCCTGCGACCATCGGCTGCACCGCGCCGCCCACCGGAGCCAGTTGCGCATAGTTGCCACCACTATGCCAAAAGCACTTTTCACTGGTGAAAAACCCGGTTTTGTTCATGCTCTTGGCCCTTTTCCGCAGCACTGCGGTCCATCGTTGCATAGGGCATTTACTTAAGCAAATATGCGATTACTTATTCTTACATCAATCGGGGCTGAACCAATATGCTAAGATCCATTGCGGATGTTGATCTTCGGCTGTTGCGGGTGTTCAACACCGTGGCGCGCAGTGGCGGGTTTGCGGCGGCGCAGTCGGCGTTGAATGTATCCCAAGCCAATATCTCGATGCAGATGAAACAGCTGGAGGATCGGCTGGGGGTGACGCTGTGCCATCGGGGTCGTTCCGGTTTCTGGCTTACCGAAGAAGGCAAAACGGTGCTGGAGGCGTGTCAGGTGCTGTTCCGGTCATTGGATGAATTCCGGTCGGTCGTCTCATCGGCTTCTGGCACGATTTCGGGACGCTTGCACCTCAGTGTGGTGGACAACGCGGTTTTCAATGATGGCTTTCATCTGCCGCAAACCATTCGCCGTTTCAAAGAGAAAAGCCGGAATTCGGAACTGGTGATTCATGTCGCGGCCACCAATGATGTGGAACAAATGGTGCTGGACGGGTCTTGCGATCTGGGCATCGGCTTTTTCCCGGCGCGGCGGCAAGGGTTGAAATACCAGTCGGTTTTCAGCGCCCGGATGAACCTGTATTGCGGCGCATCGCATCCGCTATTCAGCCGCGCACCCCAGGATCTGCGGCTCGAAGATGTGCTGGCCCGGGAGCATGCCGCCCGCGCCTATGTCTCCAGCGCGCAGCTTCCTGCTTTTGAGCGCAAGTTGACGGTGGGGGCATCCGCCGCCAATATCGAAGGCCTGATCATCCTGATTTTGTCGGGCAAATATACCGGCTATTTGCCGGAACATTACGCCCGGTTATGGACGCAGACCGACCTGATCCGCCCAGTCCTGCCCGCCGCCCTTGGCTATCATTGCCTGTACGAAGTGGCGACCAAACAGCAGCAACGGAGCGATTTGTTGGAATTGTTCATCGACACGCTGACGGAGCAGCACGAAGCCATCGCAAGCGATGACTTCAAGATCGGGTCCGACATTTAGCCCCCTGCGCATTACGTAAGCCAAGCCTTATGTGAAAGTCAGTAATTCAAGATTTTCCTGATTGATCCGGCCTGTCAGACCTGTGCCCAACACGCATCTCAAATAGCGTGACGACAAGGGGGAACGGATGACCGCGGCGATACCCGCACTGCTGAACGCGATGACCCTGATCAGCATCTTGATGTTGGTCGGCTTAGGTCTGGCGATCATTTACGGCCTGATGGGCATCATCAACATGTCGCACGGCGATTTCATCACCGTCGGGGCGTTCAGCCTTGCCTTGGTGCAAGGCCTTGGCGGCAGTTTCTGGATGGCGCTGATCGTGGCCCCGTTCATCGGTGCCGTTCTTGGGTTCTGCATCGAAAAAACCATCATTCAGTTTCTGTACAAACGGCCTTTGGGGGCGATTATGGCCACTTGGGGGCTGTCGCTGATCCTGCAACAGGGCTTGCAGCTGATCTTTGGCGCGTCGCCGCAACGGGTGATCTCGCCGATCGACGCGACGGTCGAGATTTTTGGGGCCAGCTATCCAGCTTACCGTTTGCTGCTGATCGCAATGGCCGTTGCCATCATGATCGCCGTGCATTTGTTCATCCGCAAAACCCGCTTTGGCCTTGATCTGCGCACGGTCCTTCAGAACCCGGAAATGGCGGATGCGCTTGGCATTGATACACGGCGCGTGTTTACGGCGGCCTTTGCGCTTGGCGCGGGGCTCGCCTGCATTGCGGGGGTTTTGCTCGCCCCTTTAACCGCTGTGATCGCCCAGATGGGCACCAATTATCTGGCGCGGTCGTTCTTTGTGGTAATCGTCGGCGGCGCGGGTTCTGTTCCGGGCGTGGTTGCCGGGGCCAGTTTTGTGGGCGGGGCCGAGACGATGTTCAACTACATGATCCCCGCCGCCATGTCGCAGGCGCTGGTTCTGGTGCTGGCCGTCATTCTTGTACGGTTCCGGCCCAATGGTTTGGTGGCGCGGTAAATCATGGAAAAATCGCAGAAAACCTTTGCCCGCCTGTGGGCGCTGATCGGGATTGCGGCCCTGATCACCATCTATGCCGCCCCGCTGTTCCTTGGCGTTTACTCGGCATCCCTGTTCCGCGACGCCATGTTGTTTGGCCTGATGGCACTGGGGCTGGATTTTCTGTGGGGCAAAACCGGGGTCTTAAGTTTCGGCCACGCGACGTTCTTTGGCGCGGGCGCTTATGGCATGGCGATTGTGTCCACCGAGATGGGGCTTGGTCCTGTGGCGGGCGCTTGGCTCGGGCTGCTTGGCGGCATCGCACTTGCGGCCGCTTTGGCGCTGATCATCGGTTATTTCCTGATCTATGGCGGCGTGCGGGGATCGTACTTCACCATCGTGACGCTGGCTTTGGGGGTAATTGCCAAGCTGGTGGTGCTGGGCGCGTCTGATCTGACCGGGGGAGATGCCGGGCTTTTGGGCATCCCATCGCTGCAATTTCCAACGCGGTCCGGCCCGCAACCTTTGCCTGAAATCGGCCAATATTGGTTCGTCATCTCCGTGGTTTGCCTGATGACGCTGGCGGTCTGGTGGGCGTGCAGCGGGCGCTATGGCACTTTGCTGAAATCGATCGAGGACAACGAGCGACGCGCGCAGGCGCTGGGCTATAACACCTCGGCACATCTGTTGGCGGTGTTTGTGGGGTCTGCGGCCATCGCGGCACTGGGCGGCGCGCTTTATGCCACAACCGTTGGCGTCGTTGCGACCGATAGCATTGATCTGGCGCTTTCAACCCAGGCCATCATCTTTGTCGCCATCGGCGGGCGGGGCACGCTGTTTGGCCCGGTGCTGGCGGCGGTGGCCGTGATCTGGCTTGAACAGAAAATATCATCCTTCGACGCGCAGCTTTGGCCCCTGTTCATGGGCGGCTTGTTCATCCTTGCGGTCTTTGCCTTGCCCAACGGCGCGCTGAAAGGCGTGGAGCGATTGGCGGCCAAGCTGAAAGGAGCCGCTAAATGACCGCGCTTTTGACGGCCACAGGTTTGCACAAACGCTTTGGCGGGGTGATTGCGACCAATGACGTGTCCATCTCGATCGCGCCCTTGGAAATCAAGTGCATCATCGGCGCGAATGGGGCCGGGAAAAGCACGCTTTTCAACATCTTGTGCGGCGCGCTCGCCCCTGACAGCGGCAGCGTGACATTTGACGGCCAATCGCTGCTGGGCCTGCCCTTGCACAAATTCGCCCGCACCGGAATTGCGCGCAAGTTCCAGATGCCCAGCGTGTTCAATTCGCTGACGGTGGCGCAGAATCTGGAAACAGCGTGCCGGGGCAAGGTCAGCGATCTGCCCCGGCGCGTTGATGCGATGCTGGACCGTATTCGGCAATCCAATCTGCGCCATGATCTGGCAGGCAATCTGGCGCATGGGCACAAGCAATGGCTGGAAATCGGCATGGCCCTGATGTCTGCGCCAAAGCTGTTGCTGCTGGACGAGCCGACCGCCGGCATGACGGTGGAGGAAACCCAAAAGACCGCTGATCTGATCAAAGAACTGGCGCGCGAGACGGCCGTTATGGCCATCGAACACGAC
This sequence comes from Paracoccaceae bacterium, assembly GCA_031385445.1. Taxonomy (GTDB): domain Bacteria; phylum Pseudomonadota; class Alphaproteobacteria; order Rhodobacterales; family Rhodobacteraceae; genus CAIYZT01. Next base: position 19,124 of record JANNBM010000018.1, on the reverse strand, counting down.
ATGGGCTTTGTGCGCGCGCTGGGGTGCCACACCTATGTGATGCATCAGGGCGCAATGATCGTTGAAGGCACCTTTGCCCAGATTGAAGCGAACGAGCTGGTGCGCGATGTCTATCTGGGAAGGGCCTGAGATGCTGAAAGTAAACAACCTTCAGGCTGGCTACGGTGCGCTTCCGGTGCTGCATGATGTCAGTCTTGCCATAGCGCCCGGCGAAACGCTGGTGCTGCTGGGCCGCAACGGGGTGGGCAAATCGACACTGCTCAAGGCGCTGATGGGGATCAATCCGGCCTCGGGCGGTGAGATAACGCTGAACCGCAAAAGTGTCGCCGGATGGCTGCCGAACCGCTTGGCGCGGGCGGGCATTGCTTATGTACCGCAAGGGCGCGGGATATTCCCGAAGCTGACGGTCGCGGAAAATCTGATGGTTGGCTTGCGCGCGCGGCGTGACGGGCAGCGCACAATCCCCACCGATATTCTGGACATGTTCCCGATCCTGGCCGAGCGGATGGACCAGTTGGGCGGCACGTTTTCCGGCGGTCAACAGCAGATACTGGCCCTTGCCCGCGCCCTGTGCGGCGCGCCCGATCTGCTGCTGCTGGACGAGCCGTCCGAGGGAATTCAGCCCTCAATCGTGCTGCAAATCGCTGATTTGCTGCGGACGGTCACGCGCGATCGGGGGCTGACTGTGCTTATGGTCGAACAGAATTTGGAACTGGCTCGCCGGGCGGCCTCGCGCTGTCTGGTGATGCAAAAAGGTCGGATCGCCGGAGCGCTGAGCGCCGAAGATCTGCAAGACGAACGATTGGTGTTCAACGCACTGGCTTTATAATTCGCAACCAACAAGGAGACTATGATGTCCAACAAGGCCACATTCGGGCACTTGACCCGGCGCAGTTTGCTTAAAAATTCGGCCATGCTTGCCGGGGCGGGGCTGCTGTCCGCGCCCTCGATTCTGCGGGCCGCCGAAGGCGTTACGATCAAGATCGGCTTTCATTCGGCGTTGACCGGGCTGGAAACCCTGCTTGGGGAAACGCAGGTGAACTGCTTTACCATGGCGGTGGACGAAATTAACGCCGCCGGGGGCGCTGCTGGTCGCCAGATCGAATACCTGATCGAGGACAACCAGACCACAACGCGCGGCGCCATCGACAAGACCCGCAAGTTCATTTTCGAAGACAAGGTCGATGTCATCATCGGCATGATCACCAGCCTTGAGCGGACCGCCGCGCTGAGCGTTTCGGCCGCAGAAAAGAAGCTGGTCATCTATCCGACCTATTATGAAGGCGGCGAATGCCAGCGCTATCTGGCCTGCACCGGCCAAATTCCAAACCAGTCGGTTGATCCGTTCGTGCCGTGGATTTCGCAGAATGTCGGCAAATCGGTCTATATCCTCGGGTCCGATTACGGCTGGCCGCAGGAAACCGCCAAGGCCATTTCGGCCGCCTTTGCAGCGGCGGGCGGCACCACCGTCGGCACCGAATTCTTCCCCTTTGGGACGCAGGATTTTGGCCCGGCACTTGACCGTATCCGCGCCGCCAAACCCGATGTGGTGTGGGAGCTGTTCGCGGGGGCCGACACGCTGTCGTTCCTCAAGCAATTCGCCAGCTACAAGCCGGGCGGGCAATTGTTGACCAATGGTCTGGACGAGCTGTTCACCACCTCCCTGTCCGGTTCAGATGTCGAGGGCATCATCGTGAACCAGTCTTACTTCTCATCGCTGGACACCCCTGCCAATGCGACCTTCCTTGGAAACTACCGCGCCAAGTTTGGGGCGGACAAATATGTCAACTCCATCGGTGAGGCGACCTATATCGCGGCCAAACTTTATGCCGAGGCTGTAACCAAGGCGGGCAGCGCCGAAACAGAAGCGGTGATTGGCGCAATGGCAGGTTTGACCCTTGCCGCGCCGCAGGGCGACGTGACGTTCAACGGCACCAACAACCATCTGGCCGTCAACAGCATCCTTGGCCGCTGCCGCAGCGACGGGCAATTCGACATCATCGAAAACTTCGGTGCCATCGATCCGGTCGTCACCGGCTGCTCGCTTGGCTGATCACCCTGCGGCCCCGGCGTTTGGCGTCGGGGCCGCATCCTTTGCAATAGTGGTCTGCCCGGTTCGCGGGTCGGCAAACAGAGTGATTGCTGATGCCCATCCGCGCCCTGCAAAAGACAAAGGCACATCTTGATGCGATTGCGCAGTCACCCTCTGGCGCCTTTACGGATGTTTTGCCGGCGCAGGCCATCGCCGCGGCAGGGGTGTGTGATGCCAATCCTGCAAGGCCGCTTCATGGCCTGACCCTCGCCATAAAAGACAATATCGATACCGAAGGCGCCCTGTGCAGCGCGGGCTTGCCGTTTTTGCAAAATCGCCGCGCGGCCCGTGATGGGGCGGTTGTATCCGCTCTGCGCGGTGCGGGCGCCGTAATCCTTGGGGTGACCGCCACCGATGCCGGTGGGTTTGGGGTGACGACACCGGTTGTGGTCAATCCCGCCTTCCCCGAGCGGATCGCTGGCGGGTCAAGTGGCGGATCGGCGGCGGCCGTTGCCGCTGGTCTGTGCGACGCCGCCCTTGGCACCGATACCGGTGGCAGCGTGCGTATTCCGGCGGCGTGTTGCGGGGTATACGGGTTCAAGCCGACGTATGGGACGATCCCGATGGCGGGTATCCGGCCCCTGACGCACAGCTTTGATCATATCGGGGTTCTGGCGCGGTCGGTTGAAGAGCTTCGCAGCGTTGTCACCGTTCTGACGCCCAGTTTGAGGGCTGGCACCCCCGCGCAAAAGCCCCGCATCGCCATTCCTTGGTCAAACCTGGAAGGGACCGATCCGCAGATCTTAGCCTGCCTGAACCGCCTGCAAGACACGCTGCGCGCCCGGGGGTATGCCGTGTTCGACATCACTCTGCCCGCGTTTGACGATATCCTTGCCGTGCATATCGGCCTGTCCCTGGCCGAAGCGGCGACGATTTACGCAGACCTTCCCGCCAAAGACCGGCTGGCGCTGCCGGATGCGATGCGGCAGGGGCTGATCCTGGGCGATGCGATCCATGACGCGGAAAAAGCCGCTTTGAACGCGCAGCGCGGTGATATTCTTGCGGCCCTAGATCACGCATTTGCCGCCGCGGATTATCTGCTGCTTCCCACCCTGCCGGTTCTGCCGCCCCCCGTTGGCGCAACCGCCGTCCTGATGGGCGCAAAGCCGACCGCGGTGTTGTCTGCCCTGATCCGCTTTACCGCACCGTTCAACCAAACGGGGCACCCGGCATTGGCTTTTCCTTGGGCATGCCCGAACGGGGGGGTGCCGCGCAGTATGCAGCTCGTGGGCCGCCGATATGCTGACTTGCAACTGCTGGATTTTGCCGCCAGCCTGTCGCCGGCGGGCACAGCTTTCACCAAATGATCAAAAACGACGCTTCTTGAAGCACTTGCGTCATCGGCAAAGCAGGGTTAGGCATCGCGGCATCAAAGGCGCTTGCCCCCGCATTCAGGTATCGGATCGCTCATTTGTCCAACTTCACCCGCGAGCGCGCCGAACTGGCCGCCCATTACGATCTTGCACCGTCTTTGGACGCAGCTGAAGCCACCCGTGACATCCATGCCAAAATGGCCCGCGTGGTGCCCTTGGCCGATTGGGCGATGTTCGCGCCCTATGTGATCGCCATCAATCGGCTGAAATCCACGCGCAACGCCGTGATCCTTGGCCACAACTACATGACGCCCGAGATTTTTCACGGCGTTTCAGACTTTGTCGGCGACAGCCTGCAACTGGCGATCAAGGCCGCCGAGGTTGAGGCCGATGTGATCGTGCAATGCGGCGTGCATTTCATGGCCGAGACGTCGAAGATCATGAACCCGGCCAAGGTGGTTCTGATGCCGGATATGGCGGCGGGTTGCTCGCTGGCGGAATCGATCACCGCCGACGGCGTGGCACAGATGCGCGCGATGTATCCCGGTGCGCAGGTGGTGTCTTATGTGAACACCACGGCCGAGGTGAAAGCCGCCTCTGACGTGTGCTGCACTTCGGCCAACGCGCTGCAAATCGTCAATGCCATGCCGGGCGATACCGTTATCATGACCCCCGATAAATATCTGGCGCAAAACGTCGCGGCCCTGACGCACAAGCGCGTGGTCTGGTGGGACGGCGCCTGCATCGTCCATGAACGCTATCAGGCGGCCGATCTGCGCGCTTACCGCGAGAGCAACCCCGGCGTGGCCATCATCGCCCATCCCGAATGCCCGCCCGATGTGGTGGCCGAGGCTGATTTCACCGGCTCGACCAAGGGCATCATCGATTGGGTTCATGCCCACAAGCCCGCGCATGCCATGCTGGTGACCGAATGTTCCATGGCCGCCAATATCGCCGACGCTTTGCCCGAGGTGGAATTTGCCAAGCCCTGCAACCTTTGCCCCTATATGAAGATGATCACGCTGGAAAAGGTGCTGTACACGCTGCATTCGATGACAGGCGAGGTGCGGATTGACCCGGTTGTTTCCGCCCGCGCCCGCGTGGCCGTGCAGCGGATGATCGACATCAGCCGTGCGGGTTGATCCGGTGGCGACGGGAATTGAGACTGGCCGCGTCATCATCGTTGGCGCAGGTTTGGGCGGGCTTTACGCCGCCCTCAGCCTTGCCCCGCATCCCGTTTTGATGATCTCGCCCGAGGTTTTGGGCCAAGGCGCCAGTTCCGGCTGGGCGCAAGGCGGTATTGCCGCCGCGATGGACAGCGCCGACAGCCCGGCCGCCCATGCCGCCGATACGGTCAAGGCGGGGGCCGGGACGGTTGATGCCGCCGTGGCGGCAAGCGTGACCGCCGAGGCGCGGACCCATATCCTTGATCTGACGGCGCTTGGCACGCCTTTTGACCGCGATGCTGCGGGCGGCTATGTTCTGTCGCGCGAGGCCGCGCATGGCATGGCCCGTGTGGTGCGTGTCGGCGGTGATCAGGCCGGGCGTGAGATCATGGCAGCCTTGATAGCCGAGGTCCGCCGCACCCCTTCGGTGCAGGTGGCTGAAGGGGTGATGGCGGTCGGGCTTCACACCGAACAGGGTCGGGTGACTGGCGTGAACGTTGCCGCTGCTGACGGCACGTCTGCCCCCATCCTGCTGCGCGGATCGGCGGTTTTGCTGGCGGGTGGCGGTTCGGGAGGGCTCTATGCGCTGACCACAAACCCGCCGCGCATCCGGGGGCAGGTGATCGGCATGGCGGCGCGGGCAGGGGCGGTGATTTCGGATGCCGAATTCGTGCAGTTCCACCCCACTGCCATCGACAGCGGCGAAGACCCCGCACCGCTGGCGACCGAGGCTTTACGCGGCGAAGGGGCCACGTTGATCAACCGGGATGGCACGCGCTTCATGGTCCCCCTTCACCCCGACGCCGAACTGGCCCCGCGTGATATCGTCGCCCGCGCCATCTTTGCTGAAACTCAAGCCGGCCGCCGACCGATGCTGGATGCGCGCTGCATCCCCGATCTCGCCCGCCGCTTTCCGGCCGTCACCGAGGCCTGCGTTCGCGCGGGAATTGACCCGACAACCCAAGCCATCCCGGTCGCCGCCGCCGCGCATTACCACATGGGCGGCATAGATGTGACGGCGGATGGCCGCTCCAGCTTGCCCGGCCTTTGGGCCTGCGGAGAAGCGAGTGCGACCGGCTTGCACGGGGCCAACCGTCTGGCGTCAAACGGGCTGCTGGAGGCCCTGGTTTACGCCCGCCGCGCCGCCAAAGATATTCAACACGGATGTGCGGCGCCGCGGCCAAGAGCGCCTGTAACCCTTCGGCTTCCTGCGGGCGGGCAAAATCCGCATGTGGCCCTGATCCGCGATCTTCGAGGGGTGATGACCGCCCATGTCGGTGTGATCCGAGATGCAAAGGGCTTGCAGGCCGCTTTGATCCGGATCGCGGCGCTGGAGGCGCAGGCCAAAGGCAACCCCGGCTTTGTGAACATGACCGCCACCGCCACGCTGATCGCGGCTGCCGCCCTGCTGCGTCAGGAATCGCGCGGCGCGCAGTACCGCAGCGATTATCCGAACGCGGACCCGGCGCAGGCGCAGCGCAGCCGCCTGACTCTGGCCAAAGCAATGGCCCTGCGCCAATCCTTGACGGAGCCTGAACCATGACCCATCCCCTGCCCGATCTGCTGCTGGAACCCCTGATCCGCGCTGCCCTGATCGAAGATCTTGGTCCTTCGGGCGATATCACCACCCGCCTCGTCATTCCGCCCGCCACCCGCTACCGCGCCCGCCTGAACGCGCGCGAGGCGGGGGTGGTGTCGGGGATGCAGATCGCGGCCATCGCCTTCCGGATCGTTGATCCTGCGCTTACCGTCACGCTTTACCATCCCGATGGCAGCCCTTGCGCGCCGGGCGATGTGCTGATGGAAATCGAAGGCAATGCGGCCTCGATCCTGTCCGCCGAGCGTGTCGCGCTGAACTTCGCCGGGCGTCTCAGCGGTATCGCCACCCTGACTGCCGCCTTTGTGGCGCAAACCAGCGGCACGAACACCCGTATCACCTGTACCCGCAAAACCACGCCCGGCCTGCGCTTGGTCGAAAAGGCCGCCGTCCTGCATGGCGGGGGGTTCAATCACCGTTTCGGCCTCGGCGACGCCATCTTGATCAAAGACAACCACATCGCCGCCGCTGGCGGTATCCGCCCCGCACTGCAAGCCGCCCGCGCCGCGGCGTCGCATATGATGAAGATCGAGGTCGAAGTCGATACGCTGACCCAGCTTGCAGACTTGCTGACGATCGGCGGGGCAGATGCCGTTCTGCTGGACAACATGGACACCGCCACCTTGCAGCAGGCCGTCGCAATGGTCGCAGGCCGCCTGATCACCGAAGCTTCGGGCAACATGACCCTGCCCCGCATCGCCGAAGTGGCCGCAACCGGGGTCCATTATATCTCGGCGGGCGCGCTGACACATTCTGCCCGCACGTTGGATCTGGGGTTGGATTTCTGACACGGCTGTTTGCCGCAGAAAATCCGTTTGCTTGGCCCGCTCGCCACCCGCCGCAATCGCATTTGATTGATCTGTCGCTGTCCTGACGTGATCAGGTCATGCGCGGCAAGGCCGCTGCCCCAATGGTTCCGGCTCTGACGGCCGGCGGTGCAGGTCGCTCTTTACACCGATGCCGCGCCTAGGCTGTGTTGGACAAATCCGTGAGGGATTGATCTAATGAATCCAGCGTGAGAGCGGGAGGGCATGCGCAGACCGGCCACCGCAACTTACAAGACCCTGACGTGGACCACATACAACAAGGCCGTAAAGCATCGGGGAACGCTATCGATCCATTGGCCGGCAGGCGATTGCCGTCAATCGCCGTAAGGCTGGTTCGATGCTAACTGGGTTTGGGCGGCGAAGCCGACCGGCAAGCTGAACCGCCCCGGGCTTGCCATGGGGTGGTTTGTTCAACGATGACAAGATCATATCGAGCGTGTTCAGGTTTGCGCAGAACGCCTCCTGTGCTTCGGCGGGCGGGATGTTGCCGATGGGTCCAAGTAGGCGACGAAGACCGTTTCGGACCACGTGGGCACGTGGGCACGTATGTGAAATCTGAAATCTGTTACCCGGCAAGCGATCCTTGCATCGCTGTAAGGACACAGCTTGTTCGGTCTATCCGCGGTGAACAGGCGGTTCCCTTTGTCATCTGGGCAGGGCTGCGATGCGTCCGGCTGGGTCGTGATAACCTTTTTGCCGCGAACACCGCCCCTGATCCCCAACCTGCGCATCAAATGTTCGACTGTGCAGCGCGCGGTGTCTTCACCTTCCCGCCGCAAGACATGCCAGATCTTGGGCGCGCCATAGGGTTTGCGGTTGGCATCCCAGACAGCATCGATCTTGACGTTTAGGGCGGCATCCGATTTGGCTCGGGCCGAGGCCCGGTCAGGATCATGCCGCGCCGGTCATCATAGGTCGACGGGGCGAACTGCAGTGTCCGACAGATCGGCTCGACCCCAGACATCTCGCGATGTTTATCCCCTCGCGCGAATTTACACATGCGCTGCCGGGCAACGAATGAAAACAGTCATTTGAGGACCGGGCTGTCGGGGGCCCGCCTGAGCAAACGACGCGCTCGACATGGGGCTTGAACCAATGGCGCCTTCAATGCCTCGTCCTTCTTCAAAATCTCATTGGCCTGATGTAATTCACGGTTCTCGCGCTCAAGCTCTTTGATCCGCGCGATCTCAGCGCTGGTAGGTTCCGATCGTTCGCCGTCATCTCGCTTGGCCTGATGCACTCAAACCGGATCGGCTGTCCGGCGAACAGCCCAATTTACCCGCGATCGCCGTCAGTGCTGCAGCCTCAGACTGATACTCATCGCGGTGCCGCATCGCCAGTCGCACCGCACGTTCGCGGAACTCGGGTGAATACGGCTCCGCGGTCTTCTACTTTTGTGTCTGTTCCATAACGGGCAATTCTCCGAAGGCTTTGCCCTGCGGTAAACCCGGGGCGGTTCATGCCCCCGAAGGCCCGCCGCGCGAACGCCAGCGGACGGGCATCCGATGTGTCCTGCATGTCGGCCCGTCACCCCGGACAAAAACCTGTGGCCGAAACCGTGCGGTCAATAATGGTCGTTGCTGTCTGAGTCCGCCGCCCCGCCTGTCTGCTTGCATTTCCCGCGTCATTTCGAATATCCTTACTTTGACATCATCGTGGAAGATGAAGCTCCTCTTGTGCCTCGGGTTCCGGCGGCACGGGGAATGTCCTTCTCCAATCTGTAGGAAGAGGGGCGAACATGGCGATAAATCATCAAGAATTCGCTGCGGCGCATCCCAGACCAGCCGCCAACGCGGACAGTGCGACCCGCGCACAACTGGCTGATCTGGCAACACCGCGCCTGAATTCATCCTTTTGGGGTCTTGCCGCCAAAGCGGGCCAGTCGCCCGTGGAACTCGGGCGCAGATCCAAACGCTGTGACCGGGATCGCTTTATGCCCCACACATATTGGCCAGTTGATCAATCTGCTGGCGAAGGGACTGGAGCGGTCAAAGAGAATGAATTGAAGCATCCTCGCTCTGTCTTGCTTCAACCGGAGGCTGCGCGCACTAATCAACCTCGTAGCGAGTTCAAAAGTCTGGCCAAAGGGTCTTGGCATAGTTCGGCCGTTGGCGTGGTCACTGTGGTACCCCGCAGACACCTTGGTCATCGTTTTCTGGGTCTGTCCGAACGCCTGGCCTGTTACGGCATCGGCGGAGGAACTGGCCTTGGTGGTCGGTTGTTTCAACCGCTCAGTTCGGACCCTTTACGAACAAATGGAATTTCTGGAGAGAGCCCGACAAGGCTTCGTTCGCTTTGCAAGATCAGATCAGGGCAGCCATTGTATTCCCATCGCCAAAAAGTTGCGCAGGGTAGAATGATATGAAACCTTTTTTGCGAAGTGCAGTTCTGTCAGGTCGATATGAAGTCAATGACTTGGACATCTGCCCAGATCAACCGGCGCGGCTGAATGAGCATGGGTTCAGGGCAGCAGTTTGTTCAAAAGTTGGTTGGATGAATGGCGTTCCCCCATGCAAACCTTGAAAACATCTGGCCTGAAAAGAACCGGTATTCAATTGGCCTCGGACGGCGCATGGGAAAGGGCTGTCAACGTGGCTGGCTGCACAGAAGACTGGATTCAGCAATCGGGTGAAAACATCGCGATTGAAGCCGTTTATCTTAGACCTTCAGGTGAGCTGGCGGGTTTCGTAGGCTTTCGGAAGATCATTTCTGACCCCGCAGAGCGTTCGGCCTTCTGGCACTCAGTTGTTTCGAACGCATCTTTTTCTGAATCTGATCCTGCATCCACACAAGCGTCACTTTGGCTTGAAGACCTGAATCTGTCCTGCCTGCTAGAATTTCCGCCAAAATCCGTTGAATTGGGTATTTTCAATCAGTGGCGATCCGCTGGAACAATCAGGTTAACTTCACCCAGATTAGCACTGTCAAAAGTTCCGAATGCCCCCGCTTGGCTGCAAGGAGGGGCAGACGCGCCAATTTGCAAAGAAGCCGCTTGGGGCATCGGAGATGGCTTTTGGGTCGCTGATAATGTCAGCACAAAAATAGGCGGTCGATATTATCTGTGTGCCGACCAACCAGATGATTTCTAGAATCTGCTGGTGATTGGCAGGCTTGGCTGTATGTGCGGCGCGCGAAAAGGTGATGAATGAAAGAGGACGGATTGGCCGAATGCTCAGGAACGATAAAGCGGAGCTGTATCCCCAAATGACGCCCCCCCCCGCACGTCACGCCGCGGTCGCAGGCGATTGTGCCGACCTTGCGGTACTGGCCGATATGGCGACCCGCCGCATGACCTCTTATCTGTGGGTGCTGGCCGCAAAGCCCGGGCAATCCGCGTTCGAGGTCGGACACCGGATCATCCACAGCGAAACCGGCCATTTCAGCCATTTCCGAAACTGGTGGGTGGCCGGGGTGGGTGGGTTCTTCGCGGGTGCCCTATGCAGTTGCATCATGGCCACACCCCCGGCGATTGCGCCCCCCGGCCCGAGGTTGCGGGGCCCCTGAACGCGTTGAAGCTCTTGGCGGTTGGCACATGGTATCTTTCGGCGCTCGCCCTTTACCCCGAACAGCAGTGCAAGGGTCCGGGCCGGGCGATGCTGGCTGATGCCGAGACGCTGGCGCGCGCCGCCGGGGCAGATCGGATCACCCTGTTAGTGGGCAGCTTCAACTCGGGCGCGCGGGCGCTTTATCAGCAGGTCGGCTATGCGGAGTGGGACCGGCGCGCCTTTCTGCCATTTCCCGGCAGCGATGCGGAAGTCGACTGGATCTTGATGCGCAAGGATCTGAAATGACCAACCAAAAAGCAGCACAACCTTTGAACCTGCAACAGGTAAGTGGGACCTACGGGCTTGCGCGCCTCGCGGCGTCTGCCTCGGTACCTGCGTGGTTCAACGGCCCAGGCTTCGCGGCGTTGGTGCGCGCAAGCGATGAGACGACCGTGGTGTGCATGCAAGACCGCATCCCGGAAGACGTCACCTCCGATCCGCACTGGCGCTGCTTTCGCAGCCTTGGCCCCATTGCCTTTGACGCGACCGGGATTGTGTTGTCGATCATCGCACCCCTGTCGCAGCAAGGCATAGGCGTGTTCGTCGTCTGCACCTATGACGGTGAGCACGTTCTGGTCCCACAAAAAGACTGGGACAAGTCCCGCACGGCCCTTGTTGCGGCAGGCCATGTCTTTGTCGATTGACGGACGGGAGTCTTGGCAGACCCTGCCCCGCTGAATGGCAATACTTGACACAGGCATGGCCATGCTGCGATCGGGAATGGCAGCATCAAAGGCCGTGGCAACACGCACGATACTGGCCCTGTTGTTCGGATCAGTGTCAGGACAGGCGCCCCGACCGGGGCTTTTCGTACCTTGGCCGAAGCGGCGGTGATCCACATGTCGAACAAGCCGGTGCCCGTGAGCCTGCCATCTAACCGCGTGATCTTCTTTCTTCTCAGCCAAAACGCAAAAAGCCCCGCTTTTCAGGGGGGATTCGTAAAACGTTGAGGGGCCGTCGAGGTAAAACAGCGAGCGCCGTTAGCAAATGTTTTGTCAGATTCCAACCATCTGGAAAGACTGGGAAGTTTGGTTGCGGGAACAGGATTTGAACCTGTGACCTTCAGGTTATGAGTCGTAACTCAACAAAAATGGCAAATCGATTCTTTTCAGGCACTTACGCAGCAACCTACTGATATTAAGGACTGATTTCGCATACTTTGGCCTTGTTTCTCTGTGGATCATCGGCTCCCAAAGCGCTCAAGACCGCATTCGACGGTTGACCAGGCGTTGACAAGACTTTGCGTATGACATCGGCATCGTTCAGCCTCACTACTAAGTCCGTCGCGCAGACGTTTGCCCCGCGGGCCCAACAAATTCAGGGCCTTCATCATTTGGTTTGAACAATCTTCGACGTGCACTGGAACGGACAGTTGAGCTATTGCGTCGCAAGCAATGGTCGGGGGATCAAGTCCCTCGTAAACGCCATCTCAGCTTGGGTCCGATGCAAGAGTCGTGTAGTTTGGATATTGAGGATACTGGTCAAGATGTTTGTCGTTCCCAAGCTCAACGCATGTTTGATGGATGAGATGCTGCACCAGTTTGCGATTTTTCGGAACTCTCCTAAGGGGTAAGCCAACCAGTCTTCGCCATAAACTGGCCAGCATGTTCGGCCGTCGAGGTTGGCTTCTTTCATCGCTGGAACAAACATCCAAAATCGCTTTCAGTTGACTTGCGTTGAATGCTGATCTCTCGACATTGGTTGGCAGCAAACAAAAAAGTTCCTCTAGCGAAGTTGCGAGAGCGTGGGCGCCAATCTTCTTATCCTGCCCATGTCCACCAACATCGGCGTGCGTACCAGGAAACCAAACTGATTTCCGGGTCTTCATGAGCATAAGCTCCAGCTGGGTGTTCTCGCGATCTTCCGTTGTGTCTGCCCGGCTAGTAGAGGACAACGTTGCAATTCTTCGCCTAGTGGTTGGAGATGCAAAATAGCTATCAGAAGGGAATGTCAATCTCACCTCTTCCAGCGCTATCAATTCGAGATATGATCCAATCTTGATTTCCATTATGGCGTCGTGATCTGGTACTTTCGATCCGTAGACGCGGGGCCAGCCAATCACGGGGTCAAACAGGCACAAGAAACTTACTCGGGCGCGGACAGACCGATCAAGGTCAAGTCCCCTTAACGATAGTTGAATGAGACGCTCTTTAGAGGCAACGCACATTGCGAGCCTTCTTGCCACGACCGCACCACGCGAGTACCCGAAAATAAAAATCTGATCCTCTGAGGACAGGTTCAAGGCAAGCAGTGCTTGATAGGCCTCTATCACCTTCAGGTCCACGTTTGGAGCAAGAATATTGTCGAACAAGCGCGTTCGAGAAAGCGCGCCAATCCCGGTTTGATAGTATCGACTGTGCGTGTCGCTATCTGCAATAAGGGCGTATGCCGATCCAATATTTGTTTTGGTTTCTAGTGTACAACCAGTGCCATCGACAAAAACGAATACGTGACGCACAATCTAAAAGCCCTAATATATGAAAGAAATTAAGGTCGCGACTATCGCCCAAATCGTCACAACCGCAGCGATTTGCTTCCACATTCGCACTCTTGCTTTGAAATGCTCAACCTCAAGAGCAAACAAAACCTCTCCATCAATAAAAGCGAAATATTCGTCGATAACTTTATCCGTTATCTCAATTAGCTTCTTATAGTTCTCCGTGCGCCTCGATATGTCGGCGCGCGACGCAATAACCAAAGCACGAGCGCTCTTCAAATTCGATAGCATTTCTCCGTATTTTGTGTATTCTTTTCTAATGGCTCCCGCACCAAACCTCTGGTTAAAATCGTCCGCCTTTTTTTGAAAGAAGTAAATTAGTGCATCCGAAATGTCATGCTCGGCATTGGTTATGTACTGGCCAGCTATGACGATTGCGTCATCGACACTCGGAACGCCATTTGCTTCGTTTGGCTGGGCATTGGCAAGCGCCGCAACAAGCATGCGACCTGCATAGCGCAACTCATTTATCGCGGGCACGACCGCAAATTGGCTTATTTGTTCGGCGCGCTTAAGCCGACCTTGAACGTAGTTCCAGCGAGCCAGCAGACCATCGATTTTGGTCTGCTGATCTGATGACAATGTAGGTCGGCTGGCTTTTGGTGCGTTGTCACTAATTTCCTCGCCCACCTGAGTACACTTTCTCAAGTTGGAGAAGAACACTGCCGCGACTAAGTGAAGACATCACGCCTTTCGCGCGATCTCCATCCGCATTTTTTACGCTATCGCGCACAATGCCTGCCTGATCACACACCAACTCGCGCTTTCGCCGATGGCGCGAAATAGGTGCCTCAGATATGGCAAACATTGTGTCTCTAAGGAACTTGCGTATCATTGCTACACCGATTAGCCTCGGCCCTCTACCATCAGTGTGCAGGCCGACAAGGCCAGACAGGCCGCGCCACCCTCAAGGCAGCGCGGAGCGTCTCTAAGTCGCCCTACTACGTCAAAAAATCCCGAATGCAAAGCCTTTTTCATGGTTGACACCACTTGTTGCTCCCAGCTCGCGTTCGAATCTTACTCACACCTTGGGGCTGGGCGCAACCCCAAATGCTAACCGTTGTGGGCGCCAGTCCCTGGGCTTCAACATGTAGGCTTCCGAGCAACACCACCTCAAGGTCCAACCATTCGGAAGATCCTAGCATTGTTTTTGGTAAACACAGGTTGGGACATGACGTGGGCTGACAAAGTGATTCGATAGCTTCGTGTCGCGTTTTCGGCTCGGAAAATGCAAGGTCACTTACCCACATTTCGTGACCCGCAAAGAAGTTACGCTAACGGAGTGGAACCCTTCAGTTCATGCGGTTGCGATTTGGCTGTTCAAGTCGATCTGAGGATCGATGCCGAGAAGTCTGCGGTGAGGCCCGGGAAAATGCCTGCTATCTGGGCAAGGCCATCGCAACATGCCGCCCTCGGTGGGCGCGCCATTCTTCTGCAGGACTGCAATAACCATCTAACGCAGATCATCCAGCACAGCTTCCTTGATCTTCATTTTTACCGACCCACCCCGAACAGGAACAGCCTTCAATGTCAAATAACCCCCTGATCTTATTGACCGGAATTGCCCACCCCACTTCAATTCCGGTCTCCGCCTGTATTCCGCCCCTTCGACTGTGCTCTGACTTGATATCCGCGCGGGTCTACGCCTGTGTCGGGTGGCAAGGAGTCCGGACACATGGTCAACCGACTGAAACTGAATGAGAAAGTCCTGCGGGACGCGGAGCCGAAGCCGGGGATCAGCGCGCGGCGTCGATCATCCGCATCTGCATGCTCACTGGTGCCCAGGTGGGCGAGGTGCGGACGGCGCGGTTCGAACAGTTCAACCTCGATTATGTCGTCTGGTCCAAACCCGCCTCGACCACCAAGCAGCGCAAGATCCACCGCGTCCCGATCTCGCAGGAGGTAGTGGCCATCGTACGCCAGCGTCAGCTGGTCGTCCCAAAGGGCAATCCGTGGCTGTTCCCCGGCGAAACCGTCGGCCAGCCGGTGCGGGAAATCCGCCGGTTCTGGGCCAAGGTGCAAAAGGACGCTGATCTGCCTGATCTGCATATTCACGACCTGCGCCACACCTTTGCTTCCCTGCTGGTCAGCGGTGGTGCCTCGCTGGAAATGATCGGCAAGCTTCTGGGCCACAGTCAGATGCAGACCACGCAGCGCTACGCCCACCTGATGGATTCGCCCCTGCGGGCGGGGGTCGACAAGGTGGCCGGCCTCCTGCGCCCGCGTCCGCGACTGGTACACGACGCCGATCAGGATGGTGTAGCCCTGCCAAAATCGGCCTGATCAATCGCCCGGTTCCTCACCGCGCAACTTGCGCCATAGGGGAGCCAGCCGTTTGCGGATAGTGCTTTCATCCGGCACCTCGCCCTTCCTCGAATTTTGTACAAACCACCCCTGCACCAAGGCGATCAGCGCTGATTGGGTCGCGGGCACGCCGTTCTGGTGGGCGTGCCAGAAGAGCCACGCGTACATGCCCTCCCAGTCATACCGCGCATTGGCGCCGATGTTGTTGGCCGGTCGCCGCAGCAATTCGCGTTCTTCTTCAAACGCCTGCAGTGGACCTGCCGCCAGCAGCAGGTCCGTCGACCGGATAGGCAAACCATCGGCCGGTTCGGTCACCTTCAGCCAGACCTTGCTGCCGGGCAGTTTGACCCGCTTCAACCGGCATTGGTCATCGCTGGGGCCATACCTGCGGAACATTGGCATAAGTTCCGCAATCGGAACCTCGACCAGGCCAGCGATGATCTCGTCGCCGCAGCTGATGGGAGAAATTCCTGCCAGCACCTGCAGGTGCCCCTCGACAGCCCAGCCCGCGACATCAGCCGCAGGGCACCCCCATCGCGCAGAAATCTCGTAGATCGAATAGAACGCGACAGGCGGCAACGGCATTTTCAACTCCAATCAGACATGCAGCATCCAGCGGCCAAAGCCGTCAGCATGCGGGTTACAAAAGACCCGCCGTGCCAAGCACGTGGGCAAGACAGGGTGCAGAACACGTCTTCGAGGAAAACTGCCTGTTGGCCAGAGCTGCCCCTGTTTGGGTGCAGGCATCCGGCATTCGTCTTTTTTCGATTCTTTTGGACTGCTCTCGGTAAGTTTACGCAGCCGCAGGGAGAGTCTGCAACACCAATCCCTAGGGCTTTGATCGTCGCCCTGCGGGTTTCTGTGGACAACGCCGAACGTCGCCGAAACCCGACCGGAAACGCCTGTTCCGGCCATTCCGCACCGCCCAAATCCGGCTAAACAACCGCTAATTCCCGTCGATGCAACGTGGCAGGCAGAAAGGTTCGCCACGACCTGTGATCGTCGGCGCATTCGGCCATTCATAGGGGTTAACGCGACGGCGGTTCGGGCATCGCCGAAAGCCGATGACCTCAGAAACTCCAACAAAACAAGGGGTGGAATTGGAAGTCAGGTTTCAATTCCACCCTCCGCCTGTATTCCGCCCCCTGCGATCTGCTTCGCTGAACCTGCCCCCCGTCAGGGGGGACCAGCCAAACGGAGCAGCCAATGACAGAACAAAAACCGGAGTCAGCGTCCGAGCCGCTGAACCTCCTGGCCGACTGGATCAGCCGGGACCAATTGGCGCAGGAATTGGGTGTGACGCCCGACACACTCGCCAGGTGGGAGGTTCGCCGCCTCGGCCCGCCTTGCACACCCATAGGGCGTAAAATGCTGTACCGGCGTGCATCGGTCCAAGACTGGATCCGCGCTCAGGAACAGGTCCACCCGGTGCGCAAGACGCGGGGGCGGTCATGAGGAATTCGAACCGCCGCGCAAACAATTGGCCCGCTGATCGTGTCGCCGAGGCACGCGCCGTCATCGCTGATCTCGCGCATCACAGCGATCACCTGATCCGGCTCGCCTGCAATGTCCTCGTCGCCCATGGCGAAACTGCAGCCGAACGCAAGGACGCGGGTCTGCTGTTGGTCGTTGTCGATGCACGGCAACCAATCCGTCACGCCCAGCGCCGGGATCAGAACGACGGGGTGGCGCGATGACCCGCCGCCACACCCCTGAGGCCGATCTGCAGCGCGCTGTCGTCCAGGCGCTGCGCGTTGCCCTGCCCTGCACCGCCATCATCCACCATTGCGCCAACGAGGTGACAGAATCCGGGCCGCGCGGTGCAAAGCGTCAGGCGATCCTGGTCGGCATGGGCGTGCATGCCGGTTTTGCCGATCTGATGGTGATCTGCGATGGGCGTATCCTGTTTCTGGAACTGAAGGCACCCAAGGGTCGATTGCGCCCGGATCAGGAGGCGTTCCGGGATGGCGTGCTGGCACAGGGCTTCGGCTGGGCGCTGGTCCGATCGGTTGATGACGCGCTTTCGGCCTTGGCCGACAATGGCTTCACCAGCCGTGTCCGCCCGGCTCGACGGGCGGCGCCATGAGCCACAAGGCAACCGTCTGGGCCATCCAGCAGCGCGGGCTGAAGCCTGCCACCAAGATCGTGCTGTGGTTTCTCTGCGACCGGCACAACCCGGACTTCGGCTGCTTCCCGACGCAGGCGAGGCTGGCCAACGATGCGGAAATGTCGGTCTCGGCGCTGAATGATCACCTCGCCAAACTGCAGGAACTGCGCCTGATCCACCGGGTCCGGGCACAGGATCCCCACACCCACAAGCGCCTCGCGACACGCTACATCCTGGGGTTTGAGGATGGATTTCCACCAGAGCCAACTCCGGAAACCGGAGACGGCCTTGCGGGAACGGACGCGGAACAGCACGCCGACCCATCTCCGGATTCCGGACATGGAGCCATCTCCGGATTTTCGGCAAAGCCATCTCCGGATTTTGCCCAAAGCCATCTCCGGAATCCGGAGATTAACCTTGTAAGAGAACCCCTAAGTAAACCTGTAAAGGAGGAGGAGGATACGCAAGCGCGAGATTCCGATTTTGATCGGTTTTTCGCAGAGCTGCTCGGCGCGCTGGGCTTTGCCGCCAACGCCTCCCTGCCCGGCTGGTGGCAAGGCTCGCCAGCACGCTTGCATGTCCGCCGCTGGGGGGATGACCTTGGGCTGTCCGAGGACCGGATCGTTGAGGTCGCCACCGAGAGCCGGGGTGATCATCCCAATCCGCCCGATGGGCCCAAAGCCCTCGACTGGTTCATGGAACGTGCCGCGCAGCGCGATGCACTGGCTGCCGCCGCAGGTGAAGGCGGCAAGAAAGCCAAGCGGCAGAGCAAGTGCGAGGTGAAGCTTCCGCTCAGCGATGACGAAAAGGCAGCGTTCTACGCCAGGATGGTCAACGCCGACGGCTATCTGCCCCAGAGCGTGATCAGCAACACCATCCGTGATGCCATGCTGGCACGTGGCCTCGTCACCCCCGAACGGCTGCGCCAGCGAGGGGTGCGGTGAATGGCATGGTGTCACGTCCCCGGCACGGATTGTCGCTCTGCGCAGGCGGCGGAGGCTTGGATCTGGGCATCATGCTCGCCGAACCCGGCTATCACACCCGGGCTTTCGTCGAGTGGGAGGACTGGCCCCGCACCGTCCTCTTCGCAGCCCAGCGCGCGGGATACTTCGCCCCGGCCCCGATCTGGGACGATCTGCGCAGTTTCGATGCCCGGCCCTTCCGAGGTGCCTTCGACATCGTTCTCGCCGGATACCCCTGCCAGCCCTTCAGCGCGGCCGGAAAACGCGGCGGTGCCGACGATCCACGGCACCTCTGGCCCGAGGTCGCACGCGTCATCAGCGAGTGCAGCCCAGAATGGGTCTTTCTCGAAAACGTCGCTGGTCATGTCACGCTCGGCCTCGAATCCGTCCTGCGAGAGCTTTGGCACATGGGCTACACGCCTGCGGCGGGCCTGTTCTCTGCGGCAGAAGTCGGCGCGCCGCACCAGCGGCTCCGCATCTTCATCCTGGCCCACACCGATGAGCCTGCATCCCGGAACGGATCGGTACAACCCGGCCGGGAACAGCGATTTTACCCGCAAGGCGGAAGCGCTGGCGCTGCGCATCACCAACTGGTCGACGCCGAAGGGATCGGATGGCGCGAAGGGTGGGCCGGGGCAGAGTTATGGCTCGGGCGGGATGCCGCCCCTGCCAGCGCAGGCGGCGCAATGGCAAACGCCGGTGGCCGACGATCAG
>JANNBM010000035.1:0-35302 GCA_031385445.1 Paracoccaceae bacterium | reverse complement strand
CTGCTGAATGCCTTGCCTCCCCTTGGAATTCCCGACCTTTTGCCTTAGGTTAGGGATAACAAGGAGAGAACCATGTTTGGCATCCCCGGCAAAGCCGCCGTCACCCTGACCCCGATCGCCGCGAAGAAGATCGCGGGGCTGATGTCGACCAAAGGCTCTGAAGGGCTGCGGATCGGTGTCAAAAAGGGTGGTTGTGCCGGTATGGAATATACCATGGACTATGTCACATCGGTCAATCCGCTGGATGAAGTGGTGGAACAGGACGGGGCACGGGTGATGATTGCCCCTTTGGCGCAGATGTTCCTGATCGGCACCGAGATCGACTATGAGATCTCGCTGCTGGAATCCGGCTTCAAATTCCGCAATCCAAATGTGGCAGAGGCCTGTGGCTGCGGTGAATCGATCAAGTTCAAGGATCAGCCCGCCATCTGACCGCGCCGCAGCTTTACCTCGGCAACGCACAACGCTATCTCTGCCCTAGTCAGAGGGAGAGCTGCGATGCGCACAAAGTTGGCTGCCGGAAACTGGAAGATGAACGGCACCGCCGCGTCGCTGGCTGAAATCGATGCCCTGGCCGCAGCCCATCCCACGCCAACCTGCGAGGTGCTGATCTGCCCGCCTGCAACCTTGCTGGCGCAACTGAACTGGCGCATTGGTCAGGCCAAAGCCCGGTTCCATATCGGCGGCCAGGATTGTCACCAGAACGCTTCCGGTGCCCATACCGGTGACATTTCAGCGGCAATGTTGAAAGATGCCGGTGCCTCCCATGTCATCCTTGGCCATTCCGAACGCCGCGCCGACCATGGCGAAAGCGATGGCCTGGTCTGCGCCAAAGCCACAGCCGCCCATGCGGCAGGACTGATTGCGGTGATCTGCGTTGGCGAAACCGGGGCGGAACGCGATTCTGGCCAGACCCTGCATGTGGTTGGCGCACAACTGGCGGCGTCGGTGCCTGATCGGGCCACGCCGGCCAACGCGGTGATCGCCTATGAACCGGTCTGGGCCATCGGGACCGGCCGCACCCCGACCCTGGGTGAAATCGCCGAAGTGCATGATGATCTGCGCAACCGTCTCACCGCCCGGTTTGGCGCTGCCGCCGAAGGCTTCCGCCTGCTCTATGGCGGCTCGGTCAAACCATCCAACGCTGCGGATATCTTCGCCATTGCCAATGTCGATGGCGCACTCGTTGGCGGTGCCTCGCTGAAAGCCGCTGATTTCGGCGCCATCATCGCAGCCCTGTCCGCCGCCTGACATGCGCACCATCTGTCAGTCGCCGAAAGACCCGGGGTTCGTCCAGAACCCCTATGATTTCTACGACCGTGCCCGCGCCCTGGGACCCATGGTCTATTGGCAAGACTATGACCTCGTTGTGGCCACCTCCCATGCCGCCAACTCCGCTATCCTGCGCGACCGCCGCTTTGGCCGCGAAGTGCCACCATCGCGCGCCACTCCGGTGCCGCCGCACCTCGCGCCATTCTTTCAGGTCGAAGCCCATTCGATGCTGGAACTGGAACCGCCCCGCCACACCCGCCTGCGTGGCCTGGTGCTGCGCGCCTTCACCTCGCGCCGCATCGCCGCCCTCGCCCCCGAGATCGCGGCGCTGAGCCACCGGCTGATCGATGACCTGCCCCCCGGCCGGTTCGACCTGCTGCCGCATGTCGCGCAAAAGCTGCCGGTCATCATCATTGCCCGCTTGCTGGGGGTGCCCGAAGGCATGGCCCCTGATCTGCTGCAATGGTCCAACGCCATGGTGCAGATGTATGTCCGGGGCCGCAGCCGCGAAGTCGAAGATCAGGCCATTACCGCCACCCGCGCCTTCACCGACTTTCTGCACCGTTACATCGCCGAACGCCGCAGCCACCCTGCCGATGACCTGATCACCCATCTGATCGCCGCCGAAGAAGCCGGGGAAAAGCTGACCACCGATGAACTGATCTCGACCTGCATCCTGCTGCTCAATGCCGGGCACGAGGCGACGGTTCATACCATTGGCAACGGCGTCAAGGCGCTGCTGGAATCTGGTGCCGACCCGCTCTGGCTGGCACCAGACAGGGTTGACGATACCATCGAGGAGATTCTGCGCCACGACCCGCCGCTGCATCTGTTCACCCGCTGGGTCTATGAAGCGGTCGAGGTGATGGGTCACCGCTTTCAGCCCGGCACCCAGGTCGGCTGCCTGCTGGCGGCAGCAGGGCGCGACCCCGACAGCTACGCCGACCCGCACCGGTTTGATCCCGCCCGGCCGCAAAAACCGCATCTGGCGTTTGGGGCCGGTCTGCATTTCTGCGTCGGCGCGCCGTTGGCGCGGCTGGAACTGCAGGTGGCGCTGCCGATCCTGTTTGCCCGCCTGCCGCGGCTGCGGCTTGCGGCACCGCCCACCTACCGCGACATTTACCATTTCCACGGCCTCGACCAGCTCTGGTTGACCCCGAACTGACGCCTGCCACAGCTCTTCTGACTTGGGTGAGTCGGGGCCGGGTCAAGGATCGCGCTTGGGCGCGACCGCCAAAGGCGGCGGCGCAGCCGTCCTTGAGGCGGGCGCGACTCGCCCCCACCATGGATATGGCGCTTTGATGGGCACCTCTGCCCGTCAAACGCCTCCCCAGCATCTGCCTTTCTGCCTCGCTGCCTGCTACGCCGCAGAGCGGCGCCGGGCCCAACGGGAGGAGCGGCCGCTTGGCCGCGACGACGGGCGGGAGCCCCCCGCCCCGGTTCAAACCAACCGTCGGGCTACAGCGGCAGCATCGTCGTCGACTTGATCTCTTCCATGCTCAGCAGCGCCGTCACGTTGTAAATCCGCACTTCCGAAATCAACGCCTGATAGAATGTATCATAGGCCCGCGCATTGGCGACCCGCACTTTCAGGATATAGTCGATATCCCCCGCCAAACGGTGCGCTTCCAGCACCTCGGGATGGGCCAAAAGCACCTGCAGGAACTTACGCTGCCATTCCGCTTCATGCTCGCTGGTGCGGATCAGCACAAAGAAACACGCCTCCAGCCCCAGCGCCTCGGCGTCCAGAATCGCGGTCTGGCGCAGGATCACCCCCTGCTCTTTCATCCGCCGGATCCGGTTCCACACCGGCGTCTTGCTGCTGCCCACTTTGCGCGCAATCTCGTCCAGCGACTGGCTGGCATCGGCCTGTAACTCGCCAAGAATTTTCCGGTCCAGATCGTCCAGTTGGGCTGACATTCGCACTTCCTTCGTTTTTCCGGAACCTCGTTCGCGGCAGGCCGAAATATGGAACATTCTTCCTTATTCGCAAGGGGGTGTGGCGGAAATATGGGAAAATATCCTATATTGAGCAGGTATTTTACGGGGACCTGCATGACCGACCTGCCCACCTTCACGCTCGCCCCCGCTTCGGTCACATTTGTGGGGGCCGGGCCGGGCAGCGCTTTGCATCTGACTTTGGGCGGCTACCGCGCCCTGCAGGGCGCGGATGTTGTGGTGCATGACCGGCTGGTCGGCGCCGAAGTCCTTGCGCTGATCCCCGCCACCGTCCGGCTGATTGATGTCGGCAAAGAGGGGTTTGGCCCCTCTGCCGCGCAAACCGATATCAACGCCGTCATCGTCGCCGAGGCCCTCACCGGGCAGCGCGTGGTGCGCCTTAAGGGCGGCGATATTGGCATTTTCGGGCGCTTGGACGAAGAGATCGAGGCACTGGAAACGGCGGGCCTCAGCTTTGCCATCCTGCCCGGCCTGACCGCCGCTTCGGCCGCCGCTGCCGCCATTGGCCAAAGCCTGACCAAACGCGGGCGCAACAAAAGCCTGCGCATCGTGACCGGCCATGACATGACCGGCTTTGCCGAGCAAGATTGGCGCGGGCTGGCCCGGAAGGGCGAGGTTGCCGCGATCTACATGGGCAAAAAATCGGCGCGCTTTGTGCAGGGACGCCTGCTGATGCACGGCGCCGCCCCCACCACCGAGGTCAGCATCGTCGAAAACGTCAGCCGCCCCGATCAGCGCATTCATTCGGGCACCCTCGCGCGTCTGGCCGAAATCGCCGCGCAGGTCAGCGGCCCCGCCGTCATCCTGTTCGGCCTCGCCCCGCGCCGCGCCGCAATCACCGCCCAAACCCTGAATGAGGCCCGCGCATGAGCCGCCCCTTTATCCCCAAAGTCGTCACCGCGAACCGCCTGCGCGAAGGCGATGTGGTCTACCTCGCCGCCGATAACCGCTGGACCGCCTTTCACCACGAGGCCGAGTTGATCACAGACGAGGCGCACGCGCAGATGCGCCTGCTGCACGCCGCCGCGCAAAGACTGCTGATCGTCGGCGCCTACCTCGCCGATGCCCGCCCCGGCACGAACGGCCCCGAGCCGACCCATTTCCGCGAGGATTTCCGCACCCGTGGCCCCTCCAACTATAACCACGGCAAACAAGCCGATTTCGCGAGCTGACCGATGTATTCCTATTCCGACTTTGACGAGTCTTTCGTCCGCTCCCGCGTTGCCCAGTTCACCGATCAGGTCGAACGGCGCCTTGACGGCTCGCTGACCGAAGAAGAGTTTCGCCCGCTGCGCCTGATGAACGGCCTCTATCTGCAATTGCACGCCTATATGCTTCGCGTGGCGATCCCTTATGGCACCCTTTCGCCCGATCAGATGCGCCAGCTGGCCCTGATCGCGGACAGATGGGACAAGGGCTATGGCCACTTTACCACGCGGCAGAACATTCAATTCAATTGGCCCAAACTGCCCGATGTGCCCGCGATCCTTGGCGCGCTCGCCGATGTGGAAATGCACGCCATCCAAACCTCGGGCAATTGCGTGCGCAATGTCACCGCCGATCATTTCGCGGGCGCTGCGGCGGACGAGATCGAAGATCCCCGTCCCTATGCCGAGCTTTTGCGCCAATGGTCCACCGACCACCCCGAATTTCAATTCCTGCCGCGCAAGTTCAAGATCGCCATCACCGGCGCGCCAAATGACCGCGCCGTGACCCGCGCCCATGACATCGGCCTGCGCATGCACCGCAATGGGGCGGGCGAGGCGGGGTTCGAGGTGATGGTTGGCGGCGGTTTGGGCCGCACGCCCATGGTCGGGCGCACCGTGCGTGATTTTCTGCCGTCGGGCGATCTGCTCCCTTATGTCGAGGCTGTCCTGTCGGTTTACAACACGCTTGGCCGGCGCGATAACAAATACAAGGCACGCATCAAGATCACGGTGCATGAAACCGGCCTCGAAGAAATTCGCGAAATGATCGAAGCCCGCTTTGCCGAGCTACGCCCCCTTTTTGGCGGCAACGATCAGCGCCTGCTGAGCGACATCCGCGCCGCCTTCGCCGCCCCTGCGTTCCGCAATGCGCCCACGGGTGCCTTTGACGCCTTTCATAAATCCGATCCCGCCTTCCGCGCCTGGGTCGATACCAATCTCGCGCCGCACCGGAACGATCAATACGCCATCGTCACCGTCTCGATCAAAGCGCATGGTCAAACGCCGGGCGATGCAACCAGCGATCAGATGCGCCTTTTGGCCGATCTGGCCGAAAAGTATGGCCATAGCGATCTGCGCATCAGCCACGAACAGAACGTTATCCTGCCGCATGTGCACAAATCCGACCTGCCCACCTTGCACGCCGCCTTGGTGCAAGCCGGGCTTGGCACCGCCAATATCGGCCTGATTTCCGATATTATCGCCTGCCCAGGCATGGATTACTGCGCGCTCGCGACCGCCCGCTCGATACCGATCGCACAGGAAATCGCGCTGCGGTTTCAAGAGCTTGACCTTGAGCATGAAGTCGGCCCGATGAAGATCAAGATCTCGGGTTGCATCAATGCCTGCGGGCACCATCATGTCGGCCATATCGGAATACTGGGGCTGGACCGGGCGGGGGTTGAAAATTATCAGATCACGCTGGGCGGCGATGGCACCGAGACGGCCGCGATTGGCGAGAAGATGGGGCCGGGATTTGCCTATGATCAGGTGGTTCCCGCCATCGAGCGTTTGGTCACAGCCTATCTTGCCCTGCGGTCCGAGCCGGCTGAGACGTTCCTGATGGCCGTGCGCCGCGCGGGCCTCGCCCCGTTCAAGACCGCGCTTTACGGCGCAGAGGGCGCGCAGGATGCCGCGTGATTTGAACGCGGCTTCGGTTCAATCCCGCGTGGCCGCGCTGAACGCGCGCTACCGGCACCATTCGGCCACCTCGGTTCTGGAATTGGCGCTGAAGGATCAAGACCTGGGCCGGGTGGCGCTTGTGTCGTCCTTTGGCGCGGAATCGGTGGTACTTTTGCACCTTGTGTCGATCATCGCGCCCGAAACTCCGGTGCTTTTCATCGACACGCGCATGCTTTTCCCCGAAACGCTGGACTATCAGCGCGAGGTGGCTGAAAGCCTGCACCTGTGCGATCTGCGCACCATCCGCGCCGCGCAGCCGCGCGTTGCGTTTGAGGACCCCGATGGCACCTTGCATCAGTTCAACACCGATGCGTGCTGCAACGTGCGCAAGGTCGAACCGTTGGAACGCGCGCTTGGCGACTTTGAGGGCTGGATCACCGGGCGCAAACGCTATCAGGGTGCCTCGCGGCAGGCGGTCGAATTTTTCGAGGCCGAGGGCGACATCCGCATCAAGGTGAACCCTCTGGCCCATTGGGGCCCCGAGGATATTCAGGATTACATGATCAATAACCGCCTGCCGCGCCATCCGCTGGTCGCCAAGGGATTTCCCTCCATCGGCTGCGCGCCGTGCACCAGCGCCGTCAAGCCGGGCGAAGATCCCCGCGCAGGCCGTTGGCGGAATACGCAAAAAACCGAATGCGGCATCCATTTCATCAATGGAAAAGCCGTCAAAATCACAAAGGACACCGCCGCATGAGCGTGCTTGTAACCGATCGGGGCTTTACCGCCCCCGCCGCCGTCTTTTCTGTGACCCTTGCCGATATTGCAGTCCATCAAGGCACGCTTGATCTGGCCCATACCGACGATCCGGCCCTCGCGCAGCCCTATCTGCCTGCCCTGACCCTGATCCGCGTCGCCTTTCCCGCCTTCAACGACGGCCGCGCCTTTACCATCGCCCGCCGTCTGCGGATGCTGGGCTATAGCGGCCAACTTCACGCCGTCGGCCCGGTGATCGCCGACCAATACGCCATGGCGCGGCGCGTCGGTTTTGACGCCGTCGAAGTGCCCGACGATATCGCCGCCCGCCAACCGCAAGACCAATGGCTCGCCCGTGCCGACTGGCGCGCGCATGATTATCTGGCGCGGCTAAAAGCCTGAAATTCGGGGTTTCCCCCTGCCCCGCAAAGCCCTATTTCGAAAGCTGACCGCAATGACCGAAGCGCTTCCCATGACCGATGTGATCGAAAAGACCGCCAAACCGCACCTGCCCGACGCCCAGATCGTCACCGCCGTCACCCATTGGACGGACCGGCTGTTTTCCTTCCGCGTCACCCGGCCCCGCTCCTTGCGGTTCCGGTCGGGCGAATTTGTGATGATCGGGTTGATGGGCGACACCGGCAAACCGCTTTTGCGCGCCTATTCCATCGCCTCGCCGGCTTGGGATGAAGAGCTGGAGTTTTATTCGATCAAGGTTCCCGAAGGCCCGCTCACCAGCCGCCTTCAGCATATCAAGGTCGGGGACGAGATTATCTTGCGCCCCAAACCGGTCGGCACTTTGGTGCATGACGCGCTTCTGCCGGGCAGCCGCCTTTGGTTTCTGGCCACCGGCACCGGCCTTGCCCCCTTTGCCAGCCTGATGCGCGAACCCGAGACTTACGAGAAATACGGCTCGGTCATCATGATGCACACCTGCCGCGAGGGGGCCGAATTGGAATACGGGCGCCAGTTGGTGGCAAGCCTGAAGGATGATCCCCTGATTGGCGACATGGTGGCGGGCAAGCTGCACTATTACCCCACCACCACGCGCGAACCTTCGGCCCTCATGGGGCGCATCACCGATAACCTGTTGTCCGGAAAGGTCTTTGCCGATCTTGGCTTGCCCCCGATGGACGCCGAAGAAGACCGCGCCATGGTCTGCGGGTCTTTGGCCTTCAACCACGATGTCAAAGCGGTGCTGGAAAAGTTTGGCCTGCGTGAGGGGGCCAATTCGGAACCCTTGGAATACGTGGTCGAAAAGGCATTTGTCGGCGACGGAATCTGATCGAGGCGCCTTGGTAAAACAAAAGGCCGCGAAGGTTTCCCCTCGCGGCCCTTGGTTGCCCCCTAAGGGGAAACGATTACATGCCCAGCGCGGCTTTCACAGCGGCCACAGCAGCAGCGACCGCTGCCGGGTTGGTGGCAGCAGCGTCAACGCCGGCTTTCAGCGTGGCTTTGGTCGCATCGTCCAGCGTGGACGCGTCGATCATCATGCCGATCTTGGCAGCGTCAAAGTTGGCCGGGTCCAGCGTGGTTGCAGCTTCTGCAGCGGCGGCAGTTGCGGCCTCGGCAGTGGCGGCAGCTTCTGCGGCTGCAGCTTCGGCTGCGGCGGCGGCGGCAGCTTCGGCAGCGGCCGCTTCGGCGGCGGCAGCGGCGGCAGCTTCTGCAGCAGCCGCTTCAGCAGCCATCGCCGCTTCTTGCGCGGGCTTATAGCTGAATTGGTAATAGCCGCCTGCAGCGGCAAGGATCAGCACGAGGCCAATGAGTACGTTCTTGTTCATGGCGAAACCTCCAAAAGCCCCTTCTTGGGCATATCCATGCGCTGCATATGACAGTTTTTAGTTCAAAGTTAAAGTCCCTATGCGGCACCGCAGCAACGGGGTTGCCCTGGCCGGGATTTGGCGGTTGAAGATCGCCGTTCAAACGCCTATCTTGCGCCTCGATAATTCCAACAACCAAAGGACAACCACCCTGGCACGTCGCCCCCACAATGCCCCGCCGCAGCGCGAAACCGGCCCCCGTATCAATGACCGCATCCGCTCGCCTGAGATTCGCCTGATTGGCGCAGATGGTGAAAATGTCGGCGTGGTGACACCCGCGCGCGCCATGCAGATGGCCGAAGAGGCGGGTCTTGACCTCGTCGAAATCTCGCCCAATGCCGAGCCGCCCGTGTGCAAAATCATGGACTTCGGCAAGTTCAAATATGAACAGCAAAAGCGCGAGGCGGATGCGCGCCGCAAGCAGCACATCATCGAAATCAAGGAAATCAAGTTCCGGCCTGGAACGGACATCCACGATTATGACGTGAAAATGCGCTCGGTGATGAAATTCCTCGAAGAGGGTGACAAGGTCAAGGTAACGCTGCGCTTTCGCGGGCGCGAGCTGGCGCATCAAGAGTTGGGGTTGCAGCTGTTGAACCGGGTCCAGACAGATGTGGGCGATGCGGGCAAGGTCGAATCCATGCCGCGCCTTGAAGGCAAGCAGATGGTGATGATGATCGGCCCGAAGTAAATCGCGCGGTCTGAGAGTGCAAAAAGGGGGCCGTTTGGGCCCCCTTTTTCATGTCATGCGCCGCAAAGCGCGGGGGGCAATGCCCCCCGGCCCGGCTTAGCGTGCGCTGACCTTCATCAAAGGCGTGATGATCCGCACCACGGCCCGGCGGTTTGCACGCTCATCCGCTTGCGATTGAATCTTCAGCTCTTTTTCGCCGTAACCCTGCACAACCAGATTTTCCGGCGGCACGCCGTAAAACTCCGTCAGCGCCCGTGCCACCGATTCGGCGCGCCGGTCCGACAGCGCCAGGTTATAGCTGCCACGTCCCACCGCATCCGTATGCCCCTCGATCAGAAAGATCTCGCCGGGATTGCGGTCGATCAGGTTCTTGATCAGACGCCCCAGGCGTTGCAGCTTCTTGGCCTCCGATTTCTTGATCGCCGACGAGCCGCTGTCAAAGGTGACGTTGTTCACGTCAATCGTCGGGGCAAGATCGCGCACCTGACGGATTTCGCGGATCTGCCGCAGGCTGAAGGTATGGGCATAATCGGCCCGCCCGATCGCGTCCAGTTCCGCCACGATTTCGGGCAAGGTTGTCTTGTCGGCCTCGGTCGCGCCTTTGCGCGGCTTCGGCAGTTTGGTGACATCCACCCCCCGCTCAGGCGTCAGATCGTCGATCAAGGGGGTCTGCACGCCTTGCGCGTTATAGCTGGTGCGCTGCAAAACCCGGCCCGAAGCATCGCGGATCGTCACGATCTGCGTGCCGTTCTGTTTGACCATCACCGTCCGCGTCGACCCATCCGAAAAGGTTTCGGTGCGCACATTGGTGCCCGGCTCGCGCAACAGCGCGTTGTCGTCTTTATAGACGTTGTAATTGCCGTTGCCGTCTTCCACGACCACCCGGTCGCCGGTGTTTTCAACAACCGTCTTGTCCTTGTCCAGGATCGCCCCGATCGCCAGCGTTCCCAAGATCGCAAGCCCTGCGATTTCCAGATTGGACAGGCCGGATTTCTTGTCGTCCGACACCTGCGTCGGCGCGTCTTCGAATTCTTGAGTGGCCGAGCGGGTATCTTCGTCGCCCAAGACCTCTTCGGTCACCACCGCATCACCCGAAGCCGCAGTGTCCGACGGCAAAGCGTCCGTCGCGCCGCCCGCAGGCTCTGCTGCGACCGCCCCAATGGTGTTGGCGTCCGTCACGGCGGGATCTGCAATGATCTCGCCCAAAGCCTCAACGTCGGCCTCGTCCGGAACGACGGCCTCGACCGGCGCCATATTGGCGATTTTCTTGGCCGCATTGGCCTCGCAATTCTTTTCCCGTGTCGAGAAGGTGCAGATCTCGCCTTCGGGGCACGGCATGGCTTTGTCGGGCAGACAAAGCACGCTTTGATCGCCGACCATCACGGCAAAGGGTTCAAAGGCCAGCGCGGCCGTCTCGTCAAGTGCAGCTTCCGCAGGCGCAGCTTCGCTGAGCGCGGGGTCGGGAACCACGGCCTCTGCCACCACAGGCTCTTCTGCAACCACAGGCTCTTCCGCCACCGTCTCTTCCACCACGGCAGGCTCTTCCGCCACAGTTTCTTCCACCGCGGCCGGCTCTTCCACCACGGCTGGCTCTTCCGCCACAGTCTCTTCAACCACAGCCGCCGCTTCCCCGGCCGCCAGAGCCTTCAGAAACTTCGCGGCCAGCTTGTCGCAGTTTGCCGGGTCTTTCGCGACCGTGCACATCGCCCCTTCGGGGCATTCTGTCTTCTTGTTGGGCAGGCACAACACGATCTGACCGTCGATGTCAGCCTGCGGATAATCCTGCGCGAGCAGCGGAAATCCCGGACCCGAGGCGAAAAACATCGCCAAGGCCGTGGTATTAGAGATGAACCTTTTCATTCTCGATCCTTGTGAATGGACGTTGGAACAGTGTGCGAAACAGTCGGGCGGCAACAAGACGCCGCAATGCCAACCTTGCCCCCATCAAACCTAAATTGAACGGATATGCGATAGCAGCCCGGTGGTCGGCGTAAACTTTTGGCAAAGAACTGCCAAATTCCGCAAAGACCCCGGGCTGGCCCGGCGCATAAAGCCGTGCTA
This sequence comes from Paracoccaceae bacterium, assembly GCA_031385445.1. Lineage (GTDB taxonomy): Bacteria > Pseudomonadota > Alphaproteobacteria > Rhodobacterales > Rhodobacteraceae > CAIYZT01. Next base: position 23,915 of record JANNBM010000035.1, on the reverse strand, counting down.
ACCATACCCCATGCGCGCGGTCTTGGTTACCTCTGTCAAAAATGAAGCGGCCTTTTTGCTGGAATGGCTGGCCCATCACCGCAAGGTCGGCTTTTCGCATTTCGTCGTCTTTTCCAACGATTGCAGCGACGGCACCGATCTGATGCTGGACCGTTTGGCGGAAATGGGCTGGCTTACCCATGTCCCGAACCCCGGGCCGCACCCCGAGGGGCCGCAATGGGCCGCGCTGAAAGCCGCACCGAAGCTTGGCCCCGTCAAACAGGCCGACTGGATTTTAGTCGGCGATATCGATGAATTCGTGAACATCCACACTGGCGATCGCACCCTGCCCGCGCTTTTTGCCGCGCTGCCGGGGGCGGATGCCATCACCATGACATGGCGCCTGTTCGGCAATGCCGGGCAGATCGAAGCCACCGACAACCCCATAACCGAAACTTTCACCCGCGCCGCGCCTGTCACCCTCGGCTGGCCATGGCGCGCGCAGATGTTCAAAACGCTGTACCGCAATGACGGCGCTTTCAAAAAACTGGGTGTTCACCGCCCTCGCAATGCAGACCCCGCCCGCGATCCGCGCTGGTTTGACGGATCGGGCCGCGACGTCACTGCCGAACTTTCAGGCGGGCGGATGTATTCCGATTACCGCCGCGACAATTACGCGCTGGTGCAGATGAACCACTATGCTTTGGGCGCGATGGAAAGCTATCTTGTCAAGGCGGACCGGGGCCGCGCCAACCGGCAATCTGATGCCTTCGATCTTGGCTATTGGGTGGAGCGTAATTTATGCGAGGCCGAAGACCGCTCGATCCTGGCGCTGGACAGCGGTGATCTGCGCGCCGAGCTGCACGCCGATCCGGTGCTTGGCCCCCTGCATCAGGCCGCCGCCGCCTGGCGTGCCGCCCGCTTTGCCGCGCTGATGGGCGAAGAGCCGTGGCGCGCGCTTTTTGGCCGTTTGCTGATGACCCCGCCAAGCCGCCCTTTGACCCCAAGTCTTGCAGCCCTGCTGCATCGCCACACAAAATCCTGACCCTTATCTGGAAACAATCTCTCGCGATCGTTACCCGTCCAAGCCCGGATATTCTGTGTTCCGTTATTGATTTCCAAAGGATTTGAGCCGATTGTTAAGCAATTGTCCTGAACCCAGCGCCCCAATGCCCAAGTCCAATATTCCATCGGATCCCCCCGAAGATGCCAGTGCTGCGGTTGACCGCGGCACATGGTTGGCGTTGCTGGGTCAAGTGGCCGAGGACTCAGGCTCGCTTAGGGCCGTTGGCGCGTCCCATTGGGCGTTTTTCTCTGAAGAAGGCAGCCACCTTTTGGTGACCTTCGACACGCTGCAGGCCGCCCGCGCGCGCAAAGACCAGATGCCCCAGCTTTTCGATCTCGCCTCCTCCATGGGCTGGTCCTATCTGTGCCTGATCGCCGACGGCGAGACCTGGTTCCGTGATCCGGCGGTTTATGGGTTCATCGACGAAAAGGTCTATGACGGGTTCTTCGATGGCTTTGACAAGGTGACATTTTATGGCGCGGGCATGTCCGGCTATGCCGCCTGCGCGTTTTCCGTCGCCGCGCCGGGGGCCTCGGTTCTGGCAGTGTGCCCGCGCGCAACCATGGCCCCCGCCCTCGTGCCATTTGAAACCCGCAACCGGGCGGCCCGCCGCCTCGATTTCACCTCCCGCTATGGCTTTGCGCCCGATCTCATGCGCGCCGCTAACGAGGTGTGGATCCTGCGCGACCCCGCTCACATGGCCGACGCCGCGCAATCAGCGCTGTTTTATGGCCGCCACGTTCATCGTTTGAACCTGCGCCTGTTGGGCGAGCAGGTGGAAAGCGCGCTGATCGAGCTCGACATTTTGCCAAAGCTGGTGATCGCCGTCATGAAAGGCGAAATGTCGGAGGGGCTTTTTGCAACCCTGTGGCGCGTGCGCCGCAAATTTGGCGGGTATCTCAAACACCTTTTGCAGCGTGCGGATGCTGCGGGCCGCGAAACGCTGACCTATGCGATCTGTGTCAACGTCGCCCGGCGCACCGGCGCGCCTAAATTTCAGCGCCGCCTCGATTTGTTGAACGCCGCACGCGCCGCCGCGCAGGCGCAAAAGGCCGACGCCCCTGTCTGACCCTAGTGCGTCTGATCCATGATCAGTTGTAAATCCGCCACCCGCACCCAGGTTAGCCGCGCCTTGCAATTCAGCTCGATCATGGGTCGGATCGAGCCGCCAAAAAAGACATAAGCTTCGGCAAGACAGGCGTTATCTCGGAACGTGACCCAAGCCCTTTGCCCCTCGCGCAGCGCCTCCTGCGCGCCCTGATCTTCGGCCGCAAGATCGCTGTCCACCCACTGCATCAGACCCAACGCGTCCTGATAAGCCCCATTCAACGCCTCATCCGCTTTGCCCCATTCCTGGTTGGCGCACAGCGTCAAGTCAGTTTGAGTTTCAGGCGCCGAACAGTCCATCTGCTGCGCGAAAACCGGCCCTGCCACCACCGCGCAGGCCATAAGGCCGAACACCAAACGCATCGCTTTTCTCCCCTGGTTTCACCGGCAAAAGTACCGCATCCGCCCCGCAATGCCACTGGAAAGCGCTGCCCATTTGCGCTAACCGAAGGCATGTCACATCGCCTCACCCTCCGCCGCCCCGACGATTGGCACCTGCATCTGCGCGACGGCGCGATGCTCAAAGGCGTTTTGCCGGAAACCACCCGGCATTTCGCCCGCGCGATCATCATGCCAAACCTCGTGCCCCCCGTGGTCACCGGCGCTGATGCCGCCGCCTACCGGGGCCGCATCCTTGCCGCTTTGCCCAAGGGCGCCACGTTCGAGCCCCTGATGACCCTTTATCTGACCGAAACCACCGATCCCGCCGATGTGCGTGCTGCCGCCGCCTCAGGCCTGATCAAAGCCGTCAAACTTTATCCCGCCGGCGCCACCACCAACAGCCACGGCGGCGTGCGCGATCTGACCCGCGTTTACCCCGTGCTGGAAATGATGGCCGAGATCGGCCTGCCGCTGTGCACCCATGGCGAGGTGACCACGCCCGAGGTTGATATTTTCGACCGTGAGGCGGTGTTCATCGACACCGTGCTTGATCCCCTCCGCCGCCAAATCCCCGGCCTGCGCGTTGTGATGGAACATATCACCACGGCCGAGGGCGCCGCCTATGCCGCCGAGGGCGGCGCGGACCTTGCCGCCACCATCACCACGCATCATCTGATTTTGAACCGAAATCACCTGCTCGTCGGCGGCATCCGCCCGCATTACTATTGCCTGCCTGTCGCCAAACGCGAACAGCACCGCCTCGCCCTGCGCGCGGCGGCCACCTCGGGCAAGTCCTGCTACTTTCTCGGCACGGATTCCGCGCCGCATGTCGATGCGCTAAAGGAACACGCCTGCGGCTGCGCGGGCTGTTTTACCGCCACCAACACCATGCCCATCCTTGCCCATGTCTTCGAAGAAATGTCGGCTTTGCCGCATCTGGAAGCCTTCAGCAGCCGGAACGGCCCCGCCTTTTACCGCTTGCCCGCCAATGAGACGCAGATCACCCTCGTCAAACACGATCTGCCGCAGCGCTTCCCCGAGAAGATTTTCACCGAGGCGGGCCCCGTCACCGTCTTCAATCCCGGCTTTGATGTGCATTGGCACGTCGAAAGCTGACCCCAGCTGAATTTTCGCAGAAAATTCGCCCCCCGCCCGAAAGGCCGCCCATGATCCCGACCTCCTTCCCCCCCGCCGCCGAGATCGCCCGCCTGACCGCCCGCGCTTTGCTGGAAATCAAGGCCGTCCATTTCAACGCGCAAACCCCCTTCACCCTCGCTTCCGGCCTGCCTTCGCCCACCTATATCGACTGCCGCAAACTGATCTCCTATCCCCGGATCCGCGCGAGCCTTATGGACTTTTTGACCATCACGATCATGCGCAACGCCGGGTTCGAGGCGTTTGACAACATCGCAGGCGGCGAGACCGCCGGCATCCCCTTTGCCGCGCTCGTTGCCGAACGCATGGCCCTGCCAATGACTTACGTGCGCAAAAAGCCCAAAGGCTATGGCCGCAATGCCCGCATCGAAGGCGTGATGAGCGCAGGCCAGCGCGTGCTTCTGGTCGAAGATCTGACCACCGATGGCGGCTCCAAACTGTCGTTTGTCGAGGCGATCCGCGAAACCGGCGCCACCTGCGCCCATACCGCCGTGATTTTTTATTACGGCATCTTCCCCGAAACCGAATCCCGGCTTGCCGATCACGGCATCGCGCTGCATTCCTTGTGCACATGGTGGGACGTTCTGGCCGAAGCGCGCGCGCAAGGCGCCTTTGATGCCGCCACGCTGACCGAGGTTGAGGCCTTCCTCAACGATCCCCGCGGCTGGCAAGCGGCGCGCAGCAAAGCTTAACGAAAGCCCTATTTTCTTGGGGACTGGCCTGTGGACGGCTTGGGGACAACCCTGCCCCCGAATCGCCGGGCCTGTGATTTATGTCAACCAGACCGCAAAATGTGGTAGGCTCCACGTCAGGTGCTACCAAAATGCGGCCCGTCTGCCGGGGTTATCCCCAGACTTGCGCAGATTGTTTTGCACCGCGCGTTAAGATTTACGAAATGCTGGGGTTTGTGGGGTGATCAGATGAACGAAGTGGCTGCGATCCGGACAATTCTGCCGGCGATCTCCCCTGAGCAGACCGAATTTCTGCCCCATAACATCGAGGCCGAACAACAGCTTCTGGGCGCGATCCTGACCAATAACGATGTTTATGACCGCATCGCTTCGCTGGTGAAGCCTGAGCATTTCTTTGACCCCGTACATCAACGCATCTTTGAACGCGCCGCCGCGCGCATTCAGAAAAACGCCCTCGCCACCCCCGTCACCCTGAAGCCGTTTTTTGAAGATGACGAGGGACTGAAAGAGCTTGGCGGCCCCGCCTATCTCGTCCGCCTCGCGGGCGCCGCGATATCGGCCTTTGCCGCCCGCGACTATGCCCAGATGATTTATGACCTTGCCGTGCGGCGCGAGCTGATCTCGCTTGGCCGCGACATTTCGGCCAAAGCTGCCAAGGTTGAGGTTACAAACGAGCCCAAAGAGCAGATTATCGAAGCCGAGCAGCGGCTTTACAAACTGGGCGAGCAGGGCGTTGCAGAACGCGGATTTCAAAGCTTTCTCAAGGCGGTAACCGACGCTGTTAATGTGGCGAACGCCGCCTATCAGCGCGATGGCGGCCTTGCGGGCATATCAACCGGGCTGATCGATCTGGACAAAAAGCTGGGCGGCCTGCACCCGTCCGACCTTTTGATCCTCGCCGGTCGCCCCTCGATGGGCAAAACCTCGCTCGCCACCAACATCGCCTTCAACATTGCCAAAGCCTACAAACGCGGCCGCCTGCCCGATGGCGGCGAGGGGGCGGTGGAAGGCGGCGTTGTCGGTTTTTTCTCGTTGGAGATGAGCGCCGAACAACTCGCCGCCCGCGTTCTGTCCGAAGCCTCCGAAGTGCCTTCCGAGCAGATCCGCCGCGGCGATATGACCGAGGTGGAATTCCGCCGCTTTGTCGAGGCCGCCAAGGCGCTGGAATCCTGCCCGCTTTACATCGACGACACGCCCGCCCTGCCGATCAGCCAACTCGCTGCCCGCGCCCGGCGTCTGAAGCGCACGCATGGGCTCGACGTTCTGATCATCGACTATCTGCAGCTTCTTAAAGGCACGTCCAAAGAAAACCGTGTGCAGGAAGTGTCGGAAATCACCCAAGCGCTGAAGGCCATCGCCAAAGAGTTGAATATCCCCGTGATCGCCCTGTCGCAGCTGTCGCGTCAGGTCGAAAGCCGCGAGGACAAGCGCCCGCAGCTGTCAGACCTGCGCGAATCCGGCTCGATTGAGCAGGACGCAGATGTGGTGATGTTCGTTTACCGCGATGAATATTACAAGGAACGCGAAAAGCCGGGCGATCACGAGCTGGAAAAGATGGCGCAGTGGCAGGCGGTGATGGAAAACGTGCATGGCAAGGCCGAGGTGATCATCGGCAAGCAGCGTCATGGGCCCATCGGCTCGGTCGAACTGGCGTTTGAAGGCAGATTTACCCGGTTCAGCAATCTTGCGAAATCCTGGCAAACCGGCGGCGAGGACCGCTATTGACCTAACGCCCCCAGCACCGAACGCGCCGCTCGCAAGCCGGGCGCCGTGCCGCCGCGCCCCAGCCGCTCCATCGTCAGCGCCATCGCGGCGTCCTGCGCCGAGGCGTCTGCCAGCACCGCCTCCAGCGCCGCCGCGATCGGTCCCGGCTGGCACTTCGGCCCCAAAAACTCTGGCACCACCCGCGTTTCGGACACCAGATTAACCAGCGTCACCGTGTCCACCAACGCCGCCCGCTGCATCAGCCAGAACGTAAGTGGGTTCATTTTATAAGCCACCACCATCGGGCAGCCGTTCGCCGCCAGTTCCAGCGACACCGTCCCCGACGCCGCGAGCGCGACATCCGCCGCCGCAAAAGCCTCCGCCTTGCGCCGCGCATCGGTGATGATCTCGGGCTGCACGGGCCAACCCGCGACCAGCCCGCGCACTTGCATCTCTACCCCGCGCACCGTCGGCAGTGCCGCGCGCAGGGTCGGATGCACCGCCTTCAGCCGCCCCAAAACCGCGCCAAATACCGGGGCGAGCCGCGCCACCTCGCCCGCGCGCGAGCCGGGCAGCACCAGGATCAACGGCCCCGGCCCCGCCATTGCGCCCGCTTCCCCCAAGGGTTCCGCCACCACCGGATGGCCGACAAAATCCGCGCTCATCCCCGCCGCGGTCATAAAAGCCGGCTCGAACGGCAGCAGGGTCAGCACATGATCCACCACCTTCGCCATCTTTCCCGCCCGCGCCGGCCGCCAGGCCCAAACCGAAGGTGCGACATAGTGGATCACCTTCATCCCCGGCTCGGCAGCCTTCACCAGTCCCGCCACCCGCAAGCAAAAATCCGGGCTGTCAATGGTGATCACCGCATCCGGCTTTGCCGCCAGCGCCGCCGCCGCCGTCTGCCTGATCCGCCGTTTCAGCGGGAAATACTTCGGCAAAACCTCGATCAGCCCCATGACCGACAGCTCTTCCATCGCAAAAAGACTGTCCATCCCCTCGGCCTGCATCATCGGCCCGCCCACGCCTTCAAACATCACGCCCGGATGCAGCGCCTTCAGCCCCGCCATTAAGGCCGCACCCAGACGGTCGCCCGAAGGCTCGCCCGCGATCAGGAAAAACCTCAGCGCGCCCACAGGAACAGGCCCAGATCGCTGGCCAGCGCCCGCATCGCGGGCAGATCAAGGCAGATCACTGCCCCCGCCTCAAACGCCATGCCGCCAAGCCCCGCCGCCGCCACCGCGCGCAGCGTTTGCGGCCCGATTGTCGGCAAATCGATGCGCAAATCCTGCCCCGGCTTGGCCGCTTTGTAAAACAGCCCCCGCCCGCGCGCCGGATCAGGCCGAAGCCCGCCGATCCGCGCCACTTCGGCCAGCATCGCATCCGTCCCGCTGAGTGTTTCGGCCCCCAAGCACAGCCCTTGGGCCACCACACAGCCCTGCCCCACATCAACCGCGCCCAAAGCCGCCACGATGTCCGCCGCCCGCACCGCATCCGCCTTATCCTGCGCGCTGACTGTCCCGGCCAAAACCCCCGGCCCCGGCACCAGCCCCGGCGCGATTTCTGGCACGCCCACAACCGCAAACCCCGCCTCTTCAAATATCGCCAAAACCGCGCGCAGCGTTGCATCATCGCCGCCCTGCATCGCCGACAGAAGCCGCGGCACCATCTGCGCGGTGGCAGGATCGAACAGCGACGGGTCCAGCTTTGGCCGGCTTACCGCGCCCGCAAAGCACACGGACCGCACGCCCTGATCTTCCAGCCAGCGCAGAAACAGCGCCAGCCTTTCGATGCGAAACACCTGCGTCACCTGCACTGCCGTCGGCGCATACCCGTCCAGCGCGCAGACCAAAGGCGGCTTGTCCATCGCCGCAATCAGCGCCGCAGGCAGCCCGCCCGCCCCCGCGATCAGCGCGGTGCGGCTCATTTCGGTGTCAAAAAAGATCGGTCAGAGGCTTGCAAGATGAACGCCGTCATTTCGCGCACCAGGGGGCTGGTTGCCCCCTCCGACAGCCGCCGCGCCCGGTCCAAAAACGCGCCCTCGCCATCCTTCAGCGCCTCATAGGCGGCCCGCAGCGCCGAAATCTCGGCCCGCTCCACCCCGCGGCGTTTCAACCCGACAAGGTTCAGCCCTTCAAGCTCGCCCCGCGCGGCTTGCACCAAACCATGCGGGATCACATCATTGGTCACCATGGTCAGCGCGCCAATGATCGCGCCGCGCCCGATGCGCACCCATTGGTGAATGCCCGAAAGCCCGCCGATGATCACGTCATCGCCGATCACGCAGTGCCCGGCAATCGCCACCTGATTGGCAAGCACGATCCGGTGGCCCAGCTGCGCATCATGCCCCACATGCGCCCCGGTCATCAGCAAACAATCATCGCCAACCCGCGTGATGCCCCCGCCGCCCGCGGTTCCGGTGTTCAACGTCGCCCCCTCGCGGATGCGGCACCGCGCGCCGACGCTCAGCCGGGTTTTCTCGCCCTTGTACTTCAGATCCTGCGGCACCTCGCCGACCACGGCAAAAGGGAAAATCACCGTGCCTTCCCCAACCTCGGTCCACCCGGTCACAACGGCATGCGATTTGATTTCAACCCCGTCGTGCAGCGTCACATCGCCGCCCACCATCGCGAACGGCCCGATGCGCACGCCGGGGCCGATCTTGGCCCCTTCCTCGATCATGGCCGAGGGGTGAACGATGGCGCTGCCGTTGATGTCCATCCCGCGTCAGGCCTTGGGCAAATCGAACATGGCGGTAAAGGTCGCTTCGCAGGCCAGATCTTTGCCGACCATCGCCCGGCCCTCGAACTTCCAAACCTTGCCGCCGCCGCGCACCGCCTTGACATGCAGTTCCATCACGTCGCCCGGCACCACTTTGCGGCGGAACTTGACCCCGTCAACGCCCATGAAAAACACCTTGGCGTTCTTGTCCACCAGATCCAGCGACAGCCCCACCAGAACTCCCGAGGTTTGCGCCATCGCTTCGATGATCATCACGCCGGGAAAAATTGGCATGCCCGGGAAATGGCCCTGAAACTGCGGCTCGTTAAAGGTGACGTTCTTCACGCCGATGCAGTGATCGTTCGGCACAATGTCGTACACCCGGTCGACCAGCAAAAACGGATAGCGGTGCGGAATGATCCGCATGATCAGGTCCAGATCGGCGGTCAAGGGGGCGGTCGTTGCGGCGGGCGCGGTATCGGGCATGTCCACTCCTGAAGCGGTCGGCGGCCCATTTTGGGCGCATCGTTCTGACTACCAACAAGATCCCGGCGAAACAAGGCGGGCGGGGCAGGAATTGCTGGCTTGCGGTTCAGGTTTTGCGGCTATGGCGCGGCGGGGGCAGCGGGGGCGGCACCCAGCGCGTCCATCCGGCGGATCGCCTCATCTGTGATGTCGATCCGGTCAAAAGACACCAGAACCGCCTTGTCGTCCAAAATCACGAAGGCCCCGGCGTCGCCCATGATCTCGCCCAAAACCGGCACGAGCGACTGAAAGAACTTCTGCCGCTCCTCATCCCGCCGACGCTCCAGCGCCTTGGCCTTGGACACCTGCGTCTCGCGCAGCCCAACCGCCTTGGTGTTGAACGCCTCGGCCAACGCCTGAAACTCACCCGCCGCAATCGTCGGGCGTTTGGCCGTCAAATCCCGTTCTTCGGCTTCCAGCGCTGCGTCGATCTTGCGGTTTTCCGCGGCCAAAGCCGCATTTTCCGCCGCAATCGCGGCTTCAAGCGCGCGTCCGGCCAGGCTTTCAGCAAACACCCGCTCTTTGTCCAGCGTCAGGATCGGCGTGCCCTGGACAAGCGGCGGCGACACCTCTTGCGCTCGAATTTGCCCGCCCGCCCCAAGGCCGATCAGGACCGCGCAGATCAGCCCGGCGCGGCGCATCAGAACTTTGTCGAAATGGTGAATTCGAACGGCTGCTCCTTGTCATAGTCTTCCTTGACCAGCGCCTTGGAAAAGTTAAAGCGCAGCGGCCCGATGGGTGTGGTCCAGAACACCGAAACCCCGGCAACCGCGCGCGGTTTGGCACCATCATCCACCGTGCCGCCGGTGCCATTTGTATCATTCAGATCCCAGACCGAGCCGACATCCAGAAACGCGCCGCCGGTGATGCCGTATTCTTCGGGCAGGCCAAGCGGGAAATCCGCCTCCAGCTTGGCCACGGCATAGATGTTGCCGCCCAAGGCATCTTCGTTGCCCGCCGTCAGATCGCGCGGACCGATCCCGTTCGATTCGAACCCGCGGATCTTGCCGTTGCCAAAATAGCGCTCGGTCACCCGCGGATCATAGCCGCCAATCCCCTGAACGATTCCGCCTTCGAAAATCGCGCGGACCTGCACATCGTTCTGCAGCAATTGCCGTTCGACAAGCGCAAGAACATTCGTCTCGACATAAGCCGTGGCGCCGCCCGCGCCCGCCACATCCTGACCAAACCGGAACAAAAGCCGCGTATCAGGGTCAAGCCCGCCATTTTTCGTATCAAACGAATAGGTGTACCCAATCGAGGATGTCAGCGCCAACCCCTCGTCGCGCAGCAAAATATCCGACGAACCGGGATTGCTTTCGTCCACATCGGGCGTGGCCGGATCATCGACCGCAAACTGTTCGACGTTCGAAATACCGTCCCGTTTCAGGGTATAGCGCAGTTCGAGACGCCCGCTTTTCGATACCGGAAACTCTATCGCGGGCGAAAACAGCGCCTCTTCGGTGTCGTAATTGGCATAGTCATTGTTCGTGGTGCGATAAGCCGCGTTCAGCTTGAATTTCAGATCACGGCCCAAAAGCGCCGGCTCGGTAAAGCTGAACGAGCTATCCTGATTGTTCGTGCCCGTCTGGATCGAGAACGAAAGCGCCTGCCCCCGGCCCAGAAAGTTCGTCTCGCTGTAGGCGATGTTGAACCCCAGACCGTTGGTCGTGCCGTAGGTCGCGCCAAAGCTGATGGATCCGGTCGGCGCCTCTTCGACGTTGACGTTCACCACCACCTGATCGGGCCCGTTGCCCGGCTGCGCATCGACATTGGCATCGACAAAATAGCCCAAGGCCCGGATCCGCTCGGCCGCCTGCCGGATCTCACGCGGGTTAAAGGGGTCGCCTTCAACCGATTTGAACTGACGGCGCACCACCTGATCGACGGTCGTGGTGTTGCCTTCAATGTCGATCCGCTCCACAAAAACCCGCTCGCCGCGCACCAGAGCAAAGGTGATATCCACCGTGCCGGCGCGGTCGTCGCGTTCCACGCGCGGCTCCACCCGCATGAAATTGAGGCCCTTTTCAATCGCGAGATTTTCCATCCGGGCCACATTGGATTCAATGGCTTGCGGTGAATAGGTCGTGCCAGAGCGCAGCTTGCTGACCGCATCAAACTCGGCGCTGTCCACACCGTCGATCTCTGAAACCGTGCTCACCGCGCCGATCTTGAAACTGCGCCCCTCTTGCACCGTAAAGGCAACAAAGGTGGCGTCGCGCTCCCGGCTGACATCGGCAGTGGCGTCCAGTACCTGAAAGTCAATATAGCCGCGCGACAGATAGAAATCGCGCAACAGCGACTTGTCCAGTTCCACCCGCTCGGGAACGAACGTGTCACGCTGGATCAGGCGGCGCAGGAAACCGGCTTGCTTGGTCTGCAAAACCTGCCGCAACCGGCGGTCCGAAAAATCGCGGTTGCCGATGAACGACAGGCGCTCGATCTCGACCACCTTGCCTTCGGCAATTTCAAACACCAGATCGACGCGGTTGTCGTCGCGGCGAATGATTTTCGGCGAAATGCTCGCCGCCATGCGCCCTTTGGCGCGGTAAATCTCTGTCAGGGTCGCTGCGTCCGCTTCGGCTTGCGCGGGCGAATATACCAGCCGCGATTTCGACGTGATGGCATCTGCCAACTCTTCGTCTTTCAGGCGGTTATTGCCCTGAAAGTCCACGATATTCAGCATCGGATATTCGCTGACCCGGATGGTCAGCGTGGACCCGTTGGGCACCAGTTCCACCGTCTCGAAAAGCCCGGCGGCAACGATGCGCTGATAGGCTTCGTTCAAACCGGCCGCAGACAGCGCCTGACCCTTGGCGATTCCCGCAAAAGACAGAATCGTCGCGGCATCAACGCGTTGATTTCCTTCGATAACCACAGTGGAAAACGCATATTCCTGCGCCATCGCTGGCATCAAGAACGTCCCGTAACCCATTGTCGATGATAGAAGAACGGCCAATGCCGTCGCCCGCACCACTCGCAGGGTCAAGCCCGGTTTTGCCATTGCGGCACGCGCCGTAAATTGCATGGAAAGACTCACCCCTAACGTCCAGTCATAAGACTGACTAGCGGCTTCGCTACCCCTTGTCAAAAGGACGAAACCGCCCATTTCGGGGCGGTTCAAAGAAAGTTGAAAAATGACAAAAATCCGCCGATCAATCCACCAATCGGCCGGGCCGGGCCCTTAGGGCAGCAGCAATGCCTGCCCCAGAAAGGCCCCGGCAAGCAGACCGACAACGACCGTGCCGACCGTGAAAATGACATCCCAGTTCACATTCACCAAAATGCGAACGCCCCGGACTTGTTCCAACACACCCTGCATAGCTTTCACTCCCGATCCACTGCCCCAAAGTGGCACGAAATTGTGGCCAGTTTATGGCATCTCAGACACAAACCAGATCATTGCGCAGCGCATAGACCATCAGCCCCAGCACCACCGCCAACCCCACCATCGTCATCCGCGCTAGCGCCTTGTTCGATGGCGGCTTGCCCGTCACCGCTTCCCACGCGTGAAACATCAGATGCCCGCCGTCCAGCACGGGAATGGGAAACAGGTTCATGATGCCGATGCCCAGCGACAAAGCCGCCAGCAAAAAGACGAAATCCTGGATCCCGCGCTCGGCGGCTTGTCCCGCCGCCTGCGCCATCGAAATCGCCCCGCTCATGTTGCAGGTCGATATCTGGCCGCCGATCATCGCGACGATCCCGTTGACCGAGGTTTTCGCCAGATACCAGCTTTGCTCGGCCCCCAGCTTTACCGCGCCGAAAAGTCCCGGGTTTTCCTTCAGCAAGTTCACCGCATAGGCCGGGCGAATCCCGATCAGCATCCGCCGCTCAAATGCGCCTTCAGCCGTCGGCACATCTTCCATTTCCGGCGTCAGTTTCAGCATGAAACTTTGGCCCGCCCGCCAGACGGTCAAATCCACGTCTGCACCATTCGCCGCTTTGACCGCATCGGAAATATCTTCGAACTGGGACATTTGCTTGCCGTCCACCACCAAAATGGCATCGCCCTCCATCAATCCTGCCCGGCTTGCGGCCGTTTTGGGCAAGACCGATCCGATCACCTGCGGGATCAGCGCCGGGCCGTCAAAAGTCATCGTTTGCCCGCCGCGAAGCACGCTCCAGACCTGCGGGCCCTCGGTGCCATTCGCATCCACCGCGGCGATATAGGCCGCGACGTCCGGGGTCTGGGTCTGGCCGACCGCGATGATCTGATCACCCGGCTGCAAAGCCCCTTCAAAGCCCGGCACAATTGTCACCGTCTCGATCATCACCGGGCCATCTTCACGCTCCACCCCCATCACCATGAACAGGCCGGCAATCAGCGCGATGGTCAAAAGCACGTTGAACATCGGCCCCGCCAGAACCGTCGCCGCCCGCGCCCACAAAGGCGCGCCGTGCAGGGTATGGCGCATCTCGGCGGCGCTGAGCCGCGACAAGGTTTCCTCATCAGGATTGGCCGATGACGCATTCGCATCGCCCAGAAATTTTACATACCCGCCCAGCGGCACCGCCGCCAATTGCCAGCGTGTGCCCCGTTTGTCCACGCGCGAAAAAATCACCTTGCCAAAGCCAAGCGAGAACACCTCGGCATGGATCCCCGACCAGCGGCCCACGATGTAATGGCCAAATTCATGAACAAAAACAATGATCATGATCGCGATCAAAAAGAAGGCAATCGTCCAGATGCTGTCACCCAGCATGGCCAAAACAGTTTCAATCGTCATTCTGCCTCCGGGGCGGTCAACGTAATTTGGCGGCCAAATCGCGCGCGCATCTTCTAGTCAGATCGTCCATGCCGAGAACATCTTCAAGGCTGGGTACTGCATCACTCGGGCCAAATTGTGCCGAAACCGCGGTTAATGTGGCCTCAACCAGCGCGGCCATCTGGGCAAAACCCAATGATCCGCCGATGAACTGGTCCAGGGCCACCTCTTTGGCCGCATTGAACGCCGCCCCGCAAAGCCCGCGCGCCGCCATCACTTCTTGCGCCAGCCGCAGGGCCGGATAGCGCACCAGATCGGGCGCGCGAAAGGTCATCCGCGCCAGTTTCGCCAGATCAAGCCGCGCCACGGGCAAGGGCGCGCGCTGCGGCCAGTTCAGCGCGAAACCGATCGGGTGGCGCATGTCCGGCATGCCCAGATGCGCGATGATCCCGCCGTCGTGAAAGCCAACCATTGAATGGATAATGCTTTCAGGATGGATGATCACCTCAACCTGATCGGGACGCACGCCGAACAACTCGCGCGCCTCGATCACCTCCATCGCTTTGTTGAACATCGATGCGCTGTCGATGGTAATGCGCGGCCCCATCGCCCAGTTTGGATGCGCAAGGGCCTGCTGCACCGTCGCTTTTTGCAAGTCCTCAAGCGGCCAGTCGCGCAGCGCCCCGCCCGATGCGGTCAGGATAATGCGCTCCACCGCGCCCATGTCCTCGCCCATCAGGCTTTGGTAAATCGCCGAATGTTCGGAATCAACGGGCAAGATGACCGCACCATGTGCCTTCGCCGTCGCCATCAGCAAGGGGCCCGCCGTCACCAGACTTTCCTTGTTGGCAAGCGCCAAAGTGCTGCCATGGGCGAGTGCGCGCATGCCCGGGTTCAGCCCCGCCGCCCCCACAATCGCCGACATCACCCAATCGGCAGGCCGGTCCGCCGCATCGGCAATCGCCCCCGCCCCCGCTGCCGCGAGAATCCCCGATCCGGCCAGCCGCTCCCGCAGTTCGGGCAACGCGTCATCATAGGCGCTGACCGCGACCTCGGCCCGCAATTCGCGCGCCATCTCTGCCAGCCGCGCCAGATTGCGCCCCCCACTCAGCGCAACGGTGTGAAAAGTATCTGCGCCGCCCGCGCGCCGGATCAGATCAAACGTGCTCTCGCCAACCGACCCTGTGGCGCCAAAGATGGAAATGCGGCGCAAGGTATCAGGCTCCCGTCGGCCAGCCAAGCAGCGGCGAAAGCACGAAAAACGCCACCGAAGCCCCGGTCAGCGCATCAAAGCGGTCCAGAAACCCGCCGTGTCCGGGAATGAGGGACGAAGAATCCTTGGCCCCCGCCCGCCGCTTGATCCAGCTTTCAGCGATGTCGCCCATCTGCCCCGCAAAGGCGATCAGCGGCGACAAAAGGATCAACTCCCATCCCCCCGGCCCGAAAAGCCAGAACACCAGGCCAATCACCACCGCCGCGATCCAGCCCGCGATGGTGCCCGACCAGGTCTTTTTCGGGCTGATCTCCGGCCAGAATTTCGGCCCGCCAACACTGCGCCCGACGAAATAACCCGCCGTATCCGCCGCAACCACAATCGCGATCAACCACAGAACCCCCGCGACCCCGCCGCCATCTCGCAATCCCAAAAGCGTGTGCGCCGAAATCATCAACGCCAGCGCGAGCAGGCCCGCAAGTCGGGCATCGCGGCGCGGTGTGAAGGCAAGGGCAAAGGCCGGCAATGTCAGAAACGCAAAGGTGATGCCGCCAAAACCCTGCTCGATCAACAGGCACAACGCTGCGCCCAAGCCAAGGCCCACGGCATCCAACATGGCCATCGGCGCGGTCAGGCGGGCCAGCTCCCAAATCATCAGACCCGTGACCAGCGCAACCAGCAGCGTCAAAGGAACTCCGCCCCAGATCACATCAATCCCGCCAACCACGATCAGAACCGCAGCAGAGATCAGGCGCGTGCGCAGATCCGTCCAACTGCCGCCGGGCGCCGCACTCATGCCGTGCCAACCCCGCCAAACCGCCGCTCGCGGTTGCCGAATTGGGACAGAATCGCGGCCAGCGCCTCGCGGTCAAAATCGGGCCACAGCGTCGGGGTGAATTCATATTCGGCATAGGCCGCCTGCCACGGCAGGAAATTCGACGTCCGCGTCTCGCCCGAGGTGCGGATCACCAGATCAGGATCGGGAAAGCCGCGTGTGTCCAGATAGCCCGAAATCGTCTCGTCTGTCACATCGTCGGGCCTCAGCTTGCCCGCGGCCACATCCATGGCAAGCGCGCGCGTCGCCCGCGCCATTTCGTCGCGCCCGCCATAATTCAGCGCCACCGTCAGGTTCAGCCGCGAAAGGGGCGCCGTGCGCGCCTCAATATCCACCATCAACCGCCGCAACTTGTCGTTCAGCTTGCTGCGATCGCCGATAAACCGCATCCGCACGCCTTCTGCCGCCATCCGGTCCGCCTCACGCTCGATGTAGCGGGCGAAAATCGACATCAAACCCAGCACTTCTTCGGTGGAGCGTTTCCAGTTCTCGGTCGAAAACGCGTAAATCGTCAGCCACTTGATGCCAAAATCCGGCGCCACCCGCACGATTTCCTTAACCCGCTCGGCGCCCTTGCGGTGCCCGACAAGCCGGGGCCAGCCTTTTTCAGTCGCCCAGCGGCCATTGCCATCCATGATGATGGCCACATGTTCCGCTATCCGCTGCGATTTCGGATCTGATTTATGCCCAGAGCTCACGCCTGCCCTCACCTGTATTTTCGAACCCAAATGTGCCGTCTAAAGCGGATTTCACAAGTAAACAAAGATTTCGAAACGGTTACGCGATCCACGCGGCCGCTCAAAGCCCAAAGGCCGGTCTATATCTGCATAATCTCGGATTGCTTGCTTTCCAAGGCTTTATCGACGCCCGCAATGGCCTTGTCCGTCAGATCCTGTACCTCGTCTGACCACATCTTCTGGTCATCTTCGCCCATGCCGTCCGACTTGGCCTTCTTGATCTGGTCCATCCCGTCCCGCCGCACATTGCGGATCGCGACCTTGGCGCTTTCGGCATATTGCGCCGCCACTTTGGACAATTGCTTGCGCCGCTCTTCGTTCAGCTCGGGGATCGGCAGGCGGATCAAGGGGCCGTCGCTGATCGGGTTGATCCCGATCCCGCTTTCCCGGATCGCTTTTTCTACCTTGGAAATCATCGCTTTGTCCCAAACGTTGATCACCACCATGCGCGGCTCGGGCACGTTGACCGTGCCAAGCTGGTTGATCGGGGTCATTTGCCCGTAGGCGTCCACCATGATCGGCTCCACGATCGACGCACTGGCCCGCCCGGTGCGCAGCGATGCAAATTCACCGCGCAGCGCGTTCATCGCCCCGTCCATACGCCGCTGGATGGCATCAAGGTCAATCTCAAGATCGTCAGCGGGCATGGGCGCAGTCCTTTGGCTTGTCGCGTCAGTTCCCACGTCTATAGCAGAGGAACCTTCGCGCGGTACAGACCCGACTGCCCCGGTTGGCAAAGGGGCTGATTTTTCGCAGAAAAATCGTTGCCCCCCTTGCGCCGCGCCCGCGAATTTTCTGCGAAAATTCAGACTAGCTTGCCCGCGGCAGTTTTGCCTGCACCCGCGTATAGGTTCCTTTTCCGGCCAGAATCCCTTTGAATCCGCCCGGCTCGTCCAGCGAGAACACGATGATCGGCAGATCATTGTCCCGCGCCAGCGCAATCGCACTGGCATCCATCACGCCCAGATGCAGCTGCAAAACCTGATCATAAGTCACGATGTCATACCGCTTGGCATCACTGTGTTTCTTGGGGTCTTTGTCGTATACCCCGTCAACTTTGGTGCCCTTGAAGATCGCCTGACAGGCCATTTCAGACGCGCGCAAGGTCGCCGCGGTGTCCGTCGTGAAATAAGGATTGCCCGTCCCGGCCGCAAAAATGCAAACCCGCTGTTTTTCCAAGTGGCGCACCGCGCGGCGGCGGATATAGGGCTCGCAGACCTGATCCATCGGAATGGCACTGATCACACGGGTGAAGACCCCGATCTCTTCCAGCGCCGATTGCATGGCGAGCGCGTTCATCACCGTTGCAAGCATCCCCATGTAATCGGCCGTTGTACGCTCCATCCCTTGGGCCGATCCTGCCAGCCCGCGAAAAATGTTGCCGCCCCCGATCACCATGCAAATTTCAACGCCCAAGTCATGCACCGACTTCACTTCGCGCGCGATCCGCGCCACCGTCGGAGGGTGCAGACCATAACCAAGGTCGCCCATCAGCGCCTCGCCAGAGATCTTCAACATCACGCGGGCGTAACTGGCCCCCTCGCTGGTGGCTGGACTTGGCATGAAGCACCTCTGTATTTTGAGTCTGTTTTTGGTTAGAACGCAAAATGTCGCAAAACGGCGTCAGGTTCAACCTGTGTTGACGCCCCTTAAAGGGATACCTTACGTCTGCATGTCGCCCTTGTCCAAAACATCGAAAGAGCGCCCGGTTCTGATCGCAGGCCCCACTGCAAGCGGCAAATCCGGCCTTGCCATGGATCTTGCCGCACGTGATGGCCGTCTCATCGTGAACGCCGACGCGCTGCAGGTCTATGCCAACTGGCGCATCCTGACCGCGCGGCCAAGCGTGGCGGACACAGCCGCGCTGCCCCATGCGCTGTACGGCCATCTGGCCCGCGATACCGTCTATTCCGTCGGCGCGTGGCTGCGTGACGTGGCGCCGCTGCTGGGCCGCCCGGTCGTCATCGTCGGCGGCACGGGCCTGTATTTTTCGGCTTTGACCGAAGGGTTGGCCGACATCCCCGAAACGAGCGCCGATGTCCGCGCCGAAGCGGACGCCCTGCGCGCCGCGCAGGGCGTTTCCGCTTTATTGGCCGATCTTGATCCGCGCACCCGCGCGAAGATCGACACCCTGAACCCCATGCGCGTGCAGCGGGCCTGGGAGGTTTGGCGCAGCACCGGGCGCGGTCTGGCTGATTGGCAGGCAGATACCGGCCCGCCGCTTTTGCCGCGCGCAGAGGCCGAGGCTTTGGTTTTGCGCCCCGATGTGCCCAGGCTCGATGCCCGCATTCACCGCCGCTTTCATCAGATGATCGCGCAGGGCGCATTGGATGAGGCCCGCGCCGAAGCGCCGCACTTTCACCCCGCGCTGCCTTCCGCCAAAGCCATCGGCGCGGCGGAGCTGATCGCTCATCTGCGCGGCGAATCATCGCTTGACCAAGCGATTGCCGCCGCCATTCTTGCCTCGCGCCAATATGCCAAACGCCAGCGCACCTGGCTGCGCTCGCGCATGGCCGACTGGCAGGAAGTTGCCGTTTGCTGACGCCGCTGCGCGCTTGAGCGCCGAAAAAGGTTCATCCACCGACTTATCCCCCGGTTTTGCCGCCTCGAATCCCTCTGCGGCAGCCTGGCCATGCGTTTTTCGCTTGGGTTCACCCGCAAGGATTGATCTATTGTCTAAATCGAACACTCGCGCAGCGCGTCCTTAAGGCTTGAAATTTCATATGACACCCGACACCACCCAAATGCGCCTGATTGCCATCCCTCGGCTTGCCGCAGGGGGGCGCTGGCGGGTCGAGGCGATGCGCACCTTGTCCGAATCGTGCCTTTTGTGGTTCACCAAGGGTCAGGGCCGCATCACGGTGGCAGGCGTCACCCGCGGCTACACCGCCCACAACGTGATCTTTATTCCGGCAGGCGTCATGCACGGCTTTGAGGTTGGGCAGCAAGTCTTTGGCTCCGCTGTATTTTTCGGCAAAGACACCTCGGTCACCCTGCCCAAAGAACCGCTGCATCTGCGCATCCGCGAGGTGCATGTTCAGCAGGAAATCAACCAGACCCTCGACATGATTCAGCGCGAGATGGACAGCAGCACCCCCGCCCATGACCGCGCCACGCGGCATTATCTGGGTCTGCTGGGCGTCTGGCTGGAACGGCAAGCCGCCCGCGCCGCTGTGGAAACGGTGCGCCCCGATGCCGCCCGCCGCCTTGTCGCGCGCTACACCGCCGTGATGGAAAGCCGCTTTCGCCTGGGGGCCGGGGTTGGCGATCTTGCGGCGGAACTGGGCGTGACGCCCACCCATCTGACACGCTGCTGCCGCGAAACCTGCGGCCGGTCGTCGATTGATCTGCTGCAAGACCGCCGCATCTTTGAGGCCTGCACGTTGCTCAGCGAAACCCAGACCCCGATCGGGCGCATTGGTCAAAGCCTTGGCTTCACTTCTGCCGCCTATTTCACCCGCGCGTTTCAGCATCATACCGGCCTGTCGCCCAGCGCCTTTCGCCGCGCGCATTAGCGCTAGGTTTGGCTGAACGGCGCGCGGCGCAGTTTGGGCAGCGTTGGCGGGGCCAAGCATCGAATCGTCCGCCAAATTGGAATTCCGTCCGCCTGGGGCGGAAAATGTACTCGGGCGATTGGGGCCGATTATGCGCCCAAAACCGCCGCTTGTTGTCGCAAACAAGACAAGACCCGGCGGAATTAGCCGTTGACGTAGTGCCGGAAAAGGTGCGGAATGCAGGGGTGAAATCGTGCGCTGTTGCTTGGCCGGATTTTGTTTTTCAGGGGACGGAAACACAGATCAGACGAGCGATTGCGATGAACGAAAATGCGCAACGAAAAAAAGATCAACGCAAAGGCGCAAGCCTTTCAGGGAGAATTAGCATGAAAGATACACTCCATTCCACGGAGTCGCTGCACCCCGCTGCCCATATGTACGCCTCCGAAGTGCGTGATGGCAGCCTGAGCCGCCGCGAATTTCTGGTCCGCACCACCGCGCTCGGTGTCTCTTCTGTGGCAGCTTACGGCCTGCTCGGCCTCGACGCGCCGGCTGCGTTTGCCGAAGAGATGACCGTGGGCGGCACGCTGCGCATGGCCATGGAAACCAAGGCGATGAAAGACCCGCGCACGTATGATTGGTCGGAACTGGCGAACTTCTCGCGCGGCTGGCTGGAATA
This sequence comes from Paracoccaceae bacterium, assembly GCA_031385445.1. Taxonomy (GTDB): domain Bacteria; phylum Pseudomonadota; class Alphaproteobacteria; order Rhodobacterales; family Rhodobacteraceae; genus CAIYZT01. The sequence continues at coordinate 2,918 of JANNBM010000035.1, read as the reverse complement.
TCTGGTCGAATATAATGGCGACGGATCGCTGCGCGGCATGCTGCTGGACAGTTGGTCCGTCAATGACAATGCCACCGAATACACCTTGAATGTCCGCAAGGGCATCACCTGGACCAACGGTGATGCGTTCACCGCCGCCGATGTCGCGTTCAACATCACCCGCTGGTGCGATGGCAATGTCGAAGGCAACTCGATGGCGGGCCGGATGGCTGCTCTTGTCGATGCCGCCACCAAAGTTGCCCGCGACGGCGCGATCACTGTGGTTGATGATGCCACCGTCAAGCTGACGCTGCTGGCCCCCGATATCACCGTGATCGTCGGCATGGCCGATTATCCTGCCGCCGTGGTTCACCAGACCTATGACGGCGGCGATCCGTCGGTGAACCCGATCGGCACCGGCCCCTATCTGCCCACCGCCAATGACGTTGGCATCAAGCAGGTCCTGACCAAAAACGCCGATCACGCCTGGTGGGGCACCGAGGTTTACGGCGGGCCGTACCTTGACAGCATCGAATACATCGACTTCGGCACCGATCCTGCCGCGGTTGTTGCCGCTGCCGGTTCGGGCGAAATTGACGCCTGCCACCAGTCCACCGGCGAGTTTATCGACCAACTTGCGGGCCTTGGCTGGACCACCTCCGAAGCGGTCACTGCCGCGACCATCGCCGTGCGCTTCAACCAGACCCAAGCGCCTTACACCGACGTTGCCGTTCGCCGCGCCCTCATTCAGGCCGTCGACAACAAGGTCGTGCTGGAACTTGGCTATTCCAACCGCGGCACCGCGGCGGAAAATCACCACGTCTGCCCGATCCACCCGGAATACGCCGCGCTGGCGCCTCTGGTGGTTGACGGGGCTGCCGCCAAGGCCGCCATCGCAGCCGCAGGCCATGCCGATACCGAGTTCGAACTGATTTCGATCGACGACGCATGGCAGGCCGCCACCTGTGACGCGGTTGCAGCCCAGATCCGCGATGCGGGTATCAACATCAAGCGCACGGTTCTGCCGGGCTCGACCTTCTGGAACGACTGGACCAAGTACCCGTTCTCGGCCACCGAATGGAACATGCGCCCGCTTGGCGTGCAGATCCTTGCGCTGGCTTACCGTTCGGGCGAGGCGTGGAACGAGGCTGGTATGTCGAACCCAGACTTTGACGCGGCACTGGCCGAAGCCTTGTCGATTGCCGACGCCGCCAAGCGGTCCGAAGTGATGATGAAGCTGGAAACCATCATGCAGGAAACTGGTGTCATGGTTCAGCCCTACTGGCGCTCGGTGTTCCGCAACTTTGACCCCAAGGTCAAAGGCGCAGACATGCACCCGACGTTTGAACATCACCACTACGGCTGGTCGATCTCGGCCTGATCACCGTCACCCCCTCCGGGCGCGCGCACACCCGCGCGCCCGACTGCTGAGCCCTGACCGCATCGCCGCCATGACCGGTTTTTCCGGATCGTGAGGGTTATGCCTAAAGCCGGACGGTACCCTCATGCTGATCTTCATTCTACGCCGCCTCGGGGTCATGATCCTGACAGCCCTCGCGCTGACATTCATCGTCTTTTACCTGACCAACCTGCCGCCGAACCTTGAAAAGCTTGCGAAAAATCAGGCTTCGGTGCGAATGACCGATGAACAGGTTGTCAGTTGGATCGACAATAACGGCTTCAACTCGCCGGTGCTGTCGCGCTATGGCCAATGGCTGGGCGTGCTGCCGGGCTGGACCAAAACCATGGAAGACGGCGAGGCGCGTGGCCGCTGCATCGTCAAGGGCAGCGATGGCGCCGTCGCGCCCAAATATTGCGGGCTTTTGCAGGGCACCTGGGGCAATTCCACCGTCTTCAAGAAACCTGTGACCGAAGCTTTGGCGCGCGGGCTGTCGCAAACCGGCTGGCTGATGCTGACGGTCATGCTGGTGATGGTGCCGGCCTCGCTGCTGCTTGGCGTTCTGTCCGGCATGCGCGAAGGCTCCCGCCTTGACCGCATCCTGTCCACCTTCGCCATCGCCTCTACCGCGACCCCCGAATATGTCTCGGGCGTGATCTTTATCGCGCTGCTCGCCTCCGCCACCACAGGCATCTCGCCCATCCTCGCATCATGGGGCTGGATCGACGGTAAAACTCTGTTCATGGGCACCGCCACCTCAGCGATGGACGACATCACCTTCTGGAACTTCGCCCTGCCGGTGATGACCATCGCGCTTTACGGCATCGGCTATATCGCGCGGATGACCCGCGCCTCGATGACCGAGGTGATGACCGCCCAGTACATCCGCACCGCCCGTCTTAAAGGCGTGTCCTTCCGGCAGGTCGTGATGAAACACGCGCTGCGCAATGCCCTGATCGCGCCTTTCACCGTGATCATGCTGCAATTTCCCTGGCTGCTGAACGGCGTCGTGATCGTTGAAACCCTGTTCAACTACAAAGGCTTCGGCTGGACCCTAGTTCAGGCCGCTGGCAACAATGATATCGAACTGCTGCTTGGCTGCTCGGTCATTGCCGTCTTCGTCGTTCTGGTGACCCAGCTGATTTCCGATGTCGGCTATGTTTTCCTCAACCCCCGCATCCGGCTGAGTTAAGGAGCATATGATGGAACCACTTTCCTGGGGCGGCGTGCTGGCAGGCGTCATTGTTCAATTCCTCCCGGTCTGGATCTGCCTGATCATCGCCTTCGCCCTCTCGATCCATTTCAAGCGCCATCTGGGTCTGTACGGCAAGCTTTTTGACAGCACGGTCGGCATGATCGGCTATGGCATCGTGATGTTCTGGGTCTTCACCGCGATCTTTGCGGGCTACATCATCACCATGGACCCGCTGGCGCAGTTTTCCGGTTCAAAGAACGCCATCGTCGGCGCCGCGCTCAAAGCGCCCGAAGACGGCGCGTTTACCCACTTTCTCTTTGGCGCCGATCACGTTGCCCGCGATGT
>JANNBM010000025.1:0-21634 GCA_031385445.1 Paracoccaceae bacterium | reverse complement strand
ACGCTGACCGGCCGCCTGCAACGCGCGCTGAACAATCATTTTGAGGCGCTGATCCTGTTCACCATCGCCGTCCTCGTTGTCACCCTGTCGGGCCAGTCGAACGCCACCACCCAAGCCGCCGCCTGGACTTACCTCGCCGCCCGCGTCCTTTATATCCCCGCCTACGCCTTCGGCTGGGCGCCCTGGCGCTCTGCCATCTGGGCCATCGGCTGGCTCGCGACCCTGACGATGATCATGATGAGCCTGCTTTAAACTCATTCATCTGGACATAAATATCCTCGGGCGTAGGCTTGATTGGGCCCACCCAATCAAGCTAGGGGGCAGACAGCCCCCGTCCTCGCCGCCAGACCAAAAGGACCGAACCCATGGCAAACTTTGACGCAATCATCCTTGGCGCTGGCCCCGGCGGCTATGTCTGCGCCATCCGCGCGGCGCAGCTGGGCCTGAATGTCGCAGTGGTCGAGGGGCGCGACACCCTGGGCGGCACCTGCCTGAACGTCGGCTGCATCCCGTCAAAGGCGCTGCTGAACGCCACGCACCAGCTGCACGAAGCGCAGGAAAACTTCGCCAAAATGGGCTTGGTGGGCCCCTCGCCCACCGTCGATTGGGGCCAGATGCAGGCCTATAAACAAGACGTGGTGAACGGCAATACCAAGGGGATCGAGTTTTTGTTCAAGAAGAACAAGATCACCTGGCTGAAAGGCTGGGGCAGTATTCCCGCCCCGGGGCACGTTAAAGTTGGCGACGAGGTTCACACCGCCAAACACATCGTCATCGCCACCGGCTCCGAAGCCTCCTCACTGCCCGGTGTGACGGTGAACGAGAAAACCGTCGTCACCTCCACCGGCGCGCTGACCCTGCCCGCAATCCCCAAAACCATGGTCGTTATCGGCGCGGGCGTGATCGGGCTGGAAATGGGTTCGGTCTACGCTCGGCTCGGCACCCAGGTCACCGTCGTTGAATACCTGGACGCCATCACCCCCGGCATGGACGCCGAAGTTGCCAAAGCCTTCCAGCGCATCCTGACCAAACAGGGGCTGAAATTCATCCTCGGTGCCGCCGTGCAAAAGGTGGAGGGCGGCGCGGTCACCTATAAACTGCGCAAGACTGACACCGAGACAACGATCAGTGCTGATGTTGTACTCGTCGCCACGGGCCGCAAACCCTATACCGCCGGTCTTGGCCTTGAAGCGCTGGGTGCCGAGATGGGCCCGCGCGGCACGATCAAGACCGACGCGCATTTCCGCACCACGATCCCCGGCCTTTACGCCATCGGCGATGCCATCGCGGGGCCAATGCTCGCCCACAAGGCCGAGGATGAGGGGATGGCGGCCGCCGAGGTGATGGCGGGCCGCGCGGGTCATGTGAATTACGCCGTGATCCCCGGCGTGATTTATACCGCGCCTGAGGTGGCGAATGTCGGCGCCACCGAAGAGCAGCTTAAAGAGCAGGGCCGCGCGTTCAAGGTTGGCAAGTTCCCCTTCATGGGCAACGCCCGCGCCAAGGCAGTGTTTCAGGCCGATGGTTTCGTGAAAATCCTCGCCGACGCCGCGACTGACCGCATCCTTGGTGCCCATATCATCGGCCCCGGCGCGGGCGATCTGATCCACGAGATCTGTGTCGCGATGGAATTTGGCGCCTCCGCCCAAGACCTCGCGCTGACCTGCCACGCCCACCCGACCTATTCCGAAGCGGTGCGCGAGGCGGCACTCGCCTGCGGAGACGGGGCCATTCACGCCTGAAGGCAGAGGCGCCCGCCTTTCATCTGTCCGAAAATATCCTCAGGGGGTCCGGGGGGGGCGAGCCCCCCCGGCGGCCCAAACCTAATGCCCCGGCTTGATAAACGTCCCATTGCGCAACTCGGTGATCGCCTGTTGCAACTCGGCCTTGGTGTTCATCACGATCGGCCCATGCCAGGCCACCGGTTCCTGAATGGGCGCGCCCGAGATCAGCAGGAACCGCACCCCATGATCGCCCGCCTGCACCACAACCTCGTCACCCGCGCCAAACCTGATCAGCGTGCGGTTGCCCGACATGTCGCGGATATTCACCTCTTCGCCCAAGACTTCCTTTTCCAAAAGCACCCCCTGCGGGCGGCTGGCATCCGCAAACTTTGCGGCGCCTTCAAAGATATAGGCAAAGGCGCGGCGGCGGGTGTCGATCTTGAACACCTTGCGCTTTGCGGCGGGCACATAGATGTCCAGATACTGCGGATCGGCCGCGATGCCGTCAACCGGGCCGGTTTTGCCCCGATAAGACCCCACAATCACCCGCACGCGCGTGCCGTCATCGTCCAGCATCTCGGGGATTTCCTGGGATTTCACATCCTGATAGCGCGGCGCGGTCATTTTCATCGCGCCCGGCAGGTTGGCCCAAAGCTGAAAGCCGTGCATCTGGCCCGCGATGTTTCCCTTGGGCATTTCCTGATGCAAAATCCCCCGGCCTGCCGTCATCCACTGCACATCTCCCGCGCCAAGCGAGCCTGCGTTGCCAAGGCTGTCGGCGTGATCGACGGTGCCGGCGAGCACATAGGTGATCGTCTCAATCCCGCGGTGCGGATGCCAGGGGAAACCAGGGGCGAAATCAATCGGGCGGTCATTGCGGAAATCGTCGAACAGCAGGAACGGGTCCAACTCGCTTGGGTCATGAAAACCAAAGGCGCGGTGCAGTTTGACCCCCGCGCCCTCCATCGTTGGCGTCGCTTTGCGGGATTCCAGAACAGGGCGGATCGACATGGCTGCGGCTCCTTTGACCAATCTTCTAAGATATGGCGTTCTGCGCGTTCAGGAAAAGTGGTAAATCCGCCCTCGCCCTGTGCGAAAACGCACAAAGGGCAGATCAGGACATCAAGTGCCGCAGCCCCTGCGTCACATCCGTGCGCACCGCAAGCCGCAGGCCCGGCTCATCCCCGGCGCGCAGGGCGGCCAGTATATGACGGTGATGTTGCGGCAATTCGCGGCGGCTGATCTTTTGGTACAGCGCCCGCATGGTGGGACCAAGCTGCAACCACACCGTTTCGATCATCGCCAGCATCGCCGGGGTCTGCGCGCGCAGGTAAAGCGTGCGGTGAAATTCCAGATTGGTGCGCACATAGGCCACAGCGTCCTGGTTCATCACCGCCTCGTGGTTCAGCGTGTTGATCGCCGCCAGCCGGTCGATCAACGCAAAATGAGCGCGCGGCAGGGCGCGCGAGGCCATTTCCGGCTCCAGAAGCGCGCGGATGGAAGCCAACTCTTCAATCCGCTCCGGCGAAAGTTCCGGCGTGGACACCCGCCCCGAGGATGAAATCGTAAACGCCCCCTCCGCCGCCAGCCGCCGCACAGCCTCCCGCGCGGGGGTCATCGACACGTCAAAAGACTTCGCCACCCCGCGCAGCGTCAGCGCATGTCCGGGCGCCAATTCACCGTGCATGACCTGCTGGCGCAGGCTGCGGTACACCCGTTCATGGGCCGCAGCATTTGGATCGGCAAGGCGGGGAATGATCGGCATGGCTCATGCTTGGCGGCGCCGCCGCCTGCGGTCAAGTCAGAACCGCAAGCCCTGCAGCGCGCTGCCCTCGTTTCGCAGCCACGCCCTTTGTTCTTGCCAGCCGGGATACAGCCGCTGCACCACCGCCCAGAACTGATCCGAATGGTTCATTTCAACCAGATGCGCCACCTCATGCGCCGCGACATAGTCCAGCACCGCGGGCGGGGCCATGATCAGCCGCCATGAAAACATCAGCCGCCCTTCGGCCGTGCAAGAGCCCCAACGCGACCGCGTGTCGCGCAGGGTCAGACCGCTGACCTTGCGGCCCAAAACGGCGGCGTGACGATCCACGGCGCGGGCAAGCCGCTCGCGCGCCAGCACCTTCAGCCAGGCTTGCAATCGCGCCGGGATCTGCGCCGGATCGCCGGGCACCAACAACTGATCGCCCAGAACCTTGACCGCGCGGCCGCTGCCCTGCGCCAGCGTCAAAAGCCGGCCCTCGACCGGCAAAGTCGCGCCAAACTCCAAAAGCTGCACCGGGGCCGTGCGCGCCAAGGCATCGCGCAGCCAATCCTCCTGGGCGCGCAAAAAGCTGATCGCCTCTGATTCGCGCGCCCGCACGGGCAAGGTCAGCGTTACCGCGCCGGTCTGCCGCGACACGCGCAGCGAAAACCGCCGCGCCCGCGCCGACTTGCGCAGCTGCACCTCAACCCCCGGCAATCCCGGCAAAACCGCCATTCACCCCCGCCCCTGCCGCTTCGGCAATCGCACCCTTGCAAAAGCCTTTGACACTTGCCCGACCTTGTGGCAAGCGCTCGGTTCGCTGATCTGTCAACCGAATAAGGGATCACCATGCCCAATCCTGAATGGGGTATCAAACGCATCTGCCCGACCACCGGCAAGCGCTTTTACGACCTCAACCGCAGCCCCATCGTCAGCCCCTATACGGGCGAAGTGGTGGATATAGAATCGGCGCGCCGCAAGATGGCCGCCGCTGTCATCGCACGCGTTGCGCCCGAAAAAGATGACGACGTTCTGGTCGATGATCTTGAAGCGGACGAGGATCTGCTCGCCACGGGTGTGACCGATGATGCAGAGTTGGACGACGAGCTGTTGGAAGACGACGCCGATGACACGGTGTCGCTCGACGATCTGGCCGACGTTCCGGGCGGCGACGAAGACGTCTGAATTCTGCATGGGGAAGCGCGCGAGGGGGGCAAATTTACCCTTGCACCCCACCGCGCGCTCCCCTAAACACCGCCATACAGCGCGGCCCATCGCGCTGTAGTCTGGTTCGGGGTCATAGCTCAGATGGGAGAGCGCTTGAATGGCATTCAAGAGGTCGGGAGTTCGATCCTCCCTGGCTCCACCAATCTTCGCAATGGGTTAGAGGGCGTCCTGCGGGGCGCCTTTTTGCGTTTTTGCGGCAGGCTTGCGACATTGAAGGTCAGCCCGGTTCAGCGCGGCGGCCTGTGGCGCGTTCTGCGCAGGCGCGCCCAAGCCCTTCGAGATGGGCAGATCGCCCCGAACTGATCCCTTTGCAGGGGCTGTTCAGGTGATAGGACGCACAACACTCCAGGATCAATGGAACGATACCTGTTCAGGGGCATTGAACGTCCAAACTTTGATGCCGAGGGCGCCGAAGCGGACCGGGATTGCCGCCTTGGCCCTCCGGCGGGCGCTTCAGTCAGCCCCCAAAATTGGCCGCAAGCAACACTGCCGCACCGGCCATGGCGGTTTTCGCCGTCGCAACGGCCGCCGGCAATTCGACTGCGATAAAATACGCGGCGTCCGTTTCCGCCTCGTGCTGCACCTTGGTGCCCTGCGCAAGGCGGCTGGCATCGGCCAGATACCCTGCGGCCACAAGCGCCGCGAGGGCGCGCAGAAAAGGGGTCGCGGCGGCAAGGGACAGCGCGCTGTTTGGGGCCTGCAAAAGCTGATCCGACACCTGGCGCAGGTCCGCGATCCAAACCTCTGCCGCCGCCTCCCCGGCACATGCCGCCAGCGCGGTTCGGGCCGCTTGCAGAAAGGCCGCAAGGGTCCGGCCCTCTGCAATGCCCAGTTTTCGGCTTACAAGATCAATGGCTTGGATCCCGTTCGTCCCCTCATAAATCGGCAGAATGCAGGCATCGCGGTGATATTGGGCGACGCCGGTTTCCTCGATAAACCCCATGCCGCCATGCACCTGAATGGCGGCCGCGGTTACGTCTACGGCGATTTCGGTCGCATAGGCCTTGGCCAGCGGCGTCAACAAAGCTGCACGCGCGGCGGCCGCCTTGCGGTCTTCGGCGGACGGCGCGCGCGCGCTGGCATCAATGGCCGCGGCGGTTGCCATGCACAGCATGCGGGCCGCCGCCGTTTTGGCGCGCATCTGGGTCAGCATGCGTTTGACATCGGGATGGCGGATGATCGGGGTTGGCGCGCTGCCGCCATCCGGCCCGCGCCCTTGACGGCGCTCTTTCGCAAAGCTGATCGCGGCATCAGTGGCCCGCGAGGCCAACGCCACGCCCTGAACCCCAACCAGAAGCCGCGCATTGTTCATCATTGTGAACATGCAGGCAAGCCCGCGATTTTCCTCGCCAATCAGCCAACCTGTGGCCCCGCCGTTATCGCCATAAACCATGGTGCAGGTGGGCGCGCCGTGGATGCCGAGTTTACGTTCCAGCGACTGGCACTGCAGATCGTTCTGCGCGCCGTCCGGCAAGATTTTGGGCACCAGAAACAGCGATATCCCGCGCGTGCCCTCCGGCGCATCATCCAACCGCGCCAGAACCAGATGGACGATGTTGCTGGTCCAGTCATGCGCGCCATAAGTGATGTAAATCTTGGCACCACGGAGGCGGTAAGTGCCATCCGGAGTCCGCTGCGCCTTGCACCGCAGCTGCGACAGATCAGAGCCTGACTGCGGCTCTGTCAGGTTCATCGTGCCCGTCCATTCCCCCGAAATCATCTTTGGCAGATACCGCTGCACGATCTCGTCAGAGCCGTGGGCCGCGATGGCCTCGATCGCGCCCGTGGTCAGCAAGGGGCAAAGGGCGAAGGCCATGCAAGAGGCATTCCAAAGCTCGGTGCAGGCCGCCAGCAACAGGAACGGCAGGTCCTGACCGCCGTGCGCGGCCGGGCCGGTCAGGCTGTTCCAGCCGCCCGCCGCCCAATCGCGGTAGGTTTGGGCAAAGTTCGGCGGCGTGACGACAGTGCCGTCCACCAGCTTTGCCGGGTGCTGATCGCCGGTCCAGTTCAACGGCGCAATGCGCTCTGCCGCAAATCGCCCCGCCTCGGACAGGATGGCCGCCGCGTCCTCTGCGCCCAGATCGCCCGGCCCTTGCGCGCCAAGGTTCCCCGCGCTTTGCATCGCCAGCATGATTTGCGCGATCGGCGGATTATAAGGCATCGGCAAGGATCACTCCGACTCTGGTTCTAAACGTTTGGTTTTTTTGGAAAAGAAGGTTTCCAGCCGGTCGCGGATATCAGGGTTGGTCTGCACAGCCATCGCGAGCAGACCTTCGGCAAACAGGCCATCGGTGCTGGACATATCGCTGATGCGGGCAATGCCGGTGACGATGGCGAAATTTGTCGTGGGCGGATGCGTGGCCACTTGCGCCGCCAGTGCCTTTGCCTTGGCCAGCGCCTCGCCTTGGCCCACAACGTCGTGGCACAGGCCCAGATCAAGCCCGCGCTGTGCGTCATAGGTGCGGGCGGACAGCATCATATCCACCATGCGCGCCGGGGTCACGATCCGGGCCACCCGCACCGTGGCACCGCCGCCGGTGAAGATGCCGCGCTGGCCCTCGGGCAGAGCAAAAAACGTGCCCTCCTCTGCAATGCGCACATGCGTGGCGGCGGCAAGTTCAAGCCCGCCGCCCACCACCGCACCCTGCAGGGCCGCGATCACCGGAATGCCGCTGAACTGGATCACGTCAAACGCGCGGTGCCAGGCCTGACACATGGTCATGAATTCAATCGGCGTGCGGTTCTTGTCATAATGCTCGCGCAGATCAAGGCCCGCACAGAAATGATCGCCTTTGGCCGCCAGCACAAAACAGCGCGTGCCCGCAGGGGGCTTGCGAAACACATCCTCGATTTCCTGAAGCATGGCTTCGTTGATGGCGTTGCGCACGGCTTGCCGTGCCAAGGTAACGGTGGTTACCGCGCCTTCGGTTTCGACGGTGATATAGGTCTGTGTCATGGTCAGATCGCCTTGGCGCGTTCGCGCAGTTTGTCGTTTTCTATTTTTCCGGCTGCGGTATTGGGCAAAGTTTCAAAGGGAAAGTGCTTTGACACCTTGAAACCTGCAAGGTGAACTTTGCAAAACTGCCGCATTTCAGCGGCACTTGCGCGCCCCCCGGCCTGCAAGGCGATAAAGGCGCCGGGGGTTTCGCCCCGTTTCGCATCCGCTTTGGCCGCAACGGCCGCTGCGCCGATGGCGCGGTGGCGATCCGCCATCAAATCACGGGTGTTACGGGCCAGCAGGCACAGACCATCGCCACGTTTGATGCCGCGGCGCACAAAGGCCGCGGCGCGCGCCAGACGGTTTGGATAAACCTGCGCCCTGCGGTCCACAAAGGACAGCGCCGTCAACGCAACAAAGGCGGCATCCCGGCGCTGAAGACAGGTCGCATCGGTCATAGAAACGGCAACTCGACCAGCGTTGCCTCGACCGGCCCCTGCGCGCGGTGGATGCGGACCGTCTCGCCTGCCTGCACCGTTGACGCGATCAGGGCAAAGCCGATGTTGGCCTTCATCCGGGGCGACCAGACGCAATTGGTCATCTTGCCGATTTGCGCGCCACCGTGGGAAATGACGTCCTGCCGAAACCCAAGCGGGGCCGGTTTATCGCCTTTCAGGATCACGCCCAACTGGTGGCGTTTTGGCCCCTCGGCCTTGATCCGGCGCAGCGCCTGAATGCCCACAACGTCATCGGCCAGGTCCAGATCGACATATTTGCCAAGGCGCACTTCGAAGGGGTTGGTGTCTTCATCCGTATCGCCGCCCACCGACACAAGGCCGCTTTCCACCCGTTCCGGCGTGGCCGGCGCGCCCGGACCGATGCCCCATGGCTGGCCCGCCTCTTTGAAGATATTCCACAGCTGCGTGCCCTTGCTTCCGTCCTTCAGGTAAATCTCGAACCCGCCCTGCTTGGACCAGCCCGATCGTTGCACCGCCACGGGGATGCCCTCTATCTCGGTTTGCTTGAACCAGAAATACTTCAAACCCCGCACCCAATCGCCCAGCACATGCGCGACCACATCTTCGGCTTTCGGCCCCTGAACGGCCATGGGTGAGACATCGGGTTCGCTGATGTCAACGTTCAGACCGCGTTCGGCGGCAATGGCGCTGGCCCAAAACCAGATGTCGCTGTCGGCAATGGACAACCAGAACAAATCATCCGCCAGCTTCAGCAAAATCGGATCGTTGATGATCGTGCCGCGATGATTGCACAGCGGCACATATTTGCCCTGACCGACCTTGCAGCCGGACAGATCGCGCGGGCTGAGAATCTGCGCAAGCTTTGCGGCATCGGGGCCCTTCAGCTGCACCTGCCGTTCAACGCCGACATCCCACTGCGACACCCCATTGATCAGCCGCCAATATTCCGCCTCGGGGTTGCCGAAAGAGGTGGGCATGATCATGCGGTTATACACGTTGGCGGAAACCATCCCCTCGGCGACGACCGATTCAAAAAACGGGGATGGGCGCACCCGCGGCGTCGGAAAGGACGTTAACATGGATGGCTCCGAGTGGGACATTGATCGCGCTTGGTCCGCCAAACTGATGCCCCTCGTCAAATGATGGTTTTTGGGGGAATGACTGCGTTTTTGTTATGTGTGCGTTGGGGACCGATCAGGTGCCCGAGCGGCCTCCCCCCAAAAAAGCCGACGGAAAAGCCGCAGTCTGCGCCAACAGCGGCCTCGACCGGTTTTCAAATATCCCATCATTTCGCGCCTGAAAATTGTGCAGAACTCGGCTTTCCCGCCAGATACCGCCCAATTCTTCGACGCTCCCGGCCTGCACGGCCTTCCTTTGGCTGCGTTTGGGGCCGCTTGGTTGCGGACCCCGTTGATTCCGTGTGCACAGGGCGACATGAGCAAGAGCCTGTCGATCATCGTTGTCGAAAAAGACCCCGAGCGGGCGGTGATGATCGTTGATGGGCTGCGCGAGGCGGGCGCGTTTGACATTCTGGTCATCGCCGAGGAAACCGGCCTTGCGCGCCGTATCGCCGAGCGTAACCCCGATCTGGTGCTGATCGATGCCGGCAACCCGTCGCGCGATGTGCTGGAAGACCTGACGTTGGCCACCGGCCCCATGCAGCGCCCGGTGGCGATGTTCGTGGACCGCTCGGACGCCGCGATGATAAAGGCAGCGATTGAGGCGGGGATGTCGGCCTATGTGGTTGATGGGCTGCGCGCGGAACGGTTGAAGCCCATTTTGGATGCCGCCATCGCGCGGTTTCACATGATGCACAAGATGCGCGTGGAGTTGGCCGAAACCCGCCGCGCGCTGGAAGAGCGCAAGGCCATCGACCGCGCCAAGGGCATCTTGATGCGCGCACGCGGCCTTGATGAAGAAGAAGCTTACCGGGTGCTGCGCAAGGCGGCCATGGATCAGGGCAAGAAGGTGGCCGATCTGGCGCAGGCGCTGGTCATGGCGGCGGATCTGTTGAAATGAGCGTGACCCGGCTGACGCTTGGGTATGTGCCGCTGGTGGATGCTGCCCCGCTTTTGGTGGCGCAGGCGCTGGGTTTCGCGCTGGAAGAGGGGCTGGATCTGACGCTGATCGCGGCCCCCAGCTGGTCGACCTTGCGCGATATGTTGGGCACGGGACAGATCGTGGCCGCGCAGATGTTGTCGCCTGTTCCCATTGCCATCGCCATGGGATTGGCCGGCGCCGCCCCGCCGCTTGAGGCGCTGATGGTGCTTAACCTGAACGGAAACACGATTGGCGTGTCGCAGGCTTTGGCGGCGCGGCTGCGCGGCAACGGCTATGAGTTTGACTTTTCCGATGCGCGCGCGGCGGGGTTGGCGCTGCTGCAGGCGGGCGCGGGTCTGCGCATCGGGGTGCCTTTGGCCTTTTCGATGCACCGCGAATTGATCCATTATTGGCTGGATGCCTTGGGCCAGTCCCTGCCCGCAGGGATGGAAATTACCACGGTCCCGCCGCCGCGCATGGCCGAGGCGCTGATGGCGGGCGAGATTGACGCGTTTTGTGTGGGAGAGCCGCGCGGGTCAGTGGCGCTTGAAACCGGCGCAGGCGAGCTTTTGTTGCCGGGATCGGCGATTTGGGCCGCCGCCCCGGAAAAAGTTCTGGCCGCGCGGGCGGGTTGGGCCGAGGCCGAGCCGGGCCTTGCCGGGCCTTTGATCCGCGCCATCTGGCGCGCGGCGCGCTGGCTTGGTCAGCCGGGCAATCACAGCGTCGCGTCCGATCTGCTTGCCGCGCCTGGCCGTCTTGCCGTCGCAGCCGATGTGATCGAGCGGGTATTGACCGGGCGGATAGTGACCTGTGCGCGTGGCGACGAGCGGGCCGTACCGGGGTTCATCAGGTTTCATGCCGGGGCTGCAAATTTCCCTTGGCGCAGTCAGGCGGCCTGGATTGGCGCGCATCTGGCACGTCGTTACGGGCTTGACCCTGATCCCGCCATCGCGGCCGCGCGATCTGTGTTTCGCAGCGATCTGTACCGCCACCACTTGACCGGCACAGGCGCCGATCTGCCGGGCGCATCGGACAAGCTGGAGGGGTCTTTGGCGGTTCCCACCGCGGCCCCCTCGTCCGAAGGCCGACTGATTCTGCCGCCCGACCGCTTTTTTGATGCCCGCATCTTCGACCCAGCCGATCCTTTTCGCTGAAATTTTGGGCAATCCCCCGCACGCATGCGCTGCGCCTGCATAACTTATTGACCTGGGAATGCTGCGCCTGCACGGTGATCTTGACGCAGCGGGGCAACGATGTCCTGCCCGCGCTTCCCCGATGATGAGGGACCCCCAACAAGCAGCGCCGCTTGGAACCATGCCCGTTCAGGCAGCGGTCAGAAGCGGCTTTTTCATTTCAGCGCCCTGCCATGGGCGAAAGGGAACCAACACCATGCGTCTGCCCCACCTTTTGCTGCTGACCACCGCGCTCGCCTCGCCTGCCTTTTCCGAAACGGCGGGGATCGAGAAGGACCAGTTGACCCTTGGTTTCATCAAACTGACCGACATGGCCCCTTTGGCGATTGCCAAGGAAAAGGGTTTTTTCGCGGATGAGGGGCTGGAGGTGACGCTGGAAGCGCAGTCGAACTGGAAGGTGCTGCTTGACCGGGTGCTGGACGGAGAGATTGACGGCGCGCATATGCTGGCAGGACAACCCATCGCTTCGACCATCGGGTATGGTACCAAGGGCCGTCTGGTCACCGCCTATTCGATGGATCTGAACGGCAATGCGATCACGGTGTCCAATGCCGTCTGGGCGGCGATGAAGCCGGGCGTTCCGATGGACGGCGGCAAACCCGTGCACCCGATTTCCGCCGCCGCGCTGAAACCGGTGATCGAGGCTTATGCCGCCGATGGCAAGCCATTCAACCTTGGCATGGTGTTTCCGGTTTCCACCCACAATTACGAACTGCGCTATTGGCTGGCAGCGGGCGGCGTGAACCCCGGCTTTTATCAACCCGGCGATGTGACGGGCCAGGTCGCCGGCGAGGTGCTGATATCCGTCACCCCGCCGCCGCAGATGCCCGTGACGTTGGAAGCTGGCACGATTGCTGGCTATGCCGTGGGCGAGCCGTGGAATCAGGCGGCGGTGGCCAAGGGCATTGGCGTGCCGGTGATCACCGACAATGACATCTGGAAGAACAATCCCGAAAAGGTGTTTGGCGTCACCGCAGAATTTGCCGAGGCGAACCCCAACACCATGCTCGCGCTGACCAAGGCGCTGATCCGGGCGGGCATGTGGCTTGACGCGGATAACAATGCCAACCGGGCCGAGGCGGTCGAGATCTTGTCGCGCAAGGAATACGTGGGCGCGGATGCCGAGGTGCTGACTAATTCCATGACCGGCACCTTTGAATACGAGGCGGGCGACACCCGCGACACCCCTGATTTCAACGTATTCTTCCGCTATAACGCCACCTTCCCCTATTACTCCGATGCCGTCTGGACCCTGACCCAGATGCGCCGCTGGGGTCAGATCGCCGAAGCTCATCCTGATGCCTGGTACGACGAGCAGGCCAAATCGGTCTATAAACCCGCCATCTATCGCCAAGCCGCCGAAGCGCTGATTG
This sequence comes from Paracoccaceae bacterium, assembly GCA_031385445.1. Lineage (GTDB taxonomy): Bacteria > Pseudomonadota > Alphaproteobacteria > Rhodobacterales > Rhodobacteraceae > CAIYZT01. The sequence continues at coordinate 8,913 of JANNBM010000025.1, read as the reverse complement.
CCGACGGCCTTGCCGCCGCCGCCGATTTCGATTTCGACGCCGACGGTTACAAAGACCCGACCACCGATTTCATCGACGGCGTGAGTTTTGATGGCACACAGCCCAACGCCTATATCGACGGCCTGTCCATCGGGCTGAAAGGCAATCAGACCGTCGCCGATGGCGCGGTTCAGAACTGAGGGGGATGCCATGACCGCGCTTGACCCCACGGCTTTGGCCGACCAAAACACCGGCCCCAAAGCGCAGCGGCAAGAGCGCCTGTTCCGTTTGATCACCCGCTGCGATCCTTGGTTTCGCGCCATTGGTCTGGGCTGGCTTACGCCGCTTTGGCGGGTGATCGTGGGAGATAATCCGCGCGCGCAAGCCCGCGAAATCTGGCGATTGGCCGTGGTGCCGGTTCTGGCAATCGCCGGTTTTCTGCTGCTCTGGGCCTCGGCCGCGCCCCTGGTGCAAACCTCGCTTGGCGCCATTCCCGGCCCGGCGCAGGTTTGGCAGCAGGTGGGCGTTTTGCAGGCCGACGCGGCGGCCGAAAGCGTCAAGCGGCAAGAGTATTATGCCGCCCAAGACGCCAAAAACGCCGCATCAATCGCCGCAGGCAAGCCGGATGAGGTCAAATCCCGCATCTATTCCGGCAAGCCAACCTTTCCAGGGCAAATCGTGACCTCGATCAAAACGGTGTTTCTGGGCTTTCTGATCGGCACGTTGATCGCGGTTCCGCTGGGCATTTTGTGCGGCCTGTCGCCCACGGCCAATGCCGCGATCAACCCCTTGGTGCAAATCTTCAAACCCGTATCGCCGCTGGCGTGGCTGCCCATCGTCACCATGGTGGTTTCGGCGTCGGTGGGCGAGGGCGGGCTGCCCAAAAGCTTTATCGTCTCGGCCGTCACGGTGACGCTGTGTTCGATGTGGCCGACGCTGATCAACACCGCGCTTGGCGTGGCGTCGATAGACAAGGATCTGGTCAATGTGGGCCGGGTGCTGAAGCTGTCGCTTTGGACACGGATCACAAAGCTGGTGCTGCCCTCTGCCCTGCCCTTGATCTTCACCGGCCTGCGGCTGTCGCTGGGCGTGGGCTGGATGGTGCTTATCGCCGCCGAAATGCTGGCGCAGAATCCGGGGCTTGGCAAGTTCGTCTGGGACGAGTTTCAAAACGGCAGTCAGGACAGTCTGGCGCGCATCATGGTGGCGGTTTTGACCATCGGTCTGATCGGCTTTGCGCTGGACCGGCTGATGTTCGCGCTGCAGCAGCTGTTCACTTTTTCGAACAATCGGTGACATCATGCTTGAATTTTCACATGTTTCCAAAGGCTTTGGCGAGACGCCCGTGCTGCGCGAGCTCAGCTTTTCGGTGGCCGCCGGCGAGTTTGTGGTGATCCTTGGCTTTTCCGGTTCGGGCAAGACCACGCTGATCAATCTGATGGCCGGGCTGACCCTGCCCGACCGCGGCGAGGTGCGGTTCAAGGGTGCGGTGATCACCGGGCCGGGGCCGGAACGCGGGTTGGTGTTTCAATCCTATGCGCTGATGCCGTGGCTGACGGTGGCGGGCAACATCCGGCTGGCGGTTGATGCCACGCATAAGGGCACCAAGGCCGAACGCGAGGCCGAGGTGGCGCGCTATATCCAAATGGTCGGCCTGTCTCACGCCGCTGACCGCCGCCCGGCGGAGTTGTCAGGCGGAATGCGTCAGCGCGTGTCGGTCGCCCGCGCGCTGTCGATGCGGCCTGAAATGCTGCTGCTGGACGAACCTTTGTCGGCGCTGGACGCCCTGACCCGCGCCAATGTGGCCACCGAGATCGAGGCGATCTGGCGCGCTGAGCGTCGCACCGCCGTGATGATCACCAATGATGTGGACGAGGCGCTGATCCTTGCCGACCGCATCTTGTGCCTGAATCCCGATGGCACGCTTGGGCAACAGTTCGAGGTCGCAATGCCCCGCGCGCGCGCGCGCGGGGCGCTGAACGAGGGGGCGTTCAAGACCCTGCGCGCCGATGTCACCGCCTTTTTGATGGATGTGGGCATCAAAGCCAAACGTCCCGAAAGCCGGCTTTTGCCTGCCGTCACGCCGCGCCACGCCATCCCCGGCGCCTATAAACGCGCCGCCGCTTCGCCGCTGGAAGCGCGTTATTTGCATTACTCGCAGCTGCACAAAACCTTTGCCACGCCCAAGGGACCGCTAAGCGTGGTGCAGGATTTCAATCTGACGCTGAAACGCGGCGAGTTTGTCAGCCTGATCGGCCATTCGGGCTGCGGCAAGTCCACGGTGCTTTCAATGACGGCTGGCTTGGCGGATATCAGCGAAGGCGCGATCACGCTGGATGGTTTTCACGTCGAAGGCGCCGATCCCGAACGCGCCGTGGTGTTTCAGTCGCCCAACCTGTTTCCATGGCTGACGGCCAAGCAAAACGTCGCGATCGGGGTGGACAAGGTTTACCCCAAAGCCACGCAAAGCGAGCGGCAGGAGGTGGTGGAATACTATCTTGAACGGGTCGGTCTTGGCGATGCGATGAACCGCCAAGCCGCCGAGATGTCGAACGGCATGCGCCAGCGCGTCGGCATCGCCCGCGCCTTTGCCCTGTCGCCCAAGCTTTTGCTGCTGGATGAACCCTTTGGCATGCTCGACAGCCTGACCCGCTGGGAGCTGCAAGAAGTGCTGATGGAGGTGTGGAGCCGTACCAAGGTCACCACCGTCTGCGTGACGCATGACGTGGACGAGGCGATCCTGCTGGCCGACCGCGTGGTGATGATGACCAATGGCCCCCGCGCCACTGTTGGCAAGATCACGGCGGTCAACCTGCCCCGCCCGCGCAGCCGCCGCGACCTGCTCAACCACCCCGATTACTACACCTACCGCGCTGAAATCATGGGGTTTCTGGAAGACTTTGCGCATGGCGCAACCAAGAAGGATGCCGCATGATGGCCAAAGACGTGAAGCTGGAAAAACTTGTGATCATCGGCGCTGGCATGGCCTCGGGCCGGATGCTGGAAACCCTGCTGGAAACCGCGCCCGGCGCTTATGACATCACGTTGTTCAACGGCGAGGCGCGCGGGAATTACAACCGCCTGATGCTGTCGCCGGTGCTGTCGGGCGAGAAAACCTATGAACAGATCATAACCCATGATGAGGCTTGGTACAGCGCGCATGGCATCCACACCCGTTTCGGCGAGGCCGTGGTCAAGATCGACCGCGCGCGCAAAATGGTGATCAGCGCCGGGGGCGAGACGCCCTATGACAAGCTGGTGATCGCCACAGGCTCGGCCCCATTCATCATTCCGGTTCCGGGGCACAAACTGCCCGGCGTCGTGACCTACCGCGATCTGGAAGACACCAACGCCATGATCGCCGCCTGTAAACCCGGTGCCAAAGCCGTGGTGATTGGGGGTGGTTTGCTGGGCCTGGAGGCTGCCGCAGGCATGGCCGCGCGCGGGGCCGAGGTGGCGGTAATCCACCTCATGGGCCATCTGATGGAGCGTCAGTTGGACCCGTCGGCCGGGTATCTGCTGCAAAAAGACCTCGAAAGCCGGGGCATCAAGGTGCATTGCAAGGGGGCGACCAAGGCGATCATCGGCCATGACCATGTCGAGGCGGTGGTGCTGGAAGACGGCACCACCTATCCCGCCGATCTGGTCTGCATGGCCGTCGGCATCCGCCCCGAAACCCGCCTTGCCAATGACGCCCATCTGGAGGTGGCGCGCGGGGTGACGGTGGACGATCAGATGACCACCTCTGACCCCGCCATCTTTGCGCTGGGGGAATGCGTTGAACATAACAAGCAGCTTTTCGGCCTTGTCGCGCCTTTGTATGATCAGGCCAAAGTTCTGGCGGCCACATTGGCCGGGCAAAGCGCGGTCTTCAGCCCGGTGCAGACGGCCACCAAGCTGAAGGTGACGGGCGTTGATCTGTTCAGCGCCGGCGATTTCGCCGATGGGCCGGGGCGCGAGGATATCGTGTTCCGCGATCCGGGGCGCGGCATTTACAAGCGGCTCGTGATTGAAGGGGACCGGCTGCTTGGCGCCGTCATGTACGGCGACACCGCCGATGGCGCGTGGTTTTTCGCCCAAATCAAGGACGGCACCGATATCACGCCCCTGCGCGACACCCTTATCTTTGGCCCGGCGTTCCAAGGGGGTGCCCAATCGGACCCTTTGGCGGCCGTTGCAGCCTTGCCGCTTGATGCGGAAATTTGCGGCTGTAACGGCGTGTGCAAAGGCAAGATTGTAACGGCCATCCAAGGCGGCGCGGTCACGCTGGATGCGGTGCGCGCCAGCACCAAGGCCAGTTCCAGCTGCGGCACCTGCACCGGGCTGGTGGAACAGGTCATGGCGCTGACGCTGGGCGATGCGTTCAAAGCCAATACCAACCCGCCGATGTGCAAATGCACCGATCACACGCATGAAGATGTGCGGCGGCTGATCCGGGCGGGGGGGCTGAAATCTATCCCGGCGGTGATGCAGCAGGCGGGCTGGCGCAGCCCGGGCGGATGCGCGTCGTGCCGCCCGGCGCTGAATTACTATCTGATCGCAGATTGGCCGACCGAATACCGCGATGACCGCCAAAGCCGCTTTGTGAACGAGCGCAATCACGCCAACATTCAAAAAGACGGCACCTATTCCGTCGTGCCGCGCATGTGGGGCGGGGTCACGACCCCAGCCGAACTGCGCGCCATTGCCGATGCGGCCGACAAGTATAACGTGCCGATGGTCAAGGTGACAGGAGGTCAGCGGATCGACCTGTTGGGCGTGCGCAAAGAAGACCTGCCCGCCATGTGGGCCGATCTGAACAACGCGGGCATGGTGTCGGGCCATGCCTATTCCAAGGGTCTGCGCACGGTGAAAACCTGCGTCGGCACCGAGTTTTGCCGCTTTGGCACGCAAGACAGCACGGGTCTGGGCATCAAGCTGGAAAAACTGCTTTGGGGGTCATGGACGCCTGCCAAGGTGAAACTGGGCGTGTCGGGCTGTCCGCGCAACTGTGCCGAGGCGACCTGCAAAGACGTTGGCATTGTCTGCGTCGACAGCGGCTATGAGATCAGTGTTGCGGGGGCGGCGGGGATGGATGTGCGCGAAACCCTGGCCCTTTGCAAAGTGACGACCGAGGCCGATGTGATGGAAACCGTGGCCGCTTTTGTGCAGCTGTACCGCGAGGGCGCGCGGTATTTGCACCGCATTTACAAATGGGTGGACAAGGTCGGGCTTGATTGGTGTCAGGCACAGATGGCCGATCCCGCCAACCGCCGCGCGCTTTATGACCGCTTCATGGTGTCGCAGTCGATCTATCAGGTTGATCCGTGGGCCGAACATGCCGCCCCCAAAGAGCGGGCGAAATGGTCGCCGATGGCCGATCTGACGCTGGAGGCGGCGCAATGAGCTGGATCGATATCGGAACGCTTGACGACGTTCCCCGCCAAGGCGCGCGCATTGTCAAAACCGGGCAGGGCTGTGTTGCGGTGTTTCGCACCGCAGACGATCAGGTCTTTGCCACCACCGACCGCTGTCCGCACAAGGGCGGCCCCCTGTCCGAAGGCATCGTTCACGGCACATCCGTCACCTGCCCGCTGCATTCTTGGGTGTTCTCACTGGAAACCGGCATCGCACAGGGCGCGGATGCGGGCGCAATCGCCACCTATCCCACCCGCATAGAGGCGGGGCGCATCCTGCTGGATATCGCCGCCCTTGCCCGCCGGGTGGCCGCGTGAGCCTTCGCACCACCTGCCCCTATTGCGGCGTCGGCTGCGGCGTGCTGGCCACCCGCACAGGGACCGGCTTGTCGGTGCAGGGCGACCCTGACCACCCCGCCAACAAGGGGCGCCTTTGTTCCAAAGGCTCGGCTTTGGGCGAAACGATGGGGCTGGAGGGCCGCCTGCTCTCGCCCCGCGCCTTTGGGCAGGCGGTGCCATGGGATCAGGCGCTGGACCTTGTCGCACAGCGATTTGGGCAGGTGATTGCCGATCATGGGCCGGAGGCGGTTGCGCTTTATGTTTCAGGGCAGATGCTGACCGAAGACTATTATGCCGCGAACAAGCTGATGAAGGGGTTCATCGGCGCGGCTAATATCGACACGAATTCAAGGCTTTGCATGGCGTCATCTGTGGCGGGGCATAAACGCGCCTTTGGCAGCGACACCGTGCCGGGGCTTTATGAAGATCTGGAGTTGGCGGACCTTGTGGTGCTGACCGGGTCCAACCTCGCGTGGTGCCACCCGGTGCTGTATCAGCGACTTGCCGCCGCCAAGGCCGCCCGGCCGCAGATGAAGATCGTGGTGATTGACCCGCGCCGCACGGCCACCTGCGATGGTGCCGACCTGCATCTGGCCATCGCGCCCGGATCGGACGCCGCCCTGTTCAACGCTGTTCTGGTGGCAATTGCGGGCAGGGGTGCGGTGCCTGATGTGCAGGGCTTTGACCAGGCGCTAGCCGCCGCCCGCGCCAGCGATCCCGCCCTGACCGGCCTGCCCCCGGCGCAAATCGCCGAGTTCTGCGCGCTTTGGGCGGGCACCGAAAAGGTTGTCACCGTCTATTCCCAAGGCATAAACCAATCCGACACCGGCACCGACAAGGTGAACGCGATCCTGAATTGTCACCTCGCCACCGGCCGCATCGGCCGCCCCGGCATGGGGCCGTTTTCTGTGACCGGACAGCCAAACGCCATGGGCGGGCGCGAGGTTGGCGGGCTGGCCACCATGCTCGCCTGCCATCTGGACATCGAAAACCCGGTCCACTGCGACGCAGTCCAAATCTATTGGTCCAGCCCCGCCATGGCCGCCAAGCCGGGGCTGAAGGCCGTCGATATGTTCCGCGCCGTGGCGGATGGGCGGATCAAGGCGATCTGGATCATCCATACCAATCCCGCCGTTTCGATGCCCGACGCTGATGCCGTGGCAAAGGCCTTGCGCGCCTGCCCGTTTGTGGTGGTGCAGGACGTGACCGCCGCCACCGACACCGCGCGGCTGGCCCATGTGCTGCTGCCCGCCGCCGCTTGGGGTGAAAAAGACGGCACCGTCACCAATTCCGACCGCACAATCAGCCGCCAGCGCCGGGTGTTGCCCCCGCCGGGGCAAGCGCGCGACGATTGGAAGATCATCGCAGATGTGGCCGCGCGGATGGGGTGGGGCGCGGCTTTCAACTGGCCAAACGCCGCCGCGATCTTCCGCGAATATGCAGGGCTCTCGGGCGTGGCGGGGCGGCTGGGCAGCGATTTCGACATCTCGGATCTTGCTGAGCTGACAGACCAGGCCTATGCGGATCTCGCTCCTTTCACATGGCCGCAAAACCCGCGCCAGCGGGGCGGGCGCTTTTTTGGCACCGGGCAGTATCACACGCCAGATGGCCGTGCCCGGATGTGGCCGATCACGCCAAAACTGCCACAAGCGCTTGAAAAGGTTCAGCTTCGTCTGAACACAGGCCGCGTCCGCGACCAGTGGCACACCATGACCCGCAGCGCCAAAAGCCCGCGCCTGTCGCAGCATCTGGCAGAGCCTTTCGTGCAGATCCACCCCGCCGACGCCGCCCGCCTTGGCCTTGGCCCCGCCGATCTGGTTCGCGCCCACAACGGTCACGGCCAAACCATCCTGCGCGCCCTTGTCACCGATGCTGTGGCGGCAGGACAGGTTTTTGCCCCCATGCACTGGACCGCCGAAAACGCCTCCCTCGCCCGCATTGACACGCTTGTTCCCGGCGACGTTGACCCGATTTCGGGCCAACCCGCCAGCAAATCGGCCGCTGTCACCCTGACCCGGTTTGCCGCCGCATGGTACGGCTTTGCCGTCTGTGCCACGGACATCTCGCCCAAAACCGACTATTGGGCCAAGGCGCGGGTGCAGGGCGGTTGGCGGTTGGAACTGGCTGGAACTGCGATGGCGCAGGACTGGACTGCGTTTGCGGCAGATTTATTCGGTCTGACCGAGCCGCCCGCAATGGTCACCGACCGCGCCCGCGGTCTGACCCGGCTGGCCTGGCACCATCAGGACCGCCTGATTGCGGCGCTGTTCGTCGGGCCAGACCCGGTCGCCCTGTCGCGCGACCATCTGGCGGCGCAACTGGGCGCTCTGCGCCCGGCGGCTGTTCTGGCGGGAAAGCCCGGCGCGGATCAACCCGATCCCGGCCCAACGATCTGTGCCTGCATGAATGTCGGACGAAGCACGATCCTGCGCGCGATTGACGGCGGGGCCTGCTCGGTTGCGGCACTGGGCAGTCTGCTTGGCGCGGGCACCTCCTGCGGGTCATGCCGCCCGGAACTGAACGCGCTTCTGGCCCAATCGCGCCAAAGGCACGCCGCTGAGTGATCGGCACCGTTGCCGTCCGGCGCGGTGTATCGCCCGCCCTTTGTGATCAGGGCGCGCCTGACCTTTTCAGCCCTTGCGCGCTTCCAGCACCGCGATGCGCTCTTCCAGACTGGCGTTCTCTTCGCGCGCCTTGCTCGCCATCGCCTTCACCGCGTCAAACTCCTCCCGCGTGACGAAATCGCGGTCGGCCATCCAGCGGTCGATCCAGCCTTTCATCGCCGTCTCGGCCTCGGTCCTGGCCCCCTGCGCCACGCCCATGGCATTGGTCATCAGTTGCGACATGTCGTCGAAGAATTTGTTGCGCGTCTGCATGTCCGTCTCCATCGCATCGCCTGTCGTCTATATGCGCATCGGGACCGGGGCGGGCAAGGGCCGTCCGGCTGATTTCTCCGGTGTTGGCCCCCACAATTTCTCGCGGGGTTTCGGTTCCCGGCCCCTCGGGTTTTTGCAGGAGGCCAGGTCGACCGATCCGGCTCGTTCGGGCGAGGTCGTCTGGGCTCGGCCGCTCAAAGCCGGAGGTGACGTTCTCGGGAGATTGGGTCTGCGGCGTTGTCAACCTTGTGCTATGGCGCGGGGCAGACCATATAAGGTAAAACGGATAAGGTGACGCCATGCAAACCCGCAGCAAATTCTTT
>JANNBM010000002.1:0-15415 GCA_031385445.1 Paracoccaceae bacterium | reverse complement strand
CGTCCACGACATCCTGACCGAAAGCCCGCGCAAGCGCGCCAACACCACGCGGACCAAGACACCGGCATTGCTCAAGGGGCTACTTTACGGCCCAGATGGCGCCGCCTTCTCACCCAGCCACACCCGCAAGGGCGGTCGGCTTTACGGCTACTATGTCAGCCAGACCATCCTGCGTCATGGCGCCGGCACCTGTCCGATCGGCCGCGTTCCCGCAGCGGAAATCGAGGCCGCGGTCATTGACCAGTTGCGCATGGTGTTGCGCCAGCCCGAGATCATTGTCGCAACTTGGAGGGCAGCGACAGCCAACGATACCGACATCACCGAAGAGGACGCCCGCGACGCCTTGCAGCAGCTTGATCCGCTGTGGGATGAGCTCTTCACTGCCGAACAGGCGCGCATCGTCCAGCTGCTGGTCGAGCGGGTCGATATTGGGCTTCAGGGGCTGAACGTCTGCCTGCGTGTCGATGGCCTGACCGGCCTGGTGCGAGACATGACGGTCAAAGCGGAGCGTGCCGCATGATCCGCGTGTTGCCCGAAACGCTGACCGTGCAGGTGCCCTTCGTCATCCGCAAGCGCGGTGGGCGCAAGGAAATTATCGTGCCGGAAGGAGCGGCCACTCCCCGCCTGCGCATCGACAACTGCGTCGTCAAAGCCCTGGCCCGGGCGTATCGCTGGAAACACATGATCGACAGCGGCGCCTTCGCGACAATCGGCGATCTGGCCGCGCATCAGAAGATCGCGCCGTCCTACATGACACGGGTCATACGGTTGACGCTGCTGGCACCGGAGATCGTTGAGGGGATTGTGGAGGGGCGATGTCTGCTGGGGCTGGCGGAGTTGCTGGAACCGTTTCCGGCGGAGTGGAAGGAGCAGAGATCTCAACTAGGCTCGTAACCTGACGGCTGCAGTTTAAATCCTGCCCCCCGCAACCAAAAAACTAACTTTTCCATAGCTTTAGAATCCGACAAAAACGCTTGTTTATAGCACTTGCCGTTTTACCTCAACGCAACCTCAACGTTTGACCAGTCCCCCCTGAAAAGAGGGGGCATTTTGCATTTGGGAATGCTGGATCAAGCGCGCGGAACGGTACACGGGCAGCAAGTTAGCATTTGGCCAAGACCAAGCTGCGCAATGCGCAATGCGCAAGATCAAGGTTTCACCGTCCGTTCGCACGGAACAGCCTGCGTCGCATAGACCTGTTCCAGGCCGAGTTCAGCAAATTGTGTCTTGTGAGATTGTGTTGATCTGGGCATAGCCAGTGGGATGAGCAGGATACTTGGCATCTTGGGGTTGGTTCTGATGCTGGCAACGATGATCGTTGCCCCGGTGCAAGAGGCAAATGCTGCCGTTACAGCTGTAACCTCTCCGACGATGCAAATGGGCGATGGCGTACCTTGCCCACGGCAAAACTGTGCCAAAATGCCGGACTGCCCGCTGGCATTTCCCGGTTTGTCGGTGTCTGCGGCGGTTGGGGCACCATCGGAGGGGCTTGTATTCCAGCCCGAAGCGCAAGCCGTCCGCTTTGCCTTTTCGACCGACCCACTACTTCCAACCCTCGATGGCTATGGGCTGCGAAGGCCACCCAGGATCTGACTGTGATGGGTGCCAGGAGCGCCCGGAACCCGTTCGGCACGTGGCCGGGCGGTAAGCACAGCTTGGCCCTCGCCGGGTTGAAAACGCGCGAATGCGCGGTTCTGACAGTCGGAAAAATTGACATGAACATCAAACACTCGATGCGCGGCTTCGTGCTGGCGCAGGCTTTGACCCTCGCGGCAACCTTTGGCGCTCAGGCCGCCCCAGAAGACTATGCGTTCAAAATCATCGGCAGCGAACTGCACAAAGGGGCTGGTGTGGCAATCACGGTATCGCTGACCGACCTGCGGACCAATTCGCCGGTGTCCGATGCCGTCATCTTTACCACGCGGCTGGACATGGCCCCCGAAGGCATGGCGGGCATGACGACCCCGGTTGAAGCGGTGGCGTCTGGCATCCCGGGTCAATACCAGTTCAAGGCCGATCTGGCGATGGCGGGGACCTGGCGGTTTCAGATTGCCGCTAAGGTTCAAGGGGAGGTGGATACGGTGCAGGGAGAGTTGATCCTTGGCGTGAAGCCATGAGCATTCTTGGCAAAACCCTGATGGTGGGGCTGATCGCTGGGGCTGCGGGTTTTGCCGGGATTTGGGCCGGGGATCAGGGTTTGACCCCGGCGGATATTCCCGAATTACTGAGGACGTCTGCGGCACGGCTTTTGGGTGGAGACGCCCAAGCCATGGCGACGGACAGATCAACGGCGGTTATCATTTCGGTCCCGACTGGGGCGGTCATCTACTATCGTCACCCGGACGAAGCCGCCTTTGCGTCAATCCCGATGAAGACGGCGGATGGCCGCGACTATCTGGCGGTGCTGGCCAGCGAGGATGTCAGCTTTGATGACGCACCTGGAGGTGCGGAAATCGCTCTGGGCGCTGCAATGCCCGCTCCAACAGCCAGCGAAAAGCGCATCCTGTATTACCGCAATCCGATGGGCCTGCCGGATATATCGCCAACGCCGAAGAAAGACTCGATGGGGATGGATTACCTGCCGGTCTATGATGGCGACGAAGCGGATGGTTCGACTGTCACGGTGTCGGCGGGCAAGATTCAGCGGTCCGGGGTGAAAACCACGCAGGCCATTCTGTCCTCGATCAGTCAACCGATCATGGTGCCTGGCGTGGTCGAACATGACGAGCGCAAGGTCAGCGTGATTTCCCTGCGAACCGAGGCGTTTGTCGAAAAGGTTGCCGATGTGACGACCGGGGCACCGATCAAGGCGGGGCAACCTCTGGTCACGATTTATGCCAAGGAATTTGCCTCGGCTGGGGCGCAGTATGCTGCGGATATGGGCAATGGCGGCAAGGCAAAGGCTGCGGGCAGCCTGCAACGCCTGCTGAACCTCGGCGTGCCCGCCGAGATGATTGCCGAGATTGAGAAAACCGGCAAACCGCCGATCTCGGTCACGCTGATGGCCCCTCAAAGCGGGGTGGTGCTGGAGCGGATGGCAGTGGACGGGATGATGGCCGAAGCGGGCGAAACGCTGTTTCGCATCGCCGATACGTCGACGGTCTGGATCATCGCCGACGTGCCGGAATATGAACTGGCGCAGGTGCAACGCGGGTCTGCGGCAACCGTACGCTTTCGCAGCCTTCCGGGACGGGAGTTCACCGGACAGGTTGACGAGATTTACCCGGAAATTCAGGCCGAAACCCGCACCGCGAAAATCCGCATTGAATTGCCAAATCCCGACGGTGCGATGATTGCGCATATGTATGCCGATGTGGAAATCGCAGCCGGAGGTGGTGCTGCGGTGGTCAGCGTTCCGGATTCTGCCGTGATCGACAGTGGGGACCGCCAAGTCGTGATTGTCGATCTGGGCGAAGGGCGGTTTGAGCCGCGTGACGTGCAGGTGGGGATGCGGGGCGCAGGCATGGTCGAGATCAGGCAAGGCGTGGCGGAAGGCGAGACGGTTGTTGTGTCGGCCAATTTCCTGATCGATGCCGAAAGCAACCTCAAGGCCGCGCTGTCGGTTCTGGCACCGGTAGAGGTACAGCCATGATCGCCAGATTAATCGCTTGGTCGGCCCGCAATCTGGTGCTGGTCCTGTTTGCCGCGGCTGTTGCGGTGGCAGGCGGCGTCTATGCCATTCGTACCCTGCCGCTGGATGCGATCCCGGACCTGTCGGATGTTCAGGTGATCGTGTTGACAGATTACCCCGGTCAGGCGCCGCAGGTGGTCGAGGATCAGGTGACCTATCCGCTGACCACGGCCATGCTGACGGTGCCAAGGTCAAAGGTGGTGCGGGGGTTTTCGTTCTTTGGGGTGTCGTTTGTCTATGTGATTTTCGAAGATGGCGTCGATCCCTATTGGGCACGAAGCCGCGTTCTGGAATACCTGAATGCCGCCGCCAGCCGCCTTCCTGAGGGGGTGACGCCCGCGCTTGGCCCGGATGCCACGGGGGTGGGTTGGGTCTATCAATATGCGCTGGTCGGCAAGGAACTGTCGCTGGCCGATTTGCGCAGTTTGCAAGACTGGGTGGTGCGTTTTGCCGCCTCGAAAGCCGATGGCGTGTCAGAAGTTGCCAGCGTCGGCGGGTTCGTAAAGCAATATTCCATCGTCGTCGATCCGGCCCGGATGCGTGCGCAAGGCGTGACGCTGGCCGATATCGGCGACGCGGTGCGCGACAGCAACATGGATACCGGCGGGCGCTCGGTCGAGATTTCCGAGTTCGAATTCATGGTGCGCGGGCGCGGCTATCTGAAGGGAACCGATGATATCGAAGCCATCACCCTGATGACCAAATCCGGCGTGCCGTTGCGGCTGTCGGATGTGGCGCAGGTGGAGATTGTGCCGGATGAACGGCGCGGTATAACCGAATTGAACGGCGACGGCGAGGTTGCCAGCGGCATCGTGCTGCAAAGGGTCGGCTCCAACGCGTTGACGGTGATCGACAATGCCAAGCAAGCGCTGGCCGAGGTGCAAAAATCACTGCCCGAGGGCACCGAAATCGTGCCGGTCTATGATCGGTCAACCCTGATCACTTCGGCGATTGAGACACTGAAAAGCACATTGTTCGAGGAAAGTCTGGTGGTGGCTGCCGTCACGATCATCTTCCTGTTGCATGTGCGCAGCGCTTTGGTGGCCATCATCATGCTGCCGGTCGGTATCCTGATGGCGTTTTCGGCGATGAAATTCCTTGGCCTTGGGTCCAACATCATGAGCCTTGGCGGCATCGCCATCGCCATCGGCGCGATGATCGACGCGGCGATTGTGATGATCGAAAACGCCCATAAACATCTGGAGCGCGCCGAACCCGGCAAACCACGGCGGGAGATCCTGATCGAGGCGGCCTGCGAGGTTGGCCCAGCGCTGTTCTTCAGCCTGTTGATCATCACGGTGTCGTTCCTGCCGATCTTCACGCTGGAAGATCAGGAAGGCCGCTTGTTCGGACCCTTGGCTTTTACCAAGACTTTTTCGATGGCGGCGGCGGCGATCCTGTCGGTCACGCTGGTGCCTGCGCTGATGGTGATCTTCGTGCGCGGTCATATCGTGCCGGAACACAAAAACCCGGTGAATCGCCTGCTGATCGCACTCTATCGCCCGATCATCCAAGGCGTGCTGAAGGCGCGGGGACTGACGATCATCGTGGCGCTGGCCGCCTTGGTGATCACGATCTGGCCCGCGCGCCAGTTGGGCAGCGAGTTCATGCCCGCGCTGGATGAGGGCACGCTGATGTATATGCCGACCACGCTGCCCGGCATTTCGGTGACCAAAGCGGCGGAACTGATGCAGATGCAGGACCGCATCATCAAAAGCTTTCCCGAGGTGGCATCGGTGTTCGGTAAATCTGGCCGGGCGCAGACGGCAACGGACCCGGCCCCCACGGAAATGTTTGAAACCATCATCAACCTGAAACCGAAATCGGAATGGCGGGCGGGGGTCACTTCGGAAAGTCTCAAGGATGAAATGGACGCGGCTTTGCAATTTCCCGGCGTGTCAAACGCCTGGACCATGCCGATCCGCGCCCGTACCGATATGCTGTCCACCGGTATCCGCACCCCGGTCGGCATCAAGATCTACGGCACCGATCTGACGAAAATGGAGGGTGTTGCGCGTGAAATCGAGGCCGTGGTACGCCGCGTGCCTGGCACGTCCAGCGCCTATGCGGAACGGGTGATCGGCGGCTATTTCCTTGATATCACCCCCGACCGCGCCGCCTTGGGCCGCTATGGCCTGTCCGTCGCGGCGGTGCAGGAGGTGATCGCGATGGCCTTGGGCAGCGAGGTGATCACCCAGACTGTTGAAGGCCGCGAGCGTTACGGCGTCGCCGTGCGCTATCCGCGTGATCAGCGTTCTGACCCGCAGTCGATTGCCAATGATGTGCAAGTGGCCCTGCCGGGCGGCGGCTCGGTGCCGCTGGGCGCCGTTGCAACGGTGGAGCTGACGCGGGGGGCCACCACCATCCGCACCGAAAACGGTCAGTTGGCGGTCTATATCTTTGTCGATATCGCGGGCCGCGATCTGGGCGGTTACGTCGCCGATGCCAAGGCGGCAGTCGAGGCGCAAGTGGCTTTGCCGACGGGCTATTCCGTGGCCTGGAGCGGGCAGTTCGAATATCTGGAACGGGCCACGGCGCGGCTGAAGATTGTGGTGCCGGTGACGCTGGCACTGATCTTCCTGCTGCTGTTTCTCAACTTCCGCAGGCTGACGGAAACCCTGATCGTGATGCTGTCGCTGCCCTTTGCGCTGGTGGGCGGTATCTGGCTGATGTGGTTTCTTGGCTTCAACACCTCGGTTGCGGTGGCTGTGGGGTTCATCGCCTTGGCTGGGGTCGCGGCGGAAACCGGGGTGATCATGCTGATATATCTTGACCATGCGCTGCAAGAAGCGCGTGCCAAAGCGGCCGCGCAAACCCGCGCCTTCACCCGCGCCGATCTGAATGCCGCGATCATGGTGGGCGCGGTCGAACGTGTGCGTCCCAAGATGATGACCGTGGTGGCGATCATGGCCGGGTTAATGCCGATTCTTTGGGCACATGGCACCGGATCCGAGGTGATGCAGCGCATCGCGGTGCCGATGATTGGGGGCATGGTCAGTTCTACGGTGCTGACGCTGGTGGTAATCCCGGCGGTCTATTCGGTGGTGAAAGGCTGGGGGCTGGCGCACGGACAGCACGCCAGCCGCTTTCCCGTGACGCAGAACCTTCAAGGGTAGTGGTGTTGCGCAACGCGGACGAAACCGGGGTAATTCCGCCGAGAGCAGCGGCTCGTTTCGGCCCGGGCGCGAATGGTGTTCGCTTCGCAAGTCGGGCCTGCCAGAGGTCAGTGCAGGGTGGGCCCCGGACTGTCAGGCTCAGGTTATCGCCACCCCCCCCTGTTCAGCGGTCCTGCGAGGCTTTAGAATCCGCTGCATATCGACCAAGAATAGACAGGCTGACATGATGTTGCCGGGAAGTTAGTTCATTATGACAAGTCAGACCAAGCTTACCATCGCTGATGTCATTTCCCAAAACCTGACGGAGCAGATTATCCAAGGCACTTTGATGCCGGGTGAAAAGTTGCGGCAAGACCACATTGCCCGGACGTTCGAGGCCAGCCACGTCCCCGTGCGCGAGGCTTTGTTGCGGCTGCAGGCGCGGGGTTTGGTGATCAATGTGCCGCGCCGGGGGGTGCGGGTGGCACCGCTTGCGGGGTCGGACATGCGCGAAATTCTGGAAATGCGGCTGGCGCTGGAACCGGTGGCACTGCGCCATTCGGTGCCAAACCTGACATCGGAACAAATGCAAACAGCCGAGGCGGCGCGCACGGCCTGTGACGCGGCGGATGACATTCTGACCTGGGAATATGAGAACCGCCGCTTTCATCATGCGATCCTTGCCGGCTGCGCCATGCCCCGGATGCTGGCCGAAATTGATGACCTGCAGGCGCTTGCCGCCCGACATTTGCTGGCCAGCTGGCGCAAAAGCTGGGTGATGCGGGTGGACCGGGATCACCGCGCCATCATGGTGGCGATTGCGCGCAAGGATATCGCCTTGGCGGTTTCGCTGCTGCAACGGCATTTGGTCCGGTTTGCCTAAACGGCTTTGCGGGCGATCAGGAACACGGGTTGATAGCTGAGGGTCAGCGGCGCGCCCTGCGGCAAACCCGCCCGCAGCCGCAAATCGAAGGTGGTCAGGCTGGCGCGGGTCCAGTGGCAATGCGCATTGGCATTGACCCCGGTGCACCGCAGGTGGCGCAGCAGGCCAAGCGTATCGGGGAATTGCAGGGTTAGGGTTTGGCTGTAAAGCGCTTGGATGTGCAGCCCGGCGGGCAGAATCTGCGGCCAGTCCTGCGGGTCAAGGTAGCATGGTGCTGTCGCCATGCTGCCCAAGGCGCGCAGTTCGGCAAAATGGGCGCGGCCAAACCCGCTGAGCGCAAGCCAGCCATCCCGTGCCAGATGACTGGTCAGGCGGCTGATCAGGGCTGCGGGCTGTTGAACCCATTGCACGGTGGAGGCCGATGCAATCAGGTCAAGCGTGGGTGGCAGGGGCAGCGTTTCGATCGGCCCGGCTTGAAAGCTGGCGCGCGGCGAATGGCGCTTCAGGATCGGCTGCACGGCTGCGGCACAATCCGGCACCAGATCGTTCAGCGTCAGGTGATCAAGGGTGAACTGTTGCAAAAGCTGGGTGGTCAGGTGCCCGGTGCCGCAGCCAAACTCCAGCACTTGGCCAAACCGTGCCGGCGCGCCCGCGGACCTCAGCGCTTGGACCAGCGTGGCGGCAATCTGCGCCTGTGCCACGGCGGCATCGTGATAGCTGTGCAGTCCGCGCCGAAAGCTTTGGCGCACCCGGTTTTGCACGCTGACGGGCCGCAGGATTTGCGTCATTGCCACAGCTGCGCCCAATCTGACCACGCCGAAAACGGCACATGCGGGGCGTCGATGCGGCGGATGGCTTCGGGTTCACCTTTCCAAGCCCGTTCAAGGTTTTGCGGTGGGAAAATCCGGTCACGAGCGGAAATCCAGATGCGGTCCCAGGCGCAATCTGGCGCGTCCCCCCGCTGTTGCACCGCCCGCAGTTCGGCGTGGTGCGGGGCGGGGTCAAACGCCTGCCACGGCTGCGGGGCATCGAAACTGTGACTCAGGAAATCCTGAAAGCTGGCCTCGGTCAGGGTGGCTTCGGTGTGGCGAAAAACGCGGGGTGGAATGCCGGTTTTGGCATGCACCGGGGTCAGGCTGCCGTTGATGGCAGTGCGGCTGTCAAACGCCTGATCCCGTCCAACTTGCCAATGCCCAAACGCGGCCACCCCAAACGACCACGCGATGAGCCTGCGCAAGGCATAGCCGCGCAGGTCCGGCAGATCGGTGGCCACATCGCGGTAGTCGCTGACAAACAAGATGTCCTGCGCGCCCGTCAGAGGGTCAAAGCACGCCGGACCGAGGGCCCAACCGCCAAAAACGACGATCACTTCGGCAGCGCCCGTTCGGTGCAGCCATTCAATTTGCATCCGGCCTCACAGCACAAGGGCCAGCCGCAGCATGGCGGCGGTGATCTGCGACAGCTCGGCGGACGATGTAACAAAGGGCGGCATGGTATAGATGTTGCGGCCAAACGGGCGCAGGTAAACGCCGGTGTCGCGGGCAAAGCCGTGGGCCGTGTCGGCGCTGACGTTATGATCCATTTCAATGACGCCGATCGCGCCCAGAACCCGCACATCGGCCACGCCGGGCAGGGCACGGGCGGGGCCAAGTTCGTCCGTCAGCTGCGCTTGAATGGCTGCAACCTGTGCTTTCCACCCGCCCGTGGCCAGCAGATCAAGGCTGGCCCCTGCCACGGCACAGGCCAAGGGGTTTGCCATGAACGTCGGTCCATGCATGAACGCGCCGGGGGCAGCCTGGCCGATGGCATCTGCGAGCGTGCGGGTGGTGATGGTGGCGGCAAAGGACATTGTGCCGCCGGTCAGCGCCTTGCCCAAGCACATGATATCCGGCGTTACAGCACAAAAATCGGTGGCGAACAGGTGCCCGGTGCGGCCAAAGCCGGTGGCGATTTCGTCAAAGATCAGCACGATGCCATGGGCGTCGCACAGGTTACGGGCTTGGTTCAGGTATTCCGGGTGGTAAAAATACATACCGCCCGCGCCCTGCACCACAGGTTCCACGATCAGGGCTGCGATGTGGGTTTCGTGATCTGCCAAAAGCTTGCGCAGGGTGCCAAGGCCGTTCAGCGCCTCGTTATCCGTCCAGTTATCGCCAAACCGCAGCGGAGGGCGGGGGGCGAAATGCTGCACCGACACGGCCCCCCGGAACAGATGGTGCATGCCGGTATCGGGGTCGCACACGCTCATCGCTTTCCAGGTATCCCCGTGATAGCCGGAACGGATGGTGGCAAACTGGGTGCGGTCCGGGCGGCCCATGGCGTTTTGGAATTGCACCGCCATTTTCATGGCGACTTCGACCGCGACCGACCCGCTATCCGAATAAAACACGCGATCCAGACCAGCAGGCAGCATTGCGATCAGGCGTTTGCCAAGGTCAATCGCCGGGGCATGGGTCAGCCCGCCGAACATCACATGCGGCAAACGGTCCAATTGCGCATGGGCCGCTTGCATCAACGCGGGGTGGCGGTGGCCGTGGATCACCGACCACCAGGATGACATGGCGTCGATCATCCGCGTGCCATCTTCCAGCGTCAGCCATACACCGGCCGCGCTGGCTACGATATGCGTCGGGCCAGGTTTGGTGACATTGGAATAGGGGTGCCACAGATGGGTGCGGTCAAAGTCGTGCGGGGTCACAGGGACAGCCCTTTGCGGATGGTGGCAAGGTCGATATGCGTGGCAAAGGCTTGGGACAGGGTTTCGCGCGTGAGGGGCGCAAGCTTTGGCAAGCAGCCCAGATGCGCCACAGCGCCGAAATCGCAGATCGTGCGTTCCACGGCGGGGTTTGTTTCACCGATAAAGCCAATGCCGATGACCGGGCAGCGCGCCTGACGCAAAGACGCCAGCGACATCAACGAATGGTTGATGGTGCCAAGCGCGGTTCGGGCGCACAGGATCACCGGGATCTGCCATGTCGCAATCACATCCAGAAACAATGTGCGGCGGTTCAGCGGCACCATAAGGCCGCCTGCGGCTTCAACCACCAACGGGCCAGTGATGTGCGATAGGGCAAGGCAGACAGGGTCAATCTCCACCCCCTCCGCCTCCGCCGCCAAATGCGGCGAGGCGGGCATGATCAAGCGGTAAGCCTCGGGCACAGTCTGCATCCCGGACAGCCGGGCGACGGTCTGGCTATCCGTCTCGCCCTCCAGCCCCGCTTGCACGGGTTTCCAATACTGCGCCTGCATCGCATGGGTCAGGCCCGCCGCAAAAACGGTTTTGCCGATGTCGGTATCAGTGCCGGTGATCACGACGGGCGTCATGCGGTCACCTGTGCGAGATCGGCGAACATTTGGGATATGACTTCGGCGTTGACGTTCAGCGTGATTGAAATTCGCAACCGCGCCGTGCCACGCGGCACCGTGGGCGGGCGGATGCCGCGTATATCATAGCCGCGGTGTTGCAGGGCAGCGGCGGTTTGCATGGTGCGTTGATCGGTGCCAAGAAGGATAGGCATGATTTGGGACGCGAACCCGGTAAAGCCGTGATGTGCGGCTTGGGCATGGGCATGATCGACCAAGGCCAGTGCGGAAATCCGGCGCTGTGGGTTGGCGTCTGTTTCCTGCAAAGCCGCCACCACAAGCGCCGCGTTTAGCGGCGACGGTGCGGTCGCATAGATAAACCCGCGTGCCTTGTTGATCAGGGTGTCGATAAGGGCTGCATTGCCACAGATCAACGCGCCTGACACGCCCAACGCCTTGCCACAGGTGTGCAATGTCAACAGGTTGGCAGTATGCGCCATGCCCTCGGTCAGGCCGCGCCCGGTGGGGCCGTAAAGCCCGGTGGCGTGCGCTTCGTCCACCACGAGCACGGCGTCTTGTGCTGCAGCCAGCTTTGCAAAATCCGCCAACGGCGCGAAATCACCGCCCATGGAATACAGGCTTTCAATGGCAAGCCACACCCGGCCTTTGCCACCTTTTGCGCGCCAAGTGGTGATGTGCGCCTGCGCATCAGTCGCGTCATTATGGGCAAAAGACTGCGTTTCCGCCCGGCCAAGCCGCATGCCATCATGCGCCGATGCATGGATCAGCGCGTCATACAAAACCAGATCGTCCGGCATCGGCAGGCTGGCGAAAATAGCTTGGTTGGCGGCAAACCCGCCACCCATGAACAGCGCCGCTTCGGTGCAGAAATGCTGGGCTGCCAGCGCCTCCAAAGCCTGATGTTCCACATCATTGCCGCGCAAAAGACGTGATCCGCCGGCGCCAATGGCAACGCCGCGATCCAGCGCCGCGCGGGCGGCACCCTGCAGCACGTCAGACCCGGCAAGGCCTAAATAATCATTGGATGCAAAATCATGCCCCAGACGCGGGGCCAAACTGCGCAACCTCCCCCTGTCTGCAAGTGCGGCAAGCGCCTGTGCGTGCCGGGGATAGGCTGTCATTGGGCAGCAACACCGTGGGCGTTTTTGGCGTGCGGTGAAGCGGAAACCGGCAGATCCATTGCCACCAACCCCAGCTTGGCAAACAAAGCGTCGTCCGCATCTTCACCCGGGTTATCTGCCGTAAGCAGAGTATCGCCGACAAAGATCGAATTGGCCCCGGCAAACACGCACATCGCCTGCATTTCGTCTGACATCGCGGTCCGCCCAGCCGACAGGCGCACATGGCTTTGCGGCATCAGGATACGCGCCAGCGCTATGGTGCGCACAAACTCAATCGGGTCCAGTGGCGGGGTATCGGCCAGCGGCGTATCCGGCATCGGGATCAGCATGTTCACCGGCACAGATTCGGGATGCACCGGCAGGTTCGCCAACGTCATCAGCATATCAATCCGGTCCATCCGGGTTTCGCCCATGCCAACAATACCGCCCGCACACACTTTGATACCCGCCTCACGAACCCGCGCGAGGGTCTCAATCCTGTCGGCAAATGTGCGGGTGGTGATCACTTCGCTGTAATAGCGCTCCGACGTGTCGATGTTGTGGTTGTAATAATCCAACCCCGCATCGCGGAGGCGCAAAACTTGGCTGTCATCCAGCATGCCAAGCGTCATGCAGGTTTCCATGCCCATCGCCTTGACGCCGCCAATCATCGCAGCCAGTGCCGCCATGTCGCGGTCTTTCGGCGACCGCCACGCAGCCCCCATACAGTAACGCGTGGCTCCACCCGCTTTGGCCTTGCGCGCCTCCGCCAACACGCGCTCCACCTCCATTAGCTTGGAGGCCGACATTTTCGCGCCGTTCACCGCCGATTGCGAACAATAGGTGCAATCTTCGGCGCAGCCGCCAGTTTTGATGCTTAGAAGCTTGCTCCGTTGCACTTGGTTCGGGTCAAAATGCGCACGGTGCACGGTTTGGGCCTGAAACAGCAGATCCATCAGCGGCGCTGTATATAGCGCCTCGGCCTCAGATCGGGTCCAATCATGGCGCAGGGGAATTGCCTTCGGCATTGCGGTCTCTTTTTATAGGTAAATTGTGCAACTGCGGCGTAAACCAGAGGTCAGTATTGAGTATGCGGCACAACAACCATTTGCAAGCCCGCCAAGTAAGGCGCGTGATTTGCCGCAGCGGGCCTGCCCAGATCAGGATCAGGTCAGATGGCGGCAATGGGCTGGGGGTCGACGGTCTGAAAATCAGCCGCAGCCGCCCGGCCAGCCATCACCGAAACCGCGACAAGCAACAGCGCCAGCGTGCCAAAGGTCACCCGAAAGCCAATGTGATCCGCAATAAATCCAATGCTGGAGGGGGCGACCAAAATGCCGGAATACCCCAGCATTGTAACAACAGAAATGCCCATGCCGGCCGCCATGCCGGGCATGTTGCCTGCCGCCGAAAACATTACCGGCACCAGATTGGCCACGCCAAGCCCGGCTATGGCAAAACTGGCGATAACCAGCGTGGCGTTGGGCGCAAGGGCTGCGCCCAACAAACCCGCAGCCGCAATCAAGGCAGACGCGCGCAGCGTGTGCACAGCGCCAAAACGGTTGCGCAGCGCATCACCTGCAAACCGCATCACCGCCATCGTCGCCGAAAACAGCGCAAACGCCAAACCAGCCGTGCTAACCCCCGTGCCATGTTCTTGTTGCAGATACAGCGCTGCCCAATCCAGCACCGCACCTTCCGGGATCATCGACAACAAGGCCATCACCCCCAGAATATAAATGGCCGGATTTTTGGGCCATCCCTTGGGCGGGGCGGTTTGCGCCAAAGCTGCGGCCTTGGGCGCATCCTCCAGCAGAAAGGGGCGTGCCAACAGAACCGCCAGCAACGCTACCCCTGCCACCAACACTGAATGCCCTTCGGCACCGATGCGCGCGATGATCCAGCCGCCAACGCTGCCACCAAGAAAGCCGCCAAGGCTCCAAAACCCATGGCTGGACGACATGATGGCGCGGCCAAGGTGACGCTCCACTTCAACGGCGTTGGCGTTCATCGACACATCCATGCATCCGATCAGCGCGCCCATGACCACAAGGCTGGCCGATAAGGCCCACAGGTTAGGCGACAGCACAGCCGCCGCCAAGGTGAAGGGTGCTGCCAGTGCGAACACCTGCAAAACCCGGCGGCTGCCAAACCGCCCGATCAAGCCGCCCGCCATCGCCCCCACCGCGCCGACGCCCAGCAAAAAGATCAGCAGGCCCAGCGTGGTCTCTGTAATCTGGTGGCGCGGCAACAAAAGCGGAATTTGTGGGGCCCATGACCCCATCAACAAGCCATTGACCATGAACATCGCCGCAGAGGCCACGCGCCCGCGCCGCAGTGCTGAAATCGCTGTAGCCATCGGCAGGTGCCCCTCTGTTAGCAATCGTCTGATTACGGGGCGCAACGGCGATAGGAAAGCCCCTTTGCGAACACGCTTTATTACGCAGATTGCAAGGGGCACGGGCATATGGCTCTAGGTGCCCCTTGGTTTTGCGCGCAAAGTGGGTTCGGCTTGCGTCGGATCTTCCGGCCACGGGTGGCGCGGATATTGCCCGCGCATGTCGCGGCGCACATCGGCATAGGTGTTGGCCCAAAAGCCCGGCAAATCGGTTGTTACCTGCACCGGGCGCTGGCCGGGCGACAACAAGGTGATGCGCAGGGGCAGGCGGGCCGTTCCGACGGTCGGGTGCTCGGTCACACCGAACAATTCTTGCAGGCGGATGTCGATCCCGGGAAAATCGCCGTCATAGTCGATGGGCACCCGGCGGCCCAACGGCGTTTCAAAATGGGCGGGTGCCAGACGGTCAAGATCAGCCGTTTGCCCCCAGCTCAGGCGGGCCCGCAACGCATCAGTCAGATCCAGCGCGCGCAGTTGGCCTTCGGTTTTGAGGCCGGTCAGATGTGGCAAGAGCCAATCCTCAGCCTCTGCCAGTAGCGTCGCGTCCGAACAATCGGGCCAATCGGTACCCCCCGCGCGGGCAAGCTCAATCCGCGCGCGCAGGCGTTTTGCAGGCGCGGCCATCGGCAGCCCAATTTGGCGCAAACCGTCCAGTGCCGCCCGCGCGATGGCATCAGGCGGGGCATCCGTCCAAGCCCGGTCTGCCAACACCAGCGCCCCGTAGCATTCCTGTTGGCGTGCCAAAACACGCCCCTCACGCCGCGACCAGTCGCAGACGGAATGCCAATGTATTTCATGCCCATAAAGTGCACGAAGATCGGATTCAGGCAGGGAAACGGCTTGCCGCACCATGGCCTCCCGCGGATCGCCGTCCAAATCCGTGGCCACGATCAACCGCGCCCCTGACAGCGGCAATCCCGCCTCCATCGCAGCCCCGGTGCCACCAGACAGCACCCAGCGCGGCGCATCGCCCTTGCGGCGCAG
>JANNBM010000050.1:0-57278 GCA_031385445.1 Paracoccaceae bacterium | reverse complement strand
TCAGCCAGAGCCGGGCAGCCCCAAGTCCCTGCATCCCGCGACCAAGGCGGTGTGGAAGCGTGGGTTGTACATGCTGGCCATCGCGGTCCTTTTGGGACTGGGCCAGACGGTCTTGCACGTCATGACTCTGGTGCAATTCGTCGTCATGCTGACCGGCAAGGGTCAACCGAACGAACAAATCGCCAAATTCGGCAAGCTGATGGGCGACTGGCAGGCCAAGGCCGCCCGCTTTCAATCCGCCGACAGTGAGGACAAGCCCTGGCCCTGGTCGCCATTGTCGTAACCAAACCTGTCGTAACTGGATCTGGCATTACCAAAAACCGGCGTCCCGATGGGGCGCCGGTTTAGTTGGGGCTCAAGCCTCCAGTGCTTCCAATTCGTCGATGAAGCCTGCGATCATCGACAGGCCCTTGTCCCAGAATTTCGGGTCTGACGCGTCCAAGCCGAAGGGGGCCAGCAATTCCTTGTGGTGCTTGGACCCACCGGCTTTCAACATGTCGAAATACTTTTCCTCAAACCCGTCCAGCCCGCCGGCATAGGCGGCGTACAGCGCGTTCACCAACCCGTCACCAAAGGCATAGGCATAGACGTAGAACGGCGAGTGGATGAAATGCGGGATATAGGCCCAGAAGGTTTCATATCCGTCCATGAAATCAAAGGCATCACCCAAAGACTGCGCCTGAACCGACATCCACAGCGCGTTTATGTCGTCGGGCGTCAGCTCGCCTTCGGCCCGCGCCGCGTGCAGTTTGCATTCGAAATCGTAAAACGCGATCTGCCGGACGACGGTGTTGATCATGTCCTCGACCTTGCCCGCCAGCAGGGTCTTTTTCTCGGCCGGGGTGCGGGCCTTGTCCAACAGGGCGCGGAAGGTCAGCATCTCGCCAAAAACCGACGCGGTTTCGGCAAGGGTCAGCGGGGTTGACGACAGCAGCTCCCCCTGACCTGCCGCCAGAACCTGATGCACGCCGTGGCCAAGTTCGTGCGCCAGCGTCATCACATCGCGCGGTTTGCCAAGGTAATTCAGCATGACATAGGGGTGAACCGTGGTCACGGTCGGGTGCGCAAACGCGCCGGGGGCCTTGCCGGGTTTGACGCCCGCATCAATCCAGCCGTCGGTGAAAAAGGGTTTTGCAATCTCGGCCATGCGCGGATCAAACGTGCCGTAGGCCTGCAAAACCGTCTGCGTGGCTTCGTCCCAGCCGACAAGTTTGGGGGTTTCGGTCGGCAAAGGCGCGTTGCGGTCCCAGGTTTGGAGCCGCTCCAACCCCATCCATTTCGCTTTCAGCCGGTAATACCGGTGCGAGATTTTCGGATAGGCGGCCACCACGGCGTTGCGCAAAGCCTCGACCACCTCGGGCTCCACATGGTTCGCAAGGTGCCGCGAATGCTGAGGCGACGGCATCTTGCGCCAGCGGTCATCGATCTCTTTTTCCTTCGCAAGCGTGTTGGTGATGCGGGCGAACAGCTTGATATGTTTGTCAAAGACCACCGCAAGCGCGCGCGAGGCGGCTTCGCGTTTGGCACGGTCGGTGTCGGTCAGAAGGTTCAGCGTCGCCTCAAGGTTAAGCTCCTCTTCCTCGCCCGCGACGGCGAACATCAACCCCGCCATCGTCTCGTCAAACAGCTTGTTCCACGCCGACGCACCCACAACCGAGGCGTCGTGCAGATAGGTCTCCATCTCGTCGCTCAGTTGGTGCGGACGCATGGCGCGCAGGCGGTCGAACACGGGCCTGTAACGGGCAAGATCGGCGTTTTCTGCCAGAAGGCGGTTCAGATCCGCTTCGTCCAAGCGGTTGAATTCCAAGTTATAAAACACCAATGGCGTGGTCGAATTGGTGATCGCGTCCTGCATGTCGGCCATGAATTTCGCGCGGTCACTGTCCATGGTATTTTGGTAATACCGCAGACCCGCATAGGACATGATCCGCCCCGCCGCGATATCCACCGCCTCATACCGCTGCACCGCGCGCAAAAGCCCGGCCGCATCCAGATCTGCCAATTTGCCTTGATAGTCGGCGGCAAAAGATTTCACCTCGGCCTCCACAAAGGCCAGATCGGCCTTCAAGGCCGGGGCGTCCGGGGCCTCGTACAGATCGGCAAGGTTCCACTCGGGCAGATTGCCAAAGGAGTTGGACCCGGTGCGGGCGTCAAATACGGGTGTGGGCAGGGGCAGGGGCATGCGTTGGTCCTTTGCGGCTTTGATGCGTATCTAGGGTCAAGCCCAGGGGGGCCGCAAGGGCGCGGGGGAATTTGTGGCATTTGAACGCCGCCAGCGGCCCTAGCGGTGGGCCGCGAACAAATCCGCGGCCTCGTCCACGAACCGCCCACGCGTCGCCGCGCGCTCCATCAGCACCTCATGCTCGGCCCCGGGATAAAGGGCCAGGCGCCCCTTCGCCCAGCTCGCCATGCGAGCGTGAACCGGCCCCACATCCACGATCTTTTCCGCCGTCCCCAAAGCCGTCATCACCGGAAAATCGGGCGCGGGCATGCCCGACAATTGCGCACATTCCACCAGCGCCGCCTTCAGCCAGCCCAGCGACGGGCCGCCCAGTGAAAGTTCGGGATGCGCCTGTGCCTGCCGGCGCATATAATCCCACATTTCGGCGTCCGTGGTCAGGGTGTTGCCCGCAAAAGCCTGCTCCAGCACATAGGTGCGCGCCTTGGTGCCCGGCACGAACCGGTCGTCAAAGCTGAACCAGCGCGAGGCGGTGGACAGCGCTTGCGCCACAGGACGCATCCAGGCCGCCATCAAAATCCCCCACATCGGGGCCGAAAACGCCGCCGCCTTGAACGGATGATCGCCCATCAGGCAGCGCAGCGCGATCGCGCCGCCCATCGAATGCGCCATCAGATACCAAGGCTCCGGCAGGCCCTGCGCGCGCGCAAGGCCGATGACCGCCGCCAGATCCGCCTGATATTCCGCAAAATCGCCGACATGGCCCACCATCGGCTCGTGCGCCGGGCGGTCCGCAAGGCCCTGTCCGCGCCAATCCACCGACAACATGGCATACCCGCGCGCCGCCAGATCACCCGCCGTCCGGCCATATTTTTCGATGTATTCCGTGCGTCCGGGCAGCAAAAACACCGTGCCTTTGGCGGCGCCGGGCGCAGGCCAGATCGCCGATCTGATCCGCACCCCGTCGCTGGTGCGCAGCCAAAAGGCCCGCACGCCCCCCGGCCCTTCGGCTATATTGTGGAAATAGGGGGCATCGCCGCTCATGCCAAAGCCGCGCCAAGTTTCATCGCAAGGCCCATGCTCCCGTCAACTTTCAGCTTTCCGGTCATAAACGCCGTCGTCGGCGACAGATCGCCCTCGAACATCGCCTGAAAATCGTCAACACTGGCGGTCAGCGTCACGTCCGCCTCTTCGTCGCCCGCGCGCACGCCCGCGCCGTCCACCATGATCGACCCCGCGCCGATCATCACAAATTTGGCCACCCCGTCATAGCCACCGCTAAATTTCGCGGCGAGGGCAACCACCGCCTGCGCGATCACATCGCTCATATCGTCTCCAATCACTTGACTTTGAACCATGAGGCTCTGGAATTTCCCGCAGGTTCCGCTACCTTGGTATTATGAAAGCGCTCCAGCCATTACTCAATCGTATCGTTGCGGCAGTTCTGGCGGTTTTTTTCGCTTTTGGGCCAGCTTTTGCCGATCAGGCCCATCTGGACGACCTCTTCGCGCGCCTGCCGGACGCGAGCGAGGATGAGGCCGGGCGCATCACGCAGGAAATCTGGATCGAATGGTCGCAGTCCGGCTCGCCCGCGATGGATTTGCTGCTGGAACGCGGACATGATGCGATGGCGGCGGGCGATATTGCGGCAGCGGTCGAACATTTCACCGCCCTGATCGACCACGCCCCCGATTTCGCCGAAGGCTACAACGCGCGGGCGACTGCCTATTATCAGTCGGGCGATCTGGGGCCCTCCATCGCCGATATTGCCAAAACGCTGGAACTGAACCCGCGGCATTTCGGCGCGCTTTCGGGGCTGGCGATGATATTCGAAGAAATTGGCCGCCCGGAAAAGGCGATCGAAGCCTACCGTGCCGCGCAGTCTGTCAATCCGCATCTGCCTGAGGTAAACGCCGCCATCGAACGGCTGGCGGCCGATCTGGCGGGGCAGGATCTGTAAGGCTTTATGATGGACATGACCCCGCGGGTCACGGCGGTCCTTGGGCCGACGAATACCGGCAAAACCCATTTTGCGATTGACCGGATGCTGGCGCACCGCACCGGCGTCATCGGCCTGCCGCTGCGGCTTTTGGCGCGCGAGGTCTATGACCGCATCGTTGCGCAGCGCGGCCCGTCCGTGGTGGCGCTGGTGACGGGCGAAGAGCGGATCGTGCCCGACCGCGCGGCCTATTGGGTCTGCACCGTCGAAGCGATGCCGCTGGAAATCGGCGCGGATTTCGTGGCCATCGACGAGATTCAGCTGTGCGCTGACCCCGAGCGCGGACATGTCTTTACCGACCGGCTTTTGCGCGCCCGCGGTTTGCATGAAACCTTGTTCATGGGCGCCGAAACCATGCGGCAAATCATCGCCAATCTGGTGCCCGGCGTGACCTTCCTGAAGCGCGAGCGTTTCTCGCAACTGACCTATGCAGGTTCGAAAAAGATAAGCCGGATGCCCGCACGCACCGCAATTGTGGGGTTTTCGGTTGAAAATGTCTATGCCATCGCCGAGCTGATCAAACGGCAAAAGGGCGGCTGCGCGGTGGTGATGGGCGCCTTGTCGCCGCGAACCCGCAATGCGCAGGTGGCTTTGTATCAAAACGGCGATGTCGATTATCTGGTGGCGACGGATGCCATCGGGATGGGGCTGAACCTTGATATCAAGCATGTGGCTTTTTCGGCGACCGCAAAATTCGACGGCCGCCGGATGCGCGCGCTGTACCCCCAAGAGCTGGGTCAGATCGCTGGCCGCGCCGGGCGTTATCTGGAAAACGGTTCCTTTGGGGTAACGGGCGATGCGCGCCCCTTTGACCCCGAGGTGATCGAAGCGATTGAAAATCACCATTTCCAGCCGATCCGCAAGTTGCAGTGGCGCAATCACGCGCTGGAATTTGGTACGGTGGAGCGGCTTTTGCGCAGCCTTGAGGCGCCGACGAGCAATGACTGGCTGACCCGCGCGCGCGATGCCGACGACGTGCTGGCGCTGAAGGCGCTGAAGGAGATGCCCGAAATTCAGGGCCATCTGACCAGCCCCAAGCGGGTACAGCTTTTGTGGGATGTCTGCCGTATCCCTGATTTTCGCGGCGCGTCCGAAACCGAACATCTGCAACTACTGGCGCTGATTTTTGAATTTCTGGTCGGGCGTGGGCTCGGCGGCGGCAAAATTCCCTCAGATTGGCTGAAAAAAGCCGTTGAGCGCATCGATAAACCCACCGGAGACATCGATACGCTGTCAAAAAGGCTGGCCTATATCCGCACTTGGACCTATGTGGCGCAACGCAAAGGGTGGGTTGAAGACGAAAGCCATTGGAAAGACGAGACGCGCGCGGTAGAAGACCGCCTGTCGGATGCTTTGCATATGGCCCTGACACAAAGATTTGTTGACCGGCGTACAAGTGTTTTGATGCGGCGGTTGAAGCAGAAGGAGACCCTCGTGGCCGAGGTGAATGACAAAGGCGAAGTGACGGTTGAAGGCGAATTCGTGGGCCGGCTTGAGGGGTTCCGCTTTAAGCAGGATGCCGCAGGCTCGGGCGATGAAGCGCGCACCTTGCAACAGGCGGCCTATCAGGCGCTGAAGCCGGAATTCCATTTGCGGGCGGATCGTTTTTATAACGCCCCCGATACCGAGATGGATTTGACCGAGCAGGGCGGCCTGATGTGGCAGACCAATGCCGTGGGCAAACTGGTCAAGGGCGCAGAGCCGACGCGGCCCCTGGTCGAGGCGTTTGTCGACGAAGAGGCAGGCGAAGAGGTGGTCGAAAAGGTCCGCCGCCGCTTGCAGCATTTCATCGACCGCAAGGTCGCCGCGCAGTTTGAACCGTTGCTCGCCATGGGGCGCGACGACGCCCTGCAAGGGCTGGCCAAGGGCTTCGCCTTCCGGCTGTCCGAAGCGATGGGCGTGATCGCGCGCGATTCGGTTGCCACCGAGGTCAAGGATCTGGACCAGGAAGCGCGCGGCGCTTTGCGCAAGCATGGCATCCGGTTTGGCCAATACACGATCTTTCTGCCGCTTCTGCTGAAACCCGCCGCGACGCGCCTGCGTCTGGTTTTGTGGTCGCTTTGGAATGGCTTGCAGGAATTCCCCGAAAGCCCGCCTCCGGGCCTTGTGACCATCCCGAACATCGCCGAAGTTCCCAAAATGCACTATACTTTGGCGGGCTATCATCCCGCCGGCAGCCGTGCGATCCGCATCGACATGCTGGAACGACTGGCCGATATCCTGCGTCAGAAGGACAGCCGCGCCGGGTTCGAAGCGGTGCCGGATATGCTGTCGATCACCGGGATGACGCTGGAACAGTTCAACGATCTGATGAGCGGTCTGGGCTATAAGGGCGAGAAGGCGGAGCGGGTGAAGGTCAAGACCGCACCGGTTCCGGTGCCGGTCGTGGTCGATCCGAACGCGCCAATCCTGCCGATCCCCGAAGAAGTGTCCGTCCTTGCCCCGCCGCCAGAGCCCGAAGCCGAGCCTGCGGCAGATGCAGCCCCGCCCGAGATGGAAAGCTACTACACCTTTACCTGGGCGCCCAAACCCCGCTTCGTGCGGCCCGAGCGCAGCCAGAATCCGCCGCGCAAAGAGCCAGCCGCCGAGGGTGCTGAACGCCCCCAAGGCGAGCGTGGCCCGCGCGGTGACGGCGGCAAGCCCGGCCGTGGCAAAGACCGCCGCCACGGCAAGGACGACGCTGCGATACCACAGGGCGCCAAGCCTGAAGGCGGCGACAAGCGCCGCGATCATGGGGGCAAGGGCGGCAAGTCCTTTGACAAGCCGCGCGAGCAGCCGAAAAAGACCCACTACTTCGAGGCAAAGCCCCAGCGCGCCGAAAAGCCCGTCGATCCGGACAACCCCTTCGCCGTTCTGATGGCGCTGAAGGGCAAGGTGTGATTGGCCGGGCCTGCGGGCAAACCTAAGGCGGACGTTCAGCCGAAACTTCGGCTGGACAAGTGGATGTTTGCCGCCCGGTTTTTCAAATCGCGCGACCTCGCCGCCGAAATGATCACCTCGGGCCGTTTGCGGATAAATGCGCAGCGCTGCCGCAAGCCGGGGCATGGCGTTATCGTCGGCGATGTGCTGACCTTTCCGCAAGCCTCGCGGATCCGCGTGGTGCGCGTCGCGGATTTATCCGACCGGCGCGGCCCCGCCCCTGAGGCCGCGCTGCTTTTTGTCGATCTGGACCCGATACCGGGGGCGGAGCCGCTTGAATGATCGGGTGAGCCAAGCTAAGTCCCCCCTTACGATCTATTGAGTGAGACATCCCATGACCTACGTCGTGATCGACAACTGTATCTCGTGCAAATACACCGACTGCGTCGAGGTGTGCCCGGTGGATTGTTTCTACGAGGGCGAGAACATGCTTGTCATCCACCCCGACGAATGCATCGACTGCGGCGTCTGCGAGCCTGAATGCCCGGCGGATGCGATCAAGCCCGATACAGAGCCGAATATGACCGAATGGGTGGAGTTCAACCGCAAATACTCCATCATGTGGCCGGTGATCATCACCAAAAAAGACCCCTTGCCCGAGGCAGCGGAACGTGACGGAGAGACGGGAAAGCGCGAAAAGTACTTTTCCGAGGCCCCCGGCGAAGGCGGCTGAACCGCGCAGTTGCGAAAAATGCAACCCGGCTATGCCGTTTAATTGGGCATTTTGGCGTGTTATTAACCCTGACAGGCCGTTGCGCCTGTTGGATTCGGTCCGATTTTGTGTTATAGAATCGTTACCAAGATAAGATAACCCGCCAGCCCCGGCACCGCGAAACCGAGGCGTCAGATTTTCAACAGATTGACCTTTCCTTTCGGCTTTTGGGCCGGGGATGGGATTTTGTGTCTGAAAATGGCGCGCGCCACCAAGGGAAGACCTATGACCAAATCGAAAAAGCCCGATTTCCACCCCAATGATTTCGTCGTTTATCCGGCCCATGGTGTTGGCAAGATTGTTTCGATCGAAGAGCAGGAAATTGCGGGTATCCACCTGGAATTGTTCGTCGTGTCGTTTGAAAAAGACAAGATGACCCTGCGGGTGCCGACCCACAAGGCCACCGACATCGGCATGCGCGGCCTGTCCTCGCCTGATGTGGTCAGCAAGGCCTTGGACACGCTGAAGGGCAAAGCCCGCGTCAAACGCGCCATGTGGTCGCGCCGGGCGCAGGAATATGAACAAAAGATCAACTCTGGTGATCTGATGGCCATTGCCGAGGTGGTGCGCGATCTGCACCGCAGCGATGACCAGCGCGAGCAAAGCTATTCCGAGCGTCAGCTGTACGAAGCCGCGCTGGAGCGTTTGACCCGCGAAGTCGCCGCCGTGTCCGGCGTTGACGAGGCCGGCGCGCAGAAGAAGGTTGGCGAGGTTCTGATCAGCCGCGCCGCTTGATTTCGTTCAAAGCGTTGGAACGGGCGGCCTCAGGGCCGCCTTTTTCATGCGCGGCGCGGCGGCCCAGGATGTCGCGCAGCGCGTCAATGGGTCGGTCTTGCTCTGGCAAATCGGGCGTCGCCGCCTTATGACTGCTTCCTGACCGATCAACAGGACCGCGCCCATGACCTTTGCCACGCTCGCCGATATCCGCCTTGCCGTGAACACGTTGCCCGGCCCTGATGAGGCGGCCATTGCCGCCGCTGCCGCGCGCAATGGGCAGTTGACCAAACCGCCCGGCGCATTGGCGCGCCTTGAGGATCTTGCGATCTGGATCGCAGGCTGGCAGGGCACCGACAAGCCCGCCATCACAGCGCCGCAGGTTCTGATTTTCGCGGGAAATCACGGAGTTACGGCTCAAGGCGTCTCGGCCTTTCCGCCAGAAGTAACCGTGCAGATGGTTGCGAATTTTCAACATGGCGGCGCGGCGATCAATCAGCTTTCAAAGCTTTACGGCGCGCAAATGCAGGTTCACGCGTTGGACCTTGACCGCCCGACCGGCGATTTCACCGAAGTCGAGGCGATGAGCGAGGCGGAAACCGCCGGCGCCTTCACACTTGGCTGGAACGCGGTTGATCCAAAGGCGGATCTGCTGGTGGTGGGCGAGATGGGCATCGGCAATACCACAGTTGCCGCCGCGATTGCCTGCGCGCTTTATGGCGGCGCGGCGCAGGATTGGGTTGGGCGCGGCACCGGAGTTGATGATGCGGGGCTGGCGCGCAAGGCAAAGGCGGTCGCGCAAGGCGTGGCGCGGCACACCCCCGCAGCACCTTTGGAAGTGTTGCAGCGCCTTGGCGGACGCGAAATTGCCGCCATGGCCGGGGCGATGGCGCGCGCGCATGCCTTGCGCATTCCGCTCATTCTGGACGGGTTTATCGCCTGTTCTGCGGCGGCGATCTTGCATGTCGAAAACGCCAGCAGCCTTGATCACGCCGTCGCGGGCCATCTTAGCGCAGAGGGCGCGCATGGGCGGCTTCTGGCACATCTGGGCAAAGAGCCACTGCTTTCGCTTGGTCTGCGCCTTGGCGAAGGATCGGGCGCAGCGGTGGCGATCGGGATTTTGAAGGCGGCGGTTGCCTGCCATTCTGGCATGGTCACCTTTGCCGAGGCTGGTGTCTCAACAGGCCCCGCAGCCTAAGTCCAACCGGTCAGGTGCGTGGCATTTCCAGCGAAACCGCCCGCCCGCCCTTTTGATAGGTCAGCGCCGAGGTGGTGATTGCGGCCACTTTGCCGCCGTCAAGCCGATCCCCGACCTTGACCTTCACCAACCGCCCGTTGGGTTGACGCACCAGCGCATAGCGGCTGCCTTCGGTGCCGTAGATGCCGATCAGCGTCAGCTTGGACAGGTTGATCGCATCTTTGACGGTGGCTTGCTTGGCCACCGATGCGCTCGTCGGCAAGTTCGGCATCGCGCCTGATTGCTCGGGTTCGGCGTCGGCTTCGGGGGCGCTTGCGGTGCTTGCTGATGCTTCTTGCCCTGGACCTGCCGCCGGTGCCGCCGAGGCAATTTGCACCCCCGCTGGCCGCGCTGCGGGTTTGCGCGATACGGAAACGGCCAACAGGCTGCGGTCCTGCGGCAAAACCTCGCCGCCCGTCACGAGCGAAGCCGACTGCACCGCGCCCTCTATCGCCGCCTGATCGACCGATGGCCCCGGCGATGGGGCGGCCAGCGCGGCCACTGCATCGGGCCGTTTTTGCGGGCGAAGCGAGGAAAATCTGCTGCCCGCCTCTGGGGCAAGGGCGGGGTCTTCGGCGGTGCCGGTTGTGCTGGGCCCCTGCAATCCGGGTGGGCGCGGCTGCGGGCGAAAGCCTTGCAGCGCGGGGTCGGCGAAAACAGGCGTCTGAAGGACGGGATCGGCTGGCAAGGTGGACGGATTGCCGGGCGAAGCAGCGGTTTCGGCCCCCAAAACGCCGGGCCCCAAAACGTCGGCCCCTGGCACTGCGGCGCTGATTTGTGCGGCGGCAACAGCCGCCACAACCGCCGCAGTGCGAGGGGTCGGAACAACGGGCGGCTTGCCCGCAACAAGCAAAACGCCCTCGGGAGTGGCGATCCCTTCGGGCGTCGGGATGATCCTGCCATCCGCGTCAAATTCGTAAACCGTACCAAAGGCGGGGGGCGGCAGGGCCGGCAAGGGTGCGGCATCGGTGCGTGCCGCGGGCGCCCCCAGCGCCGATGGATCAGGGGGCTGGGGCGGCGTGTCAATTGCGGCGAGGAAAATCTCATCCTGCGCATCGCCTGCCGGGCTGACCGCCGAGGCCCCGGTTTGCGAGACAAGGCCGGTTTGGGGCGCAACCTCAAGCACCGGATCGGCGGCGGCGAGCGCCTCGGCCGCAGCGGGATCGGCTTGCGGTTCCGCCGCTTCGGCTTCGGTAAAATCCGACGGATCCTGCATGTCGGCAATCATCTCGTCTTCGGGGGCCGGAATATCGGCATCGAGTGGCTGCTCAACCGCGGCGACGGCGGTATCCGCAGTATCTGCTTGATTTGACGCTAAAAAGAAACTGGCCCAAGCGGCCACAAGCGCCAAAAGCACCAACAAAACTCCGGTCAGAATCAGACCAAGATACCGCGGTTTGCCGCGCTGCGGGACCGGCCGTGCGCCCAGACCAATGGGACGGGTGCCAGCCCGTGCCGGGCTAAGCCCGCCGGGGTTTGCACTCTGCTCGTCTGCCGGTTTCTGCGGAATATTGACACGCGGCTTTTTGGCCCCGGCAATGCCGGGCGCGGTGACAAAAACGCCAAAGCCCTTCAAGCCCTTGGCATTTTTCGCCGCCGCCCCTTTGGACGCCGCCGCTGTGGGAAGCGGGCGGGCCATGGACGGGCGTTCGGCGACAAGCCGTTCAGCGGCGCGTGCGCCAGCCGCGCCGATCACGGCCAACCCAGCCGATTCCGGCGCCACCTTGGCCTGATCCATCGGCGGTTCAATCACAGAGGCTGTGACAAAAGGCGCTGCCGGGCGCGGCGCAGCGGCACGATCGGACCCGAACCGGACGGGTGCGGCAATGCTCGGTTCCGCCTTCAAGGCGGCAGGGGCCGCCGGTTCCTTGCGCCGCGTCGCGAAGGAGCGCAGCAGCGAAAAACCTTGACCTTCGGGTTCGGCGGCCGCGCTGGCCGCTTGGCGCGGGGCAGGTGGGGCCAAGGTTGGCTCGGCCGGATCGCCGTCCACATCAATGGCCATCGGCGCTTCTTCGGGAACCAGCGGGGCGGGCGCGGACGGCGCCTCGATCACGGCTGGCGCCGGGTCCGCCGGGCGCATGTTTTGGGCGGTCATGGGGGCGAGTTCCGGCTCGGGGTCTGGAACGGCCGGTGCCGATGGTGCCAGCTGGGCCGGAGTTTCAGCGGGCGTTTCAACCGACGCCGCGGGTTCTTCGATCACCGGCGCGGCCGGCTTTGCGGCCACCTCCTGCGGCAAAAGGGTTTCTGCAGGGGGCGGCGCAGGTTCTGGTGCGGCCTGTGCGATACTGATCTCGTCGGGCGCGCGGGGCGCAGGCTCTGGCTGCTGGCCCGCGTCGCGGCCGATAATGCGCACCGGATCCTGATCACGGTCCACCTTTTCGCCCTCGGCCAGAATTTTCCCGGCCACTTCGGTCATGCCAAACCACGGCTCACCTTGGAAAATCCCGTTCTCAGGCACCCCCACAAAGGCGAGGGGATTAAAGCGGTGGGCATGGGCAAAAGCCTCGGCCTCGGCCAGAGTTTCGCGCGCGATGACCGCGACGTTCACCTCGTCGCCCTTGCCCCACCAGTCAAACACCAGATCGGCCACGTCATAGGGCGTGCGGCCCACCAAAGCGGCGGCAATCTGCTTGCGGCGCTTGGCGGCATCGGGGCCGGGGGCGTGGATTGACAGGTATTTGATCTGATCGTTCGGGATGATCAGCTTTGTCGAAACCCGCCCCGGCGACAGGCCCAACGCGGTGGAGCGAAGAAAGGACAGCGCTTCGTCCAGATCGGCGCTGTCGAATGTGGTCTGTCCGACCGTCATCCAGCCCCGAGAGGTCCGATGCAACAAAGCGACGGCACCGTCGCGAAAATCTAGGGCAAATGAAGGCTTCATACCGTCCGTCTAACACAGCGAAAGGGGGTGCGGCAGCCGTGGAAGCCACGCGCGCTGTTCCTAAAGCAATTTTTTGCCGAATGAAAGAAAAAGGCAAATTTTCCCCAAGGAATGGGCGGGCAAATGCGTCACAAGGGCACGATTGAAACAACGCAGCCCTTTGGAGGTTCCCCATGCGTCCTTTTTCTGCCCTTTGCCTCGGCCTTGCCTTTGCTTTGCCGCTCGCTTCTGCCGCCTTTGCCGACGGCGCGTCCATCACCGTCACCGGTGAGGCCACGGTGCAATCGGCGCCGGATATGGCGACGATCATGCTGGGGGTCACAACCGATGGGCAGACCGCCTCGGAAGCGATGAGCGCCAACAATACAGCCGTTTCGGCGGTGATCTCGCGGCTGATCGCGGCGGGCATTGAAGAGCGGGATCTGCAAACCTCGAACCTGTCGCTGAACCCGAATTGGGTGGGTTACGATAGCGGCTCGATGCCGACCATCGCGGGCTATTCGGCGATGAATATGCTGAATGTGCGGGTGCGCGATCTGGCGCAGCTGGGCACGCTTCTGGACGCGTCGATCACCGACGGCGCGAACACGCTGAACGGGATCACGTTCGAGCTGTCAAACCCGCGCCCCACGATGGACCAAGCCCGCAAAGAAGCGGTCGCAGATGCCAAGGCGCGGGCGGAGTTGTTCGCCGCAGCGGCTGGGGTGACTTTGGGAAAGATCGTGACGATCTCCGAAGTGCCCAATTACAGCGGCCCGATGCCGATGTTCCGCGCGGATGCCTCGGCTGCGGGCGGTGTGCCCGTGGCCTCGGGGCAGGTTGGTCTGATGGCTTCGGTGACGGTAACTTATGAGCTTGCGGACTAACGCAAGCCTTGAAGGAACGGTAACACAAAGAGACAAGAGATTGATTTCTCTTGGCTTTTCATTTCGCCTAAATCTGGGCAGACCAGTGTGCAGCGCGATTTTGGCAGCAAAAAAGACCGGGATTGCCTTGCCATGTGCGTCGAAGGTCTATTTGATCCTTCGCGCAGCAGCCCCGATTTGGAACGATAGATGACCGACGATATTTCTGTGCCAAGCCTGAACAAGGCCGCTATTGTCAACACCCTCGCCCGGCGGCTGGGTTTCACCGATTATCTGGAACTGGCCACTCCGTCGACTGGCAAACATTTTTCCGAGATCGACCCAACCGTGCTGAAAAACACCTGCCGGATGATGTATATCACCCCCTATGTGTTCAATGACGGGGCAAAGATCGACTTTCGCTCGCCTGACGAAGACCTTTTTACGCCAATCGAAGCGTTTCGCGCAGCGGGTGGCAAAGCGCAGATTTGTTTGGTTGACGGCTGGCACACCTATGCCACGACGACGCGCGATTTGAACCGAATGTTCGGGATCATTCCGGACGGCGGGGTTTTGGTGGTGCACGATTGCCTGCCCCCAAGCCGCGAATCGGCGACGCCCCGCCATCGGCGCGGTGAATGGTGCGGCGTGGCTTACAAGGCATATCTCGATTTCGTGTTTCAACGGGCCAACACAGACTACTTCACCGTGGATTGCGATTATGGCTGCGGCATTATCGTGAAGAACCGCAAGATCAGCGACTTGCTGGTAGACGGCGCGTCTGCGTCGGCGATTCCCGCCCGCCCCACTGCGGATTTGATCGCGCGGAGTTTGGAAAACAAGACAGACTTTGACGCCGCCTATGACTTGTTTGACCAAAACAAGACCGAGATGATGCGGATGATCTCGGCCGAGACGTTTCATGACCTTTTTGGGCCAAGCGCCTGAGCCAGCTGGTGGCCCGGCGCCGCCCCCGAAGGAGCGGCGCCGCTTTAGACCTTAGGCAAGAGCCGCCGTCATCGCCTGATCCAGATCGGCGATAATGTCGGCCACATCCTCGATCCCGATGGACAGCCGCACCACATTGGGGCCCGCCCCGGCTTTGATTTGCTGCTCTTCGTTCAGTTGGCGGTGCGTGGTGGAGGCGGAGTGAATGATCAGGCTGCGTGTGTCGCCCAGATTGGCGACGTGGCTGAACAGTTTCACGTTATCAATCAGCTTCACACAAGACGCATAGCCGCCCTTCATCGCAAAGGTGAACAGCCCCCCCGCGCCCTTTGGCACGATCTTTTTGGCGCGCTTGTTATAGGGGCTGGATTTCAGACCGGCATAGGTGACGAACTCCACCCGTGGATCTTTTTCCAGCCATTCAGCCACCTTTGTGGCGTTTTCCACATGCCGCTGCATCCGCAGGCCAAGAGTTTCGATCCCCATAAGCGTGTAATGCGCGCCTTGGGGGTTCATCGTCATGCCCAGATCGCGCAGGCCGATGGCGATGGAATGGAAGGTAAACGCCATGCCGCCCAATGTGGGGTGAAAGACCAGCCCGTGATAGGCCGGTTCGGGCTGCGACAGGCTGGGGAATTTGTCCGAGGCCGACCAGTTGAATTTGCCCGAATCCACCACGATTCCGCCGGTGACGGTGCCGTTGCCGGTCAGGTATTTCGTCGCCGAATGCACAACCAGCGTGGCGCCCATTTCGATCGGGCGGCACAGATAAGGCGAGGCGGTCGTGTTATCGACGATCAGCGGGATGCCCTTGCGATCCGCGATTTTCGCCAGCGCCGGAATGTCGGTGACATAACCGCCCGGATTCGCAATCGTCTCACAAAAGATCGCGCGGGTGTTTTTGTCGACCGCCCGGGCCACAGCGCCCAGATCGTCGGTATCGACG
This sequence comes from Paracoccaceae bacterium, assembly GCA_031385445.1. Taxonomy (GTDB): domain Bacteria; phylum Pseudomonadota; class Alphaproteobacteria; order Rhodobacterales; family Rhodobacteraceae; genus CAIYZT01. Next base: position 41,898 of record JANNBM010000050.1, on the reverse strand, counting down.
AATTTGGCTGACCAGCCAAAGCGTTTGATCGTCTGGCTGAACTGCGTGATCGTACCGCCATAAAGCCGCGAGGAGGCAACGATATTCTTGCCCGGTCCCATCAAGGGAAACAGCGCCATGATCTGCGCGGCATGGCCGGACGAGCACCCAATCGCCCCCGCGCCGCCTTCAAGCGCGCAAACCCGCGCCGCAAGCGCCGAGACGGTGGGGTTGGTCAGGCGTGAGTAGATATAGCCGATTTCCTGCAAATTGAACAGTTTCGCGGCATGATCCGCATCGCGGAAAACATAAGCCGTCGTTTGATAAATCGGAATTTGCCGCGCCCCGGTCGCCGGGTCCGCCGCAGCGCCCGCATGAATGGCCAGCGTGTCAAAGCCTTGTGGTTTGTCTGTCATGGTATCCTCCCCTTTACGCCGCACAGCCTAGGGGAAGGTTTTGGTCCTGTGAAGGGACTGCGTGCTGGCCCGGACCCGCCGAGGATCAATGACAGCAAGCGCCCATCAAAAGAAGGGGGGCCTATTTACCTACCGGACAAAGGGGCAAATCCTGGGGCTGGAAGGCAGCCCTGTCCCACAGATCAAGAATGCGGCGAATTGCCATAAGGCCGTGCTGAACGTTGTCGATGCGGACGGTGTTGTCATAGGTCGTGGTGCGCAATGCGCCCAGAACGCGGGCGCGCTTTGTGAGATAAAACATGTCGGACGGATGGCGGAATTGCAATTGGCGCAAGGACCGCAACCCGCAAAGGATGGCGCGGCGATAGGTGTGCGCGCGGGGATCCTTGAGGCGGTTTGCAAGGTCCCAGGCGTCGATCAGCCCCTCAAGATAGACGCCGGTTGCGCTGGCATGCGGGGGGCCGAATTCTGGGCGCGCGGGGTCAAAAAATTCACCCCAAACGTCGGCGGGGCGGTCATTGCCCTGCTGAATGGTTAACAGCCAGTCGTTCATTTCAAACACGAAAGCGGCCATTTCAGGGGCGTTTTCATGGCGCAGGTAAAGGCACAGCGCCGAAGTGTGCCAAGGAACGAAGGCGGGGTTCTGGTTGGCCCGGTGCCAGTCGCGGTAGAAGGCAAAAGCGCGCCGAACGGCGGTCAGCAGCGCGGGATCCGGGGCCACCTGATGCAGGCGCATCAGGGCAAGGCAAGCCTCGCCGGGATAGAAGTTCTGGCAGTCGGTCCGGTCCGCAGGGCGCAGGAAAGTGCGGAACGATCCATCGGGGTTCTGCATCGACAGGATAAACCGCGACAGGGCGGCGGCTTGGGCTTGATATCCGGTGCCACCAAGATTGAGGCACGCGATCAGCGCAACAGCCGCCGCGCCAAGCTTGACCTTTTCGCCTTCATGGATCAGACCAAGGCTGTCGTCCTCGGTATAGAAGGCGTTGAAATTATACGCGAAATTCCGATCAACCACGGGCCGGCAATCCCCGCGCCGCGCTGCGATTGCGGCGAGCGCGGCGGAAGCCATAAACTGCCGGATCATGTTATTGGCGCTGGAATATTGGCCGGTGGACGGCCAGTATTTATACGCCGCCGCACCGTCCGGCGCGACCTGCGCCAAAAGCCAGTCCTCCATTCCCCGCGCCATTTCTTGCACCCGCGCGCGGGTGATGGCGCTGGGCGGCACGGGTTTTTGGCCGCGAAACAGGCTGTGCATGCGTGCGCCAGGCCATTCCATCAGGTATTGATCGGCCGGAAACGCCCAAGCCTGAACCTGGGCAAGCGGCAACCCAATCTCGCGCGACAGCGCCAAAAGCGCCGCTTTCGGGCCAAGGTTGCGCGTTACCATCTCTAGCGGGCCCAGACGCGCGAGCTTGCCTGGCGCGCGCAGTTCGATCCCCATCAGCCCGCGAAAATCATTAACGCGGCCCCTGGAAAGATCCTGATCTGTCATCAAACGGCCGGGGCGGGCGACGGTAATCTCGATATGGGTGACGCGGGACTGGTCCACTGCGGCGCGCTGCACAGCGCTGCAAAGCGCGGCTTCAAGACCCGCCCCTTGCCCCCAAACCCGCGCGAGGCGTTGCCCTTTGCGCCGAAAGCAAACCTGCACGAGGCTGGGCAGACCAAAAGTCAAAGCGGGCGGCGTGCCCATCAAAGCCGCACCAAGGCACGCGGCAATGCGGGCAGGGGCCGAAACGCGGGTCATGCGCGCTCATCCTTCGGGCTGCCCATCACAACAAAAGTCGTGACCGATTGCACCTGCGGCAAGATGCCCAGAACGTCGGTGTGCCAGTGTTTATAGGCCGCAAGGTCCACCGTTTCGACCCGCAGCAGATATTCGACTGTGCCGGTGATGTTATGGCATTCACGCACCTGGTGGGCGCGGGCGACGGCGCGCTCGAACGCTTCTTGTGCCGATTTGGTATGGCTGTTCAGGCCGACAGTGACATAGGCCAGAAAGCCGATGCCAAGCTTGGCCGGGTCCAGCACGGCGCGGTAACCTTTGATCACGCCCGTCCGCTCCAGCTCTTGCACACGGCGCAGGCAGGCAGACGGCGACAGGCCGACCCGGTTGGCGAGGTCAAGGTTTGGAATGCGGCCCTCGGCGCCGAGAACTTGCAATATTCGGTCGTTTATGATGTCTGACTTCGCCATTTATTGCGAATATAGTTCATGATGGTCGATTATTGCAACAATTTATCGTTGATTGCGCGCAATAATTGCAAGATGACATATGATTCCCTTCTTGGTCTTCTCAGCTTTGCCTTTGTCACCTCGGTCACGCCGGGGCCGAACAATCTGATGCTGATGGCCTCGGGCGCGAATTTTGGCATGCGTCGGACCTTGCCGCATATGCTGGGCATCAGCATTGGCCATTCCTTCATGGTTTTACTGGTCGGCCTCGGGCTTGGCGCGGCGCTGGAGGCGGTGCCGCAGGCCAAACTGGCGATGAAAATCGCGGCGGTGGTTTACATGCTGTGGCTGGCTTGGAAGATGGCCCATGCCGCCGCGCCGGGCGAGGGGTGCGTTGGCGGCAGGCCGTTCAGCTTTTTGCAAGCGGCGGCGTTTCAGTGGATCAACCCAAAAGCATGGGCCATGGCGATCGGCGCGATCGCGCTTTATGCGGCGGATGGCGGCTTGCCTCAGGTCGCCGCTGTGGCCGGGGTTTTTGCGCTGACCAACTTCCCCTCGATCATGCTTTGGGCGTGGGCCGGGCAGAAGATGCGGGCTTTTCTGCTGGATTCCAGAAGGTTACGCCTGTTCAATTTCACCATGGCGGCGCTTTTGGTGGCCTCGCTTTGGCCGATGCTTTCGATCTAACGCAGCCAAAGACCCGCCTCTTTCAGCGGCCCACGCAGCATCTGCTCGCGCCTTGGCAAATCGCTGCGGTCAAAAAGTTCGCGCGCTTTGCGGCCTTTGTTTTGATAGACCATCATCTTGACCGGCTCATAGTCGCGCAAAATTTTGCGCAGGGGCTGCGTTTTTGCGACCTGTTCCAGAACCTCGACCACCAGATCGCTTTCGCGGGCGTAAAGCAGCGGCAAATGACGATAATGGCAGGTGACATCGCCATCAAGGCCGGCGAGTTCCGGGCCGGGACGCCCACCGCCAAGCGAATGAATGACCAGCGGCAGCACGATTTGATCAAGCCACGGGTACAGTTCTTGGGCGGCGAGTTCGGGCGGCGGCGTGTCGCGCACCGAAAGGGCATAGGTCACAAAACGCGCGCCGAATTGCCGGGGACTTTGGCCGAAAAACCAGCCAGCGTTGAAGTAAAGATAGCGCTGCCAGTAGTCGTCAGGCTGGCTCAGATCCAGCGTTTTGGTGAAATCGAGGCCAAAGCGGGCGTAAAGTGCGCCCCAAATCGCCGCATAGCCCAGATAGGGCTGCGTTTGCGGCCACGTCCCCTCGCGACGCATCGATGCCGAGGGGCGCGCGAAATCGAAGGGAACCGAACCGATGTCGCCAAGGATCAGCGTGTCGGTGTCCAGAAACAAAAACGGCTCGTCGGGCAGATGCGCAAGGGCTTCGATCTTGTTGCCGTGCGGATATTTCTCGCCGAACTGCTTGGCCTCAAAGGGCAGAAATACGGCGCCAAGGTCTTGTAACTGCGCACGAATTTCGGGATCTGTGACGGCAGGATTGCGCCGCCAAGCGCCGCCTTTTTGCGGCTCTGCCAGATAAAGCGTTCCGGCAAAGGTCGGGCAGCGGGCGCGCAAGGACGCGGCCAGCAAAAGCGCCTCATATTGAAGGCGGCCCGATTGGACCACGGCAACGATGTTGAAAGACTGCCCTTTGGGGCGCAAGATGGTCATGTCGGAACGCTGCTCGGGTTGTTTTGACCGCAGTAGGCATGAACTTTTTGAGATTTGCAAAAGGAGAATAGGATGATGCGACTGACATTTGTTGCCGCGCTCGTTTGTGCCTCCGCCGGGGCGGGTTTGGCCCAGGATTTCACCACGGCAGCCGAGGTTAAACCGATCCTGACCATGACCAAACCGCAGTGGATTGCCGTGCGCGAATATGACGGGCAGGACCTGCTTTACTTCACCAATCTTCTGGCTTGGCGCTGCGGGGTGGAGGGGGTGAGTTATGGCGTGAACGGCGCGCCGGCGCGCACTGCGCTGGTCTTTGAGCCTTGTTATGAAGGCGAAGCGCAGCCGAACGCGCTGAAAATGGATCAGGGGGTTTTGCCTTTTGTCACGGCGGACCTTTCATCGATAAAAACGATCACCGTCAGCGTGACGTTTGACGATGGCTCGGTCGAGGTCGGCGATTATGAGCGGGCGGCGGTGCTGATACCTTAAGGGGCTAAGCCTTTGGGGTAAAACGTAAAGACAGGCATGACATGCCGCCGTCCAGTTTTGCGCATTCGCTGTTGCCCACCTCGGCGACGGCGTATCCTGCCGCCAAAACCCGCTCATGCGTGGCGGGAAAACCGGCGGGCATGATGACCAGATTGTTGAAGCGAATGGCGTTGGCGCAGGCCTCTTCGCCGGGCGCGGTGTGGATCACGCGGTAGCCTGCAAAGCAGCCCGATGCCGCCAACCGTTCGGTGGACAGCACCGTATCGCCGTCCAAAAGCGAGCAATCTGTCTTGAAATGCAACACCCCAGGCGGGGTGAAAACCTCACGCACGGGCAGGCCCCAGTCGGCCACTTTGAGGGTCAGTTCCGCCACCCCCGCGGCATTGGTTCGCGCCGAGCGGCCCACCAGAATCTCGGTTTCCGACACCAGAATATCGCCGCCTTCGATGAAACTGCCCGCGCCCGTGATCCAGCGCACATCGCCGTAAAGCGCCTGCAAATGCGGCGCCATCAGCGCCGCTTCGCCCAGCCGCGTCGGCGCGCCGGGGCGCATGATGACCGCGCCTTGGGTCAGGCAAAGCGCGGTGTCTTCGACAAAGACGGAATCAGGAAAGTCGTCCGATGCGTCCAGTTCCAGCACGGCCGCCCCGGTGCTGCGCAGGGCCGCGACATAATCACGGTGATGGGCGCGCATCAGCCCAAGGTCCGGTTTGCCGGTATCAACTGCGCGCAGGCCCTGAATGATCGAGGCCGCAGGTTTGCGGGTGATGGCGTGGGTGAACTGGGTGGAGCGCATGACTTACCTCATTAGATGACAACATTTTAACACAAGGCAGGCCGAAGGTTTGGGGCGCAGCGGCAAATCACAGCTCAGCCGCGACCAGCAAAGCAGCGCCTCGGGGCCGTTTCACGCCAAGCTGTGAAGGTATTGGTGGGCGATCCTGGAATCGAACCAGGCGTGAGTCGCCTCGGCGGAGTTACAGTCCGCTGCCACACCTTGTAGCATATCGCCCATCCTGTGGCGGCAATAGACAAGGGCGCAAAGGGCGTCAAGGCCGGATCGGCGGGCAAGACGCGGGTTTTTTCGCGATTCCCCGCAGGCTTGCAAAAAGGCCGGGGGTCAGCCATGGGTGGGGCGGAAACTGAGGACCGGGCAATGAGCATCAAACCTACTTGGGTCGTGGACAAGGAACGCAACCGCCGCGTTGAGGCCAAGGAAACGGTATGGCTGTTCGGCCTGCATGCGGTGCGCGATGCGCTGGTGAACCCGCGCCGCGAGAAAATCCGGCTGGTGGTGACGAAAAACGCCTATGACAAGCTGGAAGAAGCCATTCAGATGAGCGGCCTGCAGCCCGAAATCGTGGATCCGCGCAAGTTTGCCGTACCGATTGACGAAGGATCGGTGCATCAGGGCGCTGCGATGGAAGTGCGGCCGCTGAACTGGGGGACGCTGGCCGATGTGGCAATCTCCGGTCAGGGGCAGGCTTTGGTCGTTCTGCTGGACCGCGTGACGGACCCCCATAACGCGGGGGCGGTGCTGCGCTCGGCCGAGGTTTTCGGTGCCAGAGCGGTGATCGCGCCGAAGCATCATTCGGCCCCAGAAACCGGCGCGCTTGCCAAAACCGCCAGCGGCGCGTTGGAGCGGCAACCCTATCTGCGCGTCACCAACCTGGCCGACGCGATGCAAGAGCTGCGTGATGCGGGCTATCTGCTGATCGGGCTTGAAGGCGAGGCGGAGTTGACCTTGTCCGATGCAATCGCGGGTGCGGGCACGCGCGCCATCGGTCTGGTGATGGGCGCCGAGGGGCCGGGGCTGCGCGAAAAAACCCGCGAGACTTGCGATGTTTTGGCGCGGATTCCCTATTTGGGCGCCTTTGGCAGCCTGAACGTGTCGAACGCGGCGGCGGTCAGTCTGTATGCGGCAAGCCAGCGCTAGTTCACATTATTGCGACCGGCCTTTTTTTGGGGGGGCAGGCATCCTATTTTCAAAAAACGGCAGGGATTGGAACCCCCTGCGTCCTGACACTGTCCCTCGTTCCACACCTTGGCGTCCGGCGATCACGCTGGACGCCTTTTTCATGGGGAAACCGGTATGAAAACCGATGCTGAGATCGCCGACATCCTGAGCGAAGCGCGCACGATTGCGCTTGTTGGCTGGTCGCCGAAAACCGACCGGCCCAGCAACGGCGTCGCGCGGTATTTGAAGGCGCGCGGGTACAGGGTTATTCCGGTCAATCCGGGGCAGGCGGGGCAAGTGTCCGGGCTTGGCGAGATGGTTCGTGCCAGCCTTTCGGACATCGGGGAACATGTTGATATGATAGACATCTTTCGGCGCAGCGAAGAGGTCGGTCCCGTTGTGGACGAGGCGCTTCGGGTGTTTCCGGCGCTAAAGTCGATCTGGATGCAACTTGGCATCGTGAACGAGGAGGCCGCCGTGCGGGCCGAAGCGCGGGGTGTCAACGTGGTGATGAACCGCTGCCCGGCAATTGAGATTCCGCGTTTGGGGCTATGATCCGCTGATCATCCGTTGAAGGCTGGGATCACCGCGCAAAGCGCGCAGCGCCGCGCCCGCGATATGCAGCGCCAAAAGTCCGATCAGCAGCCATCCGGCCCAGCGGTGCACGCCGAATGCCGCCTTGTCCCAAGCTTCAGAAACCGGGGCGATGGCGGGCAGGGTCCAGGTGTTGAAGATCACCGTATCAATGCCCGTGGCCGACGATCCGACCCATCCGGCCAGCGGCAAGATGACCAGCAGCGCGTAAATCGCCCCGTGAACCGCGCGCGCCAGCCTTTGCGGCAGGGCGTCCGGGTCGCCCAAGGGGTGCGGGGGCGGGGTGATCCGGTGCCAGATCAGGCGCAGGATCACCAGCATAAGCGCCACAAAACCAAGGGATTTGTGCAAGCCGTAGAGCCAAAGCGTGTCCAAGGCGGGCTGCATATTGGCAATCAGCAGCCCCAGCGCCAATTGGCCCAGGATCAAAAGCGCCATGGTCCAGTGAATGATCCGGCTGATCAGGCCAAACTTTGTACCCGTGTTTTTCAGCCCGCTCATTTATCCCGCTCGATCAGGGCCAGAATATCCAAGCGAACCTCGTCGCCGACCATATCGGCCCAGCCCGTCGCGCCAAATTCTGATCGCATCAGGCTGCCGGTCAACCGGATTTTCAAAAGCCGCAGATCGCCCGCCTCCTGACCCTTTTGCTGCCAGAATTGGGCGAACATCACCACCGGTTTGGTAACGCCGCGAATGGTGATGGTGCCGTCCACCCGCGCCCCGTCACCTTCGGCCCGGATCTTGGTTGATTTGAAAATCATCTGCGGAAAATCAGCGGCCGCCAGAACTTTTGGTCCCTTAAGGGCTTGTGCAGCAAAGGGAAAACTTGCGCTTGCCCCGGCCACGTTCAAGGTGACGTCGATGGTCGATTTGGCTGGACTGTTGAAATCCAGTTGCAGGTTGGCCGAGGTGATCGGGATCTGGCCGGTGATCTGGTCGGTGCCGAAATCGGTGGAAAAGCCAACCGTCGTGCCGTCCGGCTGCAAGGCGTAGCCAACAGGCGCGGCCATTGCCGCCTGCGCGCTGAAAAGCGGGGCGGCGAGCATGGCCAAGGCCAAGAGCAATCTGCGCGGCTGTGTCATGACGTTTCCTTTCGCTCACCTTGGGCAATATCATGGTAAGCCGATTTTGCCTATGGGCCAGGGTCGCGCGGGTCGCCGGCTAACCCGGGGCCAGCGTGATCTGCCCACCGGCGCTGCGGGTCATGGCCCAGGCGGCCGGCGGCTCCATCCGGGCGCGAAGCCGCGACAGCGTCCATGCCTCTTTTGTGTCAATCAGCGTGGTTCCCGATGGGCGCGTGGCCAGATGCCAGCGGCTTTCCACCCCCTGCGCCCCGCCCATTGCCGGCGTTAACAGCAGCCCCAAAGGCGGCAAACGCCCGCGATGCCGCGCAATTTCTGACCCCGCCTCGGCGGCCAGATGCAAACGGCGCACCGGTGTCAGCCCCGGCAGATCAGGCAATTCGACGATGACAATCGGGGCCGCCCCGGACCGCAACGCCTCCTCCGCCGACCAAAGCAGATCGTCCGGGCGCCGCGGGCGGGCGTGGATCAGCCGCGCCGGATCGCCATAAGCCGCCAGCCCAGCCATATAAAGCTGCTCCGACGCCCATGCGGGCGATATCCAGATCACCGCGCCCTGACATTCACCAAAGATCATCGCGGCCAGATTGATCCGCGCTGGACCGCAAAATTCGTGCACCCGCCCGCGAAGCAGCCCAAGGCCCAGCTTCCCCGGAAAGGGTTGAACCGGATAGGGGCGTGGCCCGTGCAGGTCATGACGAATCGGCAGCGACATGGCCGAAGATTAGAGTGTTCGCTTTTCGTTCTCAAGTCTCGGCTTCCTGCGGCCCCCAAATACGCTATCTTGCGGCAAAAGGAGCGACATCATGCGCAACGTAAAACTCGGCCTGACCGACTTGATGGTCTCGGAAATCTGCCTTGGCACGATGACCTGGGGCACCCAGAACACCGAAGCTGAGGGCCATGCGCAAATGGATATGGCCCTCGCCCACGGGGTGAATTTCTGGGATACGGCCGAGATGTATCCCGTCAACCCGGTCAGCGCCGAGACTGTGGGGCGGACCGAGGCGATCATCGGAACCTGGCTCGCCGCGCGCGGTGGGCGCGAGCGGGTGATCCTTGCAAGCAAGGTGATGGGCGGCGGGCAGCCGTCTGTTCCGGACAGCGGGCCAATCACCGCGGCAAAACTGCGCCGCTCGGTCGAGCAAAGCCTTGTCCGGTTGAAAACCGACTATATTGATCTGTATCAACTGCATTGGCCCGACCGCCCCATCTATCACTTTCGCAACATTTGGACCTTTGATCCCAGCGGACAGGATCGCGCGGATATCGAAGCGCATATGATTGAAATCCTGCAGGAATCTGCAAAACTGATTGCCGAGGGCAAGATCCGGCATATTGCACTTTCCAATGAAACGGTCTGGGGCGCCGCCAAGTGGCTGTCTTTGGCGGACCGTCATGGCCTGCCGCGCATGGCCAGTGTTCAGAATGAATATTCGATGCTTTGCCGGCAGTTTGATTCTGATTGGGCCGAGTTTTCTGCGTTGGAACAGATGCCGCTTCTGGCCTTTTCTCCGCTTGCGACCGGGCTTTTAAGCGGGAAATATGCAGGCGATGTGATCCCCGAAGGCTCTCGCCGGATGTTGAATCCAAGTCTGTCAGGGCGCATCACGCCGCCGGTGTTCCCCGCCGTCGCGGCCTATCTGGGCATCGCCGCCCGCCACCGGATTGATCCGTCGCAAATGGCCATCGCCTTTTGTCTACGTCGCCCGTTCCCCTGTTTCCCGATCATCGGGGCCACCACCATGGCGCAGCTGAAGATCAATCTGGGCGCGGCCGATCTGCATCTGACCCCCGAGGTTTTCGCCGAGATTGACGCGGTTCACCGCCAGCATCCGATGCCGTTTTAAGACGGCAAACGCAGCGGGGCCTTGCCACGGGTCCGGCAATGCGGTTTTGTGGCGCGAATTTGCGAGTTCCCCCATGAAACGCCGGCTTCTTTTCCTGATCCTGACCCTGTTCATTCTGGCCTGCGTGCCCGGTGGCGGGTCCGCGCCCGGCGGCGATGGCGGGCAACCAATCGCCATGGATGCTTTGTCTGGCGATGTGATCACCTCGCAACCCCTTGACGAGCTTGCGAGCGTTGGCGCCGAGGCCGTTGCCGTGCCCGCGGCGCAAGCCGTGATTGAACCGCCGCCGCTTTCGGGCGAGGTCGTGCCCGAGGCTGCCCCGCCCGCAAATCCGGAGCCGCTGGCAGAGCCACAACCGCCGTCCTCGCCCGAAGAAGCGGCGTGCCTGAAGAATAAGGGCCTGTGGGTGCGCGCCGGAAAATCAATCGCTTATGCCTGCGTGAAAATCACCAAAGATTCCGGCAAGCAATGCCGCAAATCAAGCGATTGCCAAGGCTCCTGCCTTGCCCGGTCCATGACCTGCGCGCCCTATGATCCGTTGTTTGGCTGCAACGAAATTCTGCAAGATGACGGCGTGCGCGTGACCCTGTGCATCGACTGATCTTGCTCGCATTGGCAGCGCCCCTCTTGGCCTGCATGCCAAAAAATCCTTTAAGCACAATAAGTTACCGAAACACCACTGCTGCGATATTTTCCAACGCGACCTTGGACGAGGCGCGTCTTGTTGGCGCTTGGACGCAAGTTGGCGCCTTTGGCGGCAGATGCGCGCCGGGGCAGGCGGAGATCGGCGGCGCGCCGGGCGCGTTGACGCTGTCCTATCAGCTGTGCCTGTCGCAAACGCAGGTCTCTGCGCGCGGGCCTTTGCCGCGCACCGGGCCGGGCCGTTACGCCGCGCCGGGACTTTCGGGCGATCTGTGGCTGCTTTGGGTTGATACCGACGTGCGAACCTTGGTTTTTGGCACGCCTTCGGGCGCTTTTGGTTTTGTGCTGAACAGGGGCGGCGATCTGCCGCCTGACCGGGCGAGCGCCCTGCGCGAGATATTGGACTGGAATGGTTATGATCTGGACGCGCTGACACTTTGGTAAGCGGCGCTTTGGTCTGGCCTGCGCGTGAAGCGGTTCAGATCAGCCGTCTGAAGGTCGGAACCGGGCCGGAATTGTCAAAAAACGGCACGCCCGCCTGCGATGCGCCGCCCAGAAGGGCGGACACCTCGGCCAGAACAACCTCGGTTATGAAGGGCAGGTCCAGCGCCCGCGCCTGCGGCAGGCCAATCCAGTGCAAATGCGACAGCTCGCCCGATGCACCCGCGAAATCCAGCATATCACCGCTTGCCGCCGTCGCCGGGGCCAGAAAAAACCGCGCATCGAACCTGCGGCTGCGGCCGGGCGGGGTGATGGCGCGAAAGATGAATTGCAGGCTCGGTTGACGCTGCGGGAAAAGCGATAGCCCGGTTTCCTCGACCAACTCGCGCCGGGCAGCGGCGACGAGGGCGGCGGCGGGCAGGGCTGCAGGATGGGCGGACAGCCGGCGTTCGCAATCGGGGGCCAGCCATCCGGGCGGCAAAGCGTGCGCATGATCCTGCGGGTCCACGCCGCCGCCCGGAAACACATATTTCGAGGGCATGAAAACAGCCTGAGCGCCGCGCAGGCCCATAAGCACCTGCCGCTCGCCCGCCAAGTCGCGCCACAAAATCACCGTCGCGGCAGGGCGGATCGATTCATTCAAAGGCGGGGTCATGCCCAAAACCGTGCATGCGTTTCGCCCACTGGATGCCAACCAGCACCCCCTTGAGCCGGGGCAGAAGAAACAGCGACAGCGCCACGAAAATGGCCGTGAAGGACAAAGCCATCACCATCGGTTCGGGAGCCCAGGTTGAATACACGAACAAAAGTAGCGGCGCCATCAAATGCCCGGCAATAAGAATGGTCAGATAGGCCGGACCATCATCGGCGCGGTGGTGATGCAGGTCTTGGCCGCAAGACGCGCAGGCGTCGTTCACCTTTAGGTAAGAATGCAAAAGCCGGCCCTGCCCGCAACTCGGGCATCGCATGGCCCAACCTTTGCGCATCGCGGGCCCCATCGGGCGGTCTTCGTCAAGCGTGAGGGTGGTCTGGGGCACAATCGGGATCCTTGGTATTGCGAACCTATAGAACGGATAGCTGCGAATGTAGAGGGCACGCGGCGAAATGCCTGAGCGGCGGCACGATTTTTTCGATGGCCGCGACGGAACCGCTGCGGGGCGGCGTTAAACTGGCATGAAACAGTGGCGATCGTCGCCACGCGTTCGCAGGAGATAACGATGAAAAACGGGAACAAAGCAAACATCCTGGCCCTTTGCACAGTGGCTGTGCTCGGCCTGTCCGGGGCCGCTTTTGCCGAAAACGGTGGCATGGGCGACGGGCAGCGCATGATGGACATGTTCACGGCGATGGACACCGACAAGGATGGCAAAGTGACCCAAGCCGAAATGGATGCGCACAAGGCCGCGCGGGTTGCTGAGGTCGACGCGAACAAGGACGGGCTTTTGTCGGCGGACGAGCTGGCGCAAATGCAGATCATCGAGATGACCAAACGGGCCGAAGCGCGCGCGGCCGAGATGGTGACGGCCATGGACACCGACGCGGACGGCCTGTTGTCGGCGGCAGAGATGACGGCGGGGCCGCGACTGGCCTTCATGATGGACACGGTTGATACCGACGGCGACGGCGCAATCAGCCTTGCGGAAATGGAAGCGGCGCAGGCCATGATGGGCGAGCATCGCGGCAAACATGGCGATGGGCATGGGCGCGGCGGTGATCACAGCGGTTTCTGGGGCATGTTCGGCGGCGGTGACAACCAGTAACAGCGCGCAAGCCGCCCGTGCCCGGTTTCAAGTTTATTGAATAGCAGTGCAGGTCGGTTTAACCGGGAAAGATGCAGATGGCGCGCGACACATTGGCCGACGTGGAGGATGGAGCCCTTTTGGTGCTTTATGCCAACGGCGATCCTATGGCCGCGCGCCAGCTGATGGACCGGCTGCTTCCGGTGGCGCTGCGCTATGCCGCGCGGCTTTTGGCGGACCGGGCCGAGGCCGAAGATGTCGCGCAAGAGGCCATGCTGCGGCTTTGGCGCGTGGCGGCGCACTGGCGTCAGGGCGAGGCGCAGCCGAAAACCTGGCTTTACCGCGTGGTGACCAATCTTTGCACCGACCGGATGCGGGCCCGCAAAAGCCGGGCCGCTGCCTGCATCGACGACGTGCCCGAACCGGTGGACCCGCGCGACAGCGTTGCCGGGCGAATGATGGACAGCACGCGGCTGGACGCGTTGAACACGGCCCTGCAATGCCTGCCCGAGCGCCAGCGTCAGGCGATTATTTTGCGCCACATCGAGGGGATGACCAACCCGGAGATCGCGGAGGTCCTTCATATCGGCGTTGAAGCGGTTGAAAGCCTGACGGCGCGCGGCAAACGTGCGCTGCAGGCCCTTCTTTCGGGGCAAAAAGATGCCCTTGGTTACGGGGATGAGGACGAGATATGACCGATCTGGATGATCTTTTTGAACAGTCCCGCGCGGCCGGACCGCAGCCATCTGCGGCTTTGATGGCCCGGGTCATGGCCGATGCTGAACAGGTGCAAAAGGCAAAGCCCGCGCCTGTGCCCGTGGTTCGTGCGGGCCTTTTTGATCGGTTTGCGGCTTTGTTTGGTGGCGGCGGGGCGATTGCCTGCGGGATGATGGCGGGGGTTGCCGGGCTGACCTTGGGCTATGTTCAGCCCGAGGGTCTGGCCAGCTTGAGCGATTTGCTTGTGGACACGTCAACTTCGTCCCTGTCGGTGGAGTTTATGCCGGGGTACGATTCCTTGGCCTTGGAGGAAGGATTATGATGGACAAGCAGGCGGAAACGGCGCCGGTCAAATCCGCTGTCAGCGGGGCGCCGCGCGGGACGAAGATCATTTTGGCGCTGTCCCTGGCCGTTAACCTTGCGGTTGCCGGGTTCGTTGTGGGCCACAGCCTTGACGCAGATGGGCGGGACGAGGGGCGCATGTCGCGGGAAATGGGCTTTGGCTCGTTCACCCAAGCTCTCAGCAACGAAGACCGCCGCGCGCTGGCCAAATCCATGTTCGCCGCGGCGCCGCAAATGCGCGATGCCCGCGGCAGAATGCAGGCCGACCTTGCCCAGATCACGGCCGCGCTGACCGCCGATCCCTTTGATGTCAGCGCGCTGGACAGCGCCTTGGACGCGCAAAGGAGCAGAGCGACGGAATTCTTTGGCTTGGCACAATCGGTAATGCGCGACTATCTGGTGGCGATGACGCCCGAAGCCCGCCGGGCATTTGCCGAACGTTTGCAATCGGGAATGAGGCACGACAAAAAGTAACGCGGCGGCGCGCTGCATGATCAGCGCCTGCCGGGGTGGCCCCGGATCCGGCGCAAACCGCGTCAGGCTGCGGCGGTCCGGCTGATTGTGACCTGATTGCGCCCGGCCCTTTTGGCGGCCAAAAGCGCCATATCGGCCCGGTCAAACGTTTCGTTGACCAGCGGGGCGGCGTCCATGTCGTGTCCGTCATTGCTGAGCGCCAAACCGATTGAAATGGTCACCTGCAAATGCTCGCCGGTATGCAGCCGGATGGGTGCGGACTCGATCTCGTGGCACAGCCGTTCGGCCACCAGCCGGCTTTCGGAAAGCGTTGTGTCCGGCAGGCAGATCAGGAATTCCTCGCCGCCGATGCGGGCGATCATGTCCGTGCTGCGCAGGCATTCCTTCAGCCGCCGCGCCACCTCAACGAGCACCGCATCGCCGGCAGCATGTCCGAAACGATCATTGACGGACTTGAATTTGTCGAGGTCCAGAACCAACAGCGCGAAATGGCTGCTTTGGGCGAGGGTCCGGTCGGCGATGAGGCCCAGTTGCGTCATGCCAGAGCGCCGGTTCGGGATGCCGGTCAGGGGGTCCATCATGGCCAGCCGCAGATTGTCGCGAAGGTTCGCCCTTTGCCGGTCGGCCTCGGATTTTCTGCGCACCAAAACGCTAAGCCGAAGCGCGATCTCTTCAAGGTCCAGATCGGCGGCGACCAGATCATGCGCCCCAAGGTCAAACGCCATCGCGGGCAAATCCGGGCTTTCAGCGGCATTCAGGATGCAGATTTTCGTATGCCGCGTCTCTTGGCGGCTGCGCAGGGTGGACATGACGATCAGCCCGCGGTCGCCGTCTTGAGCGCTCACCTCGATCAGGTAAACGTCCGGGCCCACCGCTTCTGTGGTTTGCTGATTGAACACCTGATCAAAGGACAGGCATTTGAACTGGTCTTTGCTGAAAGACGCCAAGCTGTGGCGCAGCCTGATGGCTGTATCGGGGCGCGCGGTGACGATGACGATCTGGCCCGGACGCTGAAACGGGGCAGGCGGTTCTGCGATGGAAAAATTCGCGATGCCGTCGCCGCGCGTGTCCATACCGTCCAGATCATCGCGCGCGCGGGTCAGGCTGCGCAGGCGGGCAAGAAGTGTGTGATCATCAATGGGTTTCGCCAAAAACTCATCCGCGCCGGCCCGCAACGCATCAAGCCTTTGGTCGCGGTTATGCAAGCTGGAAACCATGACCACCAAGATCCGGGAGGTCGTCGGATCGGTGCGAAGTGCCCGCAGCAATTCAATCCCGCCGATGTCCGGCACGTCGATATCGAGCAGGATAAGATCGGGCTTTTCGCGGCGCGCCAGATCAAAGCATGAGGCCACATCGCCCGCCGCCAGTGTGCGATAGCCGGCACCAGCCAATTTGACCTTCATCACGATCCGGTTGGTCGCGACGCCGTCAACGATAAGAATTGTTCCGATCATTCGTGAACACCAATACCTATTTGGGTCTGGTCATTGTGCAGCTAAAGTCGTTAAGAATTCCTTTCTAAAGACCTAACCAACCGCGCTCATTTTTTGAAAGATTGTCGGGAAATATGGCCGAAAAACCCTCAAATCAGCGGGAATCCGCCGAAACTCTGGCTTTTCAGGCGGTATCCTGGCTGGCGACGGATGCGGACCTGCTGGGCGAATTTCTTAACGCGACCGGGGTTGGCCTGTCGTCTTTGGTGGCTGATCTGAAGAAGCCCGAATTCATGGCGTCGGTGCTGGATTTCATTCTGGCAGAAGACCGGCATGTGCTGGCGCTGGCCGCTTATGCCGGGATTGGACCGGCGGAGGTGGCCGTGGCCCGCGCCTCTTTGCCGGGCGGCGACGTTCCCCATTGGACCTGAAAAAACGAGAGACCAGATGATCCGTGCGGCCATTTTCGACAAAGACGGCACCTTGTTCCACTTTGCGCAAAGCTGGGGGGCGTGGACACGCGCGGCGCTTGCGCATCTGACAAAGGATGAACATCAGGCGCGGCAATTGTCGCAAAAGCTCGGGTTTGATCCGGACAGCGGCCTATTCGAGCCGACCAGCATCATAATCGCGCATACGACCGAAGAAATCGCGCATTTTGTGGCGGAGCAGCTTGGCCGCAGCGATGGCGCGGCCTTGGCGGGCGAGTTGGCCGATCTGGCCAAATCGGCGCCGATGGTGCCCGCGGTCGATCTGCCCGCAACCTTTCGCGATTTGCGCCGGGCAGGTTTGAAAATCGGACTTGCGACGAACGATTCAGAAGCGCCTGCGCGGCATCACTTGCAGACCGCCGGTATATTGCCGCTGTTCGATTTCGTTGCGGGCTGCGATTCGGGATGGGGGGGCAAACCCGCGCCGGGGCAGCTGTTGGCCTTTGCCACAGACTGCGGACTGCCTGCCGCCGATATCGCGATGGTGGGCGATTCGGTGCATGATATGGCGGCTGCACGGCAGGCCGGGATGATCGCGGTTGCGGTTCTGACTGGGATCGCGACAAAGCAGGATCTGCTGCCCCATTCCGACGTTGTTCTTGACGATATTTCCGCTCTTTTGCCGTGGATTACCGCCCAAAACGCGCGTCAGCACTAAGCGCTCGCGATAAACGACGCATTTACGTCGCAAACCCGCTATGCTTTTTGTGCGGCTTTCGTTCATCACTGTGCAAAGGGCTTCGGCCCAAAGGGCAAGGATGGATCAAATGGAAGAGCAAGGCCGCAGACGCCGCGCAGGAGGGCATTCGGGCAACCGGACCCGGGCAGGCGGGGCAGCGATCAACCAGATGCCCTGGCGCATCCCGATCAATCCGGACCGCCCGACCGAGCCATTGGACGCGGACGGTGTGCAGGCAATCCACCGCGGCGCGATGAAAATTCTGCGCGACATCGGGATTGAATTTCTGAACCCCGAGGCGGTTGAGTATCTGAAAAAGGCCGGCTGCATCGTCAAGGGAACGAACGTCCGCATGGACGAAGATTTTGTGATGGAGATGATCGGCAGGGCGCCCTCGCAGTTCACCATCACCCCGCGCAACCCCGAGCGCGAGGTGATCATGGGCGGCAAACATATGCTGTTCGTCAACGTCTCCTCGCCGCCGAACGCCTGGGATCTGGAGCGGGGCAAACGCTCTGGCGATTTTGAAACCTTCAAGGAATTCATGAAGCTGACGCAGTATTTCAACTGCATCCATATCGCGGGCGGCTATCCGGTGGAGCCGATCGATATCCACGCCTCGGTGCGGCATCTGGATTGCCTTTATGAAAAGCTGACCCTGACGGACAAGGTCTGCCACGCCTATTCGCTTGGGTCCGAGCGGGTTGAAGATGTGATGGACATGGTGCGCATCGCGGGCGGGCTGACCGAGGACGAGTTTCAGGCCAAGCCGCGGATGTACACCAACATCAACTCTGTCTCGCCGCTGAAGCACGATTATCCGATGCTGGACGGCGCGATGCGGCTGGCGCGCCGTCGCCAGCCGGTGGTGATCACGCCCTTCACGCTGGCGGGGGCGATGGCGCCGGTCACGATGGCGGGGGCGGTGACGCTGTCGCTGGCCGAAGGGCTTTCGGCAGCGGCGCTGTTGCAATTCATCTCGCCGGGCACGCCGATTGCGCTGGGCACCTTTACCTCGAACGTCGATATGAAGTCGGGCGCGCCCGCGTTCGGCACGCCTGAATACATGCGCGCGACGCAGATGACCGGGCAATTGGTGCGCCAATACAAGCTGCCGATGCGGGCTTCGGGCGTTTGCGCGGCCAATATCCCCGACGGGCAAGCGATGTGGGAAACGTCAAATTCGCTGTGGTCGGCGGTGCAGTCGCAGACCAACATGGTCTATCACGCGGCGGGCTGGCTTGAGGGCGGGCTGATCGCCAGCCCGGAAAAGTTCATCATGGACTGCGAAGTTCTGCAGATGATCCAGCGCTATTTCGAAGCGTCAACCTTTGCGACGACCGAAGAGGACATCGCGCTTGACGCCATTCGCGAAGTTGGCCCCTCGGGGCATTACTTTGGCTGTCAGCACACGCAAGAACGCTATACCACCGCGTTTTATCAGCCGTTTGTGTCTGATTGGCGCAATTTTGAAGCCTGGCAGATCGACGGCTCGCTTTGGACGGCAGAGCGCGCGCACCGGATTTACAAACAGATCCTTGCAGAATTCGAGCCGCCCGAAATGAACGGCGATCACCAGGAAGAGCTGCGCCGGTTCGTGGCACGGCGCAAACAAGAAGGCGGCGCGCCGACGGATTTCTAAGCGGTTCAGTGGCGACCAGGCGTGTAGGGTTTGGATTTGTTGCCGCGCGCGCCGGTCAGAACCGGCGTGTTGGTCTGGTTCTCGTCATGCAGCTTGCGCCAGCGCGCCAGACGGTCCGCGTCCAGCGTCCCGGCGCGCGCCGCCGCCTGCACCGCGCAGCCCGGCTCGTGTGCATGGGTGCAATTGCGAAACCGGCATTCGGGGGCGAGTTCCAAGATTTCCGCGAACAGAACATCAAGGCCTGACGCCACATCGCTGACGTGCAGGGTGCGCATTCCGGGCGTGTCGATCACCCAGCCGCCGCCTTGAATGGCATGAAGCGAGCGAGCGGTCGTCGTATGCCGCCCCTTCGCATCATCTTCGCGCACCGCCCCGGTCAGCTGCGCGTCGTCATCGGTTTTGCCGGTCAATGTGTTCAGCAGCGTCGACTTGCCAACGCCAGACGATCCAACCAGCGCCACCGTCTGGCCGATCCCGCACCACGGGGCCAAAGAAACGGCGGCATCGGGCGAGGTTGCGTTCAAAGTCACGACCGCCAACCCTCGCTGCAGCGTCGCCGCCTGCGATTGAAAGGGCGCCGGATCGCTCGTCTGGTCGGCCTTGGTCAGCACGATCACCGGAACGGTTCCCGCCTCATTGGCCAGCGCAAGATAGCGTTCCAGCCGCGCGGGGTTGAAATCGTCATTGCAGGAGGTGACGATAAACAAGGTGTCGATATTGGCCGCAATCAACTGCGGCGCGCGCGCGCCTTCGGTCCGGCGCTGCAGCAAGGTCCGCCGATCGAGCCTGCGGATCATTTGCCCAGTCGCCGGATCGGCCAACACCCAGTCGCCCACGGCAAAATCCTGCGTGTTGATATGCACGGGCAGGACAAGTTTGATCGTTTCGGTGGGACGGGCCGCAGTCAGCCGGGCGCGGTGCACGGTTGAAATCCGGCACGGCAGCAAACCGGCCTCGCTCTGTGTTACCTGATCACCAAAAAAAGCGGACCAGCCAAAGGCCACGTCAACGGGTGGGGGAAGGATCGGGTGCGCGCTCACCCAGAACAGATGGCTGGGCGGATCGAAGGATGCAAGCCTTTGTGCAAGGCACAGGCGCATTTGTGGCCTTTCGCGCCTGATCAGTTGGGCTTAGCTTTGCCGCAAACCAAAAGAGGAATTCCAGATGCAACCCAACACCCGACTTTTGCAGATCATGGGGGCCATCGGCGCGCTCAGCGGTTTTGCGCTTTGGGCGCTTTGGAAGATTTTGGATGCGGGCGTTTTGTCCGACCGTATCGCGCTCAGCATTGCGGCCTTTGTTGCGGCGGGCCTCGGCGCGCATCTGGCGCTGTCGGGCCCTTTGGCCCAAAAACAGGCCGGATCGCGCGCTTTGCTGCTTGGCGCGTTGACCAGCCTTTTGGTGACATTGGCCGCGCTTCGCTATGACGATATCAGTCAGACGCAGCCGATTGCCGTTGGGTTCATCGTGGTTTTGTGGCATCTGGCGCTGCCTTTCCTGATCTCGCAGGGCCTCGGCCGCGGGTTTCGCCACTATCCCACGCTGTATGCCGAGGCGTGGAATCTGTTCGAACGGCTTATCGCGGCCTGGATATTTGTCGGGCTGACATGGGCCGTGATTTATCTGTCCGATCTGGTCTTAAGCCTGGTCGGCCTGCAGCTGTTAACGTTAATTACCGAGATCGAGCCACTTGGCCCCACGATCACCGGGGCCGCCTTTGGCTTGGGGCTGGCGGTGATGCTGGACATTGGCGGGGCGGTGGTGCCCGCGCTTTTGCAGCGTTTGTTGCGGCTTTTGTTGCCAATCCTGTTGATCGTCGTGGTGCTTTTCATTGCGATACTGCCGTTTCGCGGCTTTGACGCCGTGTTCGGAAACCTGTCTGCAGGGGTGATCTTTCTGGTTCTGACCGCGATGATGGCGACGATGGTGACGGCGGCAACCGGGCCGGACAACGGGCATGAGACGAAAGCGCGGATGTTGTCGCTGTCGGCGCGGGCCATGGCGGGGCTGATGATCCTTCCGGCGCTGCTGGCAATCTGGGCCTTGTGGCTTCGGGTTGGGCAATATGGCTGGACGCCAGAGCGGTTGGCAGCGGCACTTTTGATGGCCATCGGGCTGATCAGCGCGGCGTTTTATCTTGGCGCGGCGGCGCGTTCGGTCTGGCATCAGGCTATTCGGCGCGGCAATGTCAGCGTGGCGCTTCTTGGTGCGGGATTGGCGGTCTTTTGGGTGGGCGTGCTGCCGACCGAGCAGATCGCCTCACGCAGCACCGTTGCCCGCTATGAGGCCGGGCTGACGACGGTTGACGCGCTTGATATCTATGCGCTGAAAGCCTGGGGACGGCCGGGCGCTGCGGCATTGGCGCGGTTGCAGGAAAAGGCCGATGCGGGCGATACCGCGCTTGCCGCGCTTTTGGCGGATGGTTCCGTGACCGCGTCGGCGGCTAAAATCGCCAAACTGCGCGCCGAGTTAAAGGGCTTGCTGCCAGTCCAACCCGTGACCGCAACCGCGACGCGCGACGCTTGGATCGATCTTGCAACGGATTACGACCTACAGGATTGGTCCCGGATTTGCACGCCCGATGCCAGCGCCGAACCCGCCCTTTGCGGGGTCATCGTCGGCGATTTTCTGACCGATTCCACCGGCGAAGAGGTTTTGCTGGTGCAAAAGCAGGGCACGAACCTGTTCGTTTCGGGCTTTGCCTTTGGCGAGGCCGGGCTGAAGCCCTATTCGGTCAGCGCGGGCGGCTCGATCGGCTACGTCCCCGAGGCACAAACGGACGCGCTGTTTGCCTCATTGATGGCGGGCCCGCCGACCCTGATGCCAGCGCCGATGAATATCATCCCCCTCGCCGGAGGGATCATGTTCCTGCCCAATTCTTCAGCACAATAGCCGCGCAAATTTTCCCTTAATTCAATTCATTGACCGGCTCTTAACTTTGCCGAGCCTATGATCGGTGAACCGGGGAAGAGTTTGCCATATGCACGGACTGATCAATCGTTCCATTCAAAGCTTTCTGCGGGAAACCTATGGGCAAAAGCTGTGGGAGGATGTGGTTCAACGCGCGGAGTTTAAGTTTGACGATTTTGAAGCGCTGCTGATTTACCCCGCCGAACAGACCGACGCGATGATCGAAGCGGCCTGCACGGTGATGCGGCGCAGGCGGGGCGATCTTTTGGAAAGTCTGGGCACCTATCTTGTGACCAGCCCAAATCTCGAAGCACTCCGCCGTTTGCTGCGCTTTGGTGGGCTCAGCTTTGTTGATTTTCTGCACTCGCTGGATGACTTGCCCGACCGCGCCCATCTGGCGCTTTCCGAACTGGACCTTCCTGAACTTATCGTTCTGGATCAGGGGTCTGGGCATTTCCGGCTGCTGTGCGCCCCGCTGATCGATGGCGCGGGGCATATCGTCGTCGGGCTTCTGCGCGCCATGGCGGATGATTACGGGGCGCTCGTCTTGCTTGACCATCTGGGTACGGATGGCGATTATGAGGTTGTCGTGATCCATGTGCTGGATCAAGCCTATACCGCAGGAAAGCAGTTTGACCTGGCCCTGCCAGTCGGGCCGGAAAGATGAAAGACGAAAGCGTGAGCAAAGACACCGGCATGATGCTGTCAAAAGATGCGATTGGCAGATTGATGCCCATGCACATTGCCCTTGATCTGAAGGGCAATGTGATCAGCTGCGGGCCAACCCTGAGTCTTGTTTTGAAAGAATGCGGGTTGTCGGGGCAGAAATTCTTTGAGCTGTTCAATGTGAAGCGTCCGATGGGGATCGCTTCAATGCGGAAACTTCCGGCGCTCTTGGGCGAAAAGGTGCAGCTGCGGCTGAACGCGGCGGGGCATGATTTTACCCTGCGCGGGCTCTGCCATGATTTCGCGGGCGGGCACGGGTATTTGCTCAATCTGTCTTTCGGCATCGGCGTTGTCGATGCCGTGCGCCATTTCCAACTGACCGAAGCGGATTTCGCGCATACCGATCTGGCCATCGAAATGCTGTATCTGGTCGAAGCGAAGAGCGCTGTCATGCAAGAGTTGAAAGAGTTGAACCTGCGGCTGCAAAGCGCAAAACAGGTGGCCGAACAGCAGGCTCTGACCGACACATTGTCGGGATTGACGAACCGGCGCGGGATGGAGCTGGAACTTTCCCGGCTGATCAACCTGCGCAAGTCGTTCACTTTGATGCATATGGATTTGGACTTTTTCAAACAGGTCAATGATACGCTTGGCCATGCGGCGGGCGATCACGTCTTGCGGACGGTGGCGCAGATCCTGCTGCTGGAAATCCGCGATTCCGACATTGTCGCGCGGGTTGGCGGCGATGAATTTGTGCTGGTCCTGCAACGGCTTGACGAGGGGAACTTGGACAACCTCGTTGCCGACAGGATCATCGCAGCCGTGTCAGCGCCGATCGACTTCGAGGGGCAGCCGTGCCGGGTGTCCTGCTCGATCGGGATCACAAAATCAGCGTTTTACGAGGTCCTGGACAGCGAGACCCTGCATGCCGATGCAGACATGGCCTTATACGAAGCCAAGCGCGCCGGACGGGGCCGGGCGCTGCTTTTCGCACCGCAAGTGGACGTTGCGCGAAGTGCCTGAGGGTGGCAGATCCCTCGGACCGTTTTCACCATTCCAGCAGGGCGCAAACGCCGATTGGAACCGGTGGCTTGAGTTTGCCCTTAAACCAAAGCGATCAAATGATTGTCCCACAGAGTTTCATGGCGGGCTTTTAGGGTCAGTGACGTGCCATCACAGGCCCAGACAGCCCCCGATCCATCGGTCACGATAAACCCATCAGCGCTGGCCGCGACGCCGGACAGATCGGCGCGGCGAAAGGTTTTCCGCACCGATCCCGTGCGGTCAAAGATCACCATCGCGCCGCCTTTGGCCGAGGTGATTGCAATCGTTCCATCCACCTTTGAAACGGCGATTGACCCGGCATAGCCGCTCATCGCTGCCACCTCCGCCGCGCCCATCGGGCAGGTTTGCACCGGTTTGCCCGGCGTCCAAAGGCCGAGGAGCGGCACCGCATCGCTCGCGTCACCCTCCCACTGCATGGCAAAAGCGGCGCCGGTTTGGGTCAGCGCCAGATGGCGGATGGAATTTTGCGGCAGGTCGGGCAGGGTGATCTGGTCCAGCAAATCCCCCCCCTCAGACAGGACCGACAGGTTCGGGCGCATCACCGAAAGGTTAAGCTTGGTGCGGTCGGTGGGGTCGGTTTGGATGCCGCCGTTGGCGACGATCAGATGACCATTTGGCAGCAGTTTTATGTCATGTGGGCCAATCCCATGGCTTTTCCATTCGCCGATCCGGGTGAAACCTTCCGTTTCCCAAAGCCCGATGCGCCCGGCCGAACCTTCGGCCACCACTTCAGAGGTTAACAAAACGGCGCCATCCGCAGTAAACGCGCCGTGTCCGTTGAACTGATTTCCGGGCGGCGGCACCAGATGATGCTGGGTCAGGCCGCTTGCGCAGTCGATCACGAGGGCAAACGTGCCGGGTCGGCGGGCGAAGGCGACGGCAAGGCTTTGGGCCGGATGCGCGGCGGCGGCATGGCCCCGTCCCGGCAGGGCAATCTGGAACAAGCTCCGTCCGTCCGCCGAAAGGCCGTGCAGCACAAACGCCTCGCCAGCCTTGCCCGCGGCCAGATAGGCCGGGCTGCCGATATCGGCCCAGCCCAAGCGCGGCAAACCCGCAGCGGCAAGACCAGCCAAAAAGGCGCGGCGCGTGGCCATTCGTTAATCCCCATCCGCAGCGTTGAACCCCAGGGCGACGTCCAAAGCCGGGCCAAGCTCGGCAAGCGCCGTGTCGCGCAGCGCCGACACCGCCTGATGCAGGATGTCGACTTTAAGCCGCGACGCGGGCGCGCTGACCCCCGCCAGAACCGGATCATCCAGGCCATCCGCAAGCATTTGCGCGCGGTCAAACGCCGCCATGGTCAGCGGCACATCGGGGGTCATCGTTTCCACCATCGCGCGCAGGGCGGCCAAAGACAGCCGGACGTTGATCAGCGCGCGGCCCGATGCGACCGCTTCCGCGCGGGCGGGCTCCGGTTTGTCAAAAGTGCCAAGCGGGCGGCCAAGCCTTTGATCCAAAATGAATTCCAGACCGCTGATCACTTGGGTAAACAGCACTTGGCGCACTTCGGTTTGGGTCAGAAATGTCGTATTTCCCGGCTGTTCGGCGGTCAGAACGATCTGGGCGTATTGGGTTGTCCAAGCCGAATTGATCAGCGCCGCCGTGCGTGCCAGATCGGCGGCAGTTGCGCGGATCAGGGCGCAGGGGTCGGCGGGCAGGGTGTCTTTGGGGTACAAAAGACGCTCCATCCCGGTCAATCCGCGCGCGGCAATCGACTGCTGGGCAAAGGTTTCGGGTTGAAGCCGCGCCTGATCGCCGGTCAAAAGCGCGCGCTGCGCCTTGGCGCCAGAGCCTTTGGGATCGGGCCAAAAAGTAATGGACAGGCCAATCCCGTTTTCCTCCACCGGGCCAAAACGCAGATGCTGCACCCCGATCCACGCATCATAGGCCGCGTTGAACGCCGGGCGCAGCGCCTGCGCTGTGCAGTCATTGTCCGCGCTTTTGGCCAATTCCTGCGCAGCCAAGTCAAACGCGGCATAGCCCGGAAGGATATGGTTCCGCACGGTTTCGGGAAAGTCAGCAAGCGCTGGACCCCCGGCAAAGCAAAGTAAAAACAACAGTTTGCGCATTCTACAGGCTTTCCAGATAGGCGATAAGAGCATCACGGTCCTTAGCAGGCATTGCGATCACGGCGTTCTTTTGCGCCTCTGCCTCGCCGCCGTGCCACAACACCGCTTCCAACAGATTGCGCGCTCGCCCGTCGTGCAGAAACTCGGTATGCCCCGAAACCTGCTGCGTCAATCCGATCCCCCACAGCGGCGGCGTTTTCCATTCGCTGCCCGTCGCCCGACCTTCGGGGCGGTTGTCGGCAAGCCCCGCACCCATATCGTGCAGCAAAAGATCAGTATAGGGCCAGATCAGTTGAAAGCTTTGTTCTGGCTGGTCCGGCAGCCGGCTGGTCACATATTTGGGCGTGTGGCAGCCCGTGCAACCGGAGGTGTAAAACACCTCTTTGCCGCGCAGAACCTGCGGCCCATCGGTATTCTGCCGCGCCGGGACCCCAAGATTTCGGGCATAAAATGTCACAAGATCAAGGCTTTGCTTATCCACTTCCAACCCGTCGCGTATGCCCGCTTCCTGACCATCGGGCGCCAAGCGGCAGGCGGTTTGCGCCGCTGTGCAATCGCCCCAAGGGTCCGGGTGCAAAGTGGTGGACAGCCCCATATCCCCCGAAAAAGCACCAGCGGATTGGTCCATGATGGTCGCGGCCCCGGCCTTCAGGCCAAACCGGCCCAACATCGGCGCGCCAACTTGCAGGCTTGGAACGATGCTCGTTCGCCCCGAAATACCGTCGCCATCCGTATCCAACGGGTCTGCTTTGGCCAAAATATCCGCCGCGGCAATCGCCTCAAGCAGGCCAAGGCCGATCATTTGCGGCGCGATGCGCGGCGAAAGCATCGTTTCAGGATGCAGCGCAGCGCCGTCCGTTGACACCGAGTAGACCGGCGCACGCAGCGTCACCACGCTGCCGTCCGCAAGTGTGACGGGCAAGGGGGTGTAGTCGATCTTCATTCGCCCCTCAGCCGCCATTCCCGCCGGGGCGAAATTCTGCAACTGCCCGCCAAAGGTCGGCTCCGGCAGAGTGGCGAGCCATTCCTTGATTTCCGCAGGCTCTATCCCGCCCGGAATCGACAGCCGCAAGAACATCGACACGGCCACTTCGCCCGCCGCCGGTACATGCCCGCGCCCGTCTTTCAGATGGCAATCCTGGCAGCCGCGCGCATTGAACATCGGCCCCAGCCCATCAGAGGCCAGGGTCGAGGCGGGCGCGGCGACCCAGGTTTTGGTGAAAAGCGCGTTTCCGAGGTTGAAATTCAGCTGATGTTCAAACGGCATGTTGCCGGAGAACTGCGAAAACGCGTCACTCGTCGGACGGCGGCGCACCGTCGCTGCCCCGGCGGGTTTGGCCTCAAAGGGTTCAGCCGTGGTGAAATCGGTCGTGGGGGCAGTTGCGGCCGCGATGCGGGCGATCTCCGCCTCGGTCCGGGGCAGGGCGTTCAGATGGGCATCTGAAGCAGGGTCTTGCGCGCTGGCCTGCGCGGCCAGCAGACACAGCACAACAACCGCGCGGATCGAACCAAGGCTTTTCATAGCGCCCTTATTGGAAAACGGCGTCAGGATTGTCCAGACTATCCGAGCCTTCAAAGCCCGCGGCAGTCAGCCCAAGCGCCGTCATTGCCCGCTCGATCGAGGCGGTTTGGGCCACCAGCGCATCCACCGTGGTCATGATCAGCGCCTCGCCTTCCGCATTGCCCGCCGCAATCATCTGATCGAAGCGAAGGCCATTGTCCCCAGCCGCCTTCAGCGCCGCCGCCGCCGTCATTGTGGTTTCCAGCTCTGCGGCAAGCTGCGCGGCCACGGCAGGATCGGCGGCCATCACCAGATCAGACAGGGACGGGCCCGAAACAACGCTGCCATCGGTGCGGGTGTAATGGCCCAGAAAGATGTTCTGAATGCCCATAGCGTCGTAGAAATGGCTGTTATGGGTGTTGTCGGAAAAGCAGTCATGCTCTTCCTCGGGATCGTTCAGCATCAGCCCAAGGCGGATGCGCTGCCCGGCCAGCTCGCCATAGGACAGGCTGCCCATCCCGGTCAGCATCGCCGTCAGTGCCGCCTGCGGGTCAGCGGAAATCCCGAGCGCAGCCTGCCCCCCGGGTGCCCAAGCCGCCGCCATATAGGCCAGATCGCTGACCAGAAGGTCGGTGGCAGATGTCAGATAGTCCGCCCGCCGGTCACAGTTTCCGCCCGTGCACTCCGCCCCTTGAATGTAGTCCGTAAAGGGCCTGTTGCCCGCGCCCGGCCCGGTAAAGTTCAGATCCTGACCCCAGAGCAAAAATTCCACCGCGTGATAGCCAGAGGCGACATTCGCCTCGATCCCGCCCGCCTCTTGCAGCACGCCCGAAATCAGGTCGGGGGTGATTTCAGACGCATCGATCTGCACGCCGGACAGGGTAAAACTTGGCGTCGAAATGACGTTCAGCACCGACAATTCGTTTTCCTCGGGCTGGCCGTAAGAGGCGTCGACATAGTCGATCAGCCCCTCGTCCAGCGGCCAGGAGTTCACCTTGCCCTCCCAATCATCGACGATCGGATTGCCGAAACGATAGGCTTCGGTTTGCATATAAGACGGGCGCGCGGCGATCCACGCGGTGCGGGCGGCGGTCAAAGTGGCCTCAGAGGGCGCCGCGACCAATGCGTTCACGGCCAGCTGCAACTGCTGCGCGGTGCCAAGCGCGTCGCCATAGCTTGCCGCCGCGATATCAACATAGGTCTGCGCGACCTGCGCCGGATCGGCGGCGAGTGCGGGAATTGGCAAGATCGAGGCAGCAAGGAGCAGAGGCAAGCGCATGGGGGATCCCTTGTGTGGCGGCTTACCTATATGTTGAGTAAATCGCTAGGGAATGTAAAGCTGATTCTTTTTGTAGGGATTGTGGGAGGGATGAACCCGACATTTCGCAGGATCCTGCGCCGGGAAAGCGGATTTTGCGGGTTTGGGATTTTTGGCAGGGCGGAGGGGAGGCGCGGTGCGCTGAAGCCGCACCCTACGGGGCGTGTTGCGCGGCGTTGGGGTGCAAATATGACAGGCGAATGGGCAGGTGATAGATGGCCAATTGAATTTTCACTTTTTATGAAGAAGATGCAAGCGGGTCGTCGTCATCCCCCGAATAGCGTCCTTTCAATTCTTGATACCGAAAATGCCAAGTCCGATGAAATCTATTGGGAGAATAATTTGCGCTGTTTCATGTGTGAAAAAGATGGTTTCGAAGAGGCCGACTTGATCAAGCGTCGTTGCACGGCCTGCGCAGCGAAAGAGGGCCTTCTTGACGAGCAAGTTGCTTCGAAATTACGAGATTCACGATGGACCGACGAATTTGGTACGAAGTTCCATGTCGTGTTGACGACTGAAACAGCCCCGGACTTGAACATAGAGCGGCGGTTGGAAATCATTACGGCCGAATGCGTTTTCGGTATGAACGTATTCAAAGATGTGATGGTGTCAGTGCGCGATTTGGTCGGCGGGCGATCAAAGGTAGTACAAGACGTTTTGCGTGAGACGCGAAAAATAGCCCTTGAGGAATTGAAAAGTGAGGCCCGCCGAGCAGGTGCGAACGCTGTCGTTGGTGTTTCTTTAGCGTACGTCCAACTAAGTGTGGGGGGAAACATGATCTTGCTCGTTGCATCCGGGACGGCAGTAATCATTTCAGAATGAGACACATCGCGGTTCGCCCACTTGAATTGCAACATGCCCCCCTCACACCAACCGCTCGACCTCTTTCGCCGCCCTTACGAAATCCGCGAACAGCGGGTGGGGGGCGAAGGGTTTGCTCTTCAATTCGGGGTGAAACTGAACGCCGATGAACCAGGGGTGGTCTTGCACTTCAACGATCTCGGGCAGGCGGCCATCGGGGCTCATCCCTGAAAAGATCAGACCGCATTTTTCAAGGCTCGCGATATACTTTGCGTCCACCTCATAGCGGTGGCGGTGGCGTTCTTCGATCACGGTCGTCCCATAGACCTCGGCCACCTTTGAGCCGGGTTTCAAGTTGGCGGTATAGGCGCCCAGACGCATGGTGCCGCCCTTGGCGTCGCCCATCGCGCGGCGCACGGTATGGTTGCCCTGCACCCATTCTTTGAGGTGGTAAACCACGGGCGTAAAACGCTTTTCGCCGGCCTCGACGTCAAATTCCTCGGACCCGGCATTGGCCAGACCGGCCAGATTGCGGCTGGCCTCGATCACGGCCATCTGCATGCCAAGGCAGATGCCCAGATAGGGGATCTTCTTCTCGCGCGCGAACTGCGCGGCCTTGATCTTTCCCTCGGTGCCGCGCTCGCCAAAGCCGCCGGGCACCAGAATGGCGTGAAAGTTTTCAAGGTAGGGCGCGGGATCTTCGCGTTCAAAAATCTCGGCGTCGATCCATTCGGCCTTGACGCGGGTGCGGTTGGCCATGCCGCCATGGGTCAGCGCCTCGGCGATTGACTTATAGGCGTCCTCAAGCTGGGTGTATTTGCCAACGATGGCCACGCGCACCTCGCCCTCGGCATGGGTCAGACGGTCCATCACGTCGGTCCAGCGCGCGAGGTTCGGCTTGGGCGCGGGCGAGATGCCGAAAGCGTCCAGCACCGCCTGATCAAGGCCCGCGGCGTGATAGGCAAGCGGCGCGTTGTAGATGGTTTTCAGATCGTAGGCCGGGATCACATGCTCTTGCCGGACGTTGCAAAAGAGCGCGATCTTGGCCAGTTCCTTGTCAGGGATCGGATGTTCGGAGCGGCAGACCAGCACATCGGGGGCGAGGCCGATGCTTTGCAATTCCTTGACCGAATGCTGGGTGGGCTTGGTTTTCAACTCGCCTGAGGCCGCCAGATAAGGCAGCAGCGTCAGATGCATCAGAATCGACTGGCCGCGCGGGCGTTCGTGAATGAACTGGCGGATGGATTCGAAAAACGGCAGGCCCTCGATATCGCCGACGGTGCCGCCGATTTCGCACAGCATAAAGTCAACCTCGGCATCGCCAATGCGCAGGAAGTCTTTGATTTCATTGGTGACATGAGGGATCACTTGAATGGTTTTGCCCAGATAATCGCCCCGGCGTTCCTTTTCCAGAACGTTGGAATAGATGCGGCCCGACGAGATAGAGTCCGTCTGGCGGGCATGAACCCCGGTGAAGCGTTCGTAATGGCCAAGGTCCAGATCCGTCTCGGCGCCGTCATCAGTGACGAAAACCTCGCCATGTTCAAACGGTGACATCGTGCCGGGATCGACGTTCAAATAGGGATCAAGTTTGCGCAGGCGCACGGTATAGCCGCGGGCTTGCAACAAAGCGCCCAATGCGGCGGAGGCGAGGCCCTTGCCAAGCGAGGACACGACGCCGCCGGTGATGAAAATATAGCGCGCCATGAGGAACTCCCGTGTTCAGGTTTGGGCGATTCGGGGTCGCGGGAATCACACCATCACGGGATTTGATCCATAGCCTAGTGAAAGCCATAGCGCAACAAGACCGCAACATGCTGTCAGAGATTCCGATGAAACGACTAGATTATGTGATTAGTTCGAAGGCGCAGGCGGCGGCGCTGCAGGCTCGTCCGAGGTCAGGGGCGCCGTAAGATCGCCGCTAAGGCCCGAACCCGTGGCGGGGGCCGCATCGGGCGCAGGCTCGGCTGCGATCTGATCGGCGATGGATCCAACGCCGGCTTTTTCAGAAGCGATCACCGTCAGCGCGATCGAGGTGGCAATAAACAGCCCCGCAATGCCCCAAGTCACCTTGGACAGCGCCGTCGCCGCAGAGCGCGCCGACATCGTGCCACCTTGCGAGTTCAAACCGCTGCCTTCGGACCGCTGAAGCAGAACGATGCCGATCAGCAGAAACGCGAGGATCAGGTGAACGGCGAGGACGACAGTTTCCATGGGCGCACTTTTTTCTTTGCAAAGGACGCGCCTATCTAGGCGCATCCGCTGCGTGCCGCAACCCCGTTTTGCCCCGAATTACGCCGGGCTTTGGCAAACGGCAGATATCTTGTTGCCATCCGGGTCGCGCAGATAACAGGCATAGAAATCTGCGCCGTAGGGGCGCAGGCCCGGCGCGCCCTCGTCTTTGCCGCCTGCGGCAAGGCCAGCGGCGTGAAAGGCGTCGACCGCAGCGCGGCTTGGCGCGTCAAAGGCGGGCATGGAGCCGTTGCCAACCGTTGCTGGCTCGCCGTTATAGGGTTTGGTGACCCAGAACCGAATACGGCCAGGCGCAGGCAGGCCATAGCCCACCTCGTCCGGCTCTTCGGCGCGCAGCATCTGGCCGAGCGTCGGCATGACGGCATCGTAAAAGCGCTTGGCCGCGTCCAGATTGTTGGTGCCAAGGGTGATATAAAGGAACATCAGTTTTCCACCTCGTCAACGGTTGCCTGCCCCGAAAGCCGTTGCCGGATGATCGACCAGGACAGCCCAAGTCCCATGATGATCGCCAGCCCGAACAGCCCGAGCCAGGTGTTCAAGTTGGCATTTTGCAGTGACAACACGCCCCAGTCGATCAGCACCCAGATGCCCGCGCCAAGGATCGCGCCAATCATCAGAACGCCCAAAATCCCGATGGACCGCAGGGTGGCCATTACAAAGATCAAAAATCCGACCGCCAGCAGCAGCCCCAGAAAGATCGCGAGCGGCATTTGCGCGGGCCAGTTTGCGTTGACCCATTGGATATAATTCCACGGCGTCGGATTATACGTTGCCGCCAAAAGCGCGAAAGCGCCCAGAAACCGCACGATGACACCCATGACCCACTCCTGTTGTTTTGTCTGTGGTGGCCGAAGTTTGCGCCCCTGTCCAGCGCGAGGCCCAACTTTTTCGCACAGGCGCGGGCCGCTAGCCGCGATTTAGCGGTTTCAACCGGGCGCGGGGGCCGCTATAGCTCAGTCGGTTTTTCCAAGCGCATGAAGGATACACCATGGCCAATGTCGTCGTAGTCGGTGCCCAGTGGGGTGACGAGGGAAAGGGCAAGATCGTTGACTGGCTGTCCGAACGGGCCGATGTCATCGCCCGTTTTCAGGGCGGTCACAACGCCGGTCACACGCTGGTCATTGACGGCAAGGTGTACAAGCTTTCGCTGCTTCCCTCGGGGATCGTGCGCGGCGGCAAGCTTTCAGTTATTGGCAATGGGGTCGTGGTGGACCCGTGGCATCTGGTCATGGAAATTGACAAGCTGCGGGCGCAAGGCGTTGATATTAATCCGGAAAACCTGATGCTGGCGGAAAATGCCAGCCTGATCCTGCCAATCCATGGCGAGTTGGACCGCGCGCGGGAGCAGCAAAATGCGCTCGCCAAGATCGGCACCACGGGGCGCGGTATTGGCCCGGCGTATGAAGACAAGGTTGGCCGCCGGGCCATCCGGGTTGCCGATCTGGCGGATGAGGAAACGCTGGTCACGCGGGTTGACCGGCTGATGGGGCACCATGATGCGCTGCGCCGCGGACTGGGCAT
Source organism: Paracoccaceae bacterium (assembly GCA_031385445.1). Classification (GTDB taxonomy): domain Bacteria; phylum Pseudomonadota; class Alphaproteobacteria; order Rhodobacterales; family Rhodobacteraceae; genus CAIYZT01. Next base: position 8,958 of record JANNBM010000050.1, on the reverse strand, counting down.
TGAGCCGGTGGACCGCGAGGCGCTGTTGGCCGCGCTGCGCGCGATTGCGCCGCAGATTCTGCCCTATGCCAAGCCGGTCTGGAAGGTTTTGACGGACGCGCGCCGTGCGGGCAAGCGCATCCTGTTCGAAGGCGCACAAGGCGCTTTGCTCGACATCGATTTCGGCACTTACCCCTATGTCACCTCGTCCAACGTGATCGCGGGGCAGGCGGCGACCGGGGTTGGCCTTGGCCCAACAGCGATTGGTTTTGTGCTCGGGATCGTCAAGGCCTATACCACGCGGGTCGGCGAGGGGCCGTTTCCGGCGGAGTTGTTTGATGCGGACGGCGAGCGTTTGGGCGAGCGGGGGCATGAATTTGGCACGGTCACAGGCCGCAAACGCCGCTGCGGCTGGTTCGACGCGGTTCTGGTGCGCCAGACCTGCGCAACCTCCGGCGTTTCGGGCATCGCGCTGACCAAGCTCGATGTGCTGGACGGGTTCAAGACGCTGAAAATCTGTGTCGGCTATGAATTGGACGGCGTTCGGATGGATTATTTGCCGATCGCAGCCAACCATCAGGCGCGGTGCAAGCCGATCTATGAAGAGATGGAAGGCTGGGCCGAGACAACCGCCGGGGCGCGGTCCTGGTCAGAGCTTCCGGGTGCCGCGATCAAATATGTCCGGCGGATTGAAGAGTTGATTCAATGCCCCGTCGCCCTACTTTCCACCTCTCCAGAGCGCGATGACACGATCCTTGTCACCGATCCTTTTGCCGATTGACCGTGATGGCCGTAAAAGGGGTTTGAAATGCCGCTGAGTTACAAAACCAAACGCCGGCTTTCCCTCTTGATTCTGCTGGTGGGCTTGCCGGTTTACATTGTACTTTCGGTCACTTTGGTCGGATGGATGGACCGGCCGTCATTTTGGGCGGAAATGGCGATTTACATCGGCCTTGGTGTGCTTTGGGTGCTGCCATTGCGGGCGGTTTTTCGTGGAATTGGCCAAGCCGACCCTGACGCGCCCGCACAATCGCCGGACGCCTGACCGCACGAACCACGTTTGAAAAACGTCGGGGGGAAGGAGAGCAAAGTCTCATTCCCCCCGGGCCAAGGCGTGAGTGGCAGTCTCAGCCGGCTATTCTTTTGGCTTCTTCAATCAACGACGACGCGGTCCCCATGGAATACAAACCGCGCCGCATTTTCTGAATCCGGCCCTCGCGCAGAAGGCCGCCAAATTCGACGAGCACATCTTCAAGTTCGGGCGATTGGTCATTGGACACTTCTTCGATCTGTCTGAACAAATGCGCCCGTGTAAACTGCGGCTTGTTCAGCACCAGAGTGTTGTAAACGCCCGCTGCTTCCAAAAGCGCGGACAGGTCCAAAACGCCAAGGCTCTCTACGAAATCGGCAAAACTCTGGCTTGGATCGTCGGCAAAGATATTCTCATGCTCGTCCTCGGGATAGGCGGGTAAAGCGGCCGCGGTCGGGTTCGGGTTCGCGTTGGTTGTACTCGCGTTCTGCGGTGGCTGCGTTGCGCTGAATTTTTGCGGTTCGGCAAGGTTGACGCTTTCAGCGCTCTGCGGCGCGATGGTCGTGGCCGTGCTGGCGCGGGTCACGATGATACGGCGCGGGCGGATGATTTGCGGCTGGGCCACAGGGGCGGCGCTTGGAACCACCTGCACGGGCGAGATGGCCGGTGCAGGGCTGCGCGGCAGATCGATGCGCTGCTCTGATACCAAAACGAGCGGGGCTGGGCGCGGGGCGCTTTCGGCCGGACGGCTGGCACGAACCACTTGGTCAAGGTCACGCCGATAGCGGTCCTGCTGATCATCGGCCTGTTGTTCGGTCACAGATTTGCTCTGCCCATCAGCAGAGCGCCGATCAGCGACGGTGGCAGCCACCGCAGCTTTCAGATGCTGGATCGCTGACAAACGGCGGCGCGCGTCGGGTTGTTCAAACTCGGTGTCGGTCTGCGCGATCAAGCGGTCGATCGCGCCAACTTCGGTGATCGTCGGTGTTTTGTGGTCTGCTTCGTCGCCCGATACCCGATCTTTGGCCTCTGCGCCGTCAAGATCGGCTTCCAAAGCGGCCAATTCGGCGGCCAGATCAGCCTCAGCTTCGGCAGAAAGCGTCTGCGCCGACAGGTGATCGGCGCCAATATCGGCGGCCTCGTCTGCGGTTTCTTCGGGGTGGACGGCAATCTCGGGCGCTCTGCGCACGCGGATAACATGGGCGCGTGCCTTTTGCGGCGCGGGCTTTTCGACCATTGTTTCCAAAACCAACACAGATTCCGCGTCCACCGCGACTGGCACCGAGACTGGCACCGCGACTGGCACCGTGTCAGCGAAAGGGGGTTGCGCGATCGCAGCACCCGAGCGGCGCAATTTACGCGCTTTGCGAGCGATTTCCTGCTTTGAAAGCTCCTGTGGCTCGTCGATCAGCTCTTCGCTTTCATCGGCCACTGTCACGGTGTCAGTCAGGATTTGATCGGCGGGCTCGACGTCATCAGCCAGGTGCAGCGCCGGTTCTTCGATATCGTCCCCAAATTCTTCGTCGGCGGCAAAGGAAACCTCATCGGTTTCTTCGGGCCACATGTCGTCCTGGGGCGCAGGTTCGTCCGGCGCGCCGATCATTTCGGGCGCATCCATGACCAGATCCAACGCCGGGGCATCGTCGAGCGCGGCGTTTTCGGTGATGCTTTGCAGCACCAAAGCGTCCAAATCCACGTCGTCCTGTTCGGCCCACCGCTCGGAAACGGGGTCGGTCCGGGTTTCGTTGTTCTGCGGTGCAACGATCGCGCCGAGGACAAGTGCATCCAACCTTGGGTCTTCGACATCTTGGGGGTCAAACTCTGCGGCGGGGCTTGCGTCAATGTCCGCCTGTGGCGGCGACGAGATCAAAAGCCGGTCGATCATCAGGCTGTCGTCAGCGGCAGCTTCAAAAGAGACCTCCTGAACCGCGCTCATACCCTCCGGAGGGACCGGCGCGGCGGGCGCCTCATCTGGCGCGAAATCGAAGTCATCGTTGCTATCGCCGTCCATGCCGGGGGCCGAAACCGCGGCTGGGGTGATGATGTCTGCGTCAAATTCGTCTTCAACATCCGCAAAGAATGCGGAACTTGCGGGGATGGCCGCAACAGCGTCGATCTGGGGATGAAGCACTTCATCGGCGGCAGGGGCATCGCGAAGGGCCCGAAGCCGCGACAGAGTTTGCGCGACAGAGGACAAGGTTGGGCCGTCGGCCAAGGCCGGAAGCAAGTCTTCGACGTCGAGGGGGGCAAAATCCGCGACGGTTTGCGCCGGGGGCAGGACTGCAATGGGTTCAGTGACAAGGGGCGTGGTGGATGCAGGGGCTTGGGCGGCAGTCGGGCTTGCCAGGGCATGGCGCGCCGTAACCTGCGCGTCAGACGGGCCATCCGCGGCGCGCAAGATAACGCCGTTGTCCTGAACCTTGGTTTCAACCCGGCGCTGGATTTCGCGTTCCGCAATCGCATGCAGCATGGCCGCATCCGGCGTCGGGGGCACAGCACCAAAGTAACGGTCTCCTGCGGCCAGATCACGGAAATACTCCGCGATAGCCGTCATCGTGTTGAAAGGCTCGTCAAAGCCTTCCAAAGTGCAGGAGAAGGTTCCATAAGAAACCGTTAGAATTTTACTTGCACCGATCATCTGATGCTGCCCCTCAATCAAATACCCTTGCTTAATGCCCCGTCACTACATCGAATCCATGGACAGAAGGGGGTAATATAAAGGATTGATTGTGTTCACGGTGCGGGCTCTGTGCCGCAATTGAGGAAACAGTATTGGCGAAAAAAGTGTGATTGTCGAATCTTATGGCGGGGTTACTTTGGCCGGTGGCGCCCCGTTTTCGCGCCGCGATCTGGCCCGCGCGCAGCGCTTTGCGCCTTGTTTGGTTGCTGCGGACGGGGGGGCGGACCGCCAGCTGCGGCTGGGCGCCGAGCCGCAGGCGGTGATCGGCGATCTTGATTCAATTTCGTCGCAAGCGCGGCTGCGTCTGGCCGGGCGGCTGTTTCCGGTTGAAGAACAAGTAACCACAGATTTTGACAAGGCGCTGCGCCACATCGCGGCGCCTTTCGTGCTGGGTTTGGGGTTCATGGGGGGGCGGGCTGACCATGGGCTCGCGGTTCTAAGCGCGCTTGTGCGGCATTCGGATCGGCGCTGTCTGATCCTGTCGGGCAGCGATGTGACGTTTTTGTCGCCGCCAAGCCTGTCGTTGCGCCTGCCCATTGGCTGCCGGATGTCCCTATTTCCAATGGGGCGGGTCAGCGGGCAAAGCCGCGGTTTGCGCTGGCCGATTGCGGGCTTGCAGTTTGCCCCGGATGGCATGATCGGCACCTCGAACGAGGTGTGCGCGCCCGAGGTTCATCTGTCGTTCGATGCGGCCAAGATGCTGGTGATCGTTCCGATCAGATGTCTGCCGGCAGTGCTGGACGGTCTTGGGCTGCAAGCCCACGTTCCCGCAGGATAATGTAGAGCCCCGATGCCGCAATGACAGCGATGCCCGCCCACGTCAGTGCATTCGGAAAATCGCCGAAAACCGACCATCCCAGCGCGACGGCCATCACGATTTCAAGGTAATGGATCGGGGCCAGTGTGGACGCCGGGGCATGTTTCAGCGCCAAAGTCATGCACATATGACTGACCGCCGCCCAAAACCCCACCCCCAGCAGCCAAAGCCAGGCCCAGCCCTGCGGCATCACCGGGTCAAGCGCGGATAGGCCCGATCCGTCCGCCAGCAGCATCACCGGCAAGCAGATCAGCCCGCCCGCGATGGAGGTGTGCAGCTGCTGGATCACCGATGGCACCGAAGAGGCGATGGACCTTGTGATCAGCATATACCCCGAGAACAGGAACGCCGTCGCAAGCGGATAAAGCGCCACCCAGCCAAAGGCGGACAGCGAGGGCTGGATCACCAACAGCGCGCCGGCAAATCCAACGACCGAGGCCGCGACCCGGCGCGGGCCGATCTGATCGCCAAAGATCAGATGGCCGAAGATCAGCAGGATAAAGGGTTCGACAAACACAATCGCCAGCGCGTCCGCGATGGGCATGACAACGACGGCCGCAACGAAGGTATAGGTGGACAGGATCAGAAAGATGGCGCGCGCCGCGATCATCCCCGTCATTCGCCGCGATACCCGCCACGGCAGCCCCATGGCCAGCACCACCGGGGCCATAAGCGCGCCTTGCACCAAAAACCGCGCGGCAGTGATCTGGCCAACGGGAATCGTCTGCGTCGCCAGTTTCGCCGCCGTGTCCAGAAGCGGCGCCAGCACGCAAAAACCGATCATCAAAGCGATGCCGCGCAGGGGGTGGTCCTTGATCACCTCCGGCTCAGCAGTTTGGCACGTTGACTGCAAGTCCGCCCAGCGAGGTTTCCTTGTACTTCTCGTGCATGTCATTGCCGGTTTGCCGCATGGTTTCGATACAGGCATCCAGGCTGACCAGATGCACCCCATCCCCGCGCAGCGCCAGACTTGCCGCCGAAACCGCCTTGATCGCGCCAAGCCCGTTGCGCTCGATGCAGGGCACCTGCACCAGTCCCCGGATCGGATCGCAGGTCATGCCAAGGTGATGCTCCAGCGCGATTTCGGCGGCGTTTTCCACCTGCATCACCGTGCCGCCCATCACCGCACACAAAGCCGCCGCCGACATCGCCGCCGCTGAGCCAACTTCGGCCTGACAGCCGCATTCTGCGCCGGAGATGGAGGCGTTATGCTTGCAAAGCCCGCCGATTGCGGCGGCGGTCAGCAGGAATTCGGGGATTTTTGACGGCGCCGCCCCCGGCACATGATCGAGGTAATAGCGCAAAACCGCGGGCAGAACGCCCGCCGCCCCATTCGTTGGCGCGGTCACAACCTGCCCGCCCGCCGCGTTTTCTTCGTTCACGGCCATGGCGTAAAGGATCATCCAGTCGTTGATCGTATGCGGCGCGGTCATGTTCAGGCCGCGCTCTGCCATCAGCGCATCATAGATGCCCTTGGCCCGCCGCCGCACCTTCAGCCCTCCCGGCAAAATCCCCGTCCCCTCCATCCCGCGCGAGATGCAGGCATTCATCACCTCCCACAGCCGCGCAATCCCGGCGTCGATCTCGGTCTTGCTGCGGAACTTCAGCTCGTTCGCCAGCTTCATCTGTGCGATGCTCAGCCCGCTTTGCTTGGCCATGGCCAGCATTTCATCGGCCTTTTCAAACGGATAGGGCACATCCGCACGCTGCCGCGATTTGCCGCCGCCCGCTTGGGCATGTTCATCAGCCGTCAGAACAAAGCCGCCACCGATGGAATAATAGGTTTCCTGCAAAATCACGTCGCCTTGGGCATCGGTGGCTTTCAGGATCATTCCGTTGGCGTGACCGGGCAAAGCGGGGCCGTAGTCAAAAACCAGATCTTTTGCCGGGTCAAACCGCAGCGGCGGCAGGCCGGGGGCCTTAATCACATGAGTTTCGTTGATCTGCGCCAGCACAAAGTCGGCCTTGGCCGCGTCGTAGGTCGACGGTTCAAACCCGGCAAGGCCAAGGATCGTGGCGCGGTCGGTGGCATGGCCGATGCCGGTAAACGCCAGCGATCCGTGCAGCGAAGCCCTCAGCCCGCGAAAATGAAAGGGCGAGGCGCGCAGCGTGGCCAAAAACCGCGCCGCCGCGACCATTGGCCCCATGGTATGCGAGGACGAGGGGCCAACGCCCACCTTGAACATGTCGAAGACGGAAAGGAACATGAGGTCAGTCCGGATTTGTGAAAATGGTGGCGCCCATGCCTTCTGCAATGGCGCAGGACAGGGCGGCGGGGCGGGTTTGCAGATGGCTCAGCGTGCGGTGCAGATTGGGAAAGTCGCTGCTGGGAAAATCAGCGGCCATCCAGCGCATCAACACGGCGATATAATACCCAAGCGCGCTGGCCCGGTCGGCCGGAATCTGGGCCTGGTCGTTCAGGATCGTCAGGAATGTCGTCATCTTTTCCTTGGCATGTTCCACCACAGCCTGCGTGTTCAGCGGCCCGGCGGTGCGTTCGGGGTAGAACATTTGCAGCACGGCCGGGTGGATGTTGGTCGAGATGAAGAACAGCCATTTCAGGAACTGGCCCCGGTCCGGATCTCCGGGCGCGGGGGCAAGGCCGGGGTGGCGCTCGCACAGATAAAGCACAATGGCGGCGGTTTCGAACAACGGCCCGTCGTCAGAGCGGAAGGCGGGGATTTGGCCCAAGGGGTTCATGTCGCGGTACGTCTGCGAGTCAAGCTCACCCGCATCGCGGTTGATCAGGTTGGCCGTAAAGGGCTGATCGAGTTCGGTCAGGATCAGGCTGACGATGGTCGATGCCGTATCGGGCCAATAGTGCAGGGTGTACATCGGCGTCTCCTTTTGCGGCCACTATGGCGAAGGTGGCTGGGGAATGGGTGCAAAAACCGACGAACAAAGGGGCAAAACGTCAATTTGCGCCATGTGGCGACATTTGTTCCGGTTTTGTATACTTTTTGTTAAGGCGGCGGCGTCATTCTGGGGGTCTGTGAAAAGGGGGGCAATATGCGCTGCGTCATGGGGATTTTGGGGATGCTTTTCGCCATGTCTGCGATGGCGCAAGACATGCCCAAATCGGTGGTGGCCAAGGTGAACCGCGACGCGCAGAAATACATCGACGACATATCGGTGCTGATCGACGGATTTGGCGCGGAGGGGGCGATTGACCGGGCGGGACTGGAAAACGTGGTGGCGATGGCGCGGGCCGAGGGGCGGGCGCTTGCGTTTCGGCGCTTGCAGGGGGCCGATCTGAACGGGGATGGCGCGATTGCCTTTTCGGAAATGCAGGTGACGGCGGCGGCGGCATCGGCGGTTTCGCGCGGGCGGCTGATCCTGTATTTCGGCAAGGCGGATCAGGACGGCGACGCCCAGGTCACGGCCCCCGAACTGCAGACCTATGCCAATTCGGTCGCGCTGGACACCTTCAGCGCCCAAAAGGCCCAAGCGATGTTTGCCATCCTGACCTTTGACGGCGACGCGGATGGCCGCGTCACCAAGGCCGAGGCTGCGGCGGGCGTTGGCGCGCTGGCGCTTGCGTCAGGTCAGACCCGCGAAATCCAGAATAAGCTTCAGATTCAGCGCGACGATGACGGCAGCGATCACGACAGCCAGCCCGACCAGCCAGACAGGAGCCACCAAATCGCCCATTTTTCCGCGATCTGAGGTGAACATGACCAAGGGCACCACGGCAAAGCTTAACTGCAAGCTGAGGACCACCTGCGTCAGAATCAACAGCTCGCCCGTCCCTTGCGAGCCATAGGCGATGGTGACCCCAGCCGCCGGAAGGATGGCAATTCCGCGTGTGACCAGGCGGCGCAGCCAAGGGGCAAGGCGGATATGCAAAAACCCCTCCATCACCGCTTGGCCTGCAAGGGTTGCGGTGACGGTCGAATTCAGCCCGCAGGCCAAAAGCGAAATCGCAAACAGGGTCGGCGCCATGGCCGAGCCCAAAAGCGGGCCAAGAATTTCATGAGCCTGCCCCAGATCAACCACATCCGTCTGCCCCGCCGCATTGAACGAGGCGGCCGCAAGGATCAGGATCGCGGCATTGACCATCAACGCGAACGTCAGCGCAATCGTGCTGTCAATCGTGGCGAACGTAAGCGCCTGCCGCTTTTCGGGCAAACTGTCCCCATAGGCGCGGGTCTGCACGATGGCCGAATGCAGATACAGATTGTGCGGCATCACCGTGGCGCCCAGAATGCCAAGGGCCAGATACAGCATTTCGGGGTTCGTGACGATTTCAACCGTCGGGGCGAACCCGCGGATCACCCCGCCCCAATCGGGGTCGGCCATGGCGATCTGCACGGCAAAGCAGACCGCAATCACCGCCAGCAGGGTGATGATGAACGGCTCAAGCCAACGAAAAACCGCGATTTTGCAGCCACAGGATCAAGAACACATCCAGCGCCGTGATGATCACCCCGATCTCCAGCGGAATGCCGAACA
>JANNBM010000027.1:0-20326 GCA_031385445.1 Paracoccaceae bacterium | reverse complement strand
CATGGCAAAGGCAAAGTTTGAACGGAATAAGCCGCACGTTAACATTGGCACGATTGGCCACGTTGACCATGGCAAGACCACGTTGACGGCAGCGATCACCAAGTATTTTGGGGAATTCCGCGCCTATGACCAGATCGACGGCGCGCCGGAAGAGCGGGCTCGCGGGATCACGATTTCGACGGCTCACGTCGAATATGAAACCGAAGCGCGTCACTATGCGCATGTGGATTGCCCCGGCCACGCCGATTATGTGAAGAACATGATCACCGGCGCGGCGCAGATGGACGGCGCGATTTTGGTTTGCGCGGCCTCGGACGGCCCGATGCCGCAAACGCGCGAGCACATCCTGCTCGGCCGTCAGGTCGGCATTCCGTACATGGTTTGCTACATGAACAAGGTCGACCTTGTGGACGACGAAGAGTTGATCGAACTGGTGGAAATGGAACTGCGCGAGCTGTTTTCGACCTATGATTACCCCGGCGATGACATTCCGATCGTCAAGGGCTCGGCCCATCAGGCGATGATCGGCGAGCGTCCGGACATTGGCGAGAACTCGATCCGCGCGCTGATGGCGGCGGTTGACAGCTATATCCCGACGCCTGCGCGCGCCATTGACCAGCCGTTCCTGATGCCGATCGAGGACGTGTTCTCGATCTCGGGGCGCGGCACGGTTGTCACCGGCCGGATCGAGCGCGGCGTGATCAACGTTGGCGACGAAGTTGAAATCGTCGGCATCCGCGAGAACAAGAAGTCGATCTGCACCGGCGTCGAGATGTTCCGCAAGCTCTTGGACCGCGGCGAGGCGGGCGACAACGTCGGCATCCTTCTGCGCGGTATCGACCGCGAGGGCGTGGAGCGCGGCCAGGTTCTGTGCAAGCCGAAATCGGTTCTGCCGCACACCAAATTCGAAGCCGAAGCCTATATCCTGACCAAGGAAGAGGGCGGCCGCCACACGCCGTTCTTCGCCAACTACCGCCCGCAGTTCTACTTCCGCACGACGGACGTGACCGGCACGGTCGAGTTGCCCGCTGGCACCGAAATGGTGATGCCGGGCGACAATCTGAAGTTCAACGTGACCCTGATCGCCCCCATCGCGATGGAAGACAAACTGCGCTTCGCCATCCGTGAAGGCGGCCGCACCGTCGGCGCAGGCGTCGTGTCGAAGATCCTGGAGTAACGAACAGGGGGCCTGCGGGGCCAACGGCCCGCTTGCCGGAATATCAGCGCGCAAGGGACACCTTGCGCGCTTTTTCATGTTCTTGTCCTGCGGCCCCTTGATTTCCGTCCGTCCCTGCCGTAACTCCGCCGCAGGCATAGGAGTTTAGCTCAGTTGGTAGAGCATCGGTCTCCAAAACCGAGGGTCGTGGGTTCGAGTCCCCCAACTCCTGCCAGCCTTTTCAACGACATAGAAGATGGTCTGCCCAACAAACCGGCGGCAGTTGGCGGTTTTTATCGCCCCTTGGTGCAGCGCCCGCCCTTGCCACGCTGATTCTGCCGAACGGCAGCGGCATTGCGCCCGCCGAGCCGCGGCGGACGGGCGCGCAACGCCCCGGGTGGCGACCTATTCGTCCGTCAAAAGATCACCGCATCACAAACGGGTCGGGGATTGGCTCGTCCGAGGTGCGCAGCCACACGGCTTTCACGCTGGTGTAATCCAGCGCCGCCGCCATGCCGCCTTCGCGGCCATGCCCCGAAAGACCGTGCCCGCCAAACGGTGCAATCGGCGAGACGGCGCGGTAGGTGTTGACCCAGACAATCCCGGCGCGGATGCCGCGGATCATCCGGTGCGCCCGCGTCAGATTGCGGGTGAACACCCCCGAGGCAAGGCCGTAAGCGGTGTCATTGGCCAGCGCCAGCGCCTGCTCTTCGGTATCAAAGGCGACGACCGAAAGCACGGGGCCAAAGAATTCCTGCCGTAAACAGGGCGCATCCGGGGCGTTCGTGCAATCGAGGATCGTGGGCGGGAAGTAAAAACCTTCCCCCTCAATCCTGCGCCCACCCGTCACCAGAACCGCGCCCGCAGCCAGCGATTGCGCGATCAGCGCTTCGATCCGGCTGCGCTGCCGATCGGTGCACAAGGGGCCAACCTCGGTTGTCATCAGGTCTGGCGCGCCAATCTGCACCGCTTCCGCCTTGGCTTTGAGCCGCGCCACAAACGCATCCTTGATGCTGCGCTGCACCAAAAGCCGCGAACCGGCGACGCAGCTTTGCCCCGTCGCCGCGAAAATGCCGGAAACCTGCGCATTGGCCGCGCTGTCCAGATCGGCATCCTCGAACACGATAAAGGGCGACTTGCCGCCCAGTTCAAGCGAGGTGCGGGCCAGATTTTCCGCGCTGGCCCGCACGATGTGGCGCGCGGTGTCCGGCCCGCCGGTAAAGGCGATATGGGCGACATCCGGATGGGCGGCGAGCGCGTGTCCGGCCTGCGGCCCGCCGGTCAGAATGTTCACCACGCCGGGCGGAAAGCCGGCTTCATGCACCAACCTGGCAAATTCCAACAGCGGGGCAGGGCCGTCTTCGCTGGCCTTCAAAACCACGGTGCAGCCCGCTGCCAAAGCCGGGCCAAGCTTGACCGCCGACAGGAAAAGCTGACTGTTCCACGGCACAATCGCCGCCACCACGCCGACCGGTTCGCGGCGCAGCCAAACCTCCATATCCGGCTTGTCGATCGGCAGATGCGCGCCTTCGATCTTATCCGCCAGCCCGGCATAATAGCGATAGTATTCCGCCACATAGGCGATCTGAGCGCTGGTTTCACGAATGATCTTGCCAGTGTCGCGGGTTTCCAAAGCGGCCAACCCCGGCGCCGCCGCCTGCACCAGATCGGCCAGCCGCATCAACAATTTGCCCCGCGCGCTGGCGATCATACCGGCCCAAGGCGGCGACAAAAATGCCCGCCGCGCTGCCGCAACCGCCCGGTCCACATCGGCCGTGCTCGCCATCGGCATCTCGGCCCAAGCGGTGCCGGTGGCCGGGTTCAGGCTGGCGAATGTTTCGGCCGCGTCCTGAAACTGGCCGCCAATATAGTGCTGAAAGCGGTCCATCGTTTTCTCCCGTCAGGCAAAGGCTGGCATCACGTCACGGATCAACCGTTCCAGCGATGCCTTTTTTCGCGCAAAACTCATGCCGGTATCGATCCAAAAGCTGAACTCGTCATAGCCCAAAGTTTCATAGGATTTGACCCGCGCGATCACCTCATCTGCCTCGCCGATGATCTGGTTCTTGCGCATCGCTGCCGCCGAATAGAACGGATGAGCGGCGATTTCGGCGTCGGTCAGGGTTTGGATCAGACCTTGCGAAATGGGGCGTTCGTTTTTGAACCACGCGCCGAAATAGCAGTAAAACCGGTTGATCTCTTCGGCAGCGAGCTGGGCGTCGGCCTCGCTGTCGGCGACATAGGCATGGCGCAGGACCATGATTTTCGGGCGGGGCACCTGCGGATGGGCGGCGCAGGCGGTGTTGAAGCGGTCCATCAGGCTGACCACCTCGTCATCGCCCAGATGCAGCGGCGTGACCTGCACGTTGCACCCTTGCGAGACGGCAAAGTCATGGCTGCTGGGATCGCGCGCGGCGACCCAGATCGGCGGCCCCGGCCTTTGCAGCGGTTTGGGCGAGGAACTGGTCATCGGGAAAGTCCAATAGGCGCCGTCAAGCGCGTAATCCCCCTGCCAAAGCGCCTTGAGCGCCGGGATCATTTCGCGCAGTCGCCCACCGGCACTCCACGCGTCAAGACCCGGCGAAAGGCGATCATATTCATAAGTATAAGCGCCGCGCGCGATGCCCAGATCAAGGCGGCCATCCATGATGATATCGGCCATCGCCGCCTCCCCTGCCAGGCTGATCGGGTGCCAGAAGGGCGCGATGATCGTCCCTGTCCCAAGCCGCACGTTTCTGGTCCGGCGGGCCAGATCGACAAGGTTCAACAGCGGGTTCGGCGCGATGGTAAAGTCCATGCCATGATGCTCGCCCATCCAGATGGCGTGCATGCCGCCCTCGTCCGCGATGCGGCACAGCTCGATCATCTGATCATAAAGCTGGCTTTGGCTCTCGTCTGCCGAGACGCGCTCCATATGCACAAAAAGCGAGAATTTCATCGGATGGCCTTTCCCGGGGTTCGTGAGACGCGGCCCTTGTCCTGCGTGCCAACATAGATGCCGTACGTGCCGTCGCGGCTTTCCTCGGCCAATCGTTCCAGCATGTTGCGCAGGGCCGGGTCGCTGACCTTGACCACGCCGTTTGCGGACAGGGCGGCAAAGTGGCCTTTGGCGGGCGCGGCCATCGTGGCGGGGCAGCGGAAAGCGATGTGCTGCTGGCCCAAGGCGAGGTCTTCGTACACCGCATAGATGGAGCCCGGTTCGGCCTCGATTCCGGTTTCGGCCAGCAGGCGGGCCAGCGCGCTTTGTACGCCCTCCTTGCCAACCCGCGCCATTGGCAAGGTCAGGCCGCCGCGCCCGTCCTCGATCAGCAAAACATGATCGTCCGCCTGAAGAATCGCCGTCAGCAGCACGTCCGGGCCGGTCGGCATATGCGCGGCGGTCTGCGAGGGCGTGAAATAGGCGCCGCGGTAATAGCCCAGGCCGGGGGCGGCGCCCGCCTCGAACGCACCGATCCGGCCGATCAGGATGGTGTGATCACCCGCCGGAAGGACCTGCTCCATCGTGCAATCAAACCAAGCGGAAACCCCGGCAATAAGCGGCGATCCTGCCGGGCCCGCCCGCCAGTCGATCTTGGCAAACCGGTCGTCGGAGGGGCGCGCAAAGGTGCCGGAAATGTCTTTTTGACCTTCTGCCAAGACATTCACGGCAAAACCTTTGGCGGTCACAAACACCTCGCGACTGCCGCTGCTGTTGGCGATAGCCACCATCAACAGCGGCGGGTCGAGGGAAAGCGAGGAAAACGAATTGGCGGTAAAGCCGCGCGGTTTTCCGGCGCCGTCCAGCGTTGTGACGGCGGTAACGCCGGTCATGAAGCAACCGAAGGCGTCGCGCAGCGCTCGCGGATTGGGCGGGGACATGTCGGCGCTCATGCGGCATTTTCCTTTGTGGACAGCCAGCGCAGCAGGTCGGAATTGACCGCCGCTGGCGCCGTTAAGTTAACCATATGCCGATGCCCTGCAATGATGGAAGCGCGTCCGTTCTGGGCCATGGCGGCCATGGCAACGCTCATCGCCGGGGTGGAGTTGGCATCCCCCTCGCCGGTCAGCGCCAGAAACGGACAGCGGATATGGCCAAGCCGGCCGGCATAAACCGCGTCACCCTCGGCAAAGGCGCGGTAGGCGGCGGCATAGGCCGGCTGTGGCACGGCGCCCAGCCACCCGGCCACCTGCGCGCGCACCTCGCCCTCTTGCGGGGTAAACCAGCGGTCAAGGGGGCCGTCGATCCCGCCCGCCCCCGCAGCGATCTGGGAGGCGCGGGCCAGAACGGCGCCGCGGGCCTCCGGACTGCGCCGATACACGCCGCTGATCAGCGCCGCGCGCGCGGTCAGATCGGGCCGCTCCACCGCCAATCCGGCTGCGATCAGCGCGCCCATCGAATGGCCGACAATATTGACCGCCCCAAGATCCAACGCTTCGACCACCCGCGCCGCCCATGCCACAAAGTCCGGCAGCAGCGCGCCGTCGGGCAATCCATCGCTTTGCCCATGCCCCGGCATATCGGCCGAGATTACAAGGTGATCGGCTGAAAGCGCTTCGATCTGGGGGGTCCAAGCCTCGGCCTGCATCCCCACGCCGTGAATCAGAAGAACCGGCGCGCCCTTACCGGCTTTCAGCGTGTGGACGCCACGCCCGTCAGACAGCCGCAGGGTTTGCGACATCATGGCCCAGATCCTTCAGGTCTTGATACCGATCGCCAATGCGGTGATGCGGGCGGCCCCCGCTTGACGCGCCAAGCGCCACCACGATCTCGTCCGCCGCCGGGGCATCGGGGATCGCGAACTGGATGGTTTGGTAATGCGAGCGGCGGCCCTCATCGTTCTTGTCCATCAGCGGAATCATGATCGGGCAATTGGCCGGGCCGCGCAGATTGGTAAAGGCCAGATAGGTTTTCGCCCCCAAAGCGTGGCGATAATGATTGCCAAAGCGCAGGGTGTGGATCAGCGCGTTGGCATGTTCCAACTCGCCGTTCAGCCCGACCGCCGCCGCCTTGCCGTAGCCTTCAACGCCGTCCGCGCCGCCCGCCGCGTCAAGGATCATCGCGGTCAGAAGCGCGCCGAGTTCGGGCGCCACAGCGTGAATTTCGGGTTTCAGATCCTCGACAAATCCCATCCCGGCCCAGGGGTTTTTGATCACCGCCGCCGCCGCAATCAGCCTGAGCGGACGGGGGGCCGCGCGGCCGCCTTCGATCAAGGTTGTCTCAACGAAGGTGAAGGTTTTTCGAATCTGCGCCGACATCACTTTATCCCCGGTTTGCATCGCTCTATTTTGGTATACCATAAGACCATATGTCAAGATTTTCTTGCCACAGGGCGCGCGCAGCCCTAACCTGCCCCCATGGACCAAACACCGCACGACGACCTGCGCATCGCCCATTCGCCCAGCACTTTGCGCGCGCTGGCGGTGGAAAAGCTGCGCCATGCCATCATTTCAGGCCGTTTCAACGGCGGGGACCGGCTGGTCGAGCGTCATCTGTGCGAGCAGCTGGGGGTGTCGCGGTCCGTGGTGCGCGAGGCGATCCGGTATCTTGAGGCGGAGGGTTTGATAGAAACCTTGTCGCGCAGCGGTCCGGTGGTGGCGCGGCTGGATTGGAACGGCGCGCGGCAGATCTATGACATCCGCCGCCTGCTGGAGGCGGAAGCGGCGGCAAGCTGCGCCCGTGTGGCGGATGCGGGCGTCAAATCGCGGTTGCGCAGGGCCCTGGCGGCGTTGGAGACGGCGTTTCAACGCGGCGCGCCGCAGAAAATCTACGCCGCGACGACCGACTTTTATCAGGTGATTTTCGCCGCCGCCGGGCATGATATCGCTTGGGAGGTTGTGCAGCGGCTGAACGGCCGGATTTCGCGGTTACGGGCGCTGACGCTGGCGTCGACAGACCGGCGGGTGTCGGGCCCGGCGCATATGGTCAACATCTGCGCCGCGATCTGCAACAACGCGCCCGAAGCCGCCGCGCAGGCCGTGCGGGACCATCTGCAGGGCGCCGCCGACATCGCCCGCACCTTGTTGGAGCCGGCCCCATGACCGCCTATTGGATTGCGCATGTGACCGTCACCGACCCCGCCGCCTATGCGGAATATCAAGCGCTTGCCCCCGCCATATTCGCCGCCCATGGCGCGCGGTTTCTGGCGCGCGGTGGCAGGTCAGACGTGCTGGAAGGGCCGTCTTTGACCCGGCATGTCATCATCGAATTTCCGTCTTTGGCGGCGGCAAAGGCGTGTTATGACAGCCCCGAATACCGCGCCGCGAGCGAAAAGCGGGCCAATGCCGCCATGGCCCATATCGTGATTGTTGAAGGTGTAGCGATGTGATCGGACGCGGCGGGTCGGTGGGTGCCGGGAGGTTTGCGGCGGGATTGTGGGAGCAGGGGGGAGGCATAATTGCGGTGCGTGAGATCACGCATCCTACCGCAAACGTGACCGATTGAAATTGTGACCCGCGCCCGCCCCCTGCCATTGCGGGTTTGCGATATTGACAGGGGGCCTGGCTGTGTAGAGTCTGGCGGGCGAGGGCTTTGAGGGGCAGGTGATGGATTTCAATCTGATGTATGATCGGCCCGAGGAGGGGCCGGGGGCAGGGCCGGTGACGGTGGGCTGGTTTTTGACCAGCGACAAGGGCGCGGTGCTGTACGATCCGCCCGAACGGGTGATCATGCGGCAGACCAACAAGGCACATGCCAAATCGGCGAGCCGGTGCCCGGCGGTGGTGCAGCTGGAAAGCCGGTATTTCATGGTGAAATGCCCGTTTGACATTCACCTCGGCTTTGGGCGCGATGATAAGGGCAAGGCGCATCTGATCAACCGGGCGGGCGTCAGCAGCCCCATTCGCGGCAACAAGCTGGGCGAGGCGATGACTTTGGTAAACGAGGCGGAGTGGCGGTATCCGGACCGCCCGACCGTGCAGATGGTGCTGCCGTACTGTTTTATCGCGGACGAGATGGTTTACGTCACGCAGCTTTCGGCGTTTCTGCATTACCGCAAGGACGCGCTGCCCGGCACGATCTTTGGCGGGCGGTTTCCGGTGTCGATCTGGCCGCGCCCGCTGATGTGGGCGTTTGAGTGGCATGAGCCGGAGAAGGATATTGTGCTGAAGCGCGGTGAGCCGCTGTTTTATTGCCAGTTTGAGGGGATGGATCCCGGACGGACGGTGCAGATGGTGGAGGCGGAGAAGACGCCGGAACTGCTGGGTTATCTGGAGAAGATCGGCGGGGTGGTGAATTATGTGAACCAGACCTTCGGGCTGTTCAAGGCGGCGGAGGCGCTGCGGCCGAAGCGGCTTTTGAAAGCCAGGGAGCGGGAGTGAAGAAAAGGGGGGCGCCGCCCCCCTCTGCCCTTTGGGCATTCACCCCCCGGGATATTTAGGGACAGATGAATTGCGATCATTTCTTGAGATTTATGGGGTGGCGAGCGGGGCGGTGACGCAGGTTCTGGCCTCGGATCAGGTGATTGAGGCGCCGAATTGGTCGCCTTGTGGGACTTATCTGTTGATCAATGGCGGCGGGCGGCTGTTCAGGGTGCCGCTAGACTCGCCCCGGATGGTGCCGGTGAAGACCGGGGCGGCGACGGCGTGCAACAATGATCATGGGATCAGCCCGGATGGGGCGAGCTATGTGATCTCGTCGCATCACGAGGGCGAGGGGTCGCGGATTTATCATTTACCTTCGGGTGGCGGGGAGCCGGTGCGGATCACGCCGCTGGCGCCGTCGTGGTGGCATGGGATGAGCCCGGATGGCCAAACGCTTGCCTATGTGGCGGCGCGGGGCGGTTCCCGTGTGATCGACGTTTACACCAAGGCGCGCGGGCAGGACGAGCGGCGGCTGACCCATGGCGAGGGGCATTGCGACGGACCGGATTATGCGGCGGATGGCAGCAAAATCTATTACAACTGCGACCGGGACGGGCATGCGCAGATCTGGGTGATGGGGGCTGATGGGGCGGATCAGCGCAAGCTTTTCGCCGATGAGAATGTGAACTGGTTCCCGCACCCTTCGCCGGATGGTCAGCATTTGCTGTATCTGGCCTATCCGCCGGGCACCACTGGCCACCCCGGCGATTTGCCCGTCGCCCTGGTGCTGTGCGGCATGGACGGCGGCAATCGGCGGCGGGTGTTGGAGTTTGATGGCGGGCAAGGCAGCATCAATGTGCCGTGCTGGTCGCCTGATGGCAGAAAATTCGCCTTTATGCGCTATGCAAAGCCGCAATAGGGCGTATGGGTGGGGCATCAGCAAAAAGGGATGCCCATGGGGAAGATTGCACTGAGCGGACGCGACATCGGGGCGCCGGCGTTGAAAGGTGCCACTGTGATGACGGGCAAAGAGGCCAGGATCACGGCGGCGGGCGCCGATATTTGGGGCAACCGCGACGAGGGGCATTTCGCCTGCATCCAGATGGGCGGCAATTTCAGTCTGACCGCGAGGATTGACGCGATGGAGATGGCGGACCCCCATACCAAGGCTGGGATCATGCTGCGCGCCTCGGCCGAGCCATCGGCGCCGCATCTGATGCTGTTTGCCTTTGGTGACAACCGGGCGCGCAACAAGAACACTGGTGGGATCGAGTTTCAAAGCCGGGCGATCCCGTTTGGCAATTGCGAGGGGGTTTATCCTGCGCAGCCTTTGGCAGAGCCGCCGGAATTTGGCGTGAGCTTTCCGAACGTCTGGCTGCGGCTGCAGCGGCGCGGCGATGTTTACGAAGCTTTTGCCAGCAAGGACGGCGAGATGTGGCGGCGGTATTGCCAGCATAAAATGGTGTTTTCGGGCACGCCTTTGCTGGGGTTGGCGGTGAGCTCGCACAACGCGAAAAAGGCGGTGACGGTGTCGTTCAGTCAGATTGATTACATTCCGTTGGAGTAGGCGATGCGAGGCTGGCCCGACACGCGGCTGCAGGATCTGTTTGGGGTGGCGCATCCGATCATTCAGGCGCCGATGGGCGGATCGGTGACGCTGGAGCTGGCGGCGGCGGTCAGCAACGCGGGGGGCCTCGGCTCTTTGCCCTTTACGATTGACCCGGCTGCCGCGGTGCGTGAGGGCTGCCGTGCGATGCGGGCGGCGACCAATGCAGCTTTCAACATAAACCTGTTTGTGCTGCCGGAGGCGGCGGCCCAAGGCGCCGAGGCGCGGGCCGTGTTGCGGGCGCGGCTGGCGCCGATCTATGCCGAACTTGGGCTGGGCGATGTGCCGGACCCAGCGCACGGCCCCCCGGCGCAGGGCCTGTCGGACGAGATGCTGGAGACTCTGGTGGCGCTGCGCCCGCCGGTGCTGAGCTTTCATTTCGGCTTGCCGGGGCCGGGGGCCATGGCGCGGCTGAAGGCGGCGGGGATCGCGATGATCTGCACGGCGACCACGGTGGCCGAGGCGCGGGTGGTGGAGGCTGCGGGCTGTGATGCGGTGATCGCCCAAGGCTGGGAGGCGGGCGGGCACCGGGGCGCGCATGTGCCGAACGGACCGATGGACGGTGTGGGCACCATGGCGCTGGTGCCGCAGGTCGTGGACGCGGTGCGCATTCCGGTGATCGCGGCGGGCGGGATTGGTGATGCGCGCGGTATCGCGGCGGCTTTCATGCTGGGGGCGGCGGGGGTGCAGATGGGCTCGGCCTTTCTGCACTGCCCGGAGGCCGCGAGCGATGCGCGGGTGCGGCAGTTGATTGCGCTGGCCGATGGCGGCGACACGGTGGTGAGCGATGCCTATTCGGGGCGGTCCGCGCGGGCCTATCGCAGCCGTTTTGCGCGGGACATGCTGCCCTTTGTCGGGCAATTTGCGGGCTATGGGCAGATGTATGATTTTACCGACCCGTTGTGCGATGCGGGGGTCGAAGACCTTGCCTCTTTCCATCTTTACGGGCAGGCGGCGGGCCTTGGGCGCGCCTTGCCTGCGGGGGAATTGGTGGCGGAACTGGCGGGGCGGGCTTTGGCGCTGCTGGGGCGGTCGGGCGATCGGCGCGGGGATTGAAAACGCCAAGACGGCTTCCCAATTAGAGGGTAAGGCCAAAGCTGATGTGCTGAACAATCGGGCATCGCCGGGGCGCTTTTGCAAAGGAGGACGGACCGATGAATTTGGAGAAATTCACGGAGCGCGCGCGCGGGTTTTTGAACGCGGCGCAGACGATTGCGATGCGGGAAAGCCACCAGAGGCTGGCGCCCGAGCATCTGCTCAAAGCCATCATGGATGACGATCAGGGGCTGGCGGCCAACCTGATCCGCCGGTCGGGCGGCGAGCCCGCGCGGGTGAGCGAAGCGGTGACGCTGGCCATGGGCAAACTGCCCAAAGTGACGGGTGACGCGCAGCCTTTCATGGATCCGGGGTTGGTCAAGGTGTTGGACGAGGCGGAAAAGCTGGCCAAAAAGGCCGGGGACAGCTTTGTGCCGGTCGAGCGGATCCTGATGGCTTTGTGCATGGTGACATCGAAGGCCAAAGAGGCGCTGGATGCGGGCGCGGTCAAGGCGCAGGCGCTGAACTCTGCCATTAATGACATTCGCAAGGGGCGCACGGCGGATACGGCGGGCGCGGAAGACAGTTATGAAGCCCTGAAGAAATATGCGCGCGATCTGACGGCGGCGGCGGAAGAGGGCAGGATTGACCCGATCATCGGCCGCGATGACGAGATAAGGCGCACCATGCAGGTGCTGAGCCGGCGGACCAAGAACAACCCGGTGCTGATTGGCGAGCCAGGGGTGGGAAAGACGGCGATTGCCGAGGGGCTGGCGCTGCGGATCGTCAATGGCGATGTGCCCGAGAGCCTTCGCAACAAAAAGCTGATGGCGCTGGATATGGGTGCGCTGATCGCCGGATCGAAATATCGCGGCGAGTTTGAAGAGCGGCTGAAGGCGGTTCTGAATGAGGTGACGGAAGGCGCGGGCGAGATCATCTTGTTCATCGACGAGATGCACACGCTGGTCGGTGCGGGCAAGTCGGACGGCGCGATGGATGCGGCCAATCTGATCAAACCGGCGCTGGCGCGGGGCGATCTGCACTGCGTCGGCGCGACGACCTTGGATGAGTACCGCAAATATGTGGAGAAGGACGCGGCTTTGGCGCGGCGGTTCCAGCCGGTGATGGTGTCCGAGCCGACGGTCGAGGACACGATCAGCATTCTGCGCGGGATCAAGGAAAAGTACGAGTTGCACCACGGGGTCAGGATTTCCGACAGCGCTTTGGTGGCGGCGGCGACCCTGTCGCACCGTTATATCACCGACCGGTTTTTGCCGGACAAGGCGATTGACCTGATGGACGAGGCGGCGAGCCGTTTGCGGATGGAAGTGGACAGCAAGCCCGAGGAATTGGACGCGCTGGACCGGCAGATATTGCAGGCCCAGATCGAGGCGGAGGCGCTGAAGAAGGAAGAGGATGCGGCCAGCCGGGACCGGCTGGATCGGTTGGAAAAAGAGCTGTCGGGGCTGCTGGAGCGGTCGGCCGGGATGACGGCGAAATGGCAGGCGGAGCGGGACAGCCTTGAGGCGGCGCGGGGCGTGAAAGAACAGCTGGAGCGCGCGCGGGCGGAGTTGGAACAGGCCAAGCGCGAGGGCGATTTCGCCAGGGCGGGGGAATTGCAATACGGGCGGATCCCCGCGCTTGAGGCCAAGCTGGAGCAGGCGGAGGCGCGCGGGGGCGAGGCTTTGGTGTCCGAAGCCGTCTGGCCCGAGCAGATTGCCGAAGTGGTGCAGCGCTGGACCGGGATTCCGGTGGCCAAGATGCTGGAAGGCGAGCGCGACAAGCTTTTGCGGATGGAAGACGCGTTGGGCAAGCGGGTGATCGGCCAGCACGCGGCGGTGACGGCGGTGGCCAATGCGGTGCGGCGCGCGCGGGCGGGGCTGAACGATGAAGTGCGGCCTTTGGGCAGCTTCCTTTTTCTGGGGCCAACCGGGGTGGGAAAGACCGAACTGACCAAGGCGCTCGCCGAATATCTGTTCGACGACGAGGCGGCGATGGTGCGGATCGACATGAGCGAGTTCATGGAAAAGCACGCCGTTTCGCGGCTGATCGGCGCGCCGCCCGGCTATGTCGGCTATGACGAAGGCGGGGTTCTGACCGAGGCGGTCCGGCGGCGACCCTATCAGGTGGTGCTGTTTGACGAGGTGGAAACGGCGCATCCGGACGTGTTCAACGTTTTGTTGCAGGTGCTGGACGACGGGATTCTGACCGACGGGCAGGGCCGCCGGGTCGATTTCAAGCAAACGCTGATCGTGCTGACCTCCAACCTTGGCGCGCGCGCGTTAAGCGAGTTGCCCGAAGGGGCCGATCCAGCGCCCGCGCGCGCCTTGGTTCAAGAGGCGGTCCGCCAACATTTCCGGCCTGAGTTTTTGAACCGTCTGGACGAGCAGGTGATCTTTGACCGGCTGAACCGGGCGGATATGGGCGGGATCGTGGTGATCCAGATGCAGCGGCTGGAAAAGAGGCTGGCGCAGCGCAAGATCACGCTGGATCTGGACTCGGGCGCGAAGGCGTGGCTGGCCAACGAGGGCTATGATCCGGTGTTCGGCGCGCGGCCGTTAAAGCGGGTGATCCAGCGCCATCTGCAAGACCCGCTGGCGACGCTGCTGTTGGCGGGCGACGTGCTGGACGGGCAGACGGTGCAGGTGACGGCGGGGCCGGACGGGTTGATCATCGGCGGGCGGTTGATGGTGCCGGGCCTCAAGCCGCCCGAGAACCAGGTGGTGCATTAGAAAGCAAGGAACGGGGGGCAATGGCCCCCGTTTCCCTGGGATGACATTGTATTGCTTGACAGCTATATTGCTATAAAGCGATATAATAGAATCGTCAGCAGGGAGAATTCCATGAGCCTTGATCTTGTCTTTGCGGCGCTTGCGGACCCGACTCGGCGCGAAATTCTGGTCCGGCTTTTGCAAGGCGAAGCGACAGTCAGCGACATGTGTGATCCCGGTGGGCTGAAACAGCCAACGATTTCCAAACATCTGAAGGTGCTGGAAGTGGCTGGGCTTATCGCGTCTGATCAGCGGGCCCAGCGACGGCCAAGGCGCCTGCAACTGGCCAACATGCAGGTTCTGGCGGCATGGATGGAGCCGTTTCAACGGCAATGGGATGGCCGTTTTGACCAACTTGAAGCGCTTAGCCGGGCACAATCGCAAAAAGGGGAATAGATCATGCCGAACAAATCCCGATTTATCGTGGACCAAACGACCCATACCTTGCGCGTTGAACGGCGCATGCGCGCAAAGCAAGACTGGCTGTTTTCGGCATGGATGACGCCCGCGATGCTGCGGCTTTGGTGGGATCCAAGCGGTGTGCCGCTAGCGGTTTGCGACATTGACGCACGGGTCGGCGGCACTTTGAGGTTGGTCAGTGCGGGCAATGAACAACACGGTTTTGCCGGCACTTTCCGTCTGATAGATCGGCCAAACCGCATCGAGTTTGACGCCATGGGGGCGGCAGGAAGCGTGGTTTTCCGTGCCGAGGGGGAAGACACCTTGATGGTGGTTGAAATCCGCTGTCCCACGGCCGATCACTTGGAAAGGATGCTGCAGGTCGGCGTGGCCGAAGGGACGGCGCAGACAATGGACAATTTGGTTGCCTATGCCAGGGCGCAAGCGGCGGCATGAGTGGAAGGGGGCAAAGGCCCCCTTTTGACCGCTTTGCACCTCAAACGGGCATCATCGTGGGCCGCCTCGGTCAAAAGCTCGCCCCGAAAGTGATCGGCAATCGGGGGATCAGCGTGGGCTTGGCGCCGCGCGATGAACGCAAGCGCGGCCTGAAAAGGCGCGCCGGACGGGGCAACGCGTGATGCGCCGCCCCGCTGGCAGGTTCAGATTACATCGGCGGCAGGATGACGCTGTCGATGACGTGGATCACACCGTTGGTGGCCACGATGTCGGCTGCGGAAATGACCGCGCCGTTCACTTTGGCGCCGCCCTCAAGCGTGATCGTGACTTGCGCACCGTTCACGGTGGCGGCCATCATGCCTTCGGTCAGGTCGGTGGACATCACTTTGCCCGCGATGACGTGATAGGTCAGGATCGCGATCAGCTTGTCCTTGTTCTCTGGCTTCAGCAGATCCTCAACGGTGCCTGCTGGCAGCGCGGCAAAGGCGGCGTCGGTTGGCGCGAACACGGTGAACGGGCCTTCGCCCTTCAGCGTTTCGATCAGGCCGGCGGCGGTCAGCGCGGCGGCCAGCGTGTTGAACGAGCCTGCTGCGACTGCGGTATCTACGATATCCAAGTCGGCTGCAAAGGCAGCGGGGGCCGAGAACAACGCGACGGTTGCGGTCAGGGCAAGAAAGGTTCTGCGGATCATTGTGAATTCCTCATCATGGCAATGCCGAATTGGCGAAAGGAAAACGCGGCAGATCAGACTTTGGTTCACTATGATAATCGCGTGAGAGCGGCTTGACGAAACAAAATACGCGCTAAGCCGCGAAGCTTAGCCATTTCAAATCACAAAAAGTTCAACCGTCCGCCGGTTTTTTGTGAACAGATTCAGTTAAATACGATAGATCCGCCGTGCGTTGTCGTGGGCGATGGCGGCGCGTTCCGTTGGCGACAGATCAGCGATCAGCGCGCGCGACAGGCCAAGCCAGTCAGGCAGCGTGGTGCGGATGTTCACCACAGGCCAGTCGGACCCCCAGACAATCCGCGCCGGGCCGAAGCAATCAATCAGGTGATCGACATAGGGTTTGATCGTGGCAAGCGTCGCCGTGCCGGGCGCGCAATAGGCCGCGATACCCGACAGCTTTGCCGACAGGTTCGGGAAGGCGGCAAGCGCGCGCAGTGTCGTGGACCAGCGGGCGAAATCGCCGCCCTCGACATCGGGCACGCCGCAATGGTCCAGCACGAACGGCTGATCGGGGCAGGCGCGCAGCAGGTCGATGGCGACGGGGTGCTGGCGGGCAAGGAAAACCAGATCGAAGGGCAGGCCCGCCGCGCCGATCTTGCGCAGGTTGCGCCGGAAAGTGTCGCTGCGCGACAGATCATCGGGCGCTTCGTGCAGGATGCGGCGCAGGCCGCGGATGTGCAGGGCAGGGGCCTCGTCCAGCCAAGCGTCAAAACCCGCATCCGTTTCGGGGCGGCACGAGGCGATCTGGCCCAGCATTCCTTGGGTGCCAACAAGGCCCGCCACAAAGCGCGCCTCGTCCTGGTATTCATCGACCGGCACGTCCACTTCCATGAAAAGCGTGCCCGCAATGCCGCGAGAGGCGGTCAGGGCGCGGTAATCTGGCAGGGTAAAGGCACCCGCAAGAGCGGGGTGCTTGGCCGTCCAGTCATAGCTGAAGCGGTCAGGATAGATCAGGTGCTGATGGGTGTCGATGAAATCCATGGGTGCGGCCTTTGGACGGGCGGTTGCGCCCCCCCCTTCCCATCCCTCCCCCACGAGGGGGGGAGGGGGGGCGCGCGCGGAGGGCGCGGTTCGTTTCAGATATCGGCGATCACGTTCTGGCCCTGCTGCCCCAGCCCTTCGATGCCAAGTTCAACCCGGTCCCCGGCGCGCAGAAACCGCTGGGGCTTCATGCCATCGCCAACACCGGGCGGTGTGCCGGTGGAAATCACATCGCCGGGATGCAGCGTCATGAACTGCGACAGATAAGACACAAGGAACGCCACACCGTACACCATCGTCGCGGTGGAACCGTTCTGCATCGTCTGCCCGTTCACTTTCAGCCACATTTTCAGGTTCTGCGGATCGGCCACCTCATCGCGGGTCACAAGCCAGGGGCCGATCTGACCAAAGTTGTCACAGGATTTGCCCTTGGTCCATTGGCCCGACCGTTCTTTCTGAAAGGCGCGTTCGGACACGTCATTGGTGATGGCATAGCCCGCGACATGGTTCAGCGCCTCGGCCTCCGTCACATATTTGGCGGCGGTGCCGATGATCACGGCCAACTCCACCTCCCAATCCGTCTTTTCCGACGTGCGCGGAATGACGATCGGGTCGTTGGGGCCGACGATGGCGGACGTGGCCTTCATGAAGATCACCGGCTCTGGCGGAACGGCCATGCCGGATTCGGCGGCGTGGTCGGCATAGTTCAGGCCGATGCAGATGAATTTGCCGGTGCCCGCCACGCAGGGGCCAAGGCGCGTGGACGCCGCGACGATGGGCAGGCGGCCCGCGTCGATCTTGCGCAGGGCGGCGATGCCGGTATCGTTCAGCGCGCCGCCGCCGATATCGGCGACATGGCCGCTGAGATCGCGGACCGTGCCGTCGGTGTGCATCAGTCCGGGCTTTTCAGCCCCCGTTGGGCCATGGCGAAGAAGTTTCATATATTTGATCCTTTATACATTCGACCAGCCGCCATCGACAACATGCGCATGGCCGGTGGTCACAGATGCCTCGTCAGAGGCGAGATAGACGACAAGCATGGCGATTTCTTCAGGCTTGGCGAGACGGCCCATCGGCTGACGGGACAGAAAACTCGCATAGGCTTTGTCATAATCGCCGGTGTCGTGCATGCGTTGAAACAAGGACGGGCTTTCCACGGTGCCCGGACAAATGGCGTTGACGCGGATGCCTTGGGCCACGAAATCGGCCGCAAGCGCCTTGGTGAACCCGATGACGGCGGCTTTGGTGGCCCCGTAAACAAACCGGTTCGGCGCGCCGATGATCGAAGAGGCGACCGAGGCCATGTTGATGATCGACCCGCCCCCCTGCGCGATCATCGCCGGAAGCGCCGCCTTGCACATGCGGAACATGGATTTGATGTTCAGATCGAACGAGAAATCCCACTGCTCTTCGGTGCAATCCAGAATGGTGCCGTTCGCGACAAATCCTGCGCAGTTGAAGAGCCCGTTCAACGGCCCCGCCGCCGCAATCGCCGCCTCGACCGAGGCCTGATCGCGCACGTTCAGAACCCGCGTTTCAAGACCCGCTGCGGCCAGCTCTGCAAGGCTTGCCTCATTCACATCCGTGGCCAGAACCCGCGCCCCTTCACGCTGCATTGCAAGTGCAGTCGCGCGGCCGATCCCCTGACCGGCGGCGGTCACCAGAATGCGTTTATTGTCCAGTCTGCCCATCGCAGCCCCCCCTCAAACTAACATGTCAGCGCGATCTGCCGTCATTCCAGGGGGCAGGGCAAGGGCATAACGGGACTGCGCGGCGAAAATACACCGGCAAGGCCCAAGGCGCCCATGTTTCAACAAAACAAGCGGGCGTGAGCAGACTTGTTTTGGAGATATGAAACTTTTTCGATAATGCTCACGTAACCTCAATGACGACATGAAAGGGATGCCATGAAACCGCTCTGGAAAACTGATCTGAAGTATTCGGACTTAACCCCGCAGGCGATGTTCCTGAACCGGCGGCAGATCATGCTGGGCGCAGGCGGCGTCGTGGCGGCGCCGTTGTTTGCAAGCGCGGCGCGGGCGGAAGGCTATTCCACCGACGAAGAGCCGAACACGCTGGAAGAAATCTCGACCTACAACAACTATTACGAGTTCGGCTATGCCAAGGAAGAGCCTGCCGAAAAGGCGCAGGGCCTGACGATTGATCCATGGTCGGTCGAAATCGGCGGCATGGTGGACAAGCCCGGCACGTATGGGCTGGCCGATCTGCTGAGTGGGCTGACGATAGAAGAGCGGATTTACCGGTTCCGCTGTGTCGAGGCGTGGTCGATGGTCGTGCCGTGGCATGGGTTCGAACTGTCGGCGCTCTTGGCCAAAGTCGGCGTGCAGTCCTCGGCCAAATATGTGGCTTTCCAAACGCTGCTTCGCCCCGAAGAAATGCCGGGCCAGCAAGGCGGCACCTTTCCCTATCCCTATATCGAGGGGCTGCGGCTTGACGAGGCGATGAACCCGCTGACCATCATAGCGACGGGAATTTATGACGAGCCCTTGCCCAAGCAGAACGGCGCGCCGTTGCGGTTGGTGGTTCCGTGGAAATACGGGTTCAAGTCGATCAAGGCGATCGTGAAGATGACCCTGACCGATGTGCAGCCGCCGACGACATGGAACATTCTGGCGGCGAACGAATACGGTTTCAATGCCAACGTGAACCCCGGCGTCGATCATCCGCGGTGGAGTCAGGCCTCTGAACGGCCCATCGGCGGCGGGCTTTTCGCTGGGCGCAAGGACACGATTCTGTTCAACGGCTACGGTGATCAGGTGGCAAGCCTGTACACCGGGCAAGACCTGGCAGTGGATTTCTGACATGCTGAACAGCTTTAACGGATATGCCCGGCGCTTGCCGACCTGGGTGGTTTACCTTGGCGGCGCGCTGCCCTTTGCCGTCTTGGTCTATGGCGCGTTCTTTGGCGGGCTCGGGGCTGATCCGGTCAAGGCGCTGGAGCTGAACCTGGGCGTCTGGGGGCTGCGGTTTCTGATCGCCTCGCTCGCGATCACGCCCCTGATGAGCTACGGCGCGCGGCTCGTGAAATTCCGCCGCTCTTTGGGGCTGCTCGGCTTCTTCTATATCCTGTTGCATTTCGCCACATGGATGGCGTTGGATCTGGGGCTGCGCTGGGGGCAGATCGGATCGGAACTGGTCAAACGCCCGTTTATCATTGTCGGGTTCGGCGCGTTCTTGCTGTTGTCGCCCTTGGCGCTGACCTCGTGGAACGGGGCGATTCGGCGGCTTGGGGCGGAAACCTGGAAGAAGGTGCACAAGCTGGCCTATCCGGCGATTCTGGCGGGCGGCGTGCATTATGTGATGATCGGCAAGGTCTACCGGGCCGAAACGCTGATCTATCTGGCGATCATCGTCGTTTTGCTGGGGATGCGGCTTCTGCCAAAGCGCGCACCGCAACGCAAAACCGCCTGAACCCAGCCGCAGCGCGGCAAAAGCCGATTGAGTCGCGCTGCGCTGCCGCAAGAATGTTTCGCAATTGCAGCGTCCCTTGTGGCTTTGTTACGCCCAACCCCCAGATATTGTAGAATAATCGGCTTTCATGAAAATAATGCGACAAGAGGTGATTTTTCCTCTTGCGGGTTCCGGCACCCTTCCTTAAATACCGCCTCACCGAAGCGAAAGTGACGGTGACGGAAACGGAAGGAAGCGCAAGCTACTGAAAATAACCGGAAAATCTGAAGACAAGGCGGACGGGGATCGCTACGAAAGTAAGCGCGCCTCGAACTTTTCGTCGGAAAGATCGCTCTTTGAAGCTGTTGATGAATGAAGAGATATGTGGGCGGTTTGGGCGCATCGGCGTTTAACTGTTTGCATATCGGCTTAGTAGAGCGGCCAGTGATGGCTGATCGATGATCTAAGTGAAAGCTTCACGGTTTGTGGGTTTTTGTTGTTTC
>JANNBM010000067.1:0-20106 GCA_031385445.1 Paracoccaceae bacterium | reverse complement strand
GACGATGTATTTGCAACAGAACGACCGCCCCACAGTCGAGGAATTGATCCACGGTATGATCATCAATTCGGGCAACGACGCGTGCGTCGTGGTTGCAGAGGGCCTCGCGGGAAGCGAAGAGGCCTTTGCCGAACAGATGACCACGCGTGCGGCGGCCCTGGGGCTTGAGCAATCGGTTTTCGCCAATTCATCGGGCTGGCCCGATCCGGGACAGCGCATGTCGATGCGCGATCTGGGTTTGCTGGGCGCACGGCTGATCGAAAAATTCCCAGAGTATTATCCGATCTTTGGCATGACGGAATTCAACTACAAAGACCGCGCGCCCGCGAATGCGAACAACCGCAACCCGTTGTTAAAGCTTGGGATTGGCGCGGATGGCCTTAAGACAGGCCACACCGAAGAGGCGGGATATGGGCTGGTTGGGTCGGTCAAACAGGGCGAACGGCGGATCATCTTTGCCGTGTCGGGGATGGCCTCGGAAAAAGAGCGCGCCGACGAGGCCGAGCGGATTGCGTCATGGGCGATGCGGCAGTTTGCGCTGAAAACGGTGGCAAAAGCCGGGGTCCGGCTCGCCGCAGCC
The DNA here is from genome assembly GCA_031385445.1 of Paracoccaceae bacterium. Lineage (GTDB taxonomy): Bacteria > Pseudomonadota > Alphaproteobacteria > Rhodobacterales > Rhodobacteraceae > CAIYZT01. Next base: position 19,526 of record JANNBM010000067.1, on the reverse strand, counting down.
GAGGTGCATCTTGGCGAAGCGGCGACGGTGGGCCTTGTTCCGGCGCAGGATCTGACACTTTTGATGCCCGCGCTTGCACATGACGGGCTGAAGGCCGAGGTGGTTTATACCGGCCCTTTGTCCGCCCCGATTGCGAAGGGCCAACAAATCGCCATGCTGGTGATCGAGCGTCCGGATATGGAGACGGTGGAAATTCCGCTGGTCGCGGAAACGGATGTCGCCAAGGGCGGGTTCATGAAACGACTGACGGTGGCCGCGAACGATCTTCGCGCGCAGTATCTTGGCGGGATCTAAGCGGTGACGGCGGGCCGGTTCCTGTCTTTTGAAGGCATTGATGGATCGGGCAAATCCACGCAGGCGCTGCTTTTGGCCCAAGCGCTGCGGCAGCGCGGCCAGACCGTTTGCCACACGCGCGAACCCGGTGGCAGCGCCGGCGCCGAGCAGATCCGGCGTCTGGTTCTGGAAGGCCACGCAGACCGTTGGTCAACCGAAACCGAGATCCTTTTGTTCACCGCCGCCCGCCGCGATCATCTGGAAAAGACCATTCGGCCCGCGCTTGCGCGCGGGGAAATCGTCATCTGCGACCGTTTTGCCGACAGCACCCGGATTTATCAGGGGGCAACGCGCGGCGATCTGCGCGCCATGGTGGACCAGTTGCACGCGCTGATGATCGGGCAAGAGCCGGATCTGACCCTGCTGATCGACATTGACGCCGGCCTTGGCCTGCAGCGCGCGGTGTCGCGTCCGGGCAAGGAATTGCGGTTCGAGGGGATGGGGCTGGAGCTGCAACAAAAGGCGCGCGCGGGATTTCTGGCGCTTGCGCGCGGCACCCCCCGCTTTGCCGTGATCAGCGGCGCTGACACGGCTGAAGTCGTTCAAAGACAAGTGCTTGCCGCCGCACTCGCCCATCTGGGCCTGCCATGAGCGGGGCGAGCGAGCCGGATGCCATCGAAGGCGCGCCGCATCCTCGCCTGACCCACACCCTTTACGGCCAATCCCGCGCCGAGGCTGATTTTCTGGCGGCGTTCAACACCGGACGGCTGCATCACGGTTGGCTGATCACCGGGCCGCGCGGGGTGGGCAAGGCGACGCTCGCGTGGAAAATCGCGCGGTTTTTGCTGACAGTCAGTGAACAGAACGGCGGCATGTTCGCGCCGCCGCCGCCGCCCGATCTGTCCAGCCCCGAAGGCCATCCGGTCTTGCGCCGCAGCCTCGCCCTTGCCGAAACCCGGCTTTTCCTGCTGCGCCCGGGCTTTGACGACAAAAAGGACCGCTGGCAGGATATCATTTCCGTCGATGAGATGCGCAAGATGCGCAGCTTTTTCACCATGAGCGCGGCGGATGGCGGGCGGCGCGTGGCGATTGTGGATTCCATTGACGATATGAACGTTGCCGCCGCGAATGCGCTGCTTAAAACGCTCGAAGAGCCGCCGGCGAAGGTCACGCTTTTGCTGATCTCGCATCAACCGGCCAAGCTTTTGCCGACGATCCGCTCACGCTGCCGCGAATTGCGGCTTGGCGCGCTGCCGCCTGCCGATCTGGCCGCCGCCTTGACGCAGGCCGGGGGCGAGGTGCCGCGCGGGCAGGAAACCGCGCTGGCGGAACTGGCCGCGGGATCGGTCGGCGCGGCATTCCGCATGGTCGGGCTTGACGGGCTGGCGCTTTACGGCGCGGTGATCAAGGTGCTGGAAACCCTGCCGCGCCTGTCGCGACCCATGGCGCTGACGCTGGCCGAAGCGGGGACCGGGCGCGGCGCGCAGGCGCAGTTTGACCTGATTGTCGGCTTGATCGACCTTGCGCTTGCAAGGTTGGCGCGCGCGGGGGCCAGTGGCCAAATCCCGCCCGAGGCCGCCCCCGGCGAGGCGGCGCTGATCCGCAGGCTGTCGCCCGACGCGTTTGCCGCCCGCCAATGGGCCGATCTGGCCCAAACGCTGGGCATAAGGGCGCGGCGCGGCAAGTCGGTCAATCTTGACCCTTTCGCGCTTCTGATGGATATGCTTTTGAAGATCGAAGACACCGCCTTGGCACTCGCCTGAGGCGGGGATTGGGAAGGGGCCGGGCGTGACACATCCTGAAATCGTCGATAGCCATTGTCATCTGGATTTCCCCGATTTTGCGGGCGAATTGCCCGAGCTGATCGCCCGCGCCCGCGCGGCGGGCGTCACGCGCATGGTCACCATCTGCACGCGGCTGCGGAACGAGCCAAAAGTGCGCGCGATTGCCGAGGCTTATGAGGGCGTGTTTTACGCCGCAGGCACGCATCCGATGTCCGCCGCCGAAGAACCCCTGACCAGCGTGGCCGCGTTGATCGCCCTGTCGCGCCACCCAAAATTCGTCGGCATCGGCGAGACGGGGCTGGACTATCATTACACCGCCGAAAGCGCCGCCGTGCAGCAAACCAGCCTGCGCATCCATATCGAGGCGGCGCAGGAAACCGGGCTGCCGCTGATCATCCATTCCCGCGCGGCGGACGAGGATATGGCGCGGATTTTGGCCGAAGGCATGGCAAAACGTGCCTATTGTTGCGTCATGCACTGCTTTTCCTCGGGCGAGGCGCTGGCGAGGTCCGCGCTGGAGATGGGGTTTTACCTGTCGATGTCGGGCATCGCGACCTTTCCCAAAAGCGGCGATCTGCGTGCGATTTTCGCAGCCGCGCCGCTAAGCCGCATCCTTTTGGAAACCGACAGCCCCTATCTTGCCCCCCTGCCCCATCGCGGCAAGCGCAACGAGCCGGCCTATACCGCCTTTACCGCCAAGACCGGCGCGCAGATGTTCGGGCTAAGCGAGGCCGAATTTGCCGCTGCGACAAGCGCCAATTTCGACCGGCTGTTTGCCAAAGCTGCTGCAAAGACGGACGCCTGAGATGGGCAATTTGCGCATCACTGTGCTGGGCTGCGGATCGTCCGGCGGGGTGCCGCGTCTTGGCCTTGACGGCGCGCAGTGGGGCGACTGCGACCCCGCCAACCCCAAAAACCGCCGCCGCCGCTGCTCGATCCTGGTGGAGCGGACCGGGCCAGACGGCACCACCCGCGTGCTGGTCGACACATCGCCCGACCTGCGCGAACAGCTGATATCTGTGGGCGTCGGGCGGCTTGACGGCGTGGTCTTTACCCATTCGCACGCCGATCATGTGCACGGGCTGGACGATCTGCGCGCGGTCGTTTTGAACATGCGGTCCCGATTGCCGGTCTGGGCCGACGCGCCGACCACGGGCGAGCTGATCGCGCGTTTCGGCTACGCCTTTGTGCAACCCGAAGGCAGCCCCTATCCACCGATCCTTGATCTGCACGCCATCACCGGCGCGTTTGAAGTGACGGGCGCGGGCGGGCCGATCCCCTTCGTCCCCTTCCGCGTCGATCACGGCTCGATGGAGGCTTTGGGCTTTCGCATCGGCGATCTGGCCTATTTGCCCGACGTGATACGCATCCCTGATGAGGCTTGGCCGCATCTGATGAGCCTGCGCGTCTGGATTTTGGACGCGCTGCGCCGAAAACCGCATCCAACCCATGCCCATCTTGACCTGTCGCTGGAATGGATCGCCAAGGCGCAGCCCACGCAGGCGATTTTGACCAATATGCACATCGATCTGGACTATGACACCCTGTGCACCGAACTGCCCGCCCATATCCGCCCGGCGTTTGACGGGATGTCCATCTCGTTGGATTTGCCGGGATGAGCGCGTTACTGGATGTTATCCTTCCGGTATTTTTGATCATCGGATTTGGCTATGCGGCCGCCCGCGCGGGCTGGATCGACGATACGGCGATTGACGGGCTGATGCGCTTTGCCCAAGGCTTCGCCGCGCCGGTTCTGCTGTTCAAAAACATCGTCGCCATCGACCTTTCGACGGCTTTTCAGCCCGGACTGCTGTTGTCTTTCTATATCGGCGCGTTTTGCGGCTTTGCTTTTGGCTTCACCGTCGCCCGCTATGCCTTCGGCCGCGCGCTGCCCGATTGCGTGGCGATCGGGTTTGCCTGCCTGTTTTCAAACTCGCTGCTTCTGGGGGTGCCCATCACCGAGCGCGCCTATGGAACCGAGGCGCTTGTGGGCAATTTCGCCATTATTTCGATCCACGCCCCCATCATTTACGCCTTTGGAATCATGATGATGGAAGGCGTTCGCGCGCGGGAAAGCGGCGGAAAACCCATCGCCACACTTTTGGTCCAGATCGGCAGGGGCGTGGCGACGCAGCCCTTGGTCCTGGGGCTAAGCTTGGGGTTCGTGGTCAATCTGTTCGGCCTGCCGCAGCCCGGAGCGATCACAGCAGCGGTTGGCATGGTGGCGTCGTCGGCCATTCCGACGGCCCTTTTCGGGCTTGGCGGCGTCTTGACGCGGTATAAGCCGGAAGGAGATGCAAAGCTGATCGCCTGCGTGGTCTTTGCCGCGCTGGTGCTGCACCCAGCTGTCACCTATGGCCTTGGCCGCTTTGCCTTTGCGCTCGATATCGCGGCGCTTCGCTCGTCCACCATGACGGCGTCGATGCCGCCCGGGGTCAACGCCTTTATGTTCGCATTCATGTATGGGGTGGGCAAACGGGTGGCAGCGAGCGCCATTCTTGTCGCCACCGCGCTCAGTGTTGGCACTGTGTGGATATGGCTGCATATTCTGCCCTAAGTCGCGTGCGCGCCCGCGCACTGTTGACGATATCGAAACAGACTGGCAGTTTGGCCGAACGGTAAAAAGCCCCCGGCAGAGGGCGCAGGGGGCATCGTCATGTATATCCAAGCCAAGGGGCAGCACTACACCCGGTTTCTGGATCAGTTGCACGGCGCAAATCTGTTCGACTGGTATATGGAAATTGGCTGCCGCACCGGGCGCACTTTTGCCCCGGTCCGCTCGAAAACCGTGGCGGTGGACCCGTTTTTTCTGGCAGAAACCAACATCATCGGCACCAAATCGGCGCTGCATCTGTTTCAGACCACTTCGGACGCCTTCTTTGACAGCGGATTTCTAAAGAAGAACGGCATCAAACTGTCGTTCAGTTTCCTCGACGGGATGCACCTGTTCGAATATCTGCTGCGCGATTTTCTGAACACCGAGGCAAATTCAACCCCCGATGGCGTGATCGCGATGCACGATTGTTGCCCGGCGAGCAACGAAATGACCACGCGTGATTTGGGCAAGCTGCCGCGCGGGTCATGGTCAGGCGATGTGTGGAAGCTGATCCCGATCCTGCAACAGTATCGGCCAAAGTTGAAAATCACCGTGCTGGATTGCAAGCCGACCGGGCTGGTTCTGATTTCGGGGCTGGAGCCGAAAAGCACCATTTTGGCCAGGAATTACGACAAGATCCTGGCCGATTACACCGAGATTGACCTTGCCACCTTCGGCTCCGACCGATTTTATGGCGCTTTCGCCTATACCGGGGCCCGCACCTTCCGCGATGACGGCTATGCGCCCTTCGCGGCCGCCCGTCTGACCGAAGATCGGGCGCTGCACCCTGCCAAAGTCTCGCCCTGATGGCGTTTGATCCGGGCCTGCCCCTGCGCCACACGGTGCTGACGGATGCCGCCATCGTCTCGTTTGGCGGCGGCAAGGCGCGGTCGGTTTCGCGGCCGGCGGGGGTGTTCGGCCCTGACGGCACTTACGCGCCGCTGGGCCAATGCTGGCGCGACAGCCGCAGCCATACCACGGCGCCCACCACAGCCCCGCCGGGCGATCAAATCACCGAAAAGCTGGCCGGAACCTGGCTGTTCGGCGGCATGCTTTACGCCCATTTCGGCCATTTCCTGTGCGAATCCACCGCGCGGCTTTGGGCTCTGGATTTGCCCGGCATGACCTTTGACGGCGTGATCTTTCACCCCAAGGTGCGCCTGCCGCGCATGTCGCGCCTGATCAATCCCACCAAGCCGTGGCTGGCGCTTGCCGGGTGCGCCCTGCCCATTCTCGCCCCGCCGGACCCGGTTCTGGTCGAGCGGTTGGTGGTGCCCGAACAAGGCTTTGGCACCGGCGATATGGTGGCCGGGCGACCCGAATACCGCGCCTTCATTCAACGCCGTTTTGGCAGTGGGGTGCAGGCCAGCGGCAGCGACAAGCTGTATATCTCGCGCAGCCGGCTGTATTCCAAACGCGGCCGAATTCTGGGTGAGGCGTTTATCGAGGCCGCCCTTGCCGCCGACGGATATGAGATTTTTCACCCGCAGGACCACCCGATCGAGGTGCAGGTCGCGCGCTACAAGGCGGCGCGCATCGTGGTTTCCACCGATTGCTCGGCGCTGCATCTGTCAGCGCTGTTTGCCAAGCCGGGGGACCGCGTGGCCATCCTCGCCCGGCGCCCGGGGCCGACGATCGACGATTTTCGCGCCCAATACCGCGCCTTTTGCGGATTGCAGCCGCAAGTGATCAGCCATCTGACCGCGCTGCACGTTCTGGACGGTGCCAAACTGGCGCAGATGTCCGAGGTTTACGCCGAAGTGGATTTCGCCGCCCTGCGGCAGGATTTGCTGGACGCCGGATTGATCAGCGGCCGCGCCTGGGCCATGCCAGGCCCCGCGGAATTGCGCACCGAACTGGCGGTTTATGCCGCGCGGCAGGGGCAGGATGTTCACGAATTGCCGATTTAGGCGGCCTTACCCCGGACTGACGCCGCGCAGCCGTTCAGAGCGGCGGCGCAGCAATTCAAGCGTGGTCAACAACAGGATCGAGATGATCACCAAGATGGTCGCCACCGCCAAAATCGCCGGGCTGATCGCCTCGCGGATGCCGTTCCACATCTGGCGCGGGATGGTCTGCTGATCGGGGCCCGCGATGAACAGCACCGCGACCACCTCGTCAAACGAGGTGACAAAGGCAAAAAGCGCGCCCGAAATGACGCCCGGCAGGATCAAGGGCAGGATCACCTTGAAAAACGTAACACGCGGGTTGGCCCCAAGGCTGGCCGAGGCGCGGATCAGCGATTGGTCAAAACCGGACAGCGTGGCGGTCACGGTGATGATCACAAAGGGGATGCCCAAGGTCGCATGGGCCATGATGATGCCGACATAGGTTGCGGTCAGGCGTCCGCAATTCAGGCTGATCAGGCCGCAAGGATTTGAATAAAAGAAGAAAAGCCCCGTCGCGATGATGATGATCGGCACGATCATCGGGCTGATCAGGATCGCCATGATCACCCGGCGATATGGCATTTCGGGCCGGCTGAGGCCCAGCGCCGCCAGCGTGCCAAGGAAGGTGGCAAGCACGGTCGCCCAAAATCCGATGATGATCGAATTCTTCGCCGCTTTGACCCAGGTGGAATTGGCCCAAAGATCGCTCCACCACGCGCCCTCTCGCGGGATTTCGGGGGCGAGCATACCATCGGTCAAAAGGGTGTCGTACCAGCGCATCGAATAGCCTGAGGGATCGAAGGTCAGCATCTTTTCGGTGAAGGTGAAATAGGGCTCGATGTTGAACGACAGCGGCAGGACCACAAGGATCGGCGCGACGAGGTAGATGAAGATGCAGGTGCAGATCACGATATAGGCGGCGTGCCAGATCCGCTCCAACGGGCTTGCGTATACGGGAAGGGCCATGCGGTTCTCCTTAACCCAGCTTCAATTTGTCGATGCCGATCAGGCGGTCGTATAGCCAATACAGCACCAGAACCCCGGCAAGCAGCATGGCGGAAAGCGCGGCGGCCAAGGACCAGTTCGACTTGTCCATGTGGAAATCGATGAAGTTGGAAATCAGCTGCCCATCGGCCCCGCCCACAAGCGCGGGCGTGATGTAATAGCCAACGGCAAGGATAAACACCAAAAGCGCGCCCGCCCCGATGCCGGGCAGGGTTTGGGGCAGATAGATGCGCCGGAACGTGGTCCAGCTGGTCGCGCCAAGCGAGCGCGCCGCGCGGGCATAGCTGGGCGGAATGGTTTTCATCACCGAATAAAGCGGCAAGATCATGAACGGCAGCAGCACATGCGTCATCACGATGATGGTTCCGGTTTGGTTGTACATCATGGCCAGCCGCCCATCTTCGCCAATGATGCCAAGCGCGATCAGGACGTCGTTCACGATCCCCTGCCCTTGCAGCACCACGATCCAGCTGGTCGTGCGCACCAAAAGCGAGGTCCAGAACGGCAACAGCACACAGATCATCAACAGGTTGGCCCTGGCCATCGGCAGAACCGCCAAAAGATGCGCAACCGGAAAGGCGAGGATCAGGCAGGCAATCGTGATCAGACCGGATAGCAGGAAGGTTTTCACGAAAAGATAGATATAAATCCGCTGATTTTCGGGCACCTTTTGCACCGATCCGTCCGCATTCCGTTCCCGGTCGACGGCGATCAGATAGAAGTCGGTGGTATAGGCCGATGAGGACGAGCGCAGCGCGCCCCAGACATCGGGGCGGCCCCATGCAGCGTCCAGCGCCAGAAACGCGTCTTTGTAGGGCGGGGCCAGTGTGTCTGCGGCGCGGGCGGTGGTGGTGAACATGGACCGGGTGGCGGGCAATGTATAATTCACCCGCGTGCCCGCAATGCCTGCGGTCTTGTGGACTTTCATCGTTTTGAAATCTTCGGCCAGCGCGGCATAGGCGGCTTCATCGGGCGGGGTGCCTTCGGGGTTCGCTTTGAACCATGCAACCAGGTGCGGCGCGTTGGCCGACAGGCCGTCATGATAAACCGAGCGGTGCAGCATCTGGCCGATCGGCAGGATAAAGGTCACGATGATGAACAGCAAAAGCGGTGCCACCAGAAAAAACGCCCGGCGCGTGGCACGCAGCTGCGCCTCGGCCAAAGCCGCCTTAAGCGGCCGACCGTCGGCGGTGGTCAAAACGGCGGCGTTCTGGGCGGCGGCCTCGGTCATCTGTCGGGCATCTCTTTTGGGGGAAAATTGGGGGGAAACAGGGGGCCGAAACCGGCCCCCTGCCACGCAGATGCGTTTAGTTTGCAGCCAGCCAGGCGTTGAAACGCTCGTTCAGCTCTGCGTCATGGTCAACCCAGAATGCCGAATCCGTTTCCAGAGCGTTGGTCAGATTCTGCGGAGCCGTCGGCAAGTTCGGCGCCATAACCGTGGTGCCGTCCTTGAAGATCAGCTCTTCGATCAAGGCCGATTTGCGGGCCGGACCGTAAGAGATGTTCTGCGCCTGCGCCCGAAGACCTTCGGTCGAGGTGGCATAGGCAATGAACGCCATCGCCAGATCCTTGTTCGGCGCGCCCTTCGGCACGACGTACATTTCGTTTTCATAGGTCTGACCATCCCAGACGATCTGGAACGGCTTGCCCTCGGCCACGGCGGCGTTGAAAATACGGCCGTTGTAGGCCGTGGTCATCGCCACTTCGCCATCTGCAAGCAGCTGCGGAGGCTGCGCGCCAGCTTCCCACCACACAACATCGGCCTTGATGCTGTCCAGCTTGGCAAATGCGCGGTCAACACCTTCCGGGGTGCCGAGTGCGGCATAGACATCGGCGGCGGCAACGCCGTCACCCATCAAGGCAAACTCCAAAACACCCTTGGCGCCCTTGCGCAGACCGCGCTTGCCGGGGAATTTGGCCAGGTCAAAGAAATCGGCAACGGTCGTTGGACCGACCGCGATTTTGGTAGTGTCATAGGCAAAAACGTTTGCCCAGATGTCGGTCGAAACGCCGCATTCGGTCACGGCGCCTGGCAAAAAGTCGTCCATGGCAGCGGTGCCATCGGACCCTGCGGGCAGCATGGCCGGATCGATCGGCTCCAGCAGGCCCTCGTCGCACAGACGGATCGCCGCGGCATATTCAACCGATGCCACGTCAATCGTCACGTTGCCCGCTTCGACCATCGCTTTGATCGGACCGGCCGGATCATCGCTGTCCAGCATCACGGTCGCATTGCCGGTGGCCGCGGCCCAAGGCTTCACATGGGCTTCGGTCTGGGCCGCGCCATAAGCGCCGCCCCAAGACATCACCGTCACATCAGCCGATGCCGAATAGGCAATGGCGGTCAGCGCGGTGGACAGTATGAGCAGTTTTTTCATTCATAGCTCCCTGGTTGCAATTGGCAGTCATTTCCGCCCCCTCACAGAACGGGCGGCCCCCCTTTTCAGGGATCACATCGGATCAAGCGCGCGCGCATCTTGCGGATTCCAGCCCACCTTGATCCTCTGTCCCGCGCTGAGGCGCGTTTGCCCCAGCGTGTTTCGCATTTTCATCACAAAATCATCTGATCCCGCCACGCGCAGCCGCGTGCGCAGGATATCGCCCATATAGATCACCTCCAGCACCTCGGCGCCAATGGTATGAGTGCCTTCTGGCATCATCTCGGGCTTGAATTCCACCCGCTCTGGCCGGATCGAAACGAGGGTCTTTTGCCCCTTTTCGCGCACGTTCACCGGGGTCGCGTCAATCAACTCCCCCGTGACCAGCCGCACCAGCGCCTTGGTGTCCGTCAACTCTTCAATGGTGCCCAGCAGCTTGTTATTTTCACCGATGAACTGCGCCACAAAGGAATTGTCGGGCCGCTCGTACAGATCGGCGGGCGAGGCAAGCTGTTGAATGCGCCCGTCATTGAACACCGCGATCCGGTCGGACATGGTCAAAGCCTCGCCCTGATCATGGGTCACATAGACGACGGTGATGCCCAAACTTTCATGCAAGTGCTTGATTTCAAATTGCATATGTTCGCGCAGCTGCTTGTCCAGCGCGCCAAGCGGTTCATCCATCAGCACCAAGGACGGATCAAACACCAAGGCCCGCGCCAAAGCGATGCGCTGCTGCTGACCGCCTGAAAGCTGCGCCGGGCGGCGGTTGATGAAGCTGAACATCTGCACCATATCCAGCGCGCGCTTGACCTTGGCCTCGCGCTCCGACTTGGCCATGCCGCGCACTTCAAGCGGAAAGGACAGGTTTTCACCGACCGTCATGTGCGGAAACAGCGCGTAATTCTGAAACACCATGCCGATGCCGCGTTTGTGCGGCGGGGTCTGGTTGATGTTGACACCGTCCAGCTTGATCTCGCCGTTCGTCGCGGTTTCAAACCCGGCAAGCATCATCAGACACGTGGTTTTGCCCGACCCCGAGGGCCCAAGCATGGTCACAAACTCGCCCTTGGCGATGGCAAGGTTAAGGTCCTTGACCACAAGCGTCACCCCGTCATAGCTCTTTTGCACATGCTCAAAAGCAACAAAAGCCTCGTTCGGGCTGGTCATCCGTCTTTATCTCCCCGCGGCGGATGCTGTGTCGCACCTTACCGTTCCATCTAAAGCGCGTGCGCGTCCAAGACGCAATTCACTTTCATCGCGGGCCTAGGTTATTTTGCATCTTCTGTGCGATGCGTCTTTTTGCGTCACGTATTTGCTTTTTACGTCAGATTTTCCGAACCTCGCGGCAGCTGCGGTGCAGATTCAGGGAAAACCTGCTGTGAATTGTGCCCTTATGCGGGGATGGTTATCTGGTCCTGCAGCGGAAGAACAAGCGCAAGGCGCGCCTGTTTGGCGCACATCAGCGGCAGGATGCGCGGCCCATAGACCTGTTGCAGGGATTGGCGCGGGATGCGGACGCCGCCGCGCCGATTTTGCGCGCCAAGAACAAGGGCCGCAACCGCGATGCGGTCGGCCCAAAGCAAACCGCGCAGGGCCTCTGATCCGGGATAAAAGCTTTCGGCCCTCGCGCCCTGCACCGACAAGACGGCGTGGCACGGCAGCAAAATGTGGTGATACCGCACGCCCCGCACGCCTTGCGCCACATGGGCGCCGCCGGCGTTCAGCGCCAGATGACGCGCGCGGATCAAAGCGTCGCCGACCTGAATGCCATGCTGCGGCGAGACGAGCAGATCGCAGGTCAGCCCGAAATGACCGGCCCGCAGCCGGATCGGGCGCAGGTCCGGGCGCAGCGCCAGCGCCTCGGCATCCAAAAGGCGTTGTCCGGTCCATAAAACCCGCTGCGCGCCTGCCCCGGTCAGCACAAGATCGCCCGGCGACAGCGATTCCACCGGCACCGCCCCGTCCGGCGTATCGATCAGGCTGCCTTGGGCAAAACACGGCACCCCCATCGCCGCCATCATGCCCGGCGCCGCCAGACTTGCCGGACTGACGCCCTGCAGAACCAGCGTTTCACCGCCCGGAAAGGTCAACAGAGCATTGCCTTTGCCATCATCGGACACATCCACGTCAAAGGATTTGATCGGCGTGCCGTCCTTGTTGGAAAGGTCAGACAGGTCCAGCTGGTCCATGGTCTGCGCGCCGTCCGTCAGGCTGGAACCCGCCGGAATGCTGATCGAAAAATCAACAATGGCATCGGCGCCGCCACCAACTTCGACCACAAAATGATCGTGACCATCGCCGCCACTCAGCAGTTCATTGCCCGCGCCGCCCTTCAAGGTGTCGTCGCCGGTTCCGCCATACAGGCTGTCGTTGCCCGTCCCGCCGTCAAGGCTGTCGTTCCCATTATCGCCGCTGAGGCTGTCATCCCCCGCGCCGCCGCCCAGGCTGTCATTCCCGGTTCCGCCAAACAGGCTGTCGTTGCCTGCCCCGCCGTCAACGCTGTCGTTCCCATCATCGCCGCTTAGGCTGTCGTCCCCCGCGCCGCCGCCCAAGCTGTCATTCCCGGTTCCGCCAACGACCTTGTCGTTGCCATCGCCGCCACTGACAACATCATTGCCCGCCCCGCCGTCCACCGTGTCATTGCCAGCACCGCCGTCCGCGTTGTCGTCGCCATCGCCCCCCGAAACCAGGTCATTTCCATTTCCGCCATACAGGGTGTCATTGCCCGCATCGCCGAAAACCTGGTCTTCATTGTCCCCGGCATAAACCACGTCCGCTTCTGACCCGCCAAAAATCGTGTCAAGCCCGCTGCCGCCGTACACAAGATCGCTATCAGAGCCGCCGTAGAACAGATCATTGCCGCCGCCGCTGTCCAGAGTGTCCGCCCCGGCCCCGCCCGACAAAGTGTCGTCCCCATTTCCGCCAAACAGCTGGTCGTTGCCATCTGCCCCGAGCAGAGAATCGTTCCCCTCGCCGCCATAAAGGGAATCGTCGTTCGCCCCCCCGTCCAGCGTGTCGTTGCCTGCATCGCCTTGCAGCAGATCGTTTCCGTCGCCGCCGTAAATGAGGTCGGCATTGTTGCCGCCATAGATCTGGTCCGCCCCCGCTGCGCCCTTCAGCAGATCGTCGCCGTCCCCGCCATAGACCAGATCGTTACCATCCCCGGCATCGACGGTGTCATTGCCCAGATTGGCATAAACGCTGTCATCGCCAGCGCCGGCACGGATCGAATCCGCGTTTGACCCGCTGGACGATAACCCGTCGTTGTTATCAACCTTGTCTGTGCCTTTCGCGGTTGGCTCGACGTAAGAGCCGTTGATCAGATCACCGCCGGAGGTGCCGTCAATGATCCCGTCGTCAAACCCCGTGACAATGCGGTCCGCGGTCAAACCAGAAACATTGGACGCGGTAACCGAGTTCAGCGTGACCGATTGGATCGGCTTGGCTTCCATGACAGCCACGTCACTGTTTGCCGTGAATTCCGGCGCCAGATACAGATTTCCGGCCGTATCCTGCACCATGACCCCGGTGATCGTACCGCTCGTGCCATCCGTGTAAGAGACGGTCATCTTGTATTCTGCAACGCCGTCAAGGGTATAGGTCGCGGTCCCGCCACCCAGATTGGTGGTAAAGGTGTCGTTGCTGAGCGTATTGTTGGTGTCCATGACACCGGCCGTGCCGCCTTTGTCCGACATCGTCGCCGACGTGACGTGTTGGTAAAGGGGGTTGGCCGCAGTCCCATAAGTTTGGCCGACAAAGCTGCCGGCATTTTCCATCGTGGTATTGCCTTCGGTCGGGTCCAGCGAGGTGCTTGAGGTTCCCAGATGGATCCAGTTGAACGTTGTCGCCATGCCTCAGACCCCTGCCCTGTTCGCCGCACCGCTGCAGGCAGACCATGGGCGCGGCCAGACCAAGACTTCCGGGCAAAGAAACGCAAAGTTTACGCTGGACTCAGCCCGCACCAACATACCGCACCCCACCGTTGACCGGGCCAAACCACCCCAAACGTCAAACATAGGACCGCGCCCCTAAGGCTCGGTTAAGCGTGTAATTTTATGGAAATATGCGGTCCGAGGGGACGCTGAAACCTTGCCGGATTGGTGCGGATGAAAGGACTCGAACCTTCACTCCGATTAAAGAACAGCGACCTCAACGCTGCGCGTCTACCAATTCCGCCACATCCGCATTGATCCGGCAAGGTGGGCCGTATTTAGCGAGGCATTTGGGCAAAGGGAAGGGGCAATCTACAGCTTGTCGTAACAGACAACCTCGATTTCGACGCCGTTTTCTTCGGTAAAGTAAAACCGCCGCCCCGGTTCATAATCGGCATGAGATTCGGTTTGGTAGCCTGCGGCCAGGATGCGCGCCTCGCAGGCGTCCAGATCATCAACGACGATGCCGATATGGTTCAGACCCGACTGGTAAAGCCCCGGATTTACAGGTTTTTTCAAACCGCCGGGCGGCGTGAACAACGCCAGATACTGATCATCGCTGCCCACATGCACCGTAAATCCGCCCATCTTTGCCGCGCCTTGCCAGCGGACATGCCAGCCAAAAAGCTGGCACAGCACCGCCGCCGTTTTCGCAGGCTCCGCCACCGTCACGTTCACATGTTCCAATTTCGTCATGATGTCCTCTTGCTTTCAAATCCGACTCACGGTGTAATTCCTCAAGTTAACTTGAGATCAAGCACAATCATGCAGACCGAGCTTTCTATTGGCGATCTGGCCCGGCGCACGGGCCTTGCCGTGTCCGCGATCCGGTTTTACGAGACCCATGGCATCGTTCGTCCGTTGCGAAACCGGGGCGGTCATCGCCGCTATGCCCGGGCCGATCTGCGCCGTCTGTCTTTTGCCATGATCGCCCAGCGGCTTGGGTTTCCGCTGGCCGCCATTGCCGCCCATCTGGAGCAACTGCCAAAGGGTCAGGCGCCAAACCGCGATGACTGGACGCGCATCGCGGCGGGGTTCCGCAGCCAGATCGACGATAGAATCGCCGCCTTGACGCGGCTGCGCGACACGCTGGATGGCTGTATCGGCTGCGGCTGTCTGTCGCTTGACCGCTGCGCGCTTTATAATCCCCAAGACCTCAAAGCTGCCGAAGGCCCCGGCCCGCGCACGCTTTTGTCCGGCCAATGACCCAACTGCCCTGTTCGGCGCGCGCGCAGGCGCTATACTCCGTTGCAACCCTTTGACTGAAAGCCCGTGATGCCCGAATGGCTGACCAGCCCCGGCCTTGTGCCCTATGACGAGGCGCTCGCCTTTATGGAGGCGCGGGTGGAGGCCATTCATCGGGGCACGGCGCCCGAGTTGATCTGGCTGCTCGAACACCCCCCGCTTTACACCTCTGGCACCTCGTCCAAGCCCCAGGATCTGACCGAGCCGGACCGGTTTCCGGTTTATGCGGCGGGGCGGGGCGGGCAATATACCTATCACGGGCCGGGGCAGCGGGTGATTTACGTGATGCTGAACGTCGGCGCGCGCGGCCGCGATGTGCGCTGTTTCGTTCGGCAGATGGAAAACTGGGTGATCGCCGCACTCGCGGAATTCAACGTCAAAGGCGAGATTCGGCAGGGCCGCGTCGGGGTTTGGGTTGCGCGGCCGGAGTTGGGGCAGAACCCCGACGGAAGCCCGCGCGAGGACAAGATCGCGGCCATCGGCGTCAAACTGCGCCGCTGGATCAGCTTTCACGGCATTTCGGTCAACGTCGAGCCGGACCTGACCCATTTCAGCGGCATCGTGCCCTGCGGCATCGCGGATCACGGGGTCACCAGCCTTGTCGATCTGGGTCTGCCGGTTGTCATGGCCGATCTGGATGCAGCGCTGCGCGCAAGTTTTGACGCGGCCTTCGCGGCCTGCCCCTAGAACCCCCACGAAAACATCCGCCTTGAAAGCCCGTCACATGAAAATCACCGCTCTGATCACCGCCACAACCCTTTTGGCCGCCCCCGCCTTTGCCGGTGATCCCGCTTTGGGCGAGACGATATTCAAAAAGTGCAAAGCCTGTCATTCGATCATCGCACCGGGCGGGACCGCTGTGCAAAAGGGTGGCAAGGTTGGGCCAAATCTGTACGGCGTGATCGGGCGGCAGATCGGATCTGAACCGGATTACCTTGAAAAATATGGCGATTCGATTCTGGCTGCTGGGGCGGATGGCACGCTTTGGGACGAAGCGATGCTCGCCGCCTATCTTTTGGACCCTTCGGCATGGCTGCAACAAAAGACCGGCGATGCAGCGGCAAAATCGAAGATGGCCTTCAAACTTGGTGATGGTGGGGCGGATGTGGCGACATATCTCGCCTCTGTCGCGCCCGCCGCGCCTTAACGATCAGGTCCGGAATCCCGGACTGTTCTGATTTTTCCATTTCTGCTTTTGTCCTCCCACCGGCATTTTTTCCAATGCCGGTGACTGATCTTTTTTATCCGCCCCATTTCAATGACCAATTTTCCCAAAGGAATTCCCCATGGACAGACTTTCCACCGATCAATCCCTGACAGCGGGCGGCCAACTGACCTCGCCGAACGGGCAACACAGCCTTGTCATGCAAAGCGACGGCAATCTGGTGCTGTACCGGGTCAGCGGAACGCCGAAATGGGCGAGCGGCACCAACGGGCAGCAAATCAACGCTGTCATCCTGCAAGGGGACGGGAACCTTGTGATGTACGATGCTGCGGGAACCCCGGTCTGGAGTTCGCGGACCGATGGCAATTTTGGCGCCACGCTTGTCCTGCAGGACGACGGCAATCTGGTGATCATCAACGCTTCGGGACAGCCGATCTGGGCGAGCGGCACGAATGTGACAAGCCAGCGCGTGACCGGCTTTGCGCCGTCCCGCAACGGGTTCGGATTTGCGAACAGCTTTGCGCATGTTCCCGATTTTCAGATCAATGTCGCAGGCTTCAACCTCGCGATTGGCGATGCGGCCAACGGGATGTGCGGCGGAATGGTGTTTGCCGTGCGCGATGTATTCGAAGCAGGATTTCTGCCAAACGCTGATACCAGCAGCCCGATTTCGGGCCCGACCTTTGATTTTCTGGCCCTGCGCCTGATCGACAGCTTTGAATTGCCCCTTGGGCCGCTGCGGTATGCGCATCTGATGGATCCCGCCCTGCCCGATCATGAAACCGACTTCAGCCGGATTGGATGGGCGCCGCATGGCCGTGCATGGCAGGCTATTGTTGATGAATGGCCAAAACTGCGCGCGGGCCTGGACGCGGGCAAGCTGATGCCGGTCGCGCTTGTGTTGGTCAAAGACGCCGATCTGACCAAAATGGGGCACAACCATCAGGTGCTGGCCTATGGCTATGATCTGGACGGAGACGATCTGAACCTACGGATTTACGATCCGAATTATCCGTCCGTCGACACGCGGCAGGT
Source organism: Paracoccaceae bacterium (assembly GCA_031385445.1). Taxonomy (GTDB): domain Bacteria; phylum Pseudomonadota; class Alphaproteobacteria; order Rhodobacterales; family Rhodobacteraceae; genus CAIYZT01. Next base: position 2,221 of record JANNBM010000067.1, on the reverse strand, counting down.
CAGCCTTAACCTGTCAAACCCCTACGCAACCACGCAAATTAGCAACCGCAGCACCGATGGGGCGGATCAAGGAGCGCAGGTCTTTTGCTTTTTCTCACAAAGCTACACCTTCAAAATGCCGCCCGATCCCAATGCACAGCCCGCGCCCGCGCCGGCGGTGCGCAGCTTTACAATCACCAACCACACCGCGAATGACGCGCTCATTCAGGTGTTCAACCCCGGCGACACGCTGCTCTTGGCGCCCTTGCCCGGCTCGGAATTCTATGTGGCCAGCGGCGGCACCGAAACGTGGGTGTTCCACAATACCCTCTCGCAGGTCCGCGTAACGGTGAATGGCCGCCCCTTTGATATGCTGATCAATCCCGGCGATGCGCTAAGGTGCGATGTGGACAACCGGGTGATGATTCTGAACGCCTTTGATCAGCCCATTCAGGTGCGGTTTTACCGAACCGACGACCGGCTGCGTTGGGCCAGCCTTCCCAATGGCGAAATGACGTTGAACCCGCAGGAAACAGGCTTTTACGCCATTCCGGCCAATTTGGAGGCTGTTGCCTGCGTGATCAACGGGCAGACGTTTACCGCCGGGGTTGCCGGAACGGTGATTTTCAGAGGCTAGGGCCAGCAAAATGCGTTGATCGCGCCGCCGGTTTTGGTGCGATCACCCTTCCGGGCGCCATGTGCCAACACTTTGATCCCATTGCGCTGCGCGGGCGCTGGGAAAAAGCGCAATTCGTCAAAGACGGCGATTGCCCTAACCCGCATGTCAAACTAGATACGGTGCTAAGCCCGGCAGAGGATATTCTGAAGGGCATTGACGCAACGAATATGGGAGACGCCTATGGCGGACGCAGCCATCCATGGCCACGATCATCACGAACGCGGGTTCTTTACCCGGTGGTTCATGTCAACCAACCACAAAGACATCGGCATCCTCTATCTGTTTGTTTCCGGTCTGGTCGGCCTGATTTCGGTAAGCTTCACCGTTTACATGCGGCTGGAGCTGATGGAGCCGGGTGTTCAATACATGTGCCAGGAAGGCGCGCGGTTCATCGCCGACGCCACCGCGACATGCACCCCGAACGGCCATCTTTGGAACGTGCTGATCACCTATCACGGCGTGCTGATGATGTTCTTCGTGGTCATCCCGGCGTTGTTCGGCGGATTTGGCAACTATTTCATGCCGTTGCAGATCGGCGCGCCGGATATGGCGTTTCCGCGGATGAACAACCTGTCGTTCTGGCTGTTCATCGCGGGTGTGTCGCTTGGTGTGGCCTCGATGCTGGCACCGGGCGGCGGCGGTGATCTTGGTTCGGGCGCGGGTGTCGGCTGGGTGATGTACCCGCCGCTGACCACCACGGCCGAAGGCGGCTATGCCATGGACCTTGCGATTTTCGCGGTGCACATGTCGGGCGCGTCCTCGATCCTCGGCGCGATCAACATGATCACCACCTTTTTGAACATGCGCACACCGGGGATGACCATGCACAAGGTGCCCCTGTTCGGCTGGTCGATCTTTGTGACCGCGTGGCTGATCCTGCTGGCGCTTCCGGTTCTGGCCGGCGCGATCACCATGCTGCTGACCGACCGCAATTTCGGTACGACCTTCTTCACGCCCTCAGGCGGCGGTGATCCGGTTCTGTACCAGCACATCCTGTGGTTCTTTGGCCACCCGGAAGTGTATATCATCGTGATCCCGGCTTTCGGCATCATTTCGCAGGTCATCTCGACCTTCTCGCGCAAGCCGATCTTTGGCTACTTGCCCATGGTCTATGCGATGGTCGCGATCGGGGTGCTTGGGTTTGTCGTCTGGGCGCACCATATGTACACCTCGGGCATGTCGTTGACCCAGCAGTCCTATTTCATGCTGGCCACCATGGTCATCGCGGTGCCGACCGGCATCAAGGTGTTCTCCTGGATCGCCACCATGTGGGGCGGCTCGATCACCTTTGAAACGCCGATGCTCTGGGCGTTCGGCTTCTTGTTCCTTTTCACCCTTGGCGGCGTGACCGGCATCGTTCTGGCGCAGGCGCCGGTGGACCGCGCCTATCACGACACCTACTATGTCGTGGCGCATTTCCATTATGTGATGTCACTGGGCGCGGTCTTTGGCATCTTTGCTGGCATCTACTTCTGGATGGGCAAGATGTCGGGGCGGCAATATCCCGAATGGGCGGGCAAGGTGCATTTCTTTGCCATGTTCATCGGCTCAAACCTGACCTTC
>JANNBM010000049.1:0-20308 GCA_031385445.1 Paracoccaceae bacterium | reverse complement strand
CCCCGCCACCCGCGCCTCGGCAGTAAAGGTCACATCGCCGGGCATGGCGTTGGCCAGCGGCGTGCGAATCTGGGCGCTGACCACGGCCTGCCCCTGCCCCAGATCCACCGGACGCCCGGCTTTTTTCAGGTATTCAAACGGTTTCTGGTCAAGGATCGACAGCATCGCCACCGCGGACCCGCGCCCGCGCAGCGAAATCTCTGCGATGGCCGGAATGGCCGAGATATCGACCACCCGCATCGACGATCCGGCGATGTCGATCACGCCCCCCTGTGGCGGGGTCAGGCGGCCCTTGGTCAACACGATGGTGTTGACCTTGCCGTCGATCACCGAATAGCCCTGCCCGCCTTGGATCGGTGGCAGGTTGGCCATGAATTTGATCTCGGCATCGGCATAATCATAGTCCAGATGCAGGCGCGGTTCGGTGCCGGGGGCCAGTCGCAGCGCACCGTTCACATTGGTCAGATCGCCGGTCAGCAGGTTCTTGGCCGCCCAGGCCCGGGTTTTGGGCACCAGCCGCAGCGGCCAAAGCTGCATCGGCTTGCGCACCGTCACCTCGTTCATCGCCATGTCCAGCGCGGCAGTCCAGCCCCCCGCCCCGGTGCTGGCCGTGCCCGACAATGTCAGCTTCTGCGCGCCGTCCGACAGGGTGAATTGCCCGATTTCCACCGCAAAGGGTTGTGGCGTCAGACGCAGATCCAGCGCGCCATGGGCAAATTCGATCGGGGTTTCGAACTGACCTTCGGGGTCGATCTTGACCTGTTCCAACGACAACTGCCCCAGATATGCGGCGGGGCTTTGCCCGGTCAGCACGCCGCGCAGGATCTGGCCATTGGCGTCCAGCAGATAGACCTGCCCCGAGGCTTGGGCGCGCACTGTATCGCTTTGCACGCTGAAATCCGACAGGCGCAGACGGCCTTCTTCGGGGTCATAGGACAGTTTCAACCCGGCCTTTGAAAACGCGATAGGGCTGGCTTCGGGAGTGGGTTGCAAGGCCCCGGCACCCAGCGACAATTCCCCTTCCAGCAGGTGAATGCCGCCGCGCTGCAAATTCACCGACAGCTGGCCCGAAATCGGCGCATCCACCGCCGAAAGCCAGGCCAGAACCGGGTGCTGCGCGGCAAGTTCAGAGGCGGGGATGTCGCTGACCTCGGCGCGGATCCGCGCGGTGCCGGTGCCTTTGGCCGAAACCGCTGTCATCCGCGCCCGCGCATTGACCCCACCCAGAAACGAGATCGCCAGTTCCGCCGCCAGTTCGGTCGGGCGGTTGTCCGCGACCAGACGGCCATCGCCCAGCTGCCAGGTGCGCTGCAATCGCTCGTCGAACAGGGACAGGCTAAGCGCCTCAAACTCCACCGTTTGCAGTTGCGCCAGTTCGGGGGCGGCAAGGGCCAGATCCATACGGTCGAACACCTCGGCCAGGGATTGGATCGCGGGGGTGGTGCCGCTGCCAAAGGCCAGATTGATCCGCCCCTCCAGATCGCGGCGCAGGTCCAGATGCGCGCCGGAAATCGTCAGGTTGCTCGGCTGCAACCGACCGGAACCCAAGGCGCGCGCATCCAGCGTCATGCTGGCTGCCGGCAGATCCAGAATGGTGGCCGACCCGTCCCCCTGCATCAGCGCCATGTCTTGCAGGCGGAACACCGGCGACCAATCCTCGTCCAGCATCAACTCGATCCCGCCAAGCGCGACCCGCGTGCCGGGAAACACCGGGGCGCTGATGCGGTTCAGACGGTCCTCGACCTCGGCCACAGCCAGAACCGGCAGGGACAGGGGTTTGACCTTCAGCGACAGACCGGCGGCCAAAGTGGCAAAGACCAGCAGCACCAACAACAGCCGGACCCCCAATGCGCCGTCGCGTTGCGGTTTGCGGGGGGCGCGGGTGCGGGTTTTGGGGGCTAGTGCCGCGTCGTGCATCTGGGGGGTCAAAAGCAGGGGGTCCGGCGTGTCGCCCCAGCCTTCTGATGCCCCGTTCTCTGCCATTTGCGACCCTTCGACGTCTTTTTCTTCGCCTTGCCTTTAACACGGACCAAAGGCAACTAGAACGGAAAGAAAATGTGATCCCATCGCAAGGAACCGCGCATGACCAACGCCCCCCTGACCATCGGCCAGCCCGCCCCGGATTTCACCCTGCTCTGCGACGGCGGCGTTGCCATCACCCTGTCCGCCCTGCAACCCCAAGCCGTTGTGGTGTTTTTCTATGGGCAGGACGGCACCCCAAGCTGCACCAATGAGGTGATGGAGTTCAACGCCCTTCTGCCCCAGTTCACCGCCGCCGGGGCCACGCTGATCGGCATTTCGAAGGACAAGGTCACGGCGCATGACAAGTTCAAGGCCAAGATGGGCATCGGATTTGCGCTGGGATCCGATCACGGCGGCCAGATGATGGAGTCTTGGGGCGCCTTTGGCGACAAGATCTTTTTCGGCAAGCCGGTGGTGGGGGTGCTGCGATCGACGGTATTGATCGACAGGGCGGGCAAGATCGTGCAGGTCTGGAAGGTCGACAAGGTGAAGGGCCACGCGGCGCAGGTTCTGGCGGCGGTTCAGGCGCTGTAAGCCCTGCCGATCAACCAAGCCGGACCGAAAGGATAGCGATGCAAAGCCTTGCAGAAATGGCGGTGGAGGTGTTGACCACCGCCGATGGCCGCGCCAAAGCCGCCCTTGGCCGCCGCCATGCCGCGACGTGGTTTGCGGCGCGGCAGGCGGGCACCCCGCTGCCCATCGGCCAGTGCGCGCCGCCCGACAGCCCCGCGCGCCCGGAAAAACCTGATCTTCTGGCCCCGCGTGACGTGCCGCGCCGCCGCACCAGCAGCCCCTCGGGGCGGATTGCCCTGTTGCATTCATTGGCCCATATCGAATTGAACGCCATCGACCTGCATTGGGATATTCTGGCGCGCTTCACCCATCACCCGATGCCGATGGGGTTTTATGACGACTGGGTCAAAGCCGCCGACGAAGAAGCCAACCACTTTAACCTTGTGTCCGACTGTCTGGAGGCGATGGGCAGCCATTACGGCGCTTTTCCCGCCCATGCCGGGCTGTGGCGCGCGGCCGAGGATACGGCGCAAGACTTCAAAGGCCGCCTTGCCGTGGTGCCGATGGTGCTGGAAGCGCGCGGTCTGGACGTGTCGCCCCAGATGATCACCCTGTTTGAACAGACGAACGAGGTTCAGGCGCTGGCCGCCCTGCGGGTGATCTATGCCGAAGAGGTGGCACATGTCGCCTATGGCTCCAAATGGTTCAACTGGCTGTGCGGGCGCGACGGCGAGGATCCCAAAGAGGTGTTTCACGATCTTGTACGCTTGTACTTCCACGGCGGGTTGAAGCCCCCCTTCAACGAGGAAAAGCGGGCCGAGGCGGGCATCCCCCCCGATTTCTATTGGCCCTTGGTGGATGAGCGTCCAACGAAAAGTTGATGGCCGCCCGATCCGGCATCGGCGGGTTCTTGCCGATGGTTTGGTCAATCGGGCGGGGTTTGGCGCAGGCTTTGCCTTCAAGCTTGCCCAAAACATGACCGCTTTGTAAGCAGATACAGCCTCTTGATGGCGGGACTTGCCACAGCTTCAGCCAAAGACCGGGATCCGACATTTGCTTAGCCGCCTGAACCAACGGATCAACGCCGCGCTTGAGCCGCACCTGCCGGAGCAGCGTCTTTTTCTGAAATCCGACACGGAAACCCGGTTCATCCGCCTGCGCCCGTTGACCCAAGCCGTCACCATTGGCGTCGCGTCAATGGCACTGGGCTGGATGATCTTTGCCACCGCACTGATTTTGCTGGACTCTATCTCAGCCGGGTCCTCTCGCGAACAGACCCAACGCCAGCAAGCCCTGTACGAGGAACGCCTGAACGCCCTGTCGATCGACCGCGATCTTCGGGTAGAGGAGGCGGCCTCGGCCCAGATGCAGTTCAATGCGGCGCTGGGACAGGTCTCGCTGATGCAGGCCCGGCTGCTGGCGTCCGAGGATGGCCGCCACGAGCTGGAAATTGGCATCGACGTGATCCAGAACACCTTGCGCCGCACGATCAAGGAACGCGACGAGGCCCGGTCAGCCGCGACGATTGCGGCGGCCGAACTGGAAAGCCAGACTGGATCGGTGCGCACCGAAGCGGGCCGGGTGCGCGACACCGAACTGACGCTGGACCTGATTTCGACGGCTTTGGATGACACCGCGCGGCAACGCGATCTGGCGCTGGGGGCCGCCGACCGCGCGGCGGAGCGCATGGAACTGGTGGCCAAGCAAAAACGAGAGCTGGAGGCCCGCAACGACCGAATCTTCACCCAATTGGAAGAGGCGCTGACCATCTCTGTCGAGCCTTTGGAAAAGATGTTCAACGAGGCTGGCATGTCGCCCGATGACCTGCTGAAATCCGTGCGCGAAGGCTATTCCGGTCAGGGTGGTCCTTTGACCCCGATCCAGTTGTCCACCGCCGGTCAGCCGCCCTTTCCCGAGGAATCGCGCGCCAATGCGATCCTGGAAGGGCTGGACACGATGAACATGTACCGTATTGCGGCCTTCAAGGCGCCGTTCGATATGCCGGTGAAGGACAGCTTCCGCTGGACCTCGGGCTTTGGCAACCGGCAGGACCCCAAGGGCTGGGGCACGCGGATGCACGAAGGCGTCGATCTGGCCGCCGCTTACGGCACGCCGATCTATGCCACCGCCGATGGGGTGATCGAATTTGCTGGTTGGTCCAATGGTTATGGCCGTCTGGTCAAGATCCGTCACGCCTTTGGCATCGAAACCCGCTTCGGCCATCTGGCGCAGATCCGGGTCGAGGTTGGACAAAGGGTATCGCGCGGCGACCGGATCGGTGATATGGGAAATTCAGGCCGGTCCACCGGAACGCATCTTCATTACGAGATCAGGCTTGGCGGTAATGCCGTCAATCCGATGACCTTCATAAAGGCAGCGAACAATGTTTTCTAAAAGCCGCATCAACGAACCCGGCCCCGCAAAACCCGAGACGGAGAAGCCTAAATTGCCCGATACGAACACGTCAAAACCTTCGATGGAATTCACGGCTTCGGCCCCCAAGGGCAAGGTTGCCGCCTCCGTTCTGTCGGCCGATCTGACCGTGGTGGGCAATCTGCGCACCACCGGCGACATTCAGGTTGAAGGCACCGTTGAAGGCGATATTCGCGCCCATTTGCTGACCGTTGGCGAAAGCGCCACCGTGCGCGGCGAAATCGTGGCCGATGATATCGTGGTCAATGGCCGCGTTGTGGGCCGGGTGCGCGGGCTGAAAGTGCGCCTGACCTCGACTGCACGGGTCGAAGGCGACATCATCCACAAGACCATCGCCATCGAATCGGGCGCCCATTTCGAAGGCTCGGTTCAGCGTCAGGACGATCCACTGAACAACGGCCGCTCGCCTTTGCCGCCCCAGACCAGAATTGAAACCTCGGCATCATCCAGCGAAGACGCTTAGGACTTCGTACATCCGTACAATGTAAAAGGCGGGCCCCTCAGGTGCCCGTCTTTTTCTTTGGCCCCCACCGGCGCAGCGCCAATATCTAAAGCGGTTCAGGTTTTGACGGACGCAAGAGGATCCGAAAACGCGGTCGAGCAGAGCGAGAGGCAGCGATTTGCGATTCCATGGAAACTTGAACCGCTCTAAAGGCCAAGCGCCCACATCATCAGATCGCCGTCTTCGTCGTCGTGCCGGTGCCCCGCCACCACGAAACCGGCCTTTTGCATCACGCGGCCTGAGGCCGGGTTGGCAATCGCAGTTTCCGCCGTCACCTGCGTGACGCCATGCGCCCGCAAAACCGGCAAAAGCGCTAGAACCGCTGCTGCCGCATGGCCGCGCCCGCGCCGCGCTGGCGCCGTGCCATAGCCAATCTCGACAACGCCCGCCACCGCCGGGCTCTTGACCGCCAGCGAGCCCACAACCTCGGCTCCGCTGACCGCCACCCAAGTGCCCCAGCCCTGCGCGCTGTGCAGCCGCTCGGCCCACCCGGTCAACATGTCCAGAACTTCCGGCGGCTCCAGCCCGCCTTCGGGAAGGGCAAACCCCTGCCACTGCGCAGCGGTTTTGAACGCCTGATAATCCTGCGGCAAGGTCGCGACCAGCTGGATCATGCTTCTTCCCAGGCGTCCTCGCGGCCCTTGCCCGACACGCCAAGCGCCAAGGTGGCCGCCATGAACTTGTCCAGATCCCCGTCCAGAACGCCGCCTGTGTCGCTGGTTTCCACCCCGGTGCGCAGATCCTTGACCATCTGATAGGGCTGCAAAACATAAGACCGGATCTGGTTGCCCCAGCCCGCATCGCCCTTGCTTTCGTGCGCCTCAAGGATGGCCGCGTTGCGCTTGTCCAACTCTTGTTGATAAAGCCGCGATTTCAACGCCTGCATCGCGATATCACGGTTCTGGTGCTGCGATTTCAAACTGGACGTCACCACGATTCCGCTTGGAAAGTGGGTGATGCGCACGGCAGAATCCGTCTTGTTGACATGCTGCCCTCCCGCGCCCGACGAGCGGTAGGTGTCGATACGGATATCCTTGTCCTGCACCTCGATGTCGATGTTGTCATCGACCACCGGATAGACCCAGACCGAGGAAAATGACGTGTGCCGCCGCGCCGCCGAATCGTAGGGCGAAATGCGCACAAGCCGGTGCACGCCCGATTCCGATTTCAGCCAGCCATAGGCGTTGTGCCCCGAAATCTTGTAGGAAACCGATCGGATCCCCGCCTCTTCGCCCGCCGTTTCGGACTGCATTTCAACGGTATAGCCCTTTTTCTCGGCCCAGCGCACATACATCCGCGCCAATATCGACGCCCAGTCGCAGCTTTCGGTGCCGCCCGCGCCCGCGTTGATTTCAAGGAAAGTGTCGTTGCCGTCCGCCTCGCCGTCCAGAAGCGCCTCCAGCTCTTTTTGGCGCGCAACCTCGACCAGCGCCTTCAGGCTCGCTTCTGCTTCGGTGACGATCTCGGCGTCGGCTTCCATCTCGCCCAGTTCGATCAACTCGGTGTTGTCTTTCAGCCCGCTCGCCAGAAACCGGTAATTGCCCATCGCATCCATCAGGGCCTGACGGTCCTTCATCAGCTTTTGCGCCTTGGCCGGGTCGTTCCAAAGCGAGGGATCCTCGATCAACGCCTCGAACTCTTCCAGCCGGTGCGGCGCGGTTTCCCAATCCAGCCGCTGGCCCAGAAGCTTCAGCGTCTTTTCGATCAACTCGATATGGTTCAGTGTCTCAGCGCGCATCGGGCGGCCCTTTTTGGTCTGTCAGGTGCTGGGTGATAGCGAAGCCGGCGCGCGCGGGCAAGCGCGCCTAGTACAAACCGCCCGAACTAAGCGTGCCGAAATCGGCCTTTTTCGGCACTTTCTTGGTGGACCCATCCGACGTGACAACCGTATCCGAGCCAAGTCCGCCATCCACCTCGCCCTCGGCAAAGAGGGGCAGGTTCGATCCCATGGCAAAGCCACCGTCAATCAGCGCCGCCAGCCCAAAGACCGGCTCTTCACCGTCACGGAAATACTCGCGCACCACGTTTTCGCCAGAGGCGTCATCTGGCAGCCGCGCGCCGGTAAAGCGGTCGATGCTCAGGAAATACCCGCCCGGCGGCAGAGTGAAATCAGAGCCGCCATACTTTTTGATCGCCTCTGTCATAAATGCCTGAAACACCGGCACGCACAGCGTTCCGCCAAAGGCATTTTCGCCAAGGCTGCGCGGCTGGTCAAACCCCATGTAACAGCCCGCCACGATGTTCGAAGAATAGCCGATGAACCACACATCCTTGGCATCGTTGGTGGTGCCCGTCTTTCCCGCAATTGGCACAGGCAGGTTCAGCCCCGCCGCAGACCCGCGCTGCACCACGCCTTGCAGCATCGAGGTCAGCTGATAGGCGGTGATTGCGTCCATCACCCGCTCGCGGTCCGCCTTGATCTGCGGGCCCTCGCCATCGGCCCAGACCGTGTCGGTGCAATCCTCGCAAACCCGCTGATCGTGCCGGTAAACCGTCGCGCCATAGCGGTCCTGAACCCGGTCCACCAGCGTCGGCTCTACCCGCTCGCCGCCATTGGCGAACATCGCATAGGCCGCAACCATCTTGAACAAAGTGGTTTCCTGCGCGCCCAAGGCATTGGCAAGAAACGGATCCATCTTGTCATAGACCCCGAAGCGCTCGGCATATCCGGCCACGGTTTCCATGCCAATCTCTTGTGCAATCCGAACCGTCATCAGGTTGCGCGACTGTTCAATCCCGGTGCGCATCGGCGTCGGCCCATAGAACTTGTTCGACGCGTTCTTGGGCGTCCAAAGGCCCTGCGGGGTATCAATTTCAATCGGGGCGTCCACGACGATGGTGGCGGGGGTAAACCCGGAATCGAGCGCGGCGGCATAGACAAAGGGTTTGAACGACGATCCGGGCTGACGCGTCGCTTGCGTGGCGCGGTTGAACACCGAATCCATATAGGAAAAGCCGCCCTGCATGGCGAAAACCCGGCCGGTGTTCACGTCCATCGCCATGAACCCGCCCTGCACTTCGGGCACCTGGCGCAGCGACCAGCGCAGGAACGATCCGTCCTCGTCCGACGTCACCGCCCGCACCATCACGATATCGCCGACAGTGACCAGATCCGCCGGAACCTTGGCCTTTTTGCCAAGCGAGCCGTCGTCATTGCGTTTGCGCGCCCAGTTGACATCATCGGCCGGAATGGTGCCAAGGTCCGGCTCCAGCTCGATGCCCACCGTCGCCGTGTCATCGCCCAGCTCCAGCACCACAGCCGCCCGCCACCCCGTCACATCGCGCGGCAGGTTTTCCTCGGCCACAAGCGCGGTGCGCCAATCGGCCATCGCCTCGGCCGACATTTTGCGCCCCGTGCCGCGCCAGACGCCTTGCGCGCGGTCATATTTTTCCAGACCATTGCGCAGCGCCTGCGCCGCCATGGTTTGCAGGTCCGGTTGAACCGTGGCACGAATGGCCAGACCGCCGCCAAAGAACTCCTCTTCGCCAAACGAGCCCGACAGCTGGCGGCGGATTTCATCGGTGAAATAATCGCGCGGCGGCAGGGCATTCCTGAACGCCTCATAGTCGCCATTTTGCACTGAAAGCAGTGGCTTATCGCGTTCAGAATTGAACGTGGCCTCGTCCAGATAGCCGTTCTGGAACATCTCGTTCAGCACATAATTGCGCCGCTCCAACAAGCGTTCTTTGCCGCGCACGGGGTGAAATTCGCCCGGCGCCTTGGGCAAAGAGGCCAGCATCGCCGCCTCATTGGGTGCCAGCTCGTCCAGCGACTTGTTGAAATAGGTCTGCGAGGCCGCCGCCACCCCATAAGAGTTCTGCCCCAAAAAGATCTCGTTCATGTAAAGCTCAAGGATCTTGTCCTTGCTCAACGTCTCTTCCAGCCGGCTTGCAAGGATGATCTCCTTGATCTTGCGCTCGCCGGTCCTGTCCCCCGACAACAGGAAGTTTTTCATCACCTGCTGCGTGATCGTCGAAGCCCCGCGCACATTCTTGCCGCGCGACAGGATGGCATCGCGAAACGCGCCAAGCATACCCACCACATCATAGCCTTTATGCGTGTAAAAATGCTTGTCCTCGGCGCTGATGAACGCCTCTTTCACCAGCTCGGGAATGTCGTCGATCGGCACGAACAGCCGGCGTTCCTGCGCGAATTCGTCGATTATATGCCCCTCGCCGTTGTAAATCCGGCTGATGGTGGGGGGGGTATATTGGGCAAGCCGCTCATGGCTGGGCAGGTCATTGGCGTAAAGATAGAAAATGCCGCCGATGGTCAGGGCGACGGAAAGGATGCCCATGGTCAGCATGGTGAACAGGCCACCGAAGAATGATCCGACAAAACGCAGCACGCAGCCCCCACCCAATGGCACCCTTTGGCCGCTGTATAGGCTGCGTTTTGGGCAAGGTCAAAACACCAATCCTTGCTTTGACCGCTTTGGGCGAAATTGACGCCCTAGTTCTGCTGCAGCCCCGAAATCGCCTTGTCCTCAGCCTCCCATGCCAGCAGCGCCTGCCGCACGGCAGCGGCCATTTTTGCCCGCCATTCAGGGTCGCTCAGGCGTTTGCGGTCCCGCTCTGACGACAAAAATCCAAGCTCCAACAGCACAGACGGGATGTCAGGTGATTTGAGCACCGAAAAATCCGCCTTTTGCTGCGCCTCGCGGTGCATTTTCAGCCCCGCCGCCTTGATTGCCGTCTCCAGCTGCGCCGACAGACGCGCGATGCGCGGCGCCGTCTTGGTGCGCGCCATATCCATCAGCACCGTCGCCACCTGATCATCCGCCGCGCTAAGATCTATTCCCGCCAGCAGATCGTCGCGGTCATGCCGTTCGGCCAGCGCGCGCGCTGCCTCGTCGCTGGCATCTTCGGACAGCGAATAGATCGTCGCTCCCACCGCCTCGCCTTCGGCCAAAGCGTCGGCGTGCAAGGAAATGAACACCGACGCACCCGCCGCCCGCGCCAACGTCGATCGCTCTTCCAAGGGCACAAAACTGTCAGTTTCCCGCGTCAGCACTACCTCGAAACCGCCCTCGCGCAGCAACAATTCCTTCAACTCGCGCGCAAAGGTCAGCACCAGATCGGCCTCTTTCAGCCCGCCCCTCTCGGCCCCCGGATCAAGGCCGCCATGCCCCGGATCAAGCATGATGACCAGCGGTCCATCGCCGCTTTTCGGCAGAACGGGAAGGTCCGCCGCCTTCGGCAGGGCCCAGTCCACAGGCTCGGGCAGCGCCGCCTTGACCGCAAATTCCGCCTGCGCAGCCGGTCGCAAACGCAATGTCAGCCGCACCGCATCGCCGGTTGCCATGCCCGCGCTGTCCACCAACATCGGCCCGTCCAGCTGCATCACCAACCGCGACCAGCCCGCTCGGAACGGCCCGGCCCGCAGCCCTGTCACATGCTGAGATGTCTGGCGCAGGCCCGCCAGCCCCGACCAATCCGCCTCGCGCATATCCAGGATCAATCGCGGCGGTCCGTCCAATACCCGCACCCGCCAAGGCACCGGCTGGCTCATCGCGAAATCGGCCACCAGCGCCGTGCCGTCATCATAAATCGCCGAGCCGGCCGCATCCACCCGCGCCAGCCCCGTCAACTCCTGCGCCTGCGCCGCCCCGAAAAGCCCGATAACCATCGCCGCGCTGATCGCCTTCAATGCGGTCCAGATATCCTCGCCGGAAGCCCCAATCCGCCTCATCCGCGCCCCGCCATAAAGCTGCCAAGCCGTGACAACCCTTCCACAATATCCGCCGTCCGCCGCGCGTAGGAAAACCGCAATGTCCGCGCCCCGCGCACCGGATCGAAATCCAGGCCCGGCGTCACTGCCACCCCCGCGCCGTGCAACAGCTCTTTGGCAAAGGCCAGACTGTCCTGCGTCAGGTCCGACACATCCGCATAGATGTAAAACGCCCCATCCGGCGGCGCGAACCTGCCAAAACCCGCCGATGCGAGCCCTTCGATCATCAACTGCCGGTTTTGCGCATAAACCGCCCGGTTCGCCTCCATCTGCGCGCCCGCATCCAGCGCCGCCAGCGCCGCCACCTGCGCGATATGCGGCGCGCAGATGAACATGTTCTGCGCCAGCCGCTCCACCGTGCGCACATGCGCCTCGGGCACCACCATCCAGCCGACGCGCCAGCCGGTCATGGCGAAATACTTGGAAAACGAGTTGATCACATAGACCTCGTCGCTGATTTCCAGCGCCGAAACGGCCCGCCCGCCATAGTGCAGCCCGTGGTAAATCTCGTCCGAAACAAAGCTGATCCCGCGCGCCGCCGCATGATCCATCAACGCGGCGAGATCCGCGCGGTTCAGCATCGTGCCCGTCGGATTTCCGGGCGAGGCGACGATCAACCCCTGCAGATCAACCCCCTCCAGATCGCCCGGCACCGGCTGCAAACGGTTTTCATCCGTTGTCCTTATCCCCACAGGCTCCAGCGACAGCGCCTTCAATATCTGCCGGTAACTGGGATAGCCGGGCTCGCCCAGGCCCACCCTGTCCCCCGCCTCAAAAAGCGCGGTAAAGGCCAGCAAGAACGCCCCCGACGAGCCGGAGGTGACAATCACCCGGTCCGGGTTCAGATCAACACCGTACCAGCGCCGGTACAGGTCTGCGATCCCCCGGCGCAGCTCTGGCAGGCCCAGCGCCACCGTATAGCCCAGCGAGGACTGCGCCATCGCCGCCGCCGCCGCTTGCCGCGCCAGCAATGGCGCGCCGGTGCCGGGCTGGCCCACCTCCATATGAACGATCCGCCGCCCCGCCGCCTCCAGCGCCCGAGCGGCTTCGACCATATCCATCACAATAAAGGGATCAACCTGCCCCCGCCTTGAACTCTTCATGCCTGCCTCTATGATCTGCCCCCACATAACCCCCGTCCGGCGGCGAAGGTCAAGCCCGGCCCATCCACAAGGTTCCCCATGCGCATTTCCCTGACCGCCCTCGGCCTATGCCTTGCCCTTGCCGCCCCGGCCGGCGCCGAAGGGCTGACCGACATGACCGACGCCGAAAAGGCCGCCTTTGGCGATGCCGTGCGCGCCTATCTGGTGGAAAACCCCGAGGTGATCGTCGAAGCCATGACCATCTTGCAAGACCGTCAGGCCGCGGATGAAGTTGCAACCGATCTTGAGCTTGTCGCCGCCAATGCCGCCGCGATTTTTGATGATGGCGTCTCTTGGGTCGGCGGCAATCCGAACGGCGATATTACGGTGGTCGAATTCATGGATTACCGCTGCGGCTATTGCAAAAAGGCCTTCACCGAAGTCGAAGAACTGGTCAACGCCGATGGCAATATCCGCTTTATTCTTAAAGAGTTCCCGATTCTTGGGGAGGAATCGGTGACGGCGTCGCGCTTTGCCATCGCGGTGCAACAACTTGCCGGCGCGGATGCCTACAAGTCCGTCCATGACGCCCTGATGGACCTGCGCGGCGAGATCAATGATGAAACCCTGACGCGGCTGGCTAGCGATCTGAACCTCGACGCCCAAGCGATCCTCGCCCGCATGGCCAGCGACGACGTGAGCAATGTCATCGCCGCCAACCACGCCCTCGCCAAAATTATGGCCATCTCCGGCACGCCAACTTTCGTCATCGGCGGCCAGATGCTGCGCGGTTATGTGCCGTTGGACGGCATGCAGCAGATAGTGGCAGACGAACGCAGCTGAACCCCGCCCCCTTCGTCCCCCTCTATGGTCAGATGGTAATATCCCAAGGGGGGGGGGCAAAGCCGGCATCGCCCGCGACGTGATCTTTGGCGGGGCGTGCCCCCGCTTTTTATTCACCCGGCGTGCCGCGCCGCGCCCGCTGCTGATCGCTTATCCCGTCGTGCGGGCCCAGTTGGCGCTGCGGCGCATCGCCCCACCAATCCGTGCGCCACGCTTTGCGTTCTTGGTTGACCGGATAAACGATCCGGTTCCCCGCAATATCGGCATTTCCCACCACCAGCAGCGTCACATCCGCCTCTGTGTTGTTCAAAAAACTATGGGCCAGGCCCGTGCCCGCCGGAAACCCCACGGCATCCCCCGGACCAAGGCGATGTAACACACCGTCCAGCCAGACATCCGGCGTCCCCGTGATCACATAAACGAACTCTTCCTCAAGGCTTTCTGCATGCGGCAAAGACGTGCGCCGCCCCGGCAGCAGGCGCATGTGGTGGATGCCGATGCTCTTCAGCCCCAGATGCGCGGCCAGTGGCGCGCCAAGACTCATCGGCTCGTTTGTGCCCTGAAAATTGCCCGGATCCTGCCCCTCAACCGCGCTCCAATGCGCAATCGCCGGATGCCGTCCGCTCATTCTGCGGCCTCTGCCGCCTCGCGCGCTTCGATCTCGGCTGCCTTTTTCTCGACCAGATCAACAATGTGATCGACCATCTTGTCATTGCCCAGCTTGTGGCTTTGCTTGCCCGCCAGATACACCATCCCCGACCCCGCCCCGCCGCCGGTAAAGCCGATATCGGTCATCAAAGCCTCGCCCGGCCCGTTCACCACGCAGCCGATGATCGACAGGCTGAGCGAGGTGGTGATATGCGCCAGCCGGTCCTCCAGTGCCGTCACCGTCTTGATCACGTCAAAGCCCTGCCGCGCGCAGGAGGGGCAGGAAATGATCGTCACCCCCCGGTGCCGCAGGCCCAGCGATTTGAGGATTTCGAAGCCAACCTTCACCTCCTCGACCGGATCGGCCGACAGCGAAACCCGGATCGTGTCGCCGATCCCGAACCAAAGCAGCGATCCAAGGCCAATGGCCGATTTCACCGTGCCAGACACCAGCCCCCCCGCCTCGGTGATGCCCAGATGAATCGGTGCGTCGGTGACGCCCGCCAGCTGCTGATAGGCCGCGGCGGCCATGAACACATCGGACGCCTTCACCGAAATCTTGAATTCGTGAAAATCGTTGTCCTGCAGCAGCTTGATATGGTCCAGCCCCGATTGCACCATCGCATCGGGGCAAGGCTCGCCGTAGTGTTCCAGCAGGTGCCGCTCCAGCGATCCGGCATTCACCCCGATGCGGATCGAACAGCCGTGATCCTTGGCGGCGCGCACCACCTCGGCCACTCGCTTTGCATCGCCGATATTGCCGGGGTTGATGCGCAGGCACGCCGCGCCCGCCTCGGCCGCCTCGATCGCGCGTTTATAATGGAAATGGATGTCGGCGACGATCGGCACCGGGCTTTCCGCCACGATCTCGCGCAGGGCGCGCGTGCTGTCCTGATCGGGCGTCGACACCCGCACGATATCCGCCCCTGCAACCGCGCAGCGCTGGATCTGCTCGATCGTGGCCTTGACGTCGGTGGTCAGGGTGTTGGTCATGGTCTGCACCGAGATCGGCGCATCGCCGCCCACCAGCACCTTGCCAACCCGGATTTGCCGCGACACCCTGCGGTCGATGTTGCGCCAGGGACGGATGGGATTATGGCTCATGTCGGACCTCATTGCTCTGCCCCCTTAGATAGGGCGAGCCGGGGCCAAGCGCAATTGCCGGATTATTCAGAGCCCAAAGGCTGTTCTGAAACCTGCGTCGTCTCCGACGCGGTATCGAAATTTGCCAGATCGGCATCAGCGGCCAGATCGGCAGGCGCATAGGTGGACAGCAAAGAGGCCGCCTGCAAGTTCACGTTCTTGACCACCTGTGCGCCGGGGGCTGCGGGGCCGATCAGCTTGCCATCGACCACAAAGTAGACCGAGCCGGAATTGCCCGACCGCAGGATGGGGGCCTGCGCCAGCGGCGGCACCGAATATGTCTCACCCGCATCGAGGATCTTTTCGAAAATCACCGTACCGTCCAGCGCCGAAACCCGAACCCAGGACGGGCGCACGGCCATAATCTCGACCCCTTTGGATTCCGCCAGAACCTGAATCTCATCGCTCGCCGCGACGGCATCCGTCGTGCCCGCCTCGTCAGCCGCGCCATTTTGCGCCAAAGCGCCGTTCAGCCGGGTATCAATCGCCGAAATCGGCCCATCGCGCGCCGTCATCACCGGCACTTCCAAGGCTTCGGGACGGTACAGCTCCAACGGATCGGCGGAGAATCCCGACACCACCGGCGTGCCAGCATCCGCCACCTGATCGGGGGCCGAGCGCAGACTCGTCGCCTGCCCGTCCACATTGCCAAGCGGGTCAATTTCCGCAACCACAGCCGGGGCTTCGTTGACCGGAGCAAGCTGCACGCGCTGCACCTCTTGCACCACCCACCAGCCGCCATATCCGATCCCGGCCAACAGCGCGACCAGAACCGAAACCGAACCAACAGCCCCCGGTTCGATCCGGGCAAAGGCGCTTTCGGCGCGGGGCACAAAGCTGGCGTTCGGATTGCTGAAGGGATCGCCTTTGTCCAGCCCCGAGGTGCGGGCGCGCTGCGCCACCATCGACGCGGTGGACGCCGCCGCCGACATGCCATGCGCCACCTGAAAACCGCTTTCGGTGCAGAACCGGGCAAAGGTCGCCTCCGGCTCCATCCCCAGATACCGGGCATAAGACCGCACATAGCCCGCAATAAAACCGGGGGTTTCAAAGGCCGCGACATCGCCGTTTTCGATCGCGGCGATATAGGTGGCCTTGATTTTCAGCTCGCGTTGAACATCCAGCAGCGATTTTCCAAGTGTGGCGCGTTCGCCGCGCATCAGATCGCCAAGGCGCATGTCGAAGTCGTCAAAGCCTTTTGGCTTTGGCTCTTCTTGCAGTGTGGTTTTTCCCCACCGCCCCATCATGCGCTTTGCCTCATCACTGCCCCAAGGGAATCGATTGCGTCCCCACATGACCTTTTCGTGATCCTATTGTAGATTACCCAAGCGGCGGCAAGGTATTTTTTAACCGCTTTTGGTTCAAGCCGAAGCCTCGGCGCGATTCAGCGCACAGTCCCGCCAGAGCGCGTCCATCGCCGAAACCAAAGCCTCAATTTCCGCTGGCCCATGCAGCGGCGAGGGCGTGAACCGTAGCCGCTCGGTGCCGCGCGGAACGGTCGGGAAATTGATCGGCTGGGCGTAAATACCATGCGATTCCAGCAACATGTCAGACAGCGTTTTGCAATGCACCGGATTGCCGACATGCACGGGCACAATATGGCTGCCATGATCAAGGATCGGCAGGCCCAGCGCCTTCAGCCGCATCTTCAAAATTCGGGCATTCAGCTGCTGCGCATCGCGCAAATGCTGGGCCGTTTTCAAAAACCGCACCGAAGCCGCCGCCCCCGCCGCCACTGCGGGCGGAAGCGAGCTGGTAAAGATGAAACCCGGCGCAAAAGAGCGAATCGCATCGACCATCCGGGCCGAAGCCGCGATGTAACCGCCAAAGACGCCGTAAGCTTTGGCAAGCGTGCCATTGATGATATCGATGCGGTGCATCTGGCCATCGCGCTCGGCCACACCCGCACCGCGCGCGCCGTACATGCCCACGGCATGCACCTCGTCGATATAGCTGAGCGCGCCGAACTCTTCCGCCAGATCGCACATCTGCTTGATCGGGCCGAAATCCCCGTCCATCGAATAGATCGATTCAAACGCGATCAATTTGGGCAGCGCCGGATCGTCCGCTTCCAGCAAGGCGCGCAGATGGGCCGGGTCGTTGTGCCGGAAAATCCGCTTGGCCCCGCCATTGCGCCGCACGCCCTCGATCATCGAGGCATGGTTCAGCGCGTCAGAATAGATGATCAGACCGGGAAAAAGCTTTGGCAATGTCGACAGGGTGGCATCATTGGCAACATAGGCCGAGGTGAACAAAAGCGCGGCTTCTTTGCCGTGCAAATCGGCCAACTCCGCCTCCAGCGCGCGGTGATAGCGCGTGGTGCCCGAAATGTTGCGCGTGCCGCCTGATCCCGCACCCGCCGACTGCATGGCGTCCTGCATGGCCTGCAAGACAACGGGATGCTGCCCCATCCCCAGATAATCATTGCCGCACCACACCGTGATCGGGGCCTGCGATCCATCCGGCTTTTGCCAGCTGGCGCGCGGAAAATCGCCGCGCTGACGTTCAATGTCGATAAAGGTGCGATAACGCCCTTCCTCGTGCAATTGGGCCAGCGCCGCGTCCAGGACCATATCAAAATTCATCACATTCCCCTGCGGGTCAAGCCCGCCCCGCAAAACCAAAACCTGTCTTCAGCCGCTGATTTGGGGCAATCCCGCAAAAAGGCAAAGGCAAGGTTTGCCGCCGCCGCCATGGCCCGAAACAGCGCTTATTTCGGCGGGCTGATTTCCATGACGATCACGCAATCGGACGGCCCTTTGCGGGCCGCGTTGCAAATCTCCAGCGCCTTGGCGGCCGCGCTCGCCGCATCGGGCATCTCGGCGATGGCCGAGGCCGATGCTGCCGGTTTGCCGCCCTTGATGAAGCCATCCTCCGGCGACAGCGCAATCGCGGCATAGCCGGAATTGGTCGGAACAAACAGCCGCAGCGCCTGCTCTTGCGTTGCGACAAGCCGCAGCGTGCTCAGTTCTGTGTCGTCCAGAAACGGCTGAACGTAAAAGGTCACCTTCGCGCCGCCAATTGTCGTCACTTCGCTCGGCACCTCGGCCAGAACCGCCCCTGCCAAACCCGCAAATACCGCCGCCGCCAAACCCAAAACCCGCATATCTGCACGCTCCATGATGAATTTGCCGCGTTCTACCGCAAGTGGCGCGCGCTGGACAGCCCCCCGCACTGTGCCTAAGCTTGAACTTGCCGTGAGCCGATCCGGCTTTGCCACAGGAGCCGCCATGTCCGCCTCGCTTGATGCTGTCCTTGCCCGTATCGATCTCGATCTGCCGCAGGCGCTTGACCGTCTGATGGACCTGCTGCGCATCCCCTCCATCTCGACCGATCCGGCCTTCAAACCCGATTGCGCGCGGGCGGCGGACTGGCTGGCGGCAGATTTGAAAACGCTGGGGTTTGATGCGGCTTCGCGCGCCACGACAGGCCATCCGATGGTTGTGGGGCATGGCGGCGCGGGCGACAAGCACCTGCTGTTTTACGGCCACTATGACGTGCAACCTGTTGATCCCCTGTCCCTTTGGGACCGCGACCCCTTTGATCCCGAGCTTCAGCACACCCCCAAAGGCCGCGTCATCCGCGCACGCGGCTCGTCCGACGACAAGGGACAGTTGATGACCTTTTTGGAAGCCTGCCGCGCCTGGAAAGCCGTTCACGGCACCTTGCCCGGCCGCCTGACGATCTTTTTGGAAGGCGAAGAGGAATCCGGCTCGCCCTCTCTCGTGCCCTTTATGCAACAAAACGCGGCCGAGCTGACCGCCGACATCGCCCTGATCTGCGATACGGGCCTGCACGAAGATCATATTCCCGCCATCACCACGATGCTGCGCGGTCTTGTTGCCGAAGAGCTCACTATCCACGCCGCCAGGATGGACCTGCATTCGGGCATGTTTGGCGGTCTGGCCATGAACCCGATCCGCGTTTTGAACCGCATCCTTGCCAACATGCACGACGACAAGGGACGCGTCACAATTCCGGGCTTTTATGACGGCGTTACGGAGTTGCCCGAAGCGATCCGCGCGCAGTGGCAATCGCTGTCCTTCGATCACGCCAAATTCCTTGGCGATGTCGGCCTGTCCATCCCCTCGGGCGAGCAGGACCGCACGCCGCTTGAAATGGTCTGGTCGCGCCCGACGGCCGAAGTGAACGGCATCTGGGGCGGTTACACCGGCGACGGTTTCAAAACCGTTCTGCCCGCTGAGGCGCATGCCAAAATCTCGTTCCGCCTTGTCGGCGATCAAGACCCCGCCGCCATCCGCGCCCATTTCCGCACTTGGGTCACCGATCAGCTTCCCGCCGATTGCAGCGCCGAATTTCACATGGACGGCGGCGCACCTGCCAGCGTCATGCCGATCAGCAACCCCGCCTTTGAAGCCGCCCGCACCGCGCTCGGCGAGGAATGGGGCCAACCCGGCGTTTATGTCGGCAGCGGCGGCTCAATCCCTATTGCGGGGTTGTTCAAGACGGTTCTGGGCATGGACGCGATGCTGATCGGCTTTGCCCGCGACGACGATCAAATCCACTCGCCGAACGAAAAGTATGATCTGGAGAGCTTTCACAAAGGCATCCGGTCCTGGGCGCGGATTTTGGCGCGCCTGACATGAGCCTGACGATCCACGATGCGACCTTGCGCGACGAGGCCGCCTTTCGCCGCCTTTGGGCCGGATATCTGGCCTTTTACGCGATGGACCTGCCGCCAGAGGTGACCAGCGGCACCTGGGCGCGGATCATGGCACCCGGCAGCCCCCTGGCGCTTCGGCTGGCATGGATGCAGGGCGTCGTCGTCGGTTTTGCCCTGTATCAGCATCACGCCTCATCTTGGGTTCTGGGCGACGACTGCTATCTGGAAGACCTGTTCGTGATGCCCGAACTGCGCGGCCAAGGTATTGGGCGCAGCTTGATCGACGATCTGAAATCGCTCGCGCGCTCCCATGGGTGGCACCGGATTTACTGGATGACGGAACAGACAAACACCGCCGCCCGCGCGCTGTATGACCAATTGGCCCCCAGCGACGGTCATATCCGCTATCGTGCAACCCTATAAAAAGCGAACAAATTTTCTGCGAAAATTTTGGGCTGCTGGCGCCGGCGGGCTGGCCGCAAGGATCGGCGAATTCCAGACGTTCAACAAAGGAAATGGCGCGGTGGACGGGGCTCGAACCCGCGACCCCCGGCGTGACAGGCCGGTACTCTAACCAACTGAGCTACCACCGCGCGGTATCGTCCCTGGCGGACTTTGGGATTGCGTGGCGCGGTGGACGGGGCTCGAACCCGCGACCCCCGGCGTGACAGGCCGGTACTCTAACCAACTGAGCTACCACCGCGCGATGCAATCCAAAGCGTCAGCCTTGGCGTGACGGGGTATTACGCAAGGGGCAAAGCGGCGTC
>JANNBM010000046.1:0-7960 GCA_031385445.1 Paracoccaceae bacterium | reverse complement strand
TCGGCGATGACGTCCGCATCGCCTTTGGCATCTCGGAAATTCTCGTGCGCAATGAAGATGCAAGCGATTTCAGCAATGCGGATTTCCTGTTCACCTGATCAGGTCGCTGCAAGTGGCGGGCTGCGTCCCGCCACTTCGCCTCCCCTCCGGTATCGCTGCATGTACGCGGCGTCTTTCCGGAACCACAAACGCACCTCGGGGCCGCGGGGGGGGCCCTTCCCCCTAGCGTCGTCATTATGTTTTCCGACCCCCCCCCCGGCTTTGGGGCCCACCGCCGGTCGTAAAGTCTTTGGCCTGAATCAGAATGTTTCGATCCACGCCCCCGCGAAGGGGGCGACGGGGAACCTGAAGTGCTGTTGCGACACGATAAGCGTTTCGATCCACGCCCCCGCGAAGGGGGCGACTGACGGTAGGGTAAGATGTTTGAATCCAAAGGAAAAGCGGTTCTGATCTGCGAACGGCAAGGCGGCGCCACGTCAAGCCGGCCTTGTCACCGGCCGGCATGGAAAAGAATAAACAATATCAAAGAGCTATGTCCCATGCGAACCCGGCGGGGATTTTGGGCACCATAGGTGTTCGCAAACTTAGACAATCAGCGTCCCGTTCAGGTCAGCAGCGGGTTTCGCGCCCACGTGTTCGACCTTTCGTTCCCAATTGGCGCCAAGGTAGTAGTAGCGCAGGCTGTCAAACTCTGGCTTGATCGTGCCTTCAAGCCGCGCCTTGAGTGTAGCCCATTGGCCGGGGTCCACCTCGATCTCGAACACCGAATACTGCACACGCTGGCCGTAATCTTCGCAGGCCCGGGCCACGCGGCGCAAGCGTTTCTTGCCGCCCTCCTCCAGTGTGTTCACGTCATATGTTACCACAACCAGCATCTCAGCTCCAGAACCATGGCGGATAGGCGTCGATGTCGCCGCGCAGGTGGCGGGCGAGCATTTGCGCTTGCAGGTAAGGCACCAATCCGAAAGGCGCCTTTTCTTGAAGGAACGGGTGCAGACGCTCTTCCTTCTTGCGCTCTTGCCAGGCGGTCAGGACCAACTTGCGGGCATCATCGGTCAGCAGGACTGCGCCACTTTCAAGGCGGCGGAAATCGCCGGCGCGCAGCTGACGCCGGTTGACGAGGGACAGGGCAAGGCGATCAACCAAGGGCGCGCGCAATTCTTCCATCAGGTCCAGGGCAAGGCTGGGACGTCCTGGGCGGTCGCGGTGCAGAAAACCGACGGCGGGATCAAGGCCAACCGCCTCGGCGGCCGAACGGCAATCATGGGTCAACATCTTGTAAAGAAACGACAAAAGCGCGTTGATCGGATCCAGCGGCGGGCGGCGGGACCGGGCGGTCCAGCGCAAGCCCGGATCAGGGGAGCGGATCAGATGGTCGAAAACCGAAAAGTACAGGTTCGCTGCCTCGCCTTCTGATCCGCGCATCTCATCTATCGTGACATCGGCAAGTTGCACCCGGCGCAAGATCAGCGCCATGCGGTCCGTAGATGTCTCAAGGGCAGAACGGGCAGTCGGGTCCATCTCGTCGCCGTAATCGCGCAGAGCGCGGCGGATGACAGCGCGTTGGTTGGCCACTTTACCAATGACAAGTGACCGCACAAGGTCTTCGGCATTGTCAGCCAGACGGTATTGGGCGCGGCGCAAGAGAACATTGCCCGACACCGGCCCTTCGATGCGGGCCTGAAAGCGGCCGACACGGTCAAGGAGGGCAATCGTGATGCCGCGTTCCGCGCAAATGCCGATCAAGGCAGGGGAAATCAGGATTGGGCCAAAGGCCACGACCGAAGCCAACATATGCAGGGGAACGCGGGCCTTTTCGACCCCCTCCACTTCGGCCACCAGATTTTCGCCGTCCTTTTTCAAGGCGGCGCCTTCGGTGGTGACATAGACGGTGTTGAGCAGCTTTTTCATGGCGTGCCGAGCGCTTGCGCAAGCATTCGGTCACGCCAGGATTTTACCGGGCGGGCAAAGGTTTCCGGTCGGCACAGATCATGCAGCGAACAGCTCCGGCAACGCGACTTTTGCGGAGTAGGTGCCGGGGTGAGGCCTGAGGCGAAGACCGAGGCCAAGGCGATGATCGTCGCCTCTGTCAACGCGCGCAGATCAGGATCAAACGGAACCGTCACACGCCGATGAGTTTCGGCATAATACAGCGCCCCATCGGGCACGGGATGGCCGATCATTTCCTCCAGACACAGGGCCTGCGCGCACAATTGTACCTCGTCCGCGCGGTGCAGTTTCGGCTTGCCGCGTTTGTATTCCACGGGAAAGGCCTGCTCGCCACCCGGAACCGGCGAGAATTCCACAAGATCGGCCACCCCGGTCAGGTTCAGCCGCTGCGACGCCAAGGGCAGCGACATTACCCGCCTCACCCCGCGCCCCCGCCGGTTGCCGCCTTTGTCTGCCACGGCATGCAGGACATTGCCTTCGGCAGTAAAGCGGTTTTCGGCCCAAAGCCGCTCCAGATGGATCAGCGCTGCCTGCCGCAGGCAATAGACGGCGTGCTGCACCGCCGATATGGGGATTGGATCCGCCTCGGCAGGCATGGGTCAGATCAGATCGAGGATTTCGACGCCGGCGGGCAGGCCCTCGCGGTCGATTGTGACCACATAATCCGCGAATTTTCGGGCGGGGGGGTGGTTACCAAGTCCCTTGTCATCAAGCGGACGGACGTCACCATCAACATTCCGCCCCACCTTCACCCGATCAAACAGGGTATGCGCAGCGGCGTTGCCAAGCGCATTTTCGTGGCGGAAAGCGATCAGCCTGCGCGTTGTCATCTCGCCCCGCGCGGCGGAACGGTCATGTTCGAACATGTTTTTCAATGCCTCGAACAGCAAATCAAGGTCAGCCTCGGAAAACCCGGTGCGTTCCGCGAATTTTGCGGAAATGAACCCATGCGCAATATAAAGCCCATAGGGAACGATATGTTTGCGGCCCATCGTGCGGTTGTCGCCTTTGGTCTCGTCTTCCTTAGTGGCCGCCATACGCGTAATAGTGACTTCAGCAGGCATGATAGGCTCAACGGAGGTTGCGAAGGTCAATTGCACAGGTCCTCGCACTTGTCCACAGTTGGCACCATCCGTTGACATGACCGCTCCGAAGGTTCGCACATCGAAGAAGTTTGCACACATCCAATCGGTCAACATTCGCGCTTCGGCATCCTTCTTGGGCAATCGTTTGTAGCCGTCCTTCGAGTCCGGCTTAACAGCATTTGCGGTCCAAGCACGACGCTGCTTTTGGTCCAAAATGGCGCGTTCGGTTACAAAGATTTCGTAGCGCTGGCCAATTTCAGACAATGGAGCGTCATTGTCGGGCGGAAGATCACTCTTTGCAAGATCCACATAATTGCGGATTTTCCGCTTCAGGCTTACATCGCTCACCAACCCGTGGTTGGTTTCTGGGTCCATGCGGGGCAGATTGCCCGCGTCCGGGTCGCCGTTCGGATTGCCGTTGGTCACATCGAAAATCAACACGAAGTCATGGCGGCGGGAAAGAATGGTCATGGGGCAGACTCCGTCACTTTGGGTTCAATGTCGTCTTGTTTGCGAAAGAAATCGCTGCGCTGGTGGTAATAACCGATGCCGAACAGGGCCTGTTCTTTGCTGGCCAATGAAACCGGTATCGGGTCATCTCCCGGCAGCATCAGGTCAGTAATCGACATCAGTAGTTTTTCAAGGTTTACGGCGCGACCGGGGCTTTGCTTTTTCAGCTTGGAAAAATGGTTTTGCGCGCCGGAACTGAGTGCCGCAAAGACCTTTTGCGGGCTGGCCGAGGCTGAGCCGTAGAATTTGTCCTTGATCGTGGAATTCACATTGCCCCCCAGCGCCGCACGCTGCACTTCTTCGTAAACGGCAAAGAGCCGCCCTAGGACATAACCCTTGTTTATGTTGGCTGGATCAAGCGCCACAGGAACCTCCTGGTTCAGATTTCGGATCAGGACAGATTTCAAGACGGCTGCGCGAAGCGCGTTGATTTCGCCGTCCGAACGAATCCGCATAAGTGTGTTTGACAGCAAGGTCATGGGATAAGGCGCGCCAGTCAGGATGGACCGCATCCAGTCGCCCGCCAGATTGGGCGATACTTTTTTCTCAATTTCATAACGCTTTCGGGGGAAGCCTATGCTCTTTCCTGGCACGAACTCACCGAGAAAACGCCAAAGCGGCGGCCAACCGTCGCGCGGGGCCGGGTCAATCGCCGTGTCGGCCAAATAGCGTTGATAGTTGGCAGTCAACTGGCCAAAGTCGCTTTCCCAGTAAAACCGCACCGACAACCGCGCAGCATTGGGCGCAAGGCCCAGAACATGAAACCGCACGCCGGCGTTCAACTTTGGGGCCACTTCGGCCAAATGCCTGCCGTTCCGAATTTCCTCCAGCCGCGCGCCGATGGTGCTGGTGGCCATGGCATCTTCGGCTTTGGGGTCCACAAAAGCCGCGAAAAACGACTCAGCTTCTTCGGCCAGGTTCGCATCAGAACTATCCGCCCAGAACACGGTGGACGCATCGCCAATCTGGATACGGTGGCCGCTGTCCTTTTCCAGAAACCGGTTGAGCGTGGTGGTGTAGGCGAAAGTTGCAGCTTCCGACACCGGGGCATTGTCGCCTTGGTCGTGGCCGTAAGACGTAAAGGCGTCGAGGTTGAAGGACACCAAACTTGCCCCCGAAGATTGCGCACCCCATACGCCTTTGATCGAAGGGTGCAGACGGGAGACCGGGCCGGAATTGCCCGATACCAGACAGATTTGCGTTTCAGAGGCACTTGCAGCCCCGATTTCTTGCCATACCTCACGCGCGGCGGGACGGTCATGCAGGAAACGACCTCGGTATTCATCGGCCAGCGCAAACGCAAGGTTCTGGTCCCGCATGTCACCAACCCAAAGTGGGGCGCAAAAGGCCTCGGGTGTCCAACCTTGCAGAAAACGACTTAGCGCCACCAAGCCCTCGTCTTCCTGTCCGTTCAACCATTCCTGATGGCGGGCGCGAAAGGCTGCATGTTCGTCCAAAGTGCGTTTGCCTTCGCCTGCGGTCACGCCCAGCACATAAGCCGACTTGTCCCACAAAAAATTCGGTGAAATGCCCGCAGTACGTTTTACCGCTTGCGGCACAAAAGTGACGCGCGGACTGCGTTTTTTGTCGCTGTCCCGCAAATCCTTCACATCCGCCACCGACCCGTCCGGGTTCAGCACCACACAAAAACCAATCTTTTCTGACGAAAACCCATAGGGCGGTGCATCAGGCAGGCGGTCGTATGCGCGGGTCAGGGCGGCAAGTAAGCTCATCGGCGCACCTCGGGGCTGTCGGCGGCTGGAACCTCCATCACGCCGTCACGCAGGGAGGCGCGAAAGAACAACGACGGGCGACCTGCCGCGGCGTGGTCAATGTCCCACAACATGAACCCCAGATCGCGCGGCGTACCAAAACCGTGTTCGGCCGTCCGGGTGGCCTCGTCGCGATCGGGAAATGGGGCACTGTTGGGGATCAGTTCGAAATGCGCAGCGAATTCTCGGGTGCCAAGGCAAGGTTGGTGAAAACACTGCCCCCGTTCGGCCCGGCGGTTGAAAATGTCCAGATGCTTGCCGACGCTGTCTTCGGCCCCGGCTTTGGGTGTCAGGTCGAAATGCGCCTCGATCACGTAGCGCGGTGCAACCAGCACGGTTGAGGCGCGCTGCTGGCGGTCGTCATCGACCAAAAGTTGCAATCCTTCCAGATCGCCCCGGTTCATCGCCTGTTTGATCTTGCCCGCCGGGGCTTTGTGCCCGACTTCATTGCGGCGGATCGACTGAAACCGGATCGGGTGCAGCACATGAATGCGGTCAATCCGCCAGACAATCGCCGGCTTCCAATGAATCGCCTCAAGTATTCCGCGCGCGGCAGAGGGCGTCATCACATCATAGGAAACACGTTCAACCTTCATCTCAGGCCGCGTAAACAGCCCATGCTGCCCCCAGACCTCCAATCGAATACCATACGTCATACATACACCTCAGAATGGGAACAGCTTAACCTTGAGGTGAATGTTGGCAAGAACTTTGTGGTTTAGGTTGTGGTCAGATCATCGAATTGTCGGCCGACAAAAACTCTGCATCCTCCCAACGCAAGCCCGTTTCATCATGGTAGAGTGATGTGTCATCCAGAACGAAGAACTGATCGCCCCGCAAATCAGCGCACCAGAAGCTGCCCTTTTTGTTGGCACGCATGATTTCGCGTGCTTTGATTGGAACTTGAACGGTAAAGGACTGAAGAACGCGGGCGAGTTTGCCCGACGAGACTTTCGCAATGCCCAACTCCGCTACAGCTTGAATTGCCGGGGCATCCAACGGAATGATGACCGGGACCATGGCGCTTTCCACCATCTGATAGACCTCGGCAATTGTCCGGAAAGCAAAATTCGTGCCATGTGCCGAAAACACCAATTTCTCAAGAATGTGGTTTTTGTCCAGCTGCTTACCCTTGGTC
Source organism: Paracoccaceae bacterium (assembly GCA_031385445.1). Classification (GTDB taxonomy): domain Bacteria; phylum Pseudomonadota; class Alphaproteobacteria; order Rhodobacterales; family Rhodobacteraceae; genus CAIYZT01. Next base: position 1,505 of record JANNBM010000046.1, on the reverse strand, counting down.
CAATAGACCTCGTTGAACCAATCCTGAATGGCATCTTGGGACAGCAGATCGTCGAATTTTGCCGCCGTGCTGCGCATGGCTTTTGCCAGCTGTGCCACTTCGGCTGGGGGCGGGTGGTCTGGCGCGGCAAACACGGTTAACGTGCTGTCTTGCCAGGTCCGCTTCCCCTCCCGGTTCACCCGACCGGCAGCCTGCACCACTGAATCCAGCCCGGCCTCGGCGCGCCAGCCGATGGGGAAGTCAAAATCAACCCCGGCCTCGACCAGACTTGTGGCGATCAGGCGGCAAGGTTCCCCGGAATTCAAACGGCGCTTTACCTGATCCAGAATACGCCGCCGGTGGGCCGGGAATTGCCGTGTGGTCAGATGAGCAAGCCCTTCCAACCCCTCATCCGTCGCTTGCTTGTAAAGGTCCAGCGCGTGTTTGCGGCTGTTGACGATAACCAAGGACTGTGGGTTCGGGCGTAGGGCGGTGATCAAGGCCGCATCATCCATCGCTTCCCCTTGGACGATCCTTACCCGTCGCAAGCGGCTGGCCAACCTTTCAGGATCTGGCGCCAGTTCGCGTCCCGCCAAGGGCAGACCCCCGCCCGGCAACTGACGGCTGTCAAAGGCTGGTTGAGTTGCCGTGCACAGAATAATGGTGCAGCCGTATTGCTGCGCCAAGGTGTCGATCATCCGCAATGTTGGAAGTAACAGCGGCCGAGGCAGAACCTGCGCCTCGTCCAACACAATCACACTGCCCGCTATGTTATGCAGTTTTCGACAGCGCGATGGACGGGCCGCAAACAGGCTCTCAAACAGCTGGACATTGGTCGTCACCACCAGTGGTGCGGCCCAATCTTCCATCGCCAGACGTGCCTTGTCGCGGCCTTCAGGATGGCCTTTTTCGATGTCGATTGCTGAGTGATGCTCCAGCATCACTTCGTCACCAAAGAGACTGCGGAACTGAGCCGCTGTCTGGTCAATGATCGAGGTGTAAGGGATGGCGTAAATAACCCGGCGATGTCCATGATGCGCCGCATGGTCCAAAGCAAATCCCAACGAAGCGAGTGTTTTGCCACCACCGGTCGGTACAGTCAGCGTGAACAGGCCGGGCGGCTGGTTGGACTGGGCGCGGATATGAGCCAGAATTGCGGTCCGTGTCTGGTTCAATTCGCCGTCCATGGGAAGGCCCGCCATATGCGCATCAAATTTTCTGCGAAGCGTCGGCAGAATGTCTAGAAGTGAAGCCCAGTTGCGCGGCCGGTCGCAGCCCTCCAGGGCGCCATAAAAAGCTTCAGTATCGCGGAAATCGGCATCGACGAGACAAGAAAAAATCATGCGCGCGGCAACCGAAGCGTCAAAGGCACTGTATGGACCGGTGCGAAGGCGCTTCACCAATTCCAGTGCTGCTGCCTTAAAATCCGGCTGGCACGCATCGCGCAGAGTTTGCGAAAAGCGGTATTTATGCGCGACCAACCGTTCCTGCAACGCGGCTTCACTTCCCATGCCATCGGGCAATCC
>JANNBM010000020.1:0-83799 GCA_031385445.1 Paracoccaceae bacterium | reverse complement strand
CCGGGTGCTCAAAGCGATGGGATTTGGCGAGGAGCAGGCGGCGCAAGCCATCCGAATCTCGATCGGGCCCACGACGCACAAAGAAGACGTCCTGCGCTTTGCCGAAAGCTGGGGCCGGGAATACAAGCGCATCCGCGCGCGGATGACGTGAAGAAGGAAAGACGAGATGACCGTTTTGGAAACCGAAGTGCGCGATGGGGTCGACCGGGAAACGGTTGAGACCGTTCAAGCCATGTCCGGCACCTACAAATACGGCTGGGAAACCGAGATTGAGATGGAATACGCCCCAAAAGGGCTGTCCGAAGACATCGTGCGGTTGATTTCGGGCAAGAATGACGAGCCGGAATGGATGCTGGACTGGCGTTTGGCGGCTTATCGGCGCTGGCTGAAGATGGAAGAGCCGAGCTGGGCGATGATCAGTTATCCTAAAATTGACTATCAGGATCAGTATTACTACGCCAAACCCAAAAGCATGACTGTCAAACCAAAGTCGCTGGATGAGGTGGACCCGAAGCTGCTGGCGACCTATGCCAAACTGGGGATTCCGCTGAAAGAACAAGCGCTTCTGGCAGGTGTTGAAGCGCCCGAAGGCGAGCGGCGCGTGGCCGTGGACGCGGTATTCGATTCCGTTTCGGTGGGCACGACGTTCAAGGCAGAGCTGGCCAAGGCCGGGGTAATCTTTTGCTCAATTTCAGAGGCGATCCGCGAGCATCCTGAGTTGGTCAAGCAATACATCGGCTCTGTCGTGCCGCCCTCCGATAACTTTTTCGCCACCCTGAACTGCGCTGTTTTCACCGATGGTTCCTTCGTCTACATCCCGCCCGGCACCCGCTGCCCGATGGAATTATCGACCTATTTTCGCATCAATGCCGAAAACACCGGCCAGTTCGAGCGCACCCTGATCATTGCCGATAAAGGCAGCTATGTCAGCTACTTGGAAGGCTGCACTGCGCCAAAACGCGACACCCATCAGCTGCATGCGGCGGTGGTGGAACTGGTTATTCTGGAGGATGCCGAGGTGAAATACTCCACGGTGCAAAACTGGTATCCGGGCGATGAAAACGGCAAGGGCGGGATTTACAATTTTGTCACCAAACGCGCCGATTGCCGGGGCGACCGGGCCAAAGTGATGTGGACGCAGGTGGAAACCGGCTCGGCGATCACCTGGAAATACCCCTCTTGCATCCTGCGCGGTGACGGCTCGCAGGGCGAATTTTACTCGATTGCCATCGCCAACAACGCCCAGCAGGCCGATACCGGCACCAAGATGATCCACCTGGGAAAGAACACCAAATCGCGGATCGTATCCAAAGGTATTTCGGCGGGCCGGGCGCAGAACACCTATCGCGGTTTGGTAAGTATGCACCCCAAGGCCAAGAATTCACGCAATTATACCCAATGCGACAGTCTGCTGATCGGCGATAAATGCGGCGCCCATACCGTGCCCTATATCGAGGTCAAGAACACCTCCAGCCGGGTGGAGCATGAGGCGACGACATCAAAGGTGGGCGACGATCAACTGTTCTATTGCCGCTCGCGCGGGATGAGCGAAGAAGAGGCTGTGGCGCTGGTGGTGAACGGCTTTTGCCGCGAAGTCTTGCAAGCTTTGCCAATGGAATTCGCCATGGAGGCGCAAAGTCTCGTGGCCATCTCCCTCGAAGGTTCGGTCGGGTAATCTCGCCGAGTAAGGAACAAATAATGCTTGAAATCAATAACCTGCACGTCAAACTTGAAGAAGAAGACAAGGTGATCCTGCGCGGTGTCGATCTGAAGATCGGCGCGGGGCAGGTGCATGCGATCATGGGGCCGAACGGGTCGGGAAAATCGACGCTGTCCTACGTTCTGTCGGGCCGCGACGGATATACCGTGACGGGTGGTTCGGCCACGCTCGACGGGGCTGATTTGCTGGAAATGGAGCCCGAAAACCGCGCGGCGGCCGGGCTTTTTCTGGCCTTTCAATACCCGGTTGAAATTCCCGGTGTGGGCAACATGACCTTCTTGCGCACCGCGGTGAACGCGCAGCGCAAAACGCGGGGCCAAGAGGAAATGTCGGCCGCCGAATTTCTGAAAGTTGTGCGCGAGAAGGCCAGGACGCTGAAGATCGATGCGGAAATGTTGAAGCGCCCGGTCAATGTCGGCTTTTCTGGCGGTGAGAAAAAACGCAATGAAATCCTGCAGATGGCCATGTTAGAGCCGAAAATGTGCATCCTTGATGAAACCGATTCCGGGCTGGACGTGGATGCGATGAAGCTGGTGGCCGAGGGCGTGAACGCACTGCGCGGGGCGGGGCGCTCCTTTTTGGTGATCACGCATTATCAGCGGCTTTTGGACCATATCAAACCGGATGTCGTGCATATCATGTCGGCTGGGCGCATCATCAAAACCGGCGGGCCCGAGCTTGCGCTTGAGGTGGAGCATAACGGTTACGCCGATCTTCTGGCCGAAGAACAGCTGGCCGAGGCGACGTGATGGGCAAGGCGCTGGCAAAAGAACAGGCTTTGGCGGAGCGATTGGCCGATCTGAGTTTGGACCAGACGGGCTGCCTTGCACCAGCGCGGGGGCGGGCGCTCGTGCGGCTTAACGCCATGGGATTGCCCACAAAACGCGATGAATACTGGCGCTATACCGACCCTGCGACGCTGACAAGCACCCTTCCGGTCCCGGCTGCGCTTTTCGATTCAGGTGATGAACCCGCCGCCTTTGAAGGGATTGACCGGCTTAAGATCGTCTTTACCGACGGGGTTTTTGATGTTGAAGCTTCGGACACTTTGACGATGCACGGCCTTAAAATTGAGTTTTTACAAGATATTGCGCGGACCGATATCCATTGGGCGCGTGATTTTTATGGCACGCTTGAAGCGCATGGCCAGTCCCCGGTTGAGCGCCCGCTTGCGGCCCTGAACACCGCGTTTGCCGCAAGCGGCGTGATGATCCATGTGACGGGTAAGGCCGCAAAGCCCGTTCACCTGATTTATAACCATAAATCAGAGGTTTCCGATGCGATCTTGCACCATTGCATTAAGATAGAGCCCGGCGCCGAAATGACCCTGCTGGAATCTGGTCCGGCCGCCGCCCGTTTCAACAACGTGACCGAAGTTGATCTGGCCGACAGCGCCCGCTTTCATCACATCCGCACGCAGGGCCGCGACCACGCCCGCCGCGCCTGCACCCATATTTTCGCCCGCCTTGCCGCACATGCCCATTTCAAAAGCTTTACCGTGACCGCCAATGGCCGGATGACCCGCAATGATGCCGTGATCGATCTGGCCGGTGCGGACGCTTCGGCCCATATTGCCGGCGCGTCGATGGGGGACGGGGATTTTCACCACGATGACACCATCTTTATCACCCATCGGGCAGAGCGCTGCGAAAGCCGGCAAGTGTTTAAAAAGGTTCTGAAAAACGGTGCTGTCGGGGTGTTTCAGGGCAAGATTTTGGTCAAAAACACGGCGCAAAAGACCGACGGTTATCAGATCAGTCAAGCGCTTTTGCTGGATGATGACAGTCAGTTTCTGGCGAAGCCAGAGCTGGAAATTTACGCCGATGACGTGAAATGCAGCCACGGATCTACCTCCGGTTCGATTGACGAGACAGCGCTTTACTATCTGCGCTCGCGCGGGGTGCCGCTGCAAGAGGCGCAAAGCCTGATGGTTCAGGCCTTTCTGGCCGAAGCCATTGACGAGATAGACGACGAAACCATCGCCGAAGATGTCCGCTCCCGCCTGCGCAACTGGCTGGCGCGGCACACGAAATAGGGGTCTTTTCTTGTCCGTTGTCAGCGACATCGTCGAAAGTTGGCGCCGGCCCCGCGCCGTTTTGCGCCGCCATCTGGCGCGGGGGCGCTCTGAGCCGTTCGTGTTCACCTTTCTTGTGGTTTTCCTGCTGATCTGCTTTGTCGCGCAGTGGCCGCAGGCCGCCCGTACGACCACTTTGAACCCTGAAATCCCGATCGCACCGCAGCTTCTCGCGCGGGCGCTGGCGCTTTTGGCGACGATCCCGCTGTGGTATCTGCTCGCGGCCCTCGGCGGCCTTGTGGCCCGGGTTTTGGGCGGGCAGGGCGATTGGTACGGCGCGCGCGTGGCCCTGTTCTGGGCCCTCGTCACCATCACGCCGCTGGTGCTTTTAAGCGGGCTCGTGGCGGCGATGATTGGCACCGGTCCGCAGCTTTCCCTTGTCGGCGCGCTGACCTTCGGTCTGTTCATCGCCTTCTGGATCACGAACCTTGTGGCGGCGGGGCGCAGCGATGGTGCTTGAGGCCGGTTTCATCAAACTGTTGGTCGTCGAAAGCCTGACCGCCCCAAGGCGGGCCGCGCGCCGCATCATGGCGCTTGGCACGGGTCTGCCCGTGGCCCTGATGGCGATTGGCTGCGCTGGGGTTCTATCGGCCCTGATGCTCGCCGTTCTGGGCCTCGAATTGCCCAACAGCGGTAATCCAGGTCTGGACGCGATGATGACACAGCCCCTTGCTGTTGCATTTTCCGAGACGCTCGGGCTGCTGATCGTCGGCGGGATGATCAGCGGCTTGGGCAGGCTTTTTGGCGGCAAGGGGCGGCTTGATCAGGCCTTCATTCTGATCGCCTGGTGGGATTTTCTGACCCTTGTGCTGCAGCTGGCCGAAAGCCTTGTGCAGCTGTTGTTGCCGCCCCTTGCCGGGCCGGTCGCCTTGTTCGTTCTGGTTATCTCCACCTGGGCGCTTGTCTCGTTCATCGCTGAATTACACGGGTTCAGGTCCGCGTTTGCTGTCTTGCCCATCCTCGCCGGCGTCTTGCTTTTGATTGGCATCGCGCTCGTTCCATACGTCTCGTCGCTATAGGCTGCACAAATGTACAACGTAGACTCCGTTCGCGCCGACTTTCCGATCCTGTCCCGCAAGGTGAATGGCAAGCCATTGGTTTACTTAGACAATGGTGCGTCTGCGCAGAAACCGCGCGTGGTGATTGACGCGATGAGCCACGCTTACGAGCAGGAATACGCCAACGTTCACCGGGGCCTGCATTGGCTTTCGAACACCGCGACCGACAATTACGAGGCGGTGCGCGGCATCATCGCGCGCTTTTTGAATGCGCCGGACGCGGATACCATCGTGTTCACCAGCGGTGCAACCGAGGGGATCAACCTGGTCTCTTACGGCTGGGCCGCGCCCCGCCTGCAGCCCGGCGACGAGATCGTGCTGTCGGTGATGGAACATCACGCCAACATCGTGCCTTGGCACTTTTTGCGCGAACGCCAAGGGGTTGTGCTGAAATGGGTCGAGGTTGATGCGCAGGGCGATCTGGATCCGCAAGCCGTGCTGGATGCCATCGGGCCGCGCACCAAACTGATCGCCATCACCCATATGTCAAACGTTCTGGGCACGGTTGTGGATATCGCCGCGATCTGTGCGGGCGCGCACGAAAAGGGCGTTCCGGTGCTGGTCGATGGCAGTCAGGCGGCGGTGCATATGCCCGTCGATGTGACCGCCTTGGGCTGCGATTTTTACGCCATCACTGGCCACAAACTTTATGGCCCCTCAGGCTCGGGTGCGATTTTTATCGCCAAGGACCGCATGGCCGAGATGCGGCCCTTCCTTGGCGGCGGCGATATGATCCGCGAGGTCAGCCGCGACGCCGTCAGCTATAACACCGCGCCGATGAAGTTCGAAGCGGGCACGCCGGGGATTGTGCAGCAGATCGGCCTCGGGGTCGCCCTGAATTACATGACCGCGCTTGGGTTGACCGAGATCGCCGCGCATGAGCAAAGTCTGCGCGACTATGCCCGCGCGCAGCTTGGATCGCTTAACTGGCTGAATGTTCAGGGAAATTCGGTGGGGAAGGGGGCCATCTTTTCCTTTACCATGTCCGGCCCGGCCCATGCGCATGATATTTCCACAATCCTGGACAAACGCGGCATCGCGGTGCGTGCCGGAGCGCACTGCGCCATGCCATTGATGGCGCATTTGGGCATCTCGGCGTCCTGTCGCGCCTCGTTCGGCCTTTACAACACCAAAGCCGAGGTGGACGCGCTGGTCTCGGCGCTTGATTTTTGTCACGAACTTTTCGGCTGATTTGGCGTTGCCATCAGGGCGGTTCTGCCCTAAACGAGCCGCATCGGCACCCATAGCTCAGCTGGATAGAGCGTTGCCCTCCGAAGGCAAAGGTCGCACGTTCGAATCGTGCTGGGTGCACCAAATCCCTCAGTGATAGATTGGCAGTGCAGGGCAGAGGTTACGGCGTCAAAATATCTCATAATCAATATTATGTAATATTCAGATACACTCATCTGCGCCAAAACGTGAAAAGCCCGTCAATCCAGCCTTCTGGGGCCCGATCACCTCGACATGGCGTCGATGTGATGCAACGTTCACAATTGCCGGGATGAACCGAAGCAGGATGGAGCGGCGCCATGACCAATCTGGGAAAGCTTGTTGTCGAAATTTCGACGGCACCACATGCAGATGCCGCTTGGCGCATCAGCACGGGATTCTTTGCCTCGCTCGGGTTCGCGCGTGTCAACTACGGCTATACCCGTTTTCGCAGCACGCGCTCGGTCGGTGATCCGGACGATGCGTTGTTCATGTCAACCTGCGATCCCGATTATGTCAGCCGCTATTTCCGCGGAAAGTTTTTCGCCCGCACGCCGCTCTATCATTGGTCCGAAAACAATGTCGGTGCCTGCACCTGGGCTTGGGTTAAGACGGCGGCGCTTGAGGGCCGTTTGACGCCGGACGAGCTGGCGTCGGTCAAGGAGAACCAGAAGATCGGGGTGACGGCCGGGATAACCATCAGCTATCCGGCAAGTTCGGCCCGCTCCAAGGGGGCGCTTGGGTTGATCGCGGATGTCGGGTTGACCGAGCAGGATGTGGAAGAAATCTGGGCGCGTGCGCGCAGCGATATTGAAGCGGTTGCGCATGTGATGCACCTGAAGCTGATCCAGTTTCCGATCGCCAGCCGGACCCGGCCCCTGACCCAGCGGCAGCGCGAGGTTCTGGAATGGGTGGCGGACGGCAAGACTTCGCAAGACGTGGCCACGATTTTGGGGGTTTCAGGCGCTATGGTTGAAAAGCACCTGCGCCTTGCACGCGAGGTTTTGGGCGTCGATACTTCGGCGCAGGCCGTGGCAAAAGCGGCTTTGCTGAACCTGATTTTCCACGAGCCCAACCTGCAACACGAATTGACGTCAATTGCCGCAAGGTAAGGTTTTCCTCACTTTCGGTGCCGATCAAATTGATCAATCGTATAAGAGTTCCGTGAGTGGTGGCGAAAGCCATTGGGATACCGGGCAAGGACCTTTGTATTTCCATGGGCTCCTTGCCCGCGTCACCGGGCCTTGGGCGCTGCCATTCTCGGCGTCTGTGGCCATCAGATTGCGCTTGCTCTCATCCCCGTGTGCGGGCGCATGGGCGGTGGTCCTTCACGGGGCCGCCGCCTTTTTCCGTGCCGCCAAATGAAAAAAGGGCCCAACCTTGCGGTGGGCCCCCTTCCCTGTCTTGCAGCGCCGAAAATCAGCCCTTGACCATGCTTGCCACTTCAGCCGCAAAGTCTTCGGCTTTCTTTTCAATGCCTTCGCCAACCGCAAGGCGCACAAAGCTGATCACTTCAACCCCGGCGTCCTTGGCCGCCTGACCTACGGTGATATCGGGATTGATCACGAATTGCTGGTTCAGCAAGGTGACCTCGCTCAGGAACTTCTTCATCCGGCCAGGGATGATGTTGTTCTGAATGACCGCATCAGGCTTGGGTTTGGCCGAGGCCGCGTTTTCTTCCATGGCTTTGGCGGTTTGCACCGCAAGCTCGCGCTCGATCACCGCCGGGTCCATGTCCGCTTCGGACAGGGACAGCGGCGCCGTTGCGGCCACATGCATCGCGATCTGCTTTGCGATACCGTTGTCGGTGCCCTTGACGGCCACCAGAACGCCGATCCGGCCAAGACCGTCCGCCGCAGCGGTATGGATATAGGACGCCACAGCGTCGCCTTCGACCGAAGCCATCCGGCGCAGCGTGATGTTCTCGCCAATCAGCGCAATCGCGTCCAGAACCAGAGCCGAGCCAGCTTTGGCGCCGATCTGCTTGGCTTTCAAAGCCTCCACATCCGCGGTGCTCAGCGCAGCCGTGGTCAAAGTGCTGACCAGCGTTTGAAAGTCCGAATTCTTGGCCACAAAGTCGGTTTCCGAGTTCACTTCAACCGCAACGCCGCGCCCGCCCGAAACGGCCACGCCAACCAAGCCCTCAGCCGCCACACGGTCTGCCTTTTTGGCAGCCTTGGCCAGACCCTTGGTGCGCAGCCAGTCAACCGCCGCTTCCATATCGCCGTCGGTTTCGGTCAGCGCTTTTTTGGCGTCCATCATGCCTGCGCCGGTGGAATCGCGCAGCTCTTTCACCATCGTCGCGGTGATGTTCATGTCATATCCCTCAAGATTTGGGTGGGTCCGGCGAAGATGCCTCCGCCGGAAATCACTTTTGCGCCAAGGCTTTACGCCTCGACAGCCTCTTCGGCAGGTGCTTCGTCCAAAGCGCCAAGGTCCACGCCCGCCGCGCCCATCTGGGCCGACATACCGTCCAGAACAGCGCGCGAGATCAGATCGCAGTACAGCGCAATCGCGCGGGCCGCGTCGTCGTTGCCGGGGATCAGATAATCGATGCCCTTGGGCGAGTTGTTGGTGTCCACGATGCCCACAACCGGAATGCCCAGCTTTTGCGCTTCCAGGATGGCGAGGCTTTCCTTGCCCACGTCGATCACGAACAACAGGTCCGGGGTGCCGCCCATTTCACGGATACCGCCAAGCGAGGCCTGCAGCTTGCTCTGGTCACGTTCCATGCCCAAACGCTCTTTCTTCGTCATGCCTTCGGCACCCGAAGCGAGCAGCTCGTCAATCTGCTTCAACCGCTGGATCGACTGGGAAATGGTTTTCCAGTTCGTCAGCGTGCCGCCCAGCCAGCGGTGGTTCATATAGAACTGCGCGCATTTTTCAGCCGCTTCCGCGACCGGCTTTTGCGCCTGACGCTTGGTGCCGACGAACAGGATGCGCCCGCCCTTTGCAACCGTATCGCGCACCACTTTCAAAGCTGCATCCAGCATTGGAACGGTCTGCGTCAGGTCAAGAATGTGAATGCCGTTGCGATCGCCATAAATGAACTCGCCCATGCGGGGGTTCCAACGGGCGGTCTGGTGGCCATAGTGAACGCCAGCTTCAAGCAACTGACGCATGGAAAACTCTGGAAGAGCCATGTCGTATCCTTTTCCGGTTTGATCCTCGGCAGGGCCGTCTTCAGGGTTTCCCCCAACCGGCGGACCAAACGGGATTTCTCCCCGCATGGCCCAAGCCCTACCTGTGAAAGTGCGCGGTCTATAGCCCGGGGTGGCAGGAGGGTCAAGTGCCCCCCTGCCCGCGCCAATATCGGCCGTTTTCAGGTGGTTCAGGTGCGCGATTTATGCAGATGGCGGCAGACCTCGCCGACGTGGCGATGGTCCGAACCGCAGCAGCCGCCCACCACCTTCAGATTGGGCAAATAGCGGGCGAACGCGGCATAGAAATATCCGAATTCGACCGGATCGCCATCATCCAATGTGGCGCTTTCGTCCAGTTCGGCATGACTAAGGCGTGACGCGTTGGCCCTGATGCCGCCAATGCGCGCCCGCATAGGCCCGGCCAGATCAGCCGCGAAATGCGACGGATGGGCGCAGTTGATCATATAGAACGCAGCGCTGCCGCCGGTTTGCGCCTCCGTCTCGGCCAGCGCGTCGTGCAGGGCCTGACCATTTGGCAAGCGCCCGTCGGTTTCCAGCGTAAAGGACAGCACATGGGGCAACCCGTGGCGGCTCGCCGCGCGGGCGATGCCGATGGCCTGCGCGGGATAGGTCATGGTGATGGCCGAAATCATGTCGACGCCGCCGTCCTTCAGCGCCTTGATCTGCAGCTCGTGCACATCTTCGGCCGCTGCCGCCGTCAAGGCCTGTTCGGCGCTGTATCCATCCCCCGCCGGGCCGACAACGCCGTTCACCAAAATCGGCAGCGCTTCGGTTTCGCGCATGGCGCGGTAGCTTTTGGCGAATTCGGCGGCCTGCACGTTGGCGCGGCGCATGGCCGCGCCGTCCATCCCCATCGCGGCCGCCCACCCCATATTGGCGCGCCATGTCGGCGTGTCGAGCACAAAGCCCGTCCCGCCCGATCGCGCCAGACCAAGGAAGTGGTCGAAATACCGGGTCAACGCCGCCCGCCCTTCCTCGGTGTTCAAGAGGGCGAAAGAGGCGAAATGCGGCAGGTCGATCCCTTCCAGAAAGATCATCACCGTCTCAAGCCCGCCATCGGTGGGCCAGGGCGTGGTACTTTTCAGCAATCGGTCGATCCGGGACATCGTCACCTCCAACATGCGTGCTCTTATATGCGTGCCAGTTTGCCAGTACAGGGGCTTCTTCGGAAAGCCGACTTGTGGTAGGGTGGCTGCGTTTTCAGATGGTGTTTTCAATCAGATGGTTAGACCATTGCAGACTGCCGAAACGGCACGCGAGAGGTCTTTCACTGGACTGTGAGTCAAGCAGATGACCAAAACCGTTGACCGTCAAACCGCCCGTCCCGGTACCCGCGCGCGCATTCTGGCCTTCGCTTATGACGCGATCATCGAAAAGGGATTCGATGCCACCTCGGTCGAGGAAATCGCCGCCGCCGTTGAAATCAGCCGCGCCGGGTTCTTCTATCACTTCCCCGACAAGAACGCCCTCGCGCGGGCGCTGATTGAACAGCAGATCGTCGATGAAGGCGAAATGCTGGACGGTATCGAGGCGCGTGCGGCGGAGTTTTCGGATGATCCGCTGCAAAGGATGCTGATCATGCTGCGCCTGATGGCCGAGCGCTATGCTGATATGCCCGGCGGTTTTACCGGCTGTATCCTTGCCAGCGCCATTTTTCAGGACCGGCTTTTCGATGCCGAAGTCAGGGCCGCGAGCCGCCGCGCCAATCTGACCTTTCGGGAACGTTTTCGCGTTCATTTCGACCTTGTGGCCGCCGCCCATCCGCCGCGCGAGCCGGTCGATGCGGGCCACATGGCGGATATGGTGAATATGGTGATCACCGGCGGTATCATCTTGGCGCGCGGCATCGGCGATCGCCAGGTTCTGGTGCAGCAGGTGCTGCTGGCGCGGCAGATGGTGAAATCCCTTTACGCCGCGCGCTAGGCCCGCCTGCCGCACTCGGCCCTTGCGATCCTGCCAAAGTTCGGCGATCACCCTTCCCATGACACCCGACATCCTTTGCATCGGCTCGGTCCTGTGGGACATCATCGGCCGCTCGCCCACGTCCATACGCATGGGCTCGGACGTACCGGGCCGCATCACCCGCTTGCCGGGTGGCGTCGCGATGAACATTGCCATGGCGCTTGCCCGCTTTGGTCTTGCGCCCGCGATCCTGACCACGATTGGCCGCGACCAGGAGGGCGATGATCTGATCGCTGCCTGTGCGCGGATGGGGCTGATCACCGAACATGCCTACCGATCCGATGACCTTCCGACCGACCGTTATATGGCGATCGAGGGCGCGAATGGCCTGATCGCCGCCGTGGCCGATGCGTTTTCGCTCGAAGCGGCGGGCGACAAGATCCTGCGCGCTTTGTCTGATGGCACCCTTGGCAGCGCCGCCGCCCCTTGGCGCGGCCTTATCGCGCTGGACGGCAATCTGACCGAGGCGCTCCTGTCCGAAATCGCCATCTCGCCGCTGTTCGCTGCCGCCGATCTGCGCGTGGCACCAGCCTCGCCGGGCAAGGCCGCGCGGCTTTTGCCGCTTTTGACCCATCCGCGCGCCACACTTTACGTCAATCTCGAAGAGGCCAATCTTCTCACCCACGAGCATCACGATACCGCCGAGGACGCCGCCTTGGGCCTGATTGCAAAGGGCGCGGCGCGGGTTCTTGTCACCCATGGCGGCAAGGCTTGCGCCATGGGGGCCAAAGGGCTGGGCGTGATCACCGGCACCCCGCCGCATGTGATGGTCGCCCGCGTGACCGGCGCAGGCGATACCTTCATGGCCGCTCATATCATGGCCGAAAACCGCGGCCAAACCCCGCCCGCCGCCCTCGCGAGCGCGCTCAGCGCCGCCGCCACCTATGTTTCCGGAGAAATCGGTTCATGACGCTGCCCCCCCTTACCTTCTCGCCCGAAGTCACCGCGGCCCGCGCCGCAGGCACGCCGATCGTTGCGCTTGAATCCACCATCATCACCCACGGCATGCCCTATCCGCAAAACGTGGAAACCGCCGCATTGGTCGAGGCCGAAGTGCGTGCCCACGGCGCCGTGCCCGCCACCATAGCCGTCATGGGCGGGCGCATTCACATCGGACTGACCGACGACGACCTTGCAAGCCTTGGCCAGGCCAAAGACGTCGCCAAACTGTCGCGTGCGGATCTTGCCGCTTGCATCGCCACCGGCGGCACCGGGGCCACCACCGTTGCCGCCACCATGATCGGCGCCCATCTGGCCGGGATCGCCGTTTTTGCCACCGGCGGCATCGGCGGCGTGCACCGGGGGGCGGAAACCTCGTTCGATATCTCCGCCGATCTGCCCGAACTGGCGCAAACTCCGGTGACGGTGGTGGCCGCCGGGGCCAAAGCCATCCTCGATCTGCCCAAAACGCTGGAATATCTGGAAACCGCCGGGGTTCCCGTCATCGCTTTTGGTCAAGACGATTTCCCGGCCTTCTGGTCGCGCTCCTCTGGCCTGAAGGCCCCCCTGAGGATGGACACAGCAGCGCAGATCGCCGCCGCCCATTTGATGCGCGCCCGCCTTTGCCTGCCGGGCGGCCAACTGGTCGCCAACCCGATCCCGCAGGCTGCTGAAATTCCGCGCGCGCAGATCATGCCCGTCATCGAACAAGCCCTGCAAGAGGCCGCCGCCCAAGGCATCGCCGCCAAAGCCGTGACCCCATTTCTGCTGCAGCGCATCTTCGAGCTGACGGACGGCGTATCCTTGACGTCCAACATCGAACTGGTGCTGAACAATGCCCGCCTCGCAAGCGCGATTGCCGCCCAAATCGCCCGTCAATCCTAGGCGCGGCGGCCCAAAGCTTTGCTTGTAACCGTCCTGCCCTGCCCTTACACAGGTCAGCGCTGACTTCGGGATGACAATGGCCCAACATGACCCCCACCGCCGCCCGCTGTTCAGCGGCTTTCGCTCGTCTTTTTTGACGGGCCTTGTCGTGGTTTTGCCCGTGGGCCTGACGATCTATGTCGTCTGGGGCGTCATCGGTTATATCGACGGCTGGATCCTGCCGCTGATCCCAACCGCCTATCAACCCGCGGCGCTGATGCACCGGTTCATCGGCCCGCAAAGCAATTTTCCGGTGCGCGGTGTCGGCGTGCTGGTGTTCTTGTTCTTTACTGCCTTCGTGGGCTGGGTTGCGCGCGGGTTTCTGGGCCGCTCGATCATGAAACGCGCCGAAGGTCTGGTGGACCGGGTTCCCCTGGTCCGTTCGGTCTATTCCGGCGTGAAACAGATCACCGAAACCTTCTTCACCAAGTCCGAAAAAAGCTTTGACCGCACCTGCCTCGTCGAATTTCCGCGCCCCGGTTATTGGGCCATGGGCATGGTCGCAAACCACCCCAAAGGCGAGATCGCGGCGCGGCTGCCGAACGGATCAGGAATGGTCGCCGTTTTTATCGGCCTGACGCCGATGACCTCGGGATTTTTGCTGTTCGTGCCGGAAAAAGACGTGATTTTCATGGATATGAAGGCTGATGATGTGGTCAAATTGATCGTCTCGGCGGGTCTGGTCTATCCTGTGCCCAAAGAAGAGATGGCCGCGGCGGTTGCCGCAAGGTAGCACCTGCGCCTACATCGCCGTCCAGCCGCCATCAATGCTGATCGTGGTGCCCGTCACCTGATCCGCCGCCGCTGAGCACAGATAAATCACCGTGCCCCCGACCTGCTCCACTGTGGCAAATTGCCGCGATGGCTGCCGCTGCAACATCACCTCGCGCAGCACGGTTTCGCGGTCCATCCCGTGCACCCGCATCTGCTCCGGTATCTGCGCTTCGACCAGCGGGGTCAGCACGTATCCGGGGCAGATCGCGTTGCAGGTGATCCCCTGCCCCGCGGTTTCCAGCGCCACCGTCTTGGACAGCCCGACAACCCCATGCTTGGCGGCAATATAAGCCGACTTGAACGGCGAGGCGGTCAGGCCATGGGCCGAGGCGATATTCACCACCCGGCCCCATCCCCTGGCCCGCATCCCCGGCAAAGCCGCCGCCGTGGTATGAAACGCCGAGGACAGGTTGACTGCCAGGATCTGATCCCACTTTTCCGCCGGAAACTCTTCCACCGGCGCGACAAACTGAATGCCCGCGTTGTTCACCAGAATATCGCAGCCCTCGGCCCTGTTGATCAAATCCCGGCACTGATCGCCCCGCGCCATATCCGCCGCGATATAGCGAACCGAAACGCCATATTCTGCCGAAAGCCGCGCCGCGAGCGCGTGATCTTCTGCCCGGTCGGTAAAGCTGTTCAGCACAACATCGGCCCCCGCCCGCGCCAGCTCCACCGCCGCGCCAAGCCCGATCCCGGAATTTGATCCCGTAACGACCGCCCGCTTGCCCTTCAGCATGACATTCTCCTGCGCTGCACCGATTTTCTCTTCAGCCCCCGACAGTTGAGCCAAAAAAAACGCCAGCACAAGGCTGGCGTTAAGTTATTGAGGCAGGTTTCATACAGGCAAGAAACCTATCGAGCAGTGAGCATCTTATAGCCCGGCGTTCGGCGCTCTCCAAGTTAAAAGTTTGATCTGCCCGCGATCCCCCCGTAGTCTTCGGGCAATCACGCTTCCCAGCAGAAGGAAATTTGCCGGAATGAAACAGGGAATCTTTGCGCGCCTTCACATCAGCACGCTTGCGGCCGCGCTTGCTTTATTGGGCTCAACTGCCGTTGCAGAGCCTAAACATGGCATAGCTATGTATGGCGAGCCCGCTCTTCCACCGGATTTTGTGTCCCTGCCCTATGCGAACCCAGATGCGCCAAAGGGCGGACGAATCGTTTTTGGCGAGGCAGGGGGGTTCGATTCGATGAACCCGTTTATCGAAAAAGGCCGCGCCCCCGCTGGTGTATCTTTGCTGACAATTGAAACACTTCTGGGCCGTTCTTATGACGAAGCCTTCTCGCTTTACGGGGTTTTGGCCGAATCGGTCGATACCGATTCGGATCGGACCTATGTGGAGTTCACCCTGCGCCCCGAAGCCAAATTCTCGGACGGATCGCCGGTGACGGTCGAAGATGTGCTGTGGTCGATGGAAACCTTGGGCACCATCGGCAGCCCGCGCTATGCCGGAGCTTGGAAAAAGATCGCCACGGCGGAAAAAACCGGGGAGCGCTCTGTCAAGTTCACCTTCAACACCGTTGACCGGGAGCTGCCGCTGATCCTGGGCCTGCGCCCGATTCTGCAAAAGGCGCAGTGGGAGGGCAAGGATTTTGCCGCCACCTCGTTCGAGGCGCCGATCGGGTCCGGCCCTTATGTCGTGGAAAGCTATGATCCCGGCGTGACCGTCACCTACCGCAAAGACCCCGACTGGTGGGGCGCCGATCTGCCGTTTTACAAAGGCATGCACAATTTCGATGAGATCAAATATGACTATTACGGCGACGGCACTGTCGTCTTCGAAGCCTTCAAAGCCGGTGAGTTTTCGACCTACCGCGAAGGAAACCCTGCCAAATGGGCGACCAATTATGACTTTCCGCGCGTTACCTCGGGCGATGTGATCAAGGCCGAAATACCGCACCTGCGCCCCTCTGGGATCGAAGGTTTCGTGATGAACACCCGCCGCCCGATGTTTGCCGACTGGCGCGTGCGCCAAGCGATGATCGAGGCGTTCAACGCCGAGTTCATCAACGCCGCGCTCAACGGCGGGGTAAACCCGCGGATCCCGTCCTATTTTGCCAACTCGGAACTTGGCGCGCCCCCCGGCCAAGCGGCCGAAGGCCGTGTTGCCGAACTTTTGGCCGGGGTGAAAGACAGCCTTTTGCCAGGTGCGATGGAAGGCTATGCGCTGCCGGTTTCGGACGGTACGGAAACCAACCGGGGCGGCCTGCGGGCGGCAACGGCGCTTTTGGAAGAGGCGGGTTGGACGCTTAAAGACGGCGCTTTGGTGAATGCCGCCGGTGAGCCTTTTGCCTTTGAAATCCTGCTGCAACAGGGGCAGGACGACGCAACGGCGTTCGCGAATGTCTATTCCGAAGCGTTGAAACCTTTGGGAATCGCGGTCAAGATCACCACGATCGATCAGGCCCAGATGAAGGACCGAACCACCAACTATGACTTTGATATGACGTATTATATCCGGTCATTGTCGCTGTCGCCGGGCAATGAGCAGATGCTGTATTGGGGGGCCGGCGGCGTTACGGAACCGGGCACGCGCAACTGGATGGGCATGAACTCTCCTGCGGCCGAAGCGATGATCAGCGCGATGCTGGCCGCCAAGGACCATGTGGAATTTGTGAATGCCACGCAGGCGCTGGACCGGATCTTGATTTCCGGGCGCTACGTCGTGCCGTTCTGGTATTCGCAAATCTCGCGGATGGCGCATGTGAAAGAGTTGCACCACCCCGAAAAACTGCCGATTTACGGCGACTGGCTTGGCTTTCAGCCGGAAGTTTGGTGGTATCAGGACTAGGCAAAAGCGCGAAATGACTGCGGGGCAAGCAAGCACAAACGCTTGTTTGCCCCAGATTTTGCGCGTTCGGCGCTTGAAATTCATACCAGAATGGCTGTTAAAGCGGCGAGTACAGCCAAGGACCGCGCCATGATACGCCTCGACATCTTTTCCGATCCGGTTTGCCCCTGGTGTCTGGTCGGAAAGGCCAATCTTGACCGGGCGCTGGAATCTTATGCCGAGCATCCCTTCGTCATTGAGTGGCATCCGTTTCAGCTGAACCCGGAAATGCCAGAAGAGGGCGTGGACAAGGCAAGCTATCTGGCCGAGCGGTTTGGCGGCGCGCAAAAGCTGCAAGAGGCCAATGACCGCCTTCGGCAGATGGCCGCCAAGGCCGGGCTTGATCTGAACCCGGACACGCCGACACGCATTCCAAACACCCTCAATTCGCACCGTTTGATTCATTGGGCGGGGCTTGAAGGCGTGCAAAGCCTGCTGGTTTCGGCGCTGTTCCGCGCCTATTGGGCCGAAGGGCGCGATATTGGCGACACAGCGGTTCTGGCCGATATCGCGGGCTCTGTCGGCATGGACCGCGACGTGACCTTGCGGCTTTTGAACAGCAATGCTGACGCCGACGACATCCGCGCGCGCGATGACGATGCGCGCGCCAAGGGGATCCGTGCCGTGCCGAGCTTTTTGGTCGCCCAGCATTATCTGGTGTCAGGCGCGCAGCCGCCCGAGGTTTGGGCGCAGATCATTGCCGATCTGAGCGAGAAGGCGAAAGCGTAGGACATGTCACCCACCAAACCCCTGCCCCAAGGCGAATTCATCGCCCTGCTTGCCATGCTGTTTGCCACCGTCGCGCTGACGATTGACGCCGTTCTGCCCGCGCTGCCCCTGATCGCCCAATCCCTTTCGCCGCAAGACGCAAACCGGGCGCAATTGGTGATCACCTCTTTCGTGTTCGGCATGGGTCTGGGAACCCTGTTCGCGGGGCCTTTATCCGACAGGTTCGGCCGCAAAATCATCGTGCAACTGGGGCTGCTGATCTATGCCACCGCCGCCGTGATGTGCTATTTCGCACCGAATTTAGAGCTGCTTTTGGCCGCGCGCGTTCTGCAAGGCATCGGCGTGTCTGCGCCGCGCACCGTCGGCCTCGCCATCGTGCGCGATCTTTACTCGGGTCGGCAAATGGCGCGGATCGTCTCCTTCGCGCAGATGATCTTCACCTCGGTCCCCGCCATCGCCCCGCTTTTGGGCCTTGGCATCATGACGCTGTCCTCATGGCACGAGATATTCCTTGGATACCTCGGCTTCGCTTTGATCTGCGCCTTGTGGTTTGGGCTGCGCCAACCCGAAACGCTGCCAAAGGCGGCGCGCCGGTCTTTGGCTTTGGGCAGGCTTTGGTCTGCCACCATCGAGATGTTCAGATCGCCCAGCACCACCGTGTCCATCCTTATCCAATCGCTGACCACGGCCATGCTGTTCAGCACGCTGTCGTCGATCCAAGGCGTCTTTGACCAATACTTTGGCCGCGCGGGCAGTTTTCCGATGTGGTTCTTCGTGATCGCCGTCGTCTCCATGCTCGGCTCTATCGTGAATGCGCGCGTGGTGATGCAGGTGGGCATGCGGCAGGTTCTGGTCTGGACCTATGCCGCTCAGTTCGCGGTTTCGGTGGCCGTATTGCTGATGTTCGGGTCAAAATTCCTGCCGCCAACCGCCGAGTTTGCGGTTTTCATCCTGTGGGCCATCGGTCTTTTCGCGATGATGGGCACGACAATGGGCAATCTGAACGCCTTGGCGTTGGAGCCTTTGGGGCATATTTCCGGCTTGGTCGCCTCTGTCATGTCCAGCATTTCGACGGTCGTTTCCGTGGCTATCGCCATTCCCGTCGGGCTGCTGTTTAACGGCACGCCCCTGCCTTTGATGGCCAGCATCACCGCGCTCGCGGCGGGGGCCTTGCTTTTGGCACGCTTTGGTTTGGTGAAAAGCCGCGCCTAGGCCTTGGCCTTGCCCGCCTTGACTTTCTCCGCCAAATCCCGCGCGATGTTGAACGCGCCCTTGATCCGGTCGGCGCCAGCGGCCATTTCGCCTTGCAGGACGATCTTGTTGCCCTGAACCTTGGCAGCCGCCCCCTGCGCGCGGATAAATTCAACCAAACCAGCGGGATAGGCGAATTTATCGTTGTGGAATTGAATGGTCGCACCGCGCGGGCCTACGTCCAGCCGCCGGATACCGGCCCGCTTGCACATCGCCTTGATCCGTACGATCAACATCAACGTGTTCACTTCCTTGGGCAAGGGGCCGAAGCGGTCGATCAGTTCCGCCGCGAACCCCTCTAACTCGGCCTTGGTGCCAAGCGAGGACAGGCGGCGGTACAGGCCAAGCCGGATATCCAGATCGGGGATATACGCGTCGGGTATCATCACCGGCACGCCCAGATTGATCTGCGGCGACCAATCATCATCGACCGAATTCAGCCCCGAAAGCTCGCCCGATTTGATCTTGGCAATCGTCTCTTCAAGCATTTGCTGGTAAAGTTCATAGCCGACCTCGCGGATATGACCCGACTGTTCCTCGCCCAAAAGATTGCCCGCGCCGCGCAGGTCAAGGTCATGGCTGGCAAGGTTGAACCCCGCGCCAAGGCTGTCCATCGAGGCCAGAAGTTTCAGCCGCTTGCTGGCACTTGGCGTCAAGGGCGAGCGGGGCCGCGTCGTCAGATAGCAATAGGCGCGTGTTTTGGCGCGCCCGACCCTGCCCCGGATCTGATACAGCTGCGACAGGCCAAACATGTCGGCGCGGTGGATGATCATCGTATTGGCGGTCGGAATATCCAACCCGGATTCGACAATCGTGGTGGCCAAAAGCACATCCGCCTTGCCGTCATAAAAATCGTTCATCCGCTGGTCCAGATCGCCCGCCGGCATCTGGCCATGCGCGATGATATAGCTCACCTCGGGGACATGCGCGGTCAGAAATTCCTCGATGTCGGGCAGATCGGAAATGCGCGGCACCACGAAAAAGCTTTGCCCGCCGCGGAAATGCTCGCGCAGCAGGGCCTCGCGCAGGGTTATGCCATCAAATTCAGAGACATAGGTGCGGATGGCAAGCCGGTCCACGGGCGGCGTCGCGATGACCGAAAGATCGCGCACGCCGGTCAACGACAGCTGCAACGTCCGCGGGATCGGCGTCGCGGTCAGCGTCAGCACATGCACCTCTGAGCGCATTTCCTTCAGCCGTTCCTTGTGCGTCACGCCGAAATGCTGCTCTTCGTCGATAACCAGCAGGCCAAGGTTTTTGAACGAGATTCCCTTGGCCAGAAGCGCGTGGGTGCCGATCACGATATCGACCTGCCCCGCCGCCATCATCTCGCGTGTCTGGTTGGCGTCTTTTTGGCTGACAAAGCGCGACAGGGGCCGCACGGTCACCGGAAAGCCCCGGAAACGCTCGATAAAGCTGCGATAGTGCTGGCGCGCGAGCAGGGTTGTGGGGCAAATCAGCGCAACCTGCATCCCAGACAGCGCGGCCACAAACGCCGCCCGCATCGCCACTTCGGTCTTGCCAAACCCCACGTCGCCGACGATCAGACGGTCCATTGGCGAGCCCTTTTCAAGGTCGGCGATCACATCGGCAATCGCCGCCAGCTGATCGTCGGTTTCCTGATAGGGAAAGCGGGCCGCGAACGCCTCCCAGATCGAATGGGGCGCCTCCAGCACGGGCGCTTGGCGCAGGGCGCGTTCGGCGGCGATGCGCATCAAACGGTCCGCGATGTCTTTGATGCGGGCCTTCAGCTTGGCCTTCTTGGCCTGCCATGCACCGCCGCCCAGCTTGTCGAGCAGCCCCTCTTCATGGCCATAACGGCTGAGCAGTTCGATGTTTTCGACCGGCAGGTACAGCTTGGCACTGTCCGCATATTCCAGCGAGACGCAGGCATGCGGCGCGCCAAGCGCGGTGATGGTTTCAAGGCCGAGATAGCGGCCAATGCCGTGTTCGACATGCACCACCAGATCGCCGACCGACAGGCTTTGCGCGTCGCGCAGAAAGTTGTCGGCCTTGCGCTTGCGGCGCGGCTTTCCGATCATGCGGTCACCCAGCACGTCCTGTTCGGAAATCACGGTTAGCCCGGGCGCGGTAAATCCCGCCTCCAGTGGCCAGATCATCAAAAACAGCTTGCCGCGGCCGTCCGGCACTTCGCGGAAATCTTTGATCAGCGCGGCATTGGTGATCTTTTGTTCTTCCAAAAGCCCCTTAAGCCGCTCCCGCGCGCCTTCAGAAAAGGAAGCAATAACGACCTGTCCATCTTGAAGCTGTTTGTGAAGATGATCCGCCAAAGCCCCAAAAAGGCTGATGTTTTCCTGTTGACGCTCTGGCGCGAAACTGCGGCCAATGCGCGCGCTTGCGTCCAGAACGCCCGGCCCGGGCGACTGTGCCAAGGGCGACAGTTGGATGGTGCGGTGGCGGGCAACGGAGGCCTCCCACGCGGTATCGTCCAGATACAACAACGCGGGCGGAACGGGTTTATAGACCGATTCCATCCGTCCGCGCGCTGACATCGCCTCGCGCCGGGCGTCAAACTGGTCTTCAATCCCGGTCCAACGCGTGATGCGGGCATTCGTCACCTGATCGTCCAGAAAGATCGTGGCAGCGGGCAGATAATCGAACAGGCTTTCCAGCTTTTCGTGAAAAAACGGCAGCCAGTGCTCCATCCCCTGATGCTTGCGGCCGGCGCTGACGGCTTCGTACAAGGGATCGTCCGCGCCGCCCGCGCCAAATTCAACCCGGTAATTCTGCCGGAACCGCGAAATTGCGCGGTCGTCCAGAATTATCTCGGACATCGGAGCGAATTCGATTTTCGACAGCTTTTCCAAGGTGCGCTGGCTGATCGGGTCAAACCGGCGCGCGCCGTCCAACTGATCGCCGAAAAAATCCAAACGCACAGGTCCGGTATCGCCCGGCGGAAAAATGTCGATTATGCCGCCCCGGATCGCGAAATCTCCCGGCTCGGCCACCGTTGACACCGGCGAAAACCCCATCCGGGCAAGAAATCCGCGCAGGCGCGCCTCGTCCACGCGGTCACCCACATGGGCGACAAAGGACGCGGTCAGCATCACGTCCCGCGCCGGAACCCGCTGACTGACCGCGCCAAGAGTGGTCAGCAGCACGAAGGGGCCGGACAGCCCGCTTGCAAGCGCCGCAAGCGTCGACATGCGTTTGGCCGAGATCACCGGATTGGGCGAGACGCGGTCATAGGGCAGGCAATCCCAGGCGGGAAATTCCAGAACCGCAACGCCCGGCGCCATGACAGCCAGCGCCGAGCGCATCGCATCGGCCCGTTTGTCATCGCGCGCGACATGGATAACCGGCGCGCCCTTGGCCAGTTCCCGCGCAAGAAGTCTGGCGTCAAAACCTTCCGGCGCGCCGCCAAGAATCAGGGGCCGCGCGGACATGTCAGTGCGGGATCATGTATTGCAGGTTTTGCCACATTCCGAACAGCGAGGTCACAAAGATCGAAATCATGCCCAGCACCTGCGTTGAAAGACGGTGGCGGAACAACCGGCGAAACAGCGCCGCGCCCTGCCCGTCGCCCTGTTCGACCTTAACGGCAGAACGCAGCGATAGCCCGCCCAATATGGCCAAGGGGACGAACATGAACAAAACGGCTTGGGCAAATTCAACATCATAGACGAAGGCCAAAAGGCCAAGCGTGGTCAGCAAAAAGCACAAAAACGCCAGAATGAACACGCCCGAAGCCCGGAAGATATAGAGCATCCGGTTGGTGTTGATCCGAACCAGAACTTCCAGATCCGCCAAAGCCTCGCCGCCCTCGCGCCGCGCCCTTTGGATCATGTCGTGCGGAACACCCAGCACCCAATGGCTCGCCGACGACCAGATCACGCCAAGCGCAATCCAATACCACAGGTTTGAAAACGACCGCAGGTCGATCAGTTCCAAAATCAGCTGAACCAGATCCACTCGTATAACCCTTTGTTCGTGCGCATTCGCGCCTGCTTGAGCCTCGACGCTTTCCATGGCAGGACAGGCATCGGAACTCAAGCCCTATTGCCAAAAGGTGGCCCCCGATGCCCATAACCCAAGCAGCTTTTCCAATGGCGCGGACCCGCCGTTTGCGGTCCACGGCGGCGCTGCGCGCTTTGGCGCAGGAAAACACGTTGTCGGTGGGCGATCTGATCTGGCCGGTTTTCGTGCGCGACGGGCAAAACACGCGTGAGCCGGTCAAAAGCATGCCGGGCGTGGACCGCTTGTCTGTCGATCTGGTGGTTAAGGCGGCCGAAGAGGCGGCGGCTTTGGGCATTCCGGCGATTTGCCTGTTTCCCTATACCGATCCTGCCCTGAAAACCGATGGCTGCGAAGAGGCTTGGAACCCTGACAATCTGACCAATAGGGCCACTCGGGCGATCAAGGCGGCGGTGCCCGAGATTGCCGTGATGACCGATGTTGCGCTTGACCCCTATAACGCGCTTGGCCACGATGGGCTGGTGCGCGACGGGTTGATTTTGAACGATGAAACACTGGTGGCTTTGGTGCGCCAAGCCTTGGCGCAGGCCGAGGCGGGGGCGGATATCATCGGCCCATCGGATATGATGGACGGAAGAATCGGGGCGATCCGCAGCGCGCTGGAGGCGGCAGGGCACCACAACGTCACCATCGTGTCCTATGCCGCGAAATACGCGAGTGCGTTTTACGGGCCGTTTCGCGATGCGGTTGGGGCCAGCGGCGCGCTGAGGGGCGACAAGAAGACCTATCAAATGAACCCCGCCAACAGCGACGAGGCAGTGCGCCTGGTTCAGCGCGATCTGGCCGAGGGGGCGGATATGGTGATGGTCAAACCGGGGATGCCCTATCTTGATATCGTGCGGCGGGTGAAAGACACCTTTGGCGTGCCCACCTTTGCCTATCAGGTCAGCGGTGAATACGCGATGATCAAGGCGGCGGCGTTGAACGGGTGGATCGACGGCGATCGGGCCATGCTGGAAAGCCTGATGGCGTTTCGGCGGGCAGGCTGCGACGGCGTGCTCAGCTATTTCGCGCTGGAGGCGGCGCGGGCGATCAAGGCCGGGCGCGGGTAAGTTTCCGCCGATTGAAACAGCGGGCATGACAAGGGCGTGCAAAGGCGGTATATTTCGCGCACAGGGGGCCAAAAGAGCCCCGGGGTTGAGGCAAAGGGCGCTATCATGGATTTGGCCAGACGGAATGTTTTGGTGGGCGGGGTGTCCACCCTGCTGCTGACAGCTTGTGCGGGCGGCATCGAAGGCAACGGCATCGGATCGAACGATGCGGCGCAGATTGATGCGCGGGTCGATGCCTCGCGCGATTATCTGGTCACGCAATATCCCGGCACGCAGGATCTGGTGAACAAGGCGTCAGGCATCTTGTACATGCCGCTGGTGACGGAGGCGGGGCTGATTATTGGCGGCGCTTTTGGGCGCGGCGCGCTGCGGATAAATGATGCAACGGTGGATTATTATTCTTCCACACGGGCCACGGTCGGGCTTCAAATCGGCGGGCAGCAATTCGCGCATGTGTTGTTTTTCATGACCGAGGGCGCGCTTTCGGATTTCCGCCGGGGCAATGGTTGGGCGGCGTCGGCCGATCTTCGCTATGCCACGCCCGATGAAGGGGCGAGCATGGGCAAGCAGACGACAGAGTTGGACCCGGTGATCGCGTTGGTTTACGGCCAGCAAGGGTTGATCGTGGGTGCTACTTTGGCGGGCACGAAATATACCAGAATTATCCCCTGATCTGGCAAGTCATATCAGTGATGCTTCAAAGCCAAGCCTTATCATGGGCTTGGCTTTGTTCTTTGCATAAGCGGTACGGACGTACAGCCGCCCTACCGCAAACGGCGGATCAGACTTGACGTGTCGTTCCGCCCGCCGCCCATCAGTTGGACATCCTTGTAAAACTGATCAACCAGCGCCGTTACCGGCAGACGCGCGCCAATCTGATCGGCGGTATCAAGGCAGATGCCCAGATCCTTGCGCATCCAGTCCACTGCAAAGCCAAAGTCAAATCTGTCCTCGACCATGGTCTTGTGACGGTTGACCATTTGCCAGCTGCCCGCCGCGCCTTGCGAGATCACCTCGACCACAGCGGCCCCGTCCAGACCGGCCTTTTCGCCAAATGCCAAAGCCTCGCTGAGCCCCTGCATCAACCCCGCGATGCAGATCTGGTTCATCATCTTGGCCAGTTGCCCCGCCCCTGAGGCCCCCAAAAGGCGGCAGATACGGGCATAGGCGGCCATCACCGGCTCGGCGCGGGCATATTCGCCCGGCGCGCCGCCGCACATGATCGACAACACGCCATTTTCCGCGCCCGCCTGCCCGCCCGAAACCGGCGCATCGACGAACCCAAGGCCCAAACCCTGGGCAATTCCCGCAAGCTCGCGCGTGACAAGGGCCGAAACCGTGGTGTGATCGACGAAAACCGCGTCTTTGGACATGCCGGCAAAGGCGCCATGATCGCCCAGACAAACCGCGCGCAGATCGTCGTCGTTGCCCACGCAGGCGAAGACGAATTCGGCCGCTTTGGCCGCCAGCGCCGGGGTTGCGGCGGTCATGCCCCGATGCTTTGCAGTCCAGGCCTGCGCTTTGGCGGCCGAGCGGTTGTAAACCGTCACCTCGTGCCCCTTTGCGGCCAAATGCCCCGCCATTGGAAAGCCCATGACCCCCAGCCCCAAGAACGCCACTTTCGCCATGTTTTCGTCTTCCTTGATGCTTGCATTGCTGATCACGCCGCAATCATTTAGGAACCAAGCCGGATGCGGCGTCAAGAACGGGCCAGAAATGTTGACGATATTTAGATGGCTGGTGCGGATCACGACCGGGGTTTTGATCCTCAGTTTCTTTGTCGTTCTGGCCGTGCAGTATTTCCTGTCCCGCTCTTTGCCCGATTACAACGAAGATTTCACCCTGTCGGGCATTTCCGGCCCGGTCGAGATTGTGCGCAATAACGCCGATGTGCCGCATATTTTCGCGCAAAATGATGAGGATGCGTTTTTCGCGCTCGGCTTTGCCCATGCGCAGGACCGGCTTTGGCAGATGACGATGTTGCGCCGAACCGCGCAGGGCCGGTTGTCGGAAATCTTTGGCGAAAAGACGGTTGGCATCGACGAATTGATGCGGCGTTTTGATCTTTATGAGCTGTCGCTGCAATCTGTCGCGGTGCAGGACGCACCCACCAAGGCCGCGCTCGAAGCCTATGCCAGGGGCGTCAACGCTTGGATTTCGCAGATTAATCTGGGCGCACGCGGCCGCGGCGCGCCGGAGTTTTTCCTGTTTGAGCCGACGATTGACGCCTGGGCCCCGGCGGATTCCATTGCGATCATCAAGCTGATGGCCGTGCAACTGTCATCGCAGCTTGAAAGCGAAGTTCTGCGGGCGCAGATGTCTTTGATCCTCGATCCGGCGCGGTTGGCGGATATTTTGCCCGATGATCCGGGACAGGCGATGATGGGGCTGCCGCAGTTTTCTGAAGTGATGCCGGGCGCGGTTGGCAAGTTGGGTCCGGGGGTGGACTTTGCCATGATCGACGATCCGATTTCGCCGTTCAAATCGCGCGATTTTTCCGGTGCGTCGAACGCTTGGGCGGCGGCGCCGGTGCGCACGGCGGCGAGCGGGTCTTTGCTTGCCAATGATCCGCATCTGGGGCTGACCGCGCCGTCGATCTGGTATCTGGCGCGGTTGCAACTGGCGTCTGGCGATGTGATTGGCGGCACGATTCCGGGGGTTCCGGTGGTGATGGTGGGCCGCTCGCAGGCTTTGGGCTGGGGGCTGACCACGGCCTATCTGGACGATCAGGATGTGATTATCGAGCGGATCAACCCCGATAATCCTGAACAATATCTGACACCTGAGGGGCCAAAGGATTTCACCTCGCGCAAGACGATCGTGCAGATCAAGGATCAGCCTTCGGTCACGCTGACCCTGCGGTGGAGCGAGGCCGGGCCGATCATTCCGGGCGCGCATTACGATCTGGGCACGATCACGCCGCCCAATCATGTGGCCGCGCTGGAATGGACGGCGCTATCGGGGCAAGACACCACGATGAGCGCGGCCATGGGCGTAATGAAGGCGCAGTCGGTGGCCGAGGCAATTGCGGCGGGGGAGCGGTATGTCGCGCCGGCGCAGAACCTGATGCTGGCGGATGCGAAGGGGATCGGGTTTCAGGTGATCGGCAAGATGCCGGCGCGCGCTATCAACCACCGAACCCGTGGCCGGATGCCCGCACCGGGATGGGAGGGCAAGAACCGCTGGACGGGATTTTTGCCCTATTCCGACAATCCGCGCGATGTAAACCCGGCGTCGGGGCTGCTTGGCAATACCAATAACAAGACGGTGGACCGGCCTTTTCCCAAACATGTCAGCTATGACTGGGGCGATACGCAGCGCATCCAGCGTTTTGTGGCATTGATGAAAGAGCGCGATATTCACACCCGTGACAGCTTCATCGAGGCGCAGCTGGACACGGTTTCACCCACCGCCCGGATACTGCTGCCGCTGATCGGGGCGGATCTGTGGTTTACCGGCGATCCGGCAGCCGAGGGCACGCCCGAGCGGCAGCGGCAAAAAGCGCTGGACCTTTTGGCGAATTGGAACGGCGAGATGAACGAGCATTTGCCCGAGCCGCTGATCGCTGAGGCCTGGCTTCGGGCGCTGCAAAAGCGGCTGACGGCGGATGAGCTGGGGCCGTTGGTGGACGCGTTTACCCATCCCGAACCCGATTTCATCGAACGGGTGTTCCGTAACGTGGACGGCGCGTCGGTGTGGTGCGACGTGCTGCAATCGGCCCCGACGGAGACTTGCACAGACATCTCACGCGACGCGCTGGACGACGCGCTGATCGAGCTTGCGGCGGTTTACGGCCCAGCGATTGAAAGCTGGCGCTGGGGCGATGCGCATCAGGCTACGCATGACCATCCGGTGCTGGGCGAGGTGCCTTTCTTGCGGTATTTCGTGAATATCCGGCAATCGACCAGTGGCGGTGACACCACATTGATGCGCGGGCGCACGCGGGGCACCGGGGATGCGCCTTATGAGAACGTTCATGCCGGGGCGTACCGGGGCGTTTATGATTTCGCCGATCCGGAGTCGTCCGTTTTCATCATTTCAACCGGGCAGTCGGGGCATCCATTAAGCCGGTACTATGACGATCTCAGCGTTCTGTGGCGCTCGGGGGAGTATATCCCGATGAACCTTGATCCGGAACTGGCGCGGGCGGGGGCGGTGGGGATAACCGACCTGACGCCCCAGTGACATTGGTTTTAGGTGACGTAGTTCAGCATCCGCAGCACATCAAAATAGTGGTCGGTTTCGAACCTGATCGTGCGATTTCCGATGTGCAAAGCGCCGGGGTAATGTTGGTGGCGGGCGGCCAGGTTTGGGTTTTGATAGGCGATTTCAAGGATATAACGCGGCTCCAGCGGCACGGCAAACGCGGCCAGATCGCTGGTCAGCGCGGCTTTGACCCCCGCGCTGATCGCCGCGCGCGCACCCGCCGGTGACATCGACACGGTTGATTGCCCCGCCCCTTCTTTGACCGCGCAGCCATGAATTGCACCGTTCACCTGCGCCATCTCGCTCATCAATCCCGCATCGCCCGACACAAAGGCCACCGGCACGCCGACGCTTGCCGCCGCCAGCGCATGGATCAAGAACTCGGACGCGCGCCGCCCGTTCAGACGAATTTCGGCGGCATCCAACGACAGGGTATGGGCAAGCGCGTTGGCTTCGGACCCGGCAGAGGAATGATAGCCGATCATCACCACCGCATCGAAACTGTCGTCCAGTTCCTGCACCATGCAGAATGGATGCCCCGCCCAGGACCGGATGATTTTCACATCGGCAGGCAACCGTTCGATCAGCAGATTGCGGCCCGAAGAATGCGCGTCCTTCAGCCAGATCTCGGTGGCGCCCGCCGCCTTGGCCCCCTCAATCGCGGCCAGCGCCTCGCCGGTCATGATCTCGCGGAACTCGGGGTAATCGGGATGGGTCTTGTCGGCTTCGTCCCAATGGGTGATCCCGGCGCAGCCTTCGATGTCGACCGAGATATAGACCTTAAAGCTGCCCGTATCGCTTTTGCTGACGCTCGGTCCAACGGAGGGTAATTTGCCAGCCACTTTCGTCCTGCTCCTCTGTCTCAATCAGATCTTCACCATGCAGCCATGCCCGCTTGCGCCCCTCGTCAAAGCCAAGATGAAACGTCGCTTCGGCCTTTTCCTCGTCGAACATCACCGAAATGGCGGCAAGAAGGGGATCAATTCCCTGCCCGGTCAGCGCAGAAACCGCAAAGACCGACGGCAGCGCTTCGGACTGTATCTTCAGCGAATCGAAGGCCGATCCCGTGACCAGATCCAGTTTGTTCCAAATCTCCAGCTGCGGGGTTTTCGGCGGCAGGCCGATGGCGGTCAATATCTCGGCCACATCTTCGGCTTGTTCGGCGGTTTCGGGATGGGCGATGTCGCGGACATGCAGCACCAGATCGGCTTCCAGCACCTCTTCGAGGGTGGCGCGGAAGGCCGCGACCAGTTGCGTCGGCAGATCCGAGATGAAACCCACGGTATCGGACAGGATGATCTTGCGCCCCGAGGGCAAGGTGACGCCGCGCATGGTGGGGTCAAGGGTGGCGAACAGCATGTCCTTGGCCAGAACATCCGCCCCGGTGATGCGGTTGAACAGCGTCGATTTTCCGGCATTGGTATAGCCGACCAGCGCGACGATCGGGAACGGAACCTTGGAGCGCGCGGCCCGGTGCAGCACGCGGGTTTTAACCACGCGTTCCAGCTGCCGTTTCAGGCGCACCACATGATCATCAATCGCCCGCCGGTCAGATTCGATCTGCGTCTCGCCCGGACCGCCGACAAAACCAAAACCGCCGCGTTGACGTTCAAGATGGGTCCAGGCCCGCACAAGGCGCGAGCGCTGATAAGACAGCGCGGCAAGTTCAACCTGCAGCACGCCTTCGCGGGTGCGGGCGCGGTCGGCAAAGATTTCAAGGATCAGCCCGGTGCGGTCTAAAAGCTTGACGCCCCACTCTTTTTCCAGGTTGCGCTGCTGGATCGGGCTGACCACGCCGTCAACCAGAACCAGCTCAATCTCGGCCGCTTTGAACCGCGCCGCAAGGTCTGCCACCTTGCCCGACCCGAAAAGCGATCCGGCCTGAAGCTTGGCGATGCGCACCACCTCGGCGCCTTCGACCACGATGCCCGGCAGAGCGCTGGCCAGCGAAACCGCTTCGGCAAGGCCAAGCTCTGGCAAGCGGCGGCTATAGCGCCCCTTCAGTTCCGGGTGCAGAACATAGGCCCGCGTCGGCCGAACCGCCGTTTCGCGAGAGCGCCGTTCGGCCCGCTGATCTCGGTCTTCGAAATCAAAGGGATCGTCTTGATCGTCGGTTAGATCGGAGATTATTCTTCACCTTCGTAAAGATTGACCGGCCCGCCCGGCATGATCGTGGAAATTGCGTGTTTGTAGACCAGTTGCGATTGACCATCGCGGCGCAGCAAAACGCAGAAGTTGTCAAACCAGGTGATCACGCCTTGAAGTTTTACCCCGTTGATCAAAAAAATCGTGACAGGAATTTTTGCTTTGCGAACGTGATTTAGAAAGGCGTCTTGCAAATTTTGTTTGTCGGCGGCCATTTCGAGTGCCTTTTCTTTCCTGAGGTCATGAACCCTCGTTTGGCAAACGGGGTCTTGGCGCAACTATGGAAGGGAAACCGCCCGGTTTCCAGCCCAAAAACGCGCTTTTCAGTCGTCTTCGGCCTCGTCGCTATGCCCGCCCTTGCCGGATGAGACGACGCCGAGCGATTTCAGCTTGCGGTGCAGGGCGCTGCGCTCCATCCCGACAAAGCCTGCAGTGCGGCTGATATTGCCCGAAAAGCGGTTGATCTGGGTCAAAAGATATTCGCGTTCGAACACCTCACGCGCCTCGCGCAGCGGCAAGGTGGCGACGACGCCGCCAAGGATCATCCGCCCGCCCGACTGTTCAGGGGCCTCCTGCCCCGGCAATTCGCGCCCTTCTATTGCGCCGCCCGCCTCTCCAAGGATCAATATCCGCTCGATCACGTTTCGCAATTGGCGAATGTTTCCGGGCCATTGCATGGTTTGCAGCATCGCCTCGGCTTCTGTTGACATGGTGCGGTTCGGCAGCCCTTGGGATCGGTGAAACATGTCGATGAAGTGGCGGGCAAGGTCGGGCACATCTTCCCGGCGCTCTTCCAGCGAGGGAACCTGAATGGGCACGACATTGAGGCGGTCGTAAAGCTCCTGGCGGAAGGCGCCCTTGCCGATTTCGTGCCGAAGATCATGTGTGGTGGACGAGATGACACGCAGATCGACGCGTACCTTGTCGGTGCCGCCAAGGCGGGTGAATTGCTGTTCGGTCAGCACGCGCAGGATCTTGGATTGGCTGCCAAGCGGCATATCCGCGACCTCGTCAAGATAGACGATGCCGGAATGGGCCTGTTCGAGCAGGCCCTTTTCAACTCCGCGCTCATGGGTTTCCCGGCCAAAAAGCACCTCTTCAAGGCGCTCAGGTTCGATCGTGGCGGCCGAAACGCTGACAAAGGGGCCGCTGGCACGGTTTGAATGGGCATGAATATAGCGCGCGGCCATTTCCTTGCCGGACCCTGCCGGACCGGTCAGCATGACGCGGCCATTGGATTTCGTGACCTTTTCCAACTGCGCCTTCAGCGCCTTGAACGCCGGCGACGTGCCCAGCATTTCGGAAGACGAGGTATCACGGCGGCGCAGATCGGAGTTTTCGCGGCGCAGACGGCTGGTTTCCATCGCCCGCGTCACGACCACCATCAGCTGGTCGATGTTGAAGGGCTTTTCGATGAAATCATAAGCGCCCTGTTTGATGGCCGCGACCGCGATTTCAATGTTGCCATGACCCGAGATGATCACAACCGGCACGTCGGGATTGTCGCGCTTGACCGATTTGAGGATGTCGATCCCATCCATCCGGCTGTCTTTAAGCCAGATATCAAGGATCATCAGTGCCGGCGGGGCGGCGTTGATCTCGGCCATGCAATCGTCGGAATTTCCCGCAAGTCGCACGGTAAACCCTTCATCGCGCAGGATATCCCCGATCAGCTCGCGGATGTCCTTTTCGTCGTCTACAATCAAAATACTCGACATCTTTACTCTCCTTGAACTTTTCGCGCGCCTTTGCGGCGGGGCGCGCGGGGCAGATGGATCACGGCCATCGCCCCAAAATGGGTGTTTGCGTCAAAAACTTCGGCGTCGGCCAGATCGAGCGTGCCGCCATGTTCTTCGATGATCTTCTTCACGATCGGCAGCCCCAATCCGGTGCCCTTCTCGCGTGTCGTCACATAGGGCTCGAACAGCCGCGCGCGGTCTGGTGGCAGGCCGGTGCCATTGTCTGCAATGGTGATTTTTATGTCAGACTCGTCGGCGATCATGGAAATTCTGATTTCGCCAGCGTAACCGGGGATAAGCTTTTCTCGTTGTGCATCAATGGATTCGCCGGAGTTCTTCATCAAGTTTATCAGCGCCTGACCGATCATCGTGGCATCAATATCAAGTGTGACGGGCTGTGAGGGCAGATCTTTGATAAAGCGCACATCCGGCTGGCCATTTTCCTGCAAAAGCACCGCGCCTTTGACCAGCGCGACCAAATCTTCATCCTTTCGGACCGGCTCGGGCATGCGGGCGAACTTGGAAAACTCATCGACAATGCGGCGCAGATCGTTGGTCTGGCGCACGATCACGTCGGTGTACTGTTCCAACTCCTCAGGATCGCTGACCTGCGAGCGGTATTTGCGCTTGATCCGCTCTGCCGAAAGCTGAATCGGGGTCAGCGGGTTCTTGATCTCATGGGCGATGCGGCGAGCAACATCGCCCCAAGCCGCCATACGCTGCGCCGAAACAAGGTCGGTCACGTCATCAAAGGCCACAACATAGCCTTCAAGCCCGCCCTCCCCCCGCCGTTCAGACAGGCGCAACAGCAGGCTTTCCTGACGGCCGCGCCGGATCAGCCGCAACTCCTCTTGGGCGCTGGTCAGCTCATCGCGCTGCAATCGTTCGAACAACGGGGCAAATTCCGGCACAGCGACCTGCAAAGTCAGCCCCTCGGCCTCATGCGTGCCAAGATCAAGCAGGCGCGCGGCGGCGGGATTGGCAAAGTCGATCTTGCCCTTGGCATCAAGGCCAATGACCCCCGCCGTGACCGAAGACAAAACCGAATCGAACAGGCGGCGGCGCGTTTCGGACTGATTGTTGCTGTCCATCAACGCTTCACGTTGTCCTTTAAGTTGGCGCGTCATCTGATTGAAAAGACGGCCTAACATGGAAATCTCATCGTCGCCCGGCTCTTCCACAACCTGAATATCAAGATCGCCCGCGCCAACGCGCTGCGCCGCAAGCGCAAGGCGGCCAACCGGGCGGGCAAGGCGTTCGGCAAACCAAAGCCCGCCCCAGATCGCCGCCAAAATCACGATCACCGCAAAACCAAGGTAAAGCAGGCCGAAATTGAACAGGACCTTGCCGCTGTCACGTTCCAGCTGCTGGTACAGGGCGACGTTCTGCTTTGTCTCGTCAAGCAGACTCAAGATCGAGCCATCGACCTTGCGGGCAACGTAAAGATAGCGGTCGGGGAAACTGGGCAGCAGCACAAGAGCGCGAAATTCGTTGTTCGGCCAATCCTCGATCAAAACCGTCTCGCCCGCTGCGGCGAGGGCCAGACTTTCGGCGGAAGGTTTTTCAAAATCAAAAAGATAGCTGCGCTCGCCCCGCGTGCGCAGATCGCCCACGCCGTCGATCAGATAGACTTCCTTAAGCCCCCGTTGGACCGACGCCTGCCCTTTGGTCAACAGCGGGCGAATGTCGCTGTCGGCGAGGAAAAACTTGGATTGCTTGGCAATTTCCAAATAGGCGGACAGGCTTTCGGCGTCTTCGGTCAGGGTGGTGCGATGCTCTTGCTCGTAAGCCTCGGCGGCGGCAAGGGACGAGCCGACAACGTTCAGAACCCGCTCCGAAAACCAGCCCTCAAGCCCGATGTTGACCGTCAAAACCGCAAAGACCGCGACAATCACGGTGGGGATCAAGGCCACTATGGCGAAAACGCCGGTCAGCCGCAGATGGAGCCGGGAGCCCGCCGATTGGCTGCGCCGGTCGGCAATCATCCGCGCCACGCGGGCCAAAACGAGGGCCGCGATCAAAAGGACATAGACAAGGTCGGCGAGCAGAGTGAGACGCAGGTTTTCGCTGTCAGAGCGCAGGTTGAACGGCCCAAGCGCGAGATAGGTCAGCCCCGCAAGGATCGGGCCCAAAAGCACCAGACCGAAGGTCAAGGCGTTCTGAAACCGGCGCTGACGGCGCAGGCGCATCAGGCGCTGCTGCCAGCCAATGTTCTTGCCAAGGCTCTTCACCCGCCGACCACCGTTTTGCCTGTCTGCCCCAAGTCGGGGACAAATTGAAAAACTGGCCGCGCTAATTTGGACACGGCACCTGTGGCGAGATTACATCAGCTTGCGCCGCCGAGTCACGCGGATATCGAGGTCGGTGATCTTTTTACGCAAGGTATTGCGGTTGATCCCCAAAAGATCAGCACATTTTGCTTGGTTGCCTGCGGTCGCGTCCAAGGCAATCTCGATCAGGGGGATCTCTATTTCATGCAAAATACGGTCATAAAGCCCTGCGGGGGGCAGCTGCCCGCCGTGCAAATCGAAATATCGTTGCAGGTGGCGCTGCACCGAGGCGCCCAATTTCTCGCCCTCCAGCGCGCCCGGCGCGGGGATGCGGTCCATGATGCCGGGCCCGAAGGCCGATTCTATTTCCGCCTTGGCAATCTCTGGCTCGCTTGAGGTGACGACCAGACGCTTCAGCATGCTTTCCAGCTGCCGCACGTTTCCGGGCCAGGCATAGGCGCGCAAATAGGTGGCGGCTTCCGGCGTCAAACGGCGCAGATTGCCGGTATCGCGCCCATAGCGGGCCAGAAAATGGTCGGCGAGCAGAGGAATATCTTCCAGCCGCTCGCGCAGCGCCGGCACCAGCAGCGTGACCCCGCCCAGCCGATAGAACAGATCCTTGCGGAAGCTGCCGATTTCGGTTTTCGCGCCCAGATCGCTTTGCGAGGTCGCAAGGATGCGCGGGGCGTTGTCGGGCAGAACGTCCAGCATGCGCACCAGACGGGCCTGCGCCTCGTCGTTGAAATCCGACACCTCATCCAGCACCAAAGTGCCGCCCCGCGCCTTGGACAACAGCGACTGCGCAGCATCAAGGCCGGCAAGATCAGCAGCCTGAACGGTGACGAAAGGCTGATGGCGGCGGTCAGAAAAATCGTGCAGGGCGCGGGCGATCAGAGACTTTCCGGTGCCGCTTTCACCGGTGATCAGAACCGGCAGATCGGCGTTCAGCACGCGCGCCACCAGCCGGTACAACGCCTGCATCGAGGGCGTGCGTCCAACCAGCGGCAGATCATCGCCCGCTGTGCGCTCCGCCGGGCTGGTCATGACCGAAGGGCGGCGGCGTTTGATATCCAGTGCTTTTGCCGAACGTTTCATCAGATCGGGCAGATCGAAGGGTTTGGGCAGATAATCAAACGCCTCGGCTTCGGCGGCCTGAATGGCCGTCATGATGGTGTTTTGTGCCGAAATGACAATCACTGGCAGGCCCGGGCGCAGTTTGGTGATCTGCGGCAAGGCTTCAAGCCCGTTGCCATCGGGCATCATCACATCGGTGATCACCAGATCACCCTTGCCCTCTTCGACCCAGCGCATCAGCGTTTGCATCGAAGAAGTTGCATGAACCTTGCACCCGGCGCGGGTCAGGGCTTGGGTCAACACGGTGCGGATCGTGCGGTCGTCGTCGGCGAGAAGGACGGTTCCATCCATGGCTCAGCTCTCCTGATTGGTGGGCGCGCGCGGGGCGAGCGGAAGGGAAATGCGAAAAACGGTGCGTCCGGGAACCGAGTCCACCGAGATCCAGCCATCGTGCGCGGCGACAATTTTGGACACCAGCGCCAGCCCAAGGCCGGTGCCGTTTTCCCGGCCTGACACGAAGGGTTCAAAGATATCAGCAGCGATGGCGGGCGGGATGCCGGGGCCGTCGTCGATAATCTCGATCTGAAGTGGCAGCGCGGCGCCGGTGCCGTCTTTGTGCCGCCTGCGCAGGGCAAAATCGTAAAAGGTGTGCAGGCGGATGGTGCCGCCGCCCGGACCTGCCGCTTCTGATGCGTTTTTCAACAAGTTCAGGAAAATCTGCATCAGTTGGTCGTCATCGGCAAAGGTCGACGGCAAAGAGGGGTCATAATCCTCAACAATGGTCATGCGCGCGCCGAACCCGACCAGCGCAGAGCGGCGGGCGCGGTCAAGCGCGTCGTGCAGATTGACGGGTTTGCGCAAGGGAGGGCGCAGATCGCCGAAGCGTTCAACCTGTTCAAGAAGCTGCACAATCCGCCGGGTTTCCTCGACAATCAGGTCCGTCAGCTCCAGATCCTCGGCGCCAAGTCCCATCGCCAAAAGCTGGGCCGCCCCGGAAATACCGGCGAGCGGGTTCTTGATCTCGTGCGCCAGCATTTCCGCCATGCCAATGGCCGACTTCGTCTTAGAGGTGACCCCAAGGCGGCGGCCAAGCCGTTCGGCAAGCTCGCGCGGCGAGATCAGGATCAGGATGGCGCCCGGCTCGTCTTGCAGCCATGACAGCGTGATGGCGCATTGCACGGGGGGCTTTTCGCCAGTGGTCAGGTCGGCTTCGGTGATGAAAACCGGCGACAGATCGCGCCGCACGCGCGCCATCGCGTCCGCGACCGGGGCATTGATAGAAATGCGGTCAAGGAAATCCTTGCCGATCAGACTGCGCGAGGACAGGTTCAAAAAGGTTTCGGCGGCGGTATTGACCGCTTCGATCGCGCCGCTTTGCCCGACCACCAAAGCCGGGATCGGCAACGATGCCCACAAGGCGGTGGCGCCGATCTCTCTCATGGTGCCGCGTCCAGAAACGCGGTTTCCAAAAGGCCGATCACCGCGCCGGGATCGGTTTCGGTCAGGATGGCATCGCGGTCCGCCTCTGGCGCGCTGACGTCAAGATACCAACCCAGGTGTTTGCGCACGACGCGCGTGCCAAGGGCCGCGCCGTAAAACGACAGGGCCGCCTCGTAATGCCCGATCACTAGATCGGCCAAGGCGGCGCCTTCCGGGATCACCGGGGCGGGTGCGGCGTAAATGTCATTGGCAATTTCGGCCAGCCGCCAAGGCGCCCCTTGCGCGCCGCGCCCAACCATCACGCCGTCAGCGCCGCTTTGTGAAAGCGCCGCGCGGGCGGTATCGGCGTTCACGATATCACCGTTGGCAATGACCGGGATGCGCACGGCGTCTTTGACCGCACGGATGGCCCCCCAATTGGCGCGGCCTTTATAGAACTGACAACGGGTGCGGCCGTGAATAGTGATCAGGGCGATCCCCGCGCCTTCGGCTGCGCGCGCGATTTCGGGCGCGTTCAGGCTGTCATCGTCCCAACCCAGCCGGGTTTTCAGCGTGACCGGCACCCCGACTGCGCCAACCACCGCCTCAATCAGGCGCAGCGCCAGCGCGGGTTCTTTCATCAAAGCCGACCCGCAAGCCCCATTTCCGCCCGCCGCAGTGACCCGCTTTGCCGGGCAGCCCATGTTGATATCAATCACCCGCGCGCCCTGCCCTTGCAGATATTTCGCGGCCTCGGCCATCCAATAGGGATCACGCCCGGCCAGCTGCACCGCGGTTGCGCCCTCGTCCAGCCCAAGTTCGGCGCGGGATTTGGCAAGCGGCTGATCGCGCATCATATCTTCGGAGGCAACCATTTCAGACACGACCAACCCCGCACCAAAGCGCGCCACGATGCGGCGAAACGGCAAATCGGTTATTCCGGCCATCGGGGCCAAAAAGACCGGTGGGGCAAAGTCCAAAGCGGCAAGTCGCATGAAGGGGGTCCTCAATTGATCACAGAGGTTGCAGATCGACGGCGGCGGGACAAGGCAGGGGCGGATGTGGTTGCCTGAAAATCAGGCTTTGCACAAAATTTGTGCATATTGGCAATGATTCGGTGAAGAACCCGGCGGTATGCTGCCGCGCGGGCCACGAAGAGTGTTTTCCTTGGGCGCCGGGGGCGATATGCCGTGGGTATGGAAACAGCAGTGATCATCGTCGCGGCAGGTCGCGGAACCCGGGCGGGCGGCGATCTGCCCAAGCAGTGGCAAGTCTTGGCGGGCAAGCCGGTGCTGGCGCATACGCTTTGCGCGTTCGAGGGGTATCGGCGGCTTTTGGTGATCCATCCCAATGACCGCGCGCGGGCCGAAGGCTTGGGCGCGGCGGTGGAGATTATCGAAGGCGGCGCGACACGGGACCAATCGGTGCGCAATGCGCTGGAGGTTTTGGCGGAAAGCGGTGTGGAGGCGGTTTTGATCCATGACGGCGCGCGGCCTTTTGTGCCCGCTGACATGATCGCGCGCGTCATGCGGGCGCTGTTGCGCGCGCCGGGCGCGGCCCCCGCTCTCAGCGTGACGGATGCGCTTTGGACGGGCGTGGAAGGTGCGGTCAGCGGGACCAAAGACCGCAGCGGGCTTTACCGCGCGCAAACCCCGCAAGGGTTTCATTTTCCAGCGATATTGAACGCGCACAGGGCCCATCCGGGCGGGGCTGCGGATGATGTGGAGGTCGCGCGGTTTGCCGGGCTTGAGGTGGCGATTGTCGAGGGCGACGAGCGCAATATCAAGCTGACTTTTCCGGGCGATTTTGCGCGGGCAGAGGCGATGATAAAGGGGCAGGAAATGGATGTTCGGCTTGGCAACGGCTATGATGTGCACGCGTTTACCGGCGGCGATCAGGTTTGGCTGTGCGGGGTTTCGGTGCCGCATGACAAGGGGCTTTTGGGCCATTCGGACGCTGATGTTGGCATGCACGCGCTGACCGACGCGATCTATGGCGCGCTTGCCGAGGGCGATATCGGCCAGCATTTTCCCCCGTCCGATCCGCAATGGAAGGGCGCGGCGAGCCATATTTTCCTGCGTCACGCGGTGGACCGCGCGGCCGAGCGGGGCTTTGCAATTGCCAATTGCGATGTGACGTTGGTGTGCGAGCGGCCGAAGATCGGCCCGCATGCGGGCGCGATGCGGGCGGCTTTGTCGGCGATCATGGGGGTGGAAATGACCCGCATTTCGGTCAAGGCCACCACATCGGAACGCTTGGGATTTACCGGGCGCGAAGAGGGGATTGCTGCGCTTGCGACCGCAACGCTGGTCAAGCGATGAGCCGGATCCTGACCACCTTTTTCGGTGTGGGCCTGCTGCGCCCGGCGCCGGGCACATGGGGCTCTCTGGCGGCGGTTCTGCTGGGCTGGGCGATTGACCGCTATCTTGGATTTCTGGTGCTATGTCTTTGTTTTTGCATCGTTACGGTGGTGGCATTTTGGGCCATTCACCGCGAATTGAAAGACCTCCCCGGCGCAGATCCGGGCGAGATCGTGATTGACGAAGTGGCGGGGCAATGGCTGGCGCTTCTGTTCCCCGCCGCCGCGTTCTGGGGGCGCGGATGGGAGGGTTGGCTGCCCTACCCTGCCCCGCTCGCGGCCTTCGTGCTGTTCCGGTTGTTTGACATCTGGAAGCCTTGGCTGGTCGGGCGCGCGGATCGGAGCGGCGATGCGGCGGGGGTTTTGTATGATGACCTTTGGGCGGGGCTTTTCGCCGGGATTTCCTGCATCGTCGCGGCAGGCATCGCGCATGGGATCATGTTTTTATGACGCCGGGCGAGATTTTGGCGGCGGCGCGGGCCAAGGGTTTGCGGATCGCGGCGGCGGAAAGCTGTACCGGGGGGATGGTTTCGGTTGCCCTTACCGAGGTTGCGGGATCGTCAGATGTGTTTGATCGCGGGTTTGTTACCTATTCCAATACAGCGAAAATCGAGATGCTGGGGGTAAGCGCGGCCAGTCTGGACCAATTTGGCGCCGTCAGTGAACCTGTGGCGGCCGAGATGGCGCAGGGCGCGATTGCCCGCTCGCAGGCCGATATGGCGGTGGCGATTACAGGGATTGCAGGTCCGGGTGGGACATTCAGCAAACCCGAAGGGATGGTGTGTTTTGGGCTAGCCCGCCGGGGCAGTGCTGCGGTCACGCAAACCATGCAGTTCGGCGCTTTGGGCCGGGCAGCGGTGCGGCGCGCCTCCTGTGATCATGCCATGGAGCTGCTGGCAGCGGCTTTGCGGTAACGGCCCGGAGTTTGCTTAATGTAGCCTGCGAAGTTCTATAAATAACCTATTGAAAATAAGAAGAATTACACGAATCTACTACTGGCCGAAAACGGACCCGGTGTTGATCGCGCCAATGTTGTTGAACAACTGCCGCAGAAAACCCTGACTTTGCACGTTTGACGTGGTCACCCGCCGCGAGATTGTAACAACCCGGCCATCGGACAGCCCAAAACGTTCCACGTTTTCAACGACCCCCTCAAGCGTGAACGTGATTGCCACAACTTCGCGCTCAATCTCTTCGGGGGCTCGTCCGCCAACCAGTTTGTAACGGCTTTGAACGTAATACCAGCCGACGTCGTTCAACAGACCCGCGGTGGAGGGCCGGCCAATCGTTGCGGCCACGGTTTCGCGGGTATCGCGGCCAACCTCTATCAGGGCCAGATCATCTTCGGGCGGGACATAGCCGTGATTGCGGTACTGGGTCGTGCAAGCGGCGAGCGAGATGAACAGCAGGCCCAGCACGGCACGCCGGAGGTACGAGGCGAGCATGGACAAAAAGGGGCGGGAC
This sequence comes from Paracoccaceae bacterium, assembly GCA_031385445.1. Classification (GTDB taxonomy): domain Bacteria; phylum Pseudomonadota; class Alphaproteobacteria; order Rhodobacterales; family Rhodobacteraceae; genus CAIYZT01. Next base: position 43,437 of record JANNBM010000020.1, on the reverse strand, counting down.
ACTCCCAACGGCAGCCATCCAAATCCATTGGCCTTTGCCTGCACCCGCATCTGACGCTCTCCCCCCGGGGCATCGGCGCCCTCGCCTTCCCGATAGAATGGGGATAAAGAGTTTCTGGTGCGGGTTCAAGAAAGGAACATCTTTCCTGTCCTGCAGACCCGGTAGATTAGGCAAAGAGGTGCTTGGTGGCCCAATCAGAAGATACGGCGTCCAAGGCCGCGGGGCCGGTGCAGCTTCGGGTTTTGGGGTTGTCTGGCCGCAAGCCGACGCGGTTTCGCTTTGTGCCCGACGCCGAAGGCCGCCGCGCCATTGCCAAGGCGCTGCAGCTGATCGATCTGCCGATGCTGGAGATGACGGGCGAGATCCGGCCCGAGGGGCGCGGCGATTTCCGGCTTGAGGCGCGGCTGATGGCGCGGGCGGTGCAGCCCTGTTCGATCACACTGGAGCCGGTTCCGGCGAAGGTGGATGATCAGGTTTTGCGGCGCTATGCGGCCGAGTTTGAATATCCAAGCGGCGACGAATTCGAAGTGCCGCCCGACGATTCCGCCGAACCTTTGCCCGAGGTCATCGATCTGTCCATGGTGGCGAGTGAGGCGCTCAGCCTTGCGCTGCCGCTTTATCCGCGCGCGGCGGGGGCGCAATTGGGGACAATGGTGTTTGCGCCGCCGGGGGCTGCGCCCTTGACGGACGAGGTTTTGAAGCCGTTTGCGGGCCTTGCCGGGCTGGCCGAAGCGTTGAAAAAGGACCGCACGTAAGGCGGATGTTTGCGGCGAAAAGGCGCCGGGGCGGGCGTGCAAAAAAATCCGGGCCAAAGGGGTTGCCATCGCGTGCAAAACCAGTATGTTCCGCGCCTCATTCACGGCGTTTCTGAGGGCGTAAAAACCAGCTGAAATGTCGCTGAAATCCAGTAAAATCAGGGGCATGTCCCCAAACATATCGAGATTGAGACATGGCTGTCCCGCAGAACCGAGTTACCCGTTCCAAGCGCGACATGCGCCGCGCGCATGATGCATTGGTCGCTGGCAATCCCCAGGATTGCACCAATTGCGGCGAATTGAAGCGTCCGCATCACGTTTGCCCGTCCTGCGGTCATTACGATGCGCGTCAGGTCATGGCTGTGACCAAAGACGTGTCCATCGACGAGGACGCGGCGTAAGCCGCGATCCGATGTCCCGCAGCGCCTGAATGGACAGCGGAACACCACCCGAGACATCTTTGGCTGAAAAGCCAGTTGTAATCTCGCTGGATTGCATGGGCGGCGACCACGGGCCAAGTGCCGTTGTCGCCGGCTTTTTTCTGTCCGCAGGGACGCACAAAGATGTGCATTTCCTGTTGAACGGCGATGAGGCGCAGATCGCGCCCTTGCTGGCCAAACGCCCGGATTTACGGGCGCAGGCCACCATCGTTCATGCGCCCCGCGTCGTCAGCATGACGGACAAACCGTCGCAGGTGATGCGCAGTGGCGATGGCACGTCGATGTGGTCCACAATCGACGCGATCAAGACCGGGCAGGCGGCGGCAGCGGTCAGTTGCGGCAATACCGGCGCCCTGATGGCGGTCAGCATGATCCGTTTGCGCAAAATTCCCGGCGTCAACCGGCCCGCAATTGCCTGTTTCTGGCCATCCAGAAATGCGGCGGGTTTCAATGTGATGCTGGACGTTGGCGCCGACATCAAAGCCGATTCGAGCGATTTCATGCAATATGCGATGATGGGGGCGTCTTATGCGCGCAACGCGCTGGGCCATGCGCGCCCGCGTGTCGGGCTTTTGAATGTGGGCACCGAAGAGCATAAGGGATCGGCCGAGCTGAAGCTGGCGCAGGAGCTTTTACAAGCCAACGCGGCGGCGGGCGATTATGAATATGTCGGGTTTGTTGAAGGATCGGATATTCCGTCGGACCGGGTGGATGTGATTGTGACGGACGGATTTACCGGCAACATCGCGCTGAAAACCGGCGAGGGCACGGCGCGGCTGGTGTCGGATTTCTTGCGCGAGACGCTGAGTTCCACCATCTGGGCCAAGCTTGGCTATCTGCTCGCCCGCCGCGCCTTCGGGCGGCTGCGGGTCAAGATGGATCCGCGTCAGGCCAATGGCGGGGTATTTTTGGGGCTGAACGGCACGGTGGTCAAATCGCACGGCAGCGCCGACGAGCAGGGCGTTGCGGCCGCCTTGGCGCTGGCCATCCGTCTTGCCCGCGCGGGATTTCTGGAACGGCTGACGGCGCGGGTTGCGTCGGCAAATTCTTCGGGGCAGGATGGCGCGCTGGGAGCACAGGGAGCACGTAATCCGCAATGACATTGCGCGCCGTAGTCAAGGGCGTCGGGCATTATTTGCCCGCCCGCGTCGTTCCCAACGCCGAACTGGAACTTTTGGTCGAAACCAGCGATGAATGGATCCGTTCGCGATCTGGCATCGAGCGGCGGCATTTCGCGGCGGAGGGTGAGGCGACGTCTGATCTGGCCACGCAGGCCGCCTTGGCCGCTTTGGCCGATGCCGGAATGCCGGTTGAAGAGGTTGATGCGATCATTCTGGCGACCTCGACCGCCGATCTGACCTTTCCCTCCGCGGCAAGCATGGTTCAGGCCAAACTGGGCATGACCCGCGGTTTTGCCTTTGATGTACAAGCGGTTTGTGCGGGATATGTGTTTGCGCTGACCACGGCCAACGCGCTGATCCTATCGGGGCAGGCAAGGACGATTCTGGTGATCGGGGCAGAGACGTTTTCCAAGCTGATGGATTGGAACGACCGCACGACCTGCGTTTTGTTCGGCGACGGCGCGGGCGCGATGGTTTTGCAGGCGCAAGAGCAGCCCGGCACCAAAGACGATCGGGGGATACTCTCCAGCAATCTGAACAGCGATGGGCGTTACAAAGATCTGCTTTATGTCGATGGCGGCGTCAGCACCGGCACCACCGGGCATCTGCGCATGGAAGGCCGCGAGGTTTTCCGGCACGCAATTGAGAAGCTGGCCGAAACCGCCCATCTGGCGCTGAAACAGGCCGGGATGACCAGCGAAGATGTCGACTGGATCGTGCCGCATCAGGCCAATATCCGCATCATCGAAGGCACGGCAAAGAAAATGCAGGTGTCGATGGACCGCGTGATTGTCACGGTTCAGGACCATGGAAACACCTCTGCCGCGTCGATTCCGCTGGCGATTTCGGTGGGCAAGGCGCGCGGGCAGATCAAGCCTGGCGATCTTTTGGTGACCGAAGCCATCGGCGGCGGGCTTGCCTGGGGCGCGGTCGTTTTGCGGATGTGATCCGCTGCGGCGCAAACAGGCCCTGTTTCACCCGAATTTCATTCCCGGCGGGGCTGAATGGCCCCTTGAACATCGCATCCCAAGTCACTGTTATTGACTCGCAATTTGATACCGCGCATGTTTGGAAAAAACCGGGGGATCTGGACATGAGTGAAAAGACGCTGACGCGGATGGACTTGAGCGAAGCGGTGTTTCGCGAGGTTGGGCTGTCGCGCAACGAATCGGCAGATCTTGTCGAGGCCGTGCTGCAAAGCATGTCCGACGTTCTTGCGCAGGGCGAGACGGTCAAGATCTCGTCCTTCGGAACCTTTTCCGTGCGCGCCAAAACTGCGCGCGTTGGCCGTAATCCAAAGACCGGCGACGAAGTTCCGATTTCGCCGCGCCGGGTGCTGACCTTCCGGCCCTCGCATCTGATGAAGGATCGCGTGGCGGCTGGAAAGAAGAAGTAAGGGTAAGTCCGGCGAATGGATAAATCGCCCGAGGCTTTTCGAACCATCAGCGAAGTTGCCGAGGCGCTGGAAACCCCGGCGCATGTGCTGCGGTTTTGGGAAAGCCGTTTTCCGCAGATCAGGCCGGTAAAGCGTGCCGGCGGGCGGCGGTATTACCGTCCGGCCGACGTGGCGCTGATTGCGGGGATCAAGCATTTGCTGCACAGCGAAGGGCTGACGATCCGCGGCGTTCAGAAAATCCTGCGCGAGCAAGGCGTGCGCCATGTCGCGTCTTTGGCGGGGCAAGGCGATATTGGCCACGAAGATGATGTCGATGCACAGCTGATCGCGGCGATGGCGCATATCCGGGCGATGGATGCCGAAGAGAATGGAGAAGGCGGCACCATGATGCCGCCATTGCAGGCCGCCGAATCAGCGCAGGTAGTGGCGCTGGAAACGGCGCTTGGCCGCCGGGAAAAACAGACGGATCAGGCCGCAGCGCGGGCCGCAGCCCCTGCTGAAAAGCCGCAAGCGTCGCTCTTTGATTTCGGCGGCGACGCACCGAACTTGCGCGGCATAGCGCCAATTGCCTTTGAATCGCTCGCGGGATCGCTGCGCACCCTGCCCCGGCCCCTGCCCGCCGCCGTGGCAGAAAAGCTTTTGGTGATCTCAACCCGGCTCGAATCTCTGCGTGATATCCTGCAGGCGCGGCTTGCCGGGATAAGCCTTTAGCGCGATGCACTTTCACGCTTGCCCCTGCCTGCAAAACAGCTATGAAAGCGCCGTGTCGGGCCATAGCGCAGCCTGGTTAGCGCGTCCGTCTGGGGGGCGGGAGGTCGAGAGTTCGAATCTCTCTGGCCCGACCAAAGAAACCGCCCGCCTGCCGCAAGGTATGGCGGGTGTTTTCTTTTGATGCGGCGGGAAAAGGGATGATCATGGCAGGCGTGCTTCCGAACCAGTCCCTGACGCGTCTGATCGCTGAAGGCGTGCTGTCCGGCAGCCCGGCGATTGAGGCTGATCAGGTGCAGCCTGCCAGCCTTGATCTGCGTCTGGGGATGACCGCTTACCGCGTGCGGGCGTCGTTTCTGGCCGGTGCAGGGCGCAGCGTGCAAGACCGGCTGACCGAGTTTCAGATGCATCAAGTCGATCTGTCGCAGGGCGCGGTTCTGGAAAAGGGCTGCGTTTATGTGATCCCCTTGATGGAACGCCTGCGGCTGCCAACGGGGCTTTCTGCGGTGGCAAATGCCAAATCGTCGACCGGGCGGCTGGATCTTTTGACGCGCACGATCACCGATGGCGGCACCGAATTTGACCGGATCCCCGAAGGGTACGAAGGCGCGCTTTATGCCGAGGTTTGCCCGCGCAGCTTTTCGGTTCTGGTGCGGTCCGGCCAAAGGTTGAACCAGATCAGGTTTCGGCAGGGACAGTCGGTTTTGAGCGATGTTGAATTGCGGGCGCTGCATATCGCGGAGCCGCTCGTGGACAACGAAGCGGTGATTTCCGACGGTTTGGGATTTTCGGTCGATCTGCGGCCCAAAACCGGCGATCTGTTGGGGTACCGCGCCAAACCGCACGCCGGGGTGATTGATCTGAACAAGATCGGCCACTATCCCGCGCGCGATTTTTGGGAGGAAATCCGGTCAAACGAGGGGCATATCATCCTTGATCCGGGTGCGTTCTACATTTTGGTAAGCCGCGAGGCCGTGACCATTCCGCCGGATTATGCTGCGGAAATGGCGCCCTATCTGGCTATGGTGGGCGAGTTTCGGGTGCATTACGCCGGGTTTTTTGACCCCGGTTTCGGGTTTGCAGCGGCGGGCGGTGCGGGCTCGCGCGGGGTACTGGAGGTGCGCTGCCACGAGGCGCCATTCGTTCTGGAACATGCGCAGGTGGTCGGGCGGCTGGTGTACGAGCGGATGCAATCGCGGCCGGACCGGCTTTATGGGGCGGGGATCGCCTCGAATTATCAGGGCCAGGGGTTAAAACTGGCCAAGCAGTTCAAGCTGGGCTGACGGGCGCGCTTAGCGCCCGATGCGTTTGACCAGATTTGCCGCCTGCCGCGCCCGTTTCGCGGTCTGTTTGGCGTCTTGCGCTTGAGCAAGCTCTTCGGGCGTCATTTCAGCGGCCGGTTTGCCCTTGCCAACGGCATAGTTGATCCCGGCATCCACGCCTTTGCCGACCAGTTTTCGGACGACCATGTTGATGATCATGTTGATAATGCGCGACAAATCCATTTTTCTTACTCCTCAAACATTTCAGATTGGCCCAAGGCATCGGGATCGTCGTCTTGCGCCTCCTGGCCGGGGATGGGTCGGTTGTCCAGCAGACCCGCCGCGCGCAGTTCCTTGACGCCGGGCAGATCGCGGGCGGATTCCAGACCAAAATGGTCCAGAAACCCTTCGGTGACGACAAAGGTGATCGGTCGGCCCGGCGTCATGCGGCGGCGGCCAAGGCGGATCCAATCCAGTTCCAAAAGCTGATCCACGGTGCCGCGCGAGACGGCCACGCCGCGGATCTCTTCGATTTCGGCGCGGGTGACGGGTTGGTGATAGGCGACGATGGCAAGGGTTTCGATCGCCGCGCGCGACAGTTTGCGGGTTTCGGTCGTCTCGCGCACCATAAGATGGCCAAGGTCGGGCGCGGTGCGCATGGCATAGGCATCGCCAACGCGCACGATCGTCACGCCGCGCCCTTCATAGCGGCGGCGCAGCGTAACAAGCGCCTCGGCGGGGTCAGCGCCTTGCGGCAGGCGCGCGGACAACTCGGCAAGACTGACCGGCTCAACCGAGGCAAACAGGATCGCCTCGATCATCCGTTCCTGCTCGCCCATCGGCGGCGCTTCGAACAGGCTTTGTTCCAGCGTATGCTCCATCAGACCGGATCCTCACGGCGGCGGATCTGGATCGGCGCGAAGACCTCGCTTTGCCGGATGCTGACCTGCCCGCGTTTGGCCATTTCCAGCACAGCGGCAAAGTTAGAGGCGGTGGCCGATCTGCGGCGCGCGGGGGCCATATCCCAGCCATCGGGCAAAAACGAGGTCAGATCAGACCAGTCGCCGACAAAACCGATCAATCCGCGCATCCGTTCCAGCGCTTGTTCCATGGTGAAAATGTTCTGCCGGTCAAAGGCATAGGGGCGGAATTCGTCTTTGGTGCGGATGCGGGCATAGGCGCGCAAAAGGTCAATCAGGCTGACTTCGAACTGCACAGTGCGGCGGCGCGTCTGGGTTTCGGGGGCGCCGCGCACAAAGAAATCGCGGCCCTTCTGATCGCGCGCCATCAGTGTGGCCGCCGCCTCACGCATTGCGGCCAACCGTTCAAGTTGAAAGGCAAGATGCGAGGCCAGATCTTCGGCGCTTGGGCCATCTTCGCCCGGAATGGGCGGCAAAAGCAGGCGTGATTTAAGGTAGGCGAGCCAAGCCGCCATGACCAGATAATCCGCTGCCAGCTCGATGCGCAGGCTTTGCGCCTTGGCGACGAAGCCAAAGTATTGCTCGACCAGTTGCAGGATCGACACCCTGCGCAGATCCACCTTTTGCGTGCGTGACAGGGTCAAAAGCAGATCGAGCGGCCCTTCAAAGCCGTCCACATCGACGATCAAAGCCTCGGCATCCAGCCTTTCGGCGGGCGCGATGCGTTCTGGGGATGTCCAATCGTCAGCCTCTGCCATGCCCATGCCCGTCACATCATCAAAGACTGAAGTTCGGCATCCAAAGCGCCCGTGTCAAGACGATCATCCGCAGAAAAATCGACGAGCACCCGGTTGGCACGCGCGAGGCTGGCCGCGCGCAGCGGACCGCAGGCGTGCGCGACCTGCTGCATCTCGGCCAGATCGCCATTGCACTGCAGCGCCAGATCGCAGCCCGCCGCCATCGACAGCGCTGTACGTTCGTACAGATCGCCCGAAAGCGCCTGCATGTTCAGATCGTCCGTCATCAACAGGCCCTGAAAGCCGATCTCTTCGCGTATGGCAGTGATCATCGCAGCGGACTGCGTGGCCGGAAGCACGTCGTAAGCGGAAAAAACGATATGAGCGGTCATCGCAAAGGGCAAGCCGGCGAGCGCCTTGAAGGGCGCGAAATCGGACCGAAGCAGGTCCTCACGGCTGGCGCTGACGGTGGGCAGATCGAGATGCGTGTCATTTTCAGACCGCCCGTGCCCCGGCATATGCTTGACCACCGGCCAGACACCTTCGGCCATCAGGCCCCGCGCAACGGCGCGCGCGATCTGCGCCACGAGGTCAGGATCGGCGCCGTAGCAGCGGTTTTTCAGGATGGGATGGGTTTTGGGACCGGCCAGATCGGCGGTCGGGGCGCAATTTCCGGTGATGCCGACGGCGCGCAGCTCACGCCCGATCAGCCGGTAACGCAGCTCCATCGCGCGGACAGCGTGGGTGCCGGCCGCTTGGACGAAATCAAGCGGGGTTGTCCATTCGCGCCAATGGGGCCCGCGCAGACGCTGCACACGGCCGCCTTCCTGATCGACGAAGATCGGAACATCGCGGCCCAGATTGCTGCGCAGATCGCCGGTCAATCGGCGCAGTTGATCGGGAGTCTCGACATTTCGCGCGAACAGGATAAAGCCAAAAGGTTGGCATTCGGCAAAAAACGCCGCCTCTGACGCGCCCATTTCAGCCCCCTCGCAGCCAAAGACAGCTGCGGTTTGGCCATGATCGGTCATTTCTGCGCGACAGGGATGCAGGTGGCATTTTCGGCGAGAAGCGCGGTGCAGAACCGGCGCGCCTCGTCTTCGTCGGCAAAACCAACGGCCCGCAGCCGGTAAAAGGTGCGGCCGCCGCTTTCGGCGGGTTGAACCACCAGCGACTTGTTGGCCATCAATTCGGGGAAACGCCCGACAATCCGTGCCCAATCGGTCCGGGCCGTTTCGCCATCGTCAAACGCGCCCAGCTGGACCAGCCGCGTTCCGACGGCGATCGTGGAAGGATCAACCTCGGCGGCGGTTTGCGCGGGTGCGGCGGCGTCTGTTTGGGCGGAACTTTGGGCAATGGGATCGGACAAAAGCGCGGGTGCGGCGCGGGCCGCCGGGCGCGGCATGGGGCGAAGCGAGCTGACCAGTGCGACGTTCGTGACCACCGCATCAGCCTCCGGCGCGCCCAAGGCTTCGGCCAAAGCGGCCGCGACCGCGTCTTGATCTGCGGTTGGAATTTCGGTGGCCACCAATGAGGTTGTGGCGGCAAAGCTGGCGCCGACAATCGGCAGCTCGTTCAATGCGGAAGAGGTGTCAGAAGAGGTGGCGACGGGCTGCGAAAGCCCGGCCTGATCTTCCTCCGCCAACCCCTGCGCGGCAGGCGCAAGATACAGGGTCTGCGGCAAGGGAACCGAGGTTCCGGCGGCGGCAACGGCATTGACCGACAGACCCTGATGCCCGGCGATATCGCCGCCCGGATCGGCGGGCGCAACGCGCATCGCGCCGCCAAGCGCACGCATCACCGGAACGCCGGTGACATCGCGAACTGCCAGCTCATAGCCCCAAAAAACCGCCCCAACGAGCAATGCCACCGAGGTTGCCGCCCCGGCTAGGTGAACCATCCGGTCATATCTGTGCATCGCCGACGGCCCCTCATAGGACGTGCCGCCGTCAAAATCTATTTCCGCCATCTGCGCCTCACTTCGTCCAAGGCGATACATGCCCCCTCGGATCACTTCCTGCTCATCGCCCGCAGGTGCGTCTTTTCAACGCATTTCCTGCACCGGCTCAACGCCCAAGATACCCAAGCCCGTAGCAATCACAACGCCCGCCGCGCGCGCGAGGGCAATTTTTGCGGCAGATGTGGCGACATTGCCCTCTTGGATGAAACGCAGGGACGAATCGGTGTTGCCCTGGTTCCACAGCGAATGGAAATCTGATGCCAATTCATAGAGATAGAAGGCGATCCGGTGCGGCTCGTTGGACTTGGACGCGATCTCGATCAGCCTTGGCCATTCGCCCAATTGATGCGCAAGCTTCAGCTCTGCCTCGTGCGACAGCTGCGAAAGGTCGGCTTTGGCCAGATCAGAATCGGTAAAGATCATCCCCGCCTCGCCCGCTTTGCGCAGCACCGAATTCACGCGGGCATGGGCATATTGAACGTAGAACACCGGATTATCCTTGGACTGTTCCAGCACCTTGTCAAAGTCGAAATCGAGCGCGACATCGTTTTTGCGGGTCAGCATCATGAACCGCGTCACGCCCGCGCCGGCCTGTTCGACCACGTCGCGCAGGGTCACGAACGTTCCGGCCCGCTTGGACATTTTGAACGGCGCGCCGCCCTTGTACAGTTTGACCAGCTGGATCAGCTTGATATCCAACGGCACGCGGCCCGACGACAGCGCCGAAACCGCCGCCTTCATCCGTTTGACATAGCCGCCATGATCAGCGCCGAAAATGTCGATCAACTGATCGAACCCGCGCTCAACCTTGTCAAAATGATAGGCAATGTCGGGGGCGAAATAGGTCCATGACCCATCCGATTTCTTCACCGGACGGTCCACATCATCCCCATGCGCGGTCGAGCGGAACAAGGTTTGAACCCGCGGCTCCCAATCCTCGGGCTCTTTTCCCTTTGGCGGTTCCAGAGTGCCTTCATAAATCAGGTCCATCCCGCGAAGTTTTTCAATCGCGGCTTCGATCTTTCCGGTGCCGTAAAGCGCCTTTTCGCTGGAAAATACGTCCATCTGAACGCCCAAAAGCGCCAGATCGCCGCGAATTTCCGCCATCATCATGGCAGAGGCGAATTCGCGGATGTCATTCATCCAATATTGCTCGCCCTTGTCGAGCAAGCTGTCGCCGTATTTGGCCTTCAACGCTTCGCCGACGGGGACAAGATAGTCGCCGGGGTAAAGGCCCTCGCGAATTTCAGGCTCCAGCCCATGCGCTTCGCGGTAACGCTCATAGGCAGAGCGGGCAAGGACATCGACCTGCGCGCCGCCGTCGTTGACATAGTATTCGCGCGTCACCTGCCAGCCGGAAAACGCCAAAAGCCGCGCGAGGGCGTCGCCCACAACCGCGCCGCGCACATGACCGACATGCATCGGGCCGGTGGGATTGGCGGAAACGAATTCAACGTTGACCTTGGCGCCATTGCCCAAGCAAGAGCGGCCAAAATCAAGGCCTTCGGTCAGGATCGCCTGAACGACGCCCTGCCAGACGGCGGCAACAAGCCGCAGATTGATGAAGCCCGGACCCGCAACTTCGGCGGACAGAACCCGCGGATCTTTTCTAAGTTCACCGCACAGCGCGTCCGCGATGGTGCGCGGCGGCAGGCCCGCAGGTTTGGCCAGAACCATCGCGGCATTGGTCATCATATCGCCATGCGCAGGGTCACGCGGCGGCTCGACCGACACGCCAGCGGTATCAAGGCCGGCCGGAATGGCTCCGGCCTCTGCCAGATTGGCAAGCGAGTGCACGACGGCTGCCCGAAGGTCGGCAAAGAGATTCATTTGATCAATTCCTGTCTGACGCCTTTGGCAGTGCCAGAGCGGGGCTGACAGGTCAAGGACAGGTCGGTGATTTGCAGGGGTATGGGGCGGGATTTTCGGCCGAAAAGCGTTATTTTGTGGGGGTTGGGGGCGCGGCGGCCGGGTTTGCGGGGGTTTTGCCCTGACGGTGATAATGGGCTTCGCGCGCGCCAAAATAGAACGTGATGACCGCGCCCTGCATCCACCACAGCGGTTCCGGGATGCCGTTGATCGCCTCCATCCTTGCGGCGAAACCGCTTGGGTCAACGATGGCATAGGCGAAAAGGGCCACGGTCAGCACCATCAGCGCCGGGCGGGGAAGCCGGTTCAACCCATCAACCAACTGATCGAATGGCACCGTGAACTGGCGAGCGCGGGGCGCTTCATCGCTGTTTTGGCTGAACAAGGGATTGGCAGGTTGGCGCGGCGCCCGTGCGGTGGTTGATCTGCTGATGCCCATGATCCATCCCTTTTACGCTGATTGGTGGTTCAAGGGTGGAGCTGAAATCTTAAGACTCTCAAACTTGACAGTTCGGTTTAGGATTGCGCTTCAACTTACTGAAATAACATTGAAATACGTAAATTTAACTGCAAATTCCCTTGTCTTTCAAAGACGCGCTAATCTCTTTGGGCATGTAATTTTCATCATGCTTGGCCAGAATTTCGCTCGCGACGAAAACCTCGCCCTGCATTTGCCCCTGTCCGATCATCCCCTGACCTTCGGAAAACAGATCAGGCAGGATGCCGGTAAAGGACACCGGGATTGTGGTTTCGCAGTCGGTCACAGAAAAAGTCACGGCTTTGCCCTGCCCGCGGACCACAGACCCCTTTACGACAAGCCCGCCCAGACGGAACACTTCCCCCGGCTCGGGCGGATTGCTCAGCACCTCGGCGGGGGGGCGGAAAAAGTTGATGCCGTCTTGCATCGCATAGCCGACCAGCGCAGTTGTCGCCGTCAAAGCCGCGAAGGTCAGCACGATCATCTGGATGCGCCGCTGCTTTTTCAGACCGCCAAGACCCGCCATTTCGCCCCCTTACGGAAAGACGGGCGCGAGCATCAGCCCGGCCGTCTCGTTCATTCCAAGCATCAGATTTGCGTTCTGGATCGCTTGACCGGAGGAGCCTTTGGTCAGGTTATCCAGCACGGCCACGACAACGCTGCGCCCTGCAATCCGCTCGCCCGTGACGCCGATATGACAGAAGTTGGACCCGGCAATGTCGCGGGTTGAAGGCAGCGCGCCGAAGGGAAGCACGCGCAAAAACGGCTCACTCGCATAGGCGCGCAGCAGGGTGTCATGCACCTGGGCAGGCGCGCCTTGCACATAAACGGTGGCGAGGATGCCACGGTTCATCGGCAGCAAATGCGGCGTGAACTGCACCAGCACCGGGCGGCCGGCGATCTTGGAAAACTCCTGATCGAATTCGCCCAGATGACGGTGCTTGCCGCCTACGGAATAGGCATGGGTGCCGCCCGACAGCTCTGCGTGCAACAGGTTTTCCTTGAGCGAGCGCCCCGCCCCCGACACCCCGGCTTTCAGGTCGATCAGGATGGTGTCAAGGTCAATGACCCCCGCAGAAATCAGCGGCCGCAGCGCAAATTGGCCGGCAGCGGCGTTGCATCCTGTCCCCGCGACCAAACGGGCCGCACGGATCTCGTCGCGGTAAAACTCGGTCAGCCCGTAAACCGCCTCGGCCTGCAGATCAGGGGCGGTATGGGGCGCGCCGTACCATTTTTCATACATCGCCGGGTCGCGCAGACGGAAATCGGCGGACAGATCGACGATTTTTAACGTGCGGGGTAATTTGGCGATCACATCCTGCGTGGTGCCATGGGGCAAGGCGCAAAAGCACAGATCGACGCCCGCAAAGTCGATCTCGTCGATCTTGACCAGTTTTGGCAGGCTCAGGTGGCGCAAAAAGGGGAAGACTTCGGCCATCTGCATGCCAGCCTTGCGGTCCGCCGACAGAGCGACGATCTGCATGTCCGGATGGCTGGCGATCAAGCGCACCAGCTCGGCCCCGGTATAGCCAGAAGCGCCCAAAATTGCGATGCGGTATGTCATGGCCAGTCTCCGTTTACTGCCGCCCTTTTGCGGCAGATGCGGGCGCGGTGCAAGCGTCAGGGTGTCAACTCTCCGGCACGAACGGCGAAGGGCAGCCGGTTTTCGGGCGGCGGCAGCGGGCAGATCGCGAAATCGGTGAAGCCGCAGGGCGGGGTATGGGCGCGGTTGAAATCCAGCATGATCCTGTCACCCTGAGGCGCGGCGATCAAAAACCGTGAGGCGGCATAGGTTTGGTGGCCCGATGTGGCATCCCGGATCACGAACATCGGCTGGCCCGCCTTTTCATGGGTCGCCAGCAAGGTGATGTGGTGGCCGTCATGGGAAAAGCAGGCGGCGTGGGTGATCGTCACCTGATCCAGGCGCCCGCCGATCATCTCGATCCCGGTGATGCGCGGTTCCGGCAAGCGCCGCCACGCGGCCGAAATAATCCACGCGGGATCATGCGGGAAATAGTGCAGCTGCGGGTTGGGCGAGAGGGAAAGATCGCGGACGCGCAGGGCTGGGGTGCCCCCGACCGTGTGAATTTCCAGCAGCAGACCGGCGATGGTCAACCGGGGCCCCGCGCCTTCGTGGGGAACAAAGGGGTGAAGGGTGCCGCCGTAAAGCAGGCTCGCCTGCGACGGTCCGGTCAGGGTGAGGGTGCCAAGATGGAGCGGGCCGACCGACAGGATGACCGCGTTATCGGCCGCGCTGCCAACGGTTTGCGCGCCCTGCCCCAGCTCCACCCGGTCGGCAAGATTAAGCCAGCCATCGGGCGCGGTCAGCGCGGCGCGGCGTTCGGCTTGCCACTCAGGATAGGGGATCATCGGCGCCTCGGGGGTTTTTGGCAGCGGCGAAGGAAGGGTTCAAGCGGCCTCAAACACCACGGATTTGCGCATGAACTGGGTGGCTTTGCTGGACACGGCTTTGGGATCGCCCGTGGTCAGGAATTTGGACTGTGTGCCCGCGCCCATAAATTCGGGGCGGCGGATCAGGTAATCGGCCAGGCTGTCGGCGACCAGATTGGCCTGCGAGTACACCTTGACGCCTTCGCCCAAAGCCTCGGCAAAGGTTTTTTCGACCAAAGGATAATGCGTGCACCCCAAAACGGCGGCTTCGGGATGGGGCATGCGGCGTTTGAGCGCCTCCACATGGCTGCGCACCAAGGCTTCGGCCAACATCTCGTCGCCCTGCTCGATGGCATCGACAACGCCGCCGCAGGGCTGCGCTTCGACATCGACGCCGATGGCGCGAAAGGCCAGTTCGCGTTGAAACGCGCGGCTGGCGACGGTGGCGGGGGTGGCAAACAGAGCGACATGTTTGACCGCAACCTCGCGCGGCGGCGAATTGTCGCCCCATTGCCGCTCGGTCAGCGCCTCGATCAACGGCACAAACACCCCCAGAACCCGCTTTTCGGGCGGCACCCAGGTGGTTTGCATCCGGTGCAACGCGGCGGCGGCGGCGGTGTTGCACGCCAGAACGACCAGATCGCAGCCCTCGGCCCAAAGCCGCTCCGTCGCGGCGCAGGTCAGGTTGAAAATATCGTCAGGCGTGCGCACACCGTATGGCGCATGGGCGTTGTCGCCCAGATAGACAAAGGGCACATCCGGCAACTTGCGCACCACGGCATCCAGCACGGTCAAACCGCCAAGCCCGCTATCAAATATCCCGACTGCCATGGTGTTGCCTATCATGATTGCGGCGCTTTGATCTTCATAGGCGGATATCCGGCCCGGGGAAAGGGCGGCGCGAAAATTGGGGGCGCATCGCGCGGTTTTCATTTACACAACCATTTTTGCCCCTAAATAGGGCAAGCCGTGTTAGGGTCGGCGCGACGTTGGGGTTTGGGTCATGGATTGGGATAAGCTGAGGATTTTTCACGCGGTGGCCGACAAGGGCAGCCTGACCCATGCCGGGGAGGTGCTGCATCTGTCGCAATCCGCCGTCAGCCGCCAGATCCGGGCGCTGGAGGAATCCCTGTCGGTGACGCTGTTTCACCGCCATGCGCGCGGTCTGATCCTGACCGAACAGGGCGAGTTGCTGTTCGACGCGACCCAAGCGATGGCCAAAAGGCTGGACGCCACGGCAGCGCGCATCCGTGACAGTGAGGATGCTGTTTTTGGCGAGCTGCGGGTGACGACGACGACGGGGTTTGGCACGCTGTGGTTGGCGCCGCGTCTGCCTGCGCTGTTCAAGAAATATCCCGGCCTCAAGATTGATCTGATGCTGGAAGAGCGGGTTCTGGATCTGCCCATGCGCGAGGCGGACGTGGCCATACGCATGAAAGAGCCCTCGCAGGCCGATCTGATCCGCAAAAGGCTGATGCAAATCCGCATGCGGCTTTATGCCACGCCCGAATATCTGGCGCAGGCCGGAACGCCGCAAACCATGGCGGATTTTTCCAAGCACCGGCTGATTTGTCAGCACGCGGGCACGGCGCAGGTGGCGGCCGGCGCGAACCTTGTGGCCGAATTGATGGCCAATGACATCCCCTCGACCTTTACCGTGAACAATTATTTTGGCGTCTTGCAAGGCGTGTTGAACCATCTGGGGATCGGGGTTTTGCCCGATTACATCACCGAAGACTTCCCCAATCTGGTGCGTGTTTTGCCGACAACGGAAAGCACGGAAGTGCCGGTTTTCCTCGCCTATCCCGAAGAGCTGCGCCATTCCAAACGGGTCGAGGCGTTCCGGGTTTTTGTGGCCGAGGAAATCATGGCCTTTCGCAAACGTCAGCAGGATTAAAGCAGCCATGCGTCTGGCGCATAGCGGCAATGCTGCAATTGCAGCATGGTTTTCATTGCGCTTTGTTCGCCGATTGCCTAATTGTACGCCATGGTGGTGATCGAGTGATCTCTTACCATCATACCTCCCTGTTGGACTTGGCCGAGCGTAATGCTCGGCCTTTTTTTTGGGCAAACTGGCGGATATTTTTGCAGCGTTATTGCAGCAATCTGTCCATCCGTTGGCGTAAAAACGCGGCGTCGGCGGCGCTTGCAGACAGATCGATGGCGCGGGCATAGGCGGCGCGGGCCGCCGGCACAGCGCCCGTGCGGGCGCAAAGATCGGCCAGGGCGGCATGAAAAGGCTGATAGTCCTGCAGCGGTTCTGCCAGCGGCAAAAGGGCAACCATCCCCTGCGCGGGGCCCTGCGCCTCGGCAATGGCGACGGCGTGATTAAGGGCGACGACGGGCGTGGGTTCAAACTGCATCAGCGCAGAATACAGCGCCGCAATCTGCGCCCAATCCGAAACCGGACCGGTCATATGGCAGGCCGCAATGGCCGCTTTGATCTGAAACGGACCGGGACGCCCACGCCGCAGGGCTTGCTTGACAAGGGGCAAGCCTTCGCCGATCTGGGTTTGGTCCCACAAGGCGCGGTCTTGATCGTTCAGCGCGACCGTGGCGCCTTGGGCCGACTGACGGGCGGCTCTGCGGGCATGGGTAAGCAGAATCAGGGCAAGGCAGGCTTCTATTTCCGGCTCATCGTGGCGCAGATGTGCCAAAAGCTGCGCCAGATAAAGCGCTTCTTCGCACAGATCGCGGCCCTGCACCGGGCCAATCGAATGGCCGGTGGTAAAGATCAGATACACCACCGTCAGCACCGAATTCAGCCGCTCTTGCCAGTCTTCTGGCCCCGGAATGACAAAGGGAATCTGCGCGGCGGTGATTTTCGCCTTGGCGCGGGTCAGGCGCTGGGCCATCGCCCCCTCGCCGTCCAAAAAGGCGGCTGCGATGGCGGCGGAGGGCAGGCCAGCGACGGTGCGCAGCGTCAGGGCAACCCGGCTTTTGGGCTCCAGCGCCGGATGACAGCAGGTGAAAATCAGGCGCAGGCGTTCGTCGGCGATCACCTCTGAATCCTCTTCGGCTTCATCGCGGGCCAAGATGGCCATGGATTGATTTTGGGCGGCATCGCGCGCAACGCGGCGGAGGCGGTCGATGGCTTTGCGAAAGGCTACGCGGATCAGCCAAGCCTCCGGGCGGGTGGGCAGGCCCGACTTTGACCAATGGATCAAGGCCGAGGCGGCGGCGTCGTGCAGCGCGTCTTCGGCAAGTTGAAAGTCACGGACACGGGCGATCAGGGCCGCAAGGATTCGCCCCCGGTCCGCGCGCAGAGCCTGTTCCAGCAGGCGGATGGCGGCAGGATCGGGGGACAATGGCATCAATATACGGCGACGGGGCGCAGCTCGACCGTGCCGTAGGCGGCGGTTGGAATCATGGCCGCGTACATCATCGCGGTGTCCAGATCGGGCACCTCGATCACATAATAGCCGCCCAAATGTTCCTTGGTTTCGGCAAAGGGGCCGTCCATCGTTTCAACTTTACCGCCGCGCAGACGCAGTGACGTGGCCGTCTCGGTGCCTTTCAGCCCGTCACCACAGACAAAAGCGCCTTTGTCTTTCAGATGCGCGGTAAAGGCGAAATAGCCGTCCATCATCACCTTGAATTCGGGGCTGCCATAAACCGGCTCCGAGCCCGGAGCCGAATAGATCAGTGCCATATATTGCATGTTAGGTCCTTTCAGGATTTGGATTTACGCGAAATATTGCTTCAAAAGAAGGACGGCCAGACCCAGCTGGACCAGTCCCGTTACCACGCCGCCAGCAATGCGCGCCGGATGGTTGCCGCGGGCGATCGTGATGCCAAAGGGGTGAACAAGGCGCGCGATCACCAAGGCGCCCCCGGCGATGTGCAAGGTCAAGGCGCTGGCACCGCCCGCTTCGGCAAGGATCATAAGGATCAGGGCGATGGGAACGTTCTCGACAAAGTTCATTTGACGGCGCGACGCTTCAAGCAAATGGTCGTCGCCCTTGTCGCCAAGCGTGATGGTGGTGCGCGCGCGTGCGCGGATGACCAACTGGGTCAGCACGAACACGATCACCGTCAGCACGGCGGCATAAGGCGCAGTGATGGCGAAAGTCATGGTGTTTCCTTTTCTGGTTTCGCGGTACAAGGACGCCCGCGCCCTTGCCAATTCTACATTGGCCGCAGAAATATTTTCCGTCGCGCCAAAAAACCGCCCTCGCCGGGACAAAGCAGGCAATCGAACCCTTTTCCCGGTGCCAAGGGTATCATAAGAGGCGGCATGCCCCCCCCCCTTTGGAGTGCCGCCGATGTCCGAACCTGCCATCACCCCCGCCCTCGTTGCCGCGCATGGGATGAAGCCCGACGAATATCAGCGCCTGCTGCAAATCGTAGGCCGGGTGCCGAGTTATACCGAGCTGGGGATTTTCTCGGCGATGTGGAACGAGCATTGCTCTTATAAGTCATCGAAAAAATGGCTGCGCACGCTGCCGACCACCGGGCCACAGGTCATTTGCGGGCCGGGGGAGAACGCTGGGGTGGTCGATATCGGCGACGGGCAGGCGGTGATTTTCAAGATGGAAAGCCACAACCACCCGTCTTATATCGAGCCCTATCAAGGCGCGGCGACGGGCGTGGGCGGCATTCTGCGCGATGTCTTTACCATGGGCGCGCGGCCGATTGCGGCGATGAACTCTCTTAGTTTTGGCGAACCTTCGCACCCCAAAACCGCGCATCTGGTCAAGGGCGTGGTCGAAGGCGTGGGCGGGTATGGCAATGCGTTTGGCGTGCCGACCGTTGGCGGCGAGGTGCGGTTTCACCGCAGCTATAACGGCAATTGCTTGGTGAACGCCTTTGCGGCGGGTCTGGCCGATGCTGACAAGATTTTCTATTCGGTGGCCTCGGGGGTTGGCATGCCGGTGGTTTATCTGGGGGCCAAAACCGGCCGCGACGGGGTGGGCGGGGCCACGATGGCAAGCGCCGAGTTTGACGACACGATCGAGGAAAAGCGACCGACGGTCCAGGTCGGCGACCCCTTTACCGAAAAGCGGCTGCTGGAAGCTTGTCTGGAGCTGATGGCTTCAGGCGCGGTCATTTCGATTCAGGATATGGGGGCGGCCGGGCTGACCTGTTCGGCGGTCGAGATGGGTGATAAAGGCGGTTTGGGGATCAAACTGCAACTGGACAAGGTGCCGCAGCGCGAAACCAACATGACCGCTTACGAGATGATGCTGTCGGAATCGCAGGAACGCATGCTGATGGTTTTGAAGCCGGACCTTGAAGACGTGGCGCGGGCGATTTTCGTGAAATGGGATCTGGATTTCGCCATCGTAGGCGAAACGATCCCCGAAGACCGCTTCGTGATCTTGCACGGAAGTGAGGTCAAGGCCGATCTGCCGCTGTCCAAACTGTCGTCGAGCGCACCGGAATATGACCGGCCTTGGGTGGAAACCCCCGCTGCGGCGCCCCTTGGCGCGGTTCCGGCGATTGGGCCGATTGCGGCCCTGCGGGCGCTGATCGGCGCGCCGTCTTATGCCCACAAGGCTTGGGTCTGGCAGCAGTATGACGCGCAGGTTGGCGCCGATACGATGGTCACGCCGGGCCTGCCTGCGGGTGTGGTGCGGGTGCATGGCACGGGCAAGGCTTTGGCGTTTACGTCTGATGTGACGCCGCGTTATGTGAAAGCCAACCCGTTTGAGGGCGGCAAGCAGGCGGTCGCCGAAGCGTATCGCAATTTGATAAGTGTGGGCGCCAAGCCATTGGCGACGACGGACAATCTGAACTTTGGCAATCCCGAAAAGCCCGAGATCATGGGCCAGATGGTGGGGGCGATCAAGGGGATCGGCGCGGCCGTTCTGGCGCTGGATATGCCGATCGTTTCGGGCAACGTGTCGCTTTATAATGAAACTGACGGATCGGGGATTTTGCCGACGCCAACGATTGGCGCGGTGGGGATATTGACCGATCTGGCCGATGTGATTTCCGGGCAGCCGGCGCCGGGCGATCTGGCGCTTTTGATCGGCGTCACGCGCGGGCATCTGGGACAATCGGCGCTGCTGGCCGAAGCGTTCGGAATCGAGGCGGGCGATGCACCGCCGGTCGATCTGACGGCTGAAAGAACGCATGGCGAATTTGTGCTGGCGAACCGGGGCGCAATTGGGGCCTGCAGCGATCTGTCCGATGGTGGGCTGGCGCTGGCGGCGTTCGAGATGGCCGATCCTGCGGGGATGGGCGTGACGCTGACAAGCGGCGACATCGGACAGCTTTTCGGCGAAGATCAGGCGCGTTATTTGGTGGCTTGCGACGCGGTGGGGGCCAAGGCGCTGATGGCGGCGGCGGCAAAGGCGGGCGTACCTGTGGCCGAGGTGGGCTATTTTGGCGGGCAAAGCGTGACTTTGGGCACGGACAGCGCGCCGATGGCCGCGCTTTCGGCGCTGTATCGCGGAGCTTTTGCCCAGGCCGTCGGATGACCCTGCGTCCGGCGAACACAGAGGACTTCGGGTTTATCCGGTCGCTGACCACAGATCCGGCCAACACGCCCTTTCTTGGTGATTTCACCGAAGATCAGCTGGCCGAGGTGATCCGCGACGCCTCGCAGCGCCTTGTGATCTGGACAGGCGGGCCGCAGCGGCTGGGCTTTGCGCTTTTTCGGGAAATTGGCCACCCCTCCGGCCGCATCGAGTTGTTCCGTCTGGCCTTGGCCGCACCGAATTCGGGCGCAGGCGCGGGTTTGATCGAGGCGCTGAAAACCTTTGCCTTTGAGGACCTTGGCGCGCTGCGGCTGTGGCTTGATGCCTCGGGCGAGAACGCGCGCGCACACCGGGTTTACCTGCGGGCGGGGTTCACGGTCGAGGGGCGGCTGCGCAACCATTGGAAAATGCCGGGAATGAGCGCGCCTGCCGATCTGGTGCTGTACGGAATGCTGCGCGCGGAATGGCAGGCGCAACAGGACGCGGCGCGGGCGATCCTGCGGTGAAAATGACGTTGCAGTTGTGAACTTTTTGTCCTCCATTCGGCCGGCAACCCGTTCAAAACCCCGTCGCGGAAGGCTGTCATGAAACTGCGCGAGGCATCCCCAGTGGATTTCGGCTTTATCAGGTCGATCGCCCGGAAACCCGAACATGCGCTGCACATAACGGACGAGGACGACGCGGCGTTGATGACGTATCACACCTCGCCCGATTGCCGGCTTCTGATTTGCGAGACGGGCGAAAACCACCCCGCCGGGTTCGCCCTGTTCTGCGATATCCACGCGCGGTCACGCACAGTGGAACTGCGGCGGCTGGCCTTGGACACTGTGGGGCTTGGGCGGGGGGGCGATTTTTTGAACCTGTTGATGGGCTATGGCTTTGACAGGCTTGGCGCGGGGCGGCTTTGGCTTGATACGGGCGATACCAACCTGCGTGCGCAGCGGGCCTTTGCCCGCGCCGGGTTCACGCTGGAGGGACGCTTGCGGATGCACGATCACTGTGCGCCGCTGGATCGCAACTTTGACACCCTGCTGTACGGCATCCTTCGGGCCGAGTGGGCAGCGGGCCGCGGCTTGGTGCTGGCGGATCGGGGCTTGCAGCCCCCCTGCCATGACCTTACATTTACCGCGAAGACCGACAGGAGAAACCCCATGGCCATCGACGCCCGCGAAATCGAATCCCTGATCCGAGCCGCCTTTCCGCAGGCAAAAATTGCTGTTCAGGGCGATGACGGCGCGCATTTCTCGGCCGAGGTGATTGACGAAAGTTTCAAGGGCATGAACCGGGTGCAACAGCAGCGCGCGGTCTATGCCAGCCTGAAAGGCAAGATGGATGGGCCAAACGGCGCGCTGCATGCGCTGGCGTTGACGACCAAGGCCCCGGATTGAAAGGATAATACCATGACCGCAGTTGACCAGATCAAAGACACCGTGACCAAGAACGACGTGGTTTTGTTCATGAAGGGCACCAAGATGATGCCGCAATGCGGGTTCTCGTCCAAGGTGGCGGGGATCCTGAATTATCTTGGCGTCGACTACGCCGATGTCAACGTGCTCGCCGATGCCGAGATCCGTCAGGGCATCAAGGATTTCAGCGATTGGCCGACCATTCCGCAGCTGTACGTGAAGGGCGCGTTTGTCGGCGGCTGCGATATTGCCATCGAGATGGCTTTGTCGGGCGAGTTGGACACGCTTTTGGAAACCAGCGGCGTCAAGTTTGACAAGGACGCGGCGAACAAGATCCGCGAAGCCAACGGGTAAAGCCGGGCCAGAGCGCCTGGCTTTAGTGCAGGTGCTCTTCGGCCGTGGCCGCCATGGCTTCGGCGCGAGCGGCGAGTTCGGCCAAAGTATCGATCACCGATTGCGGAACCGTCGGAACCTCGCGCTCGGTGACAGGGCGGGCTTGCAGCTCGGCAAGCTTGGCCTTCAAAGCGCGGTTTTCATCCTCGACCGAGGCGGTCCGGTCTGCCAGCATCAGGCCCGACATCAACAGCATCCGCACCTCGGGCAAACGGCCCATGGACGCGACCAGCGGGCCGGCTTCGGTATCCAGCATCTGCGCTGCGGAGTGCAAAAAGTGCTCCTCCCCCTCCTGGCAAGACACCGTAAAGGGGCGGCCGCCGACCGTAACGGTGACTTCAGGCATGACGGGCCTCTTCGATAAGGGGGTTTAGGGCGGCAACGATATCGGTGATTTCCTCGGCCTCAGCCCGCCGTTCAGCCTGCAGCGCAGTCAATTCACGGGTCAAATTTTCGATCTGACGTTCCAACGCGTGCATTTCGGCGGCTTGATTGGCATTCAGCGCCGATATTTCCGCTATGGACTTGTCGCTTTGCACCGCGTCGCGTTCGTTCAGCACGCGCAGGCGTTCTTGCAGCTGGGCATTGGCCATCCGCTCTTCGTCCAGCGCGGCCTGAAGGTCTGATGGCGCCGCGTCAGACTTGCCTTGCGCAGGCGGCAGCGCGCGGTCTGTGCGGCCGATGGTTTTCGAAAGACGTTCAAGCGCAGCGGTGATGCGCCGTTCAAGATCGATGATTTCCTGCATCTGCCCCAATCCCTGCCGTCTTGTCCTGGCGTTGCTGCCAAAGTGCGAATCGCGCAGCCCCGCGTCAAGACTTATGTTAACCCAAACCGGGAACTTGTGCTGTCCCTTTGTGATCAACGGCTTGGGATGCGCGCTTGATCTTGCTGATCAGGCTGATATTCAGCGGTAAAGCCCCAAAGAACAGGATTGATGAATTGGATATCGCATCGCTTCGCGCCCGCCATCCGGCCCATTGGATGCGCGCGGCCGCCATCCGCACCTTGACGCTGGACGCGGTTGCGGCGGCAAATTCGGGGCATTCGGGCATGCCGATGGGCATGGCGGATGTGGCAACGGTGCTGTTTGAAAAACACCTGAAGTTTGACCCGACCGCGCCGCGATGGCCAGACCGCGACCGCTTCATCTTGTCGGCAGGGCATGGGTCCATGTTGATCTATTCCTTGCTGCATCTGACCGGTTATGCCGACATGACGATGGACCAGATCCGCAATTTCCGCCAATGGGGCGCGATCACCGCCGGGCATCCGGAATATGGCCATGTGTCCGGCGTTGAAACCACGACCGGGCCGCTGGGTCAGGGATTTGCCAACGCGGTCGGCTTTGCTATGGCAGAAGAGCATCTGCGCGCGCGCTGGGGCGCCAGGATTCAAAGCCACCACACCTATGTGATCGCCGGCGACGGCTGTTTGATGGAAGGCGTCAGCCAAGAGGCGATTGGCCTGGCCGGAAAGCAGCAGTTGTCGCGGCTGATCGTGCTTTGGGATGACAATGGCATCACGATAGATGGCAAGGTGTCCTTGGCCGATGTGACCGACCAGAAGGCCCGTTTCGCGGCCAGTGGCTGGGATGTGTTTTCCTGTGACGGGCATAATCCGGACGATATCGACCGCGCGATCACGGCGGCCAAGGCCTCGGCCCGGCCCGCGATGATTGCTTGTAAAACCCATATCGCGCTGGGCCATGCGGCGCAGGACACCAGCAAAGGCCACGGCGCGCTGACCGACGCCGCGCAGATGAAAGCCGCCAAAGAGGCCTATGGCTGGACCGCGGGCGCGTTTGAAATTCCGGGCGATGTCAAGGCGCAGTGGCTGGCCATCGGCGCGCGCGGCGCAAAGGCGCGGGCGGAGTGGGAGGCGCGGCTTGCCGCCCTGCCCGCCGCCAAGCAGGCGGAATTCGCGCGCATTTTCGCGGGCGGTGTCCCGAACCGGCTGAGCGCAGCGATCCGGGGGCTGAAGAAGTCAGCCTCGGAGGCGGCGGCAAAGCTGGCCAGCCGCACCGCGAGCGAAAAAGCCCTGGACGTGATCAACCCGATCCTGAACGAAACCTTTGGCGGCTCGGCCGATCTGACCGGGTCGAACAACACCAAGACTGCCAATCTGGGCATCTTCACCCCCGAAGACCGCAAGGGCCGCTACATGCATTGGGGCATCCGCGAGCATGGCATGGCCGCCGCGATGAACGGGATGGCGCTGCATGGCGGGGTGCGGCCCTATTCGGGCACGTTCATGTGCTTTACCGACTATGCCCGCCCTGCGATGCGGCTTTCGGCGCTGATGGGGGTGCCGGTCGTCTATGTGATGACGCATGATTCCATCGGTCTGGGCGAAGATGGCCCGACGCACCAACCTGTTGAGCATCTGGCAATCTCGCGCGCGACGCCGAACACTCTGGTGCTGCGGCCGGCTGACCTGGTTGAGGTTGCCGAATGCTGGGAGATCGCGTTTGGCCAAACCAAAACGCCGTCGGTCATCGCGCTAAGCCGCCAGAACCTGATCGCGGTGCGCAAGGTGCACAGCGCGCAGAACCTGTCGGCCAAGGGGGCTTATATTTTGGCCGAGGCGAGCGGCAAGCGGCAGGTGATCTTGATGGCCAGCGGGTCTGAGGTGGAAATCGCCATGAACGCCAAGGCGTTGCTGGAGGCGGAGGGGATCGGCACCCGTGTCGTTTCCATGCCGTCGATGGAGATGTTTGCGGCGCAGGACGAGGCTTATCGCCGGCGCGTGTTGCCGGCGGGGCCGGTGCGTGTGGCGATTGAAGCCGGGGTTCGCCAAGGCTGGGACCGCTGGCTTTTGGGCGAGCGGGGGCGGGACGGCAAGGCGGATTTCGTTGGCATGTCATCCTTTGGCGCGTCGGCGCCTTATGACCGGCTTTACAAAGAGTTCGGAATTACCGCCGAAGGTGCTGTCGCCAAAGTCAAAGCTTTGCTTTGAACGCTTGCGGACGCCAAAAATTTGGGAAAGGCCGCCGCTTTTGGCGGCCTTTTACCTGGCCGTAACCCGCGCCCAAACCGGGCCGACAACCCGCGTGGCAAAGGGGATCAGCAGCAAGCCAAAGGCCGTGCCCAAAACCCCGTCGCAAGCCGCCGTAACGGCCCAGCTGACAAAACCGGCGGCCCCCGGAAGGGCATGGGCGGCCAATTCGGCCCAGTGGTGGATGGTGGTGTAGGGTTCGGGCAGGCCCAGCACGTCCATCCCGTGAATGAAAATACTGCCGCCGACCCACAACATCGCCGCTGTCCCGATCAGCGACAGGACCGTCATCAGCTTTGGCATGGCGCGCACCAGGGCGCGCCCAAAGGCGCGCGCGGCGGCGGTTTTGCGGTTGGCCGCCATGTGCAGGCCGATATCATCCATCTTCACGATAAACGCGACGGCACCGTAGACGGCGGCGGTGATCAGGATGCCAACGATGGCAAGCGTGATCGCTTCGAGAAAAATGGTGCTGGCCGGAATGGCGGCAAGAGCGATTGTCATGATTTCGGCCGACAAGATGAAATCCGTCTTGATCGCGCCCGCAATCTTTTCCTCTTCAAGATGGGCAGGGTCTTTGGTGTCGAAATCAAGGTCAACGTCATGGTCCGCATGGGGGAAAAGGGCGTGAAAGATCTTTTCGGCACCCTCAAAGCAAAGATAGGCCCCGCCGATCATCAGCAGAGGTGTGATCGCGGACGGCAGGAAATAGTTCAGCGCCAGAAGCGCCGGCAGCAGCACGATCAGCTTGTTTTTCACCGACCCAAGCGCGATGCGCCAGATGATCGGCAACTCCCGGTCGGCGGCAAATCCATGCACATATTTGGGCGTGACCGCGGCGTCATCAATCACGACGCCCGCCGCTTTGGCCCCCGCTTTGCCCGCCGCTGCGGCAATGTCATCAACCGAAGCCGCCGCAACTTTGGCAATGGCGGCCACGTCGTCAAAAAGTGCCAATAGTCCGCTCATTGCCCAGCCTCTTGTTAGTCAACGTTTTCGCAAATGGTTCCGAACAAGACCTGCGCGCGGTTCACCTCGTCCGATGGAGCCGATCAACAGCATCACTGGTGCGTTAGATACTGGCTTGGCGATAAAATGCAACGTGACCGGCCACATTTAGGTTCCGCCAAACGCACGCCCCCCCATTACCGGGAGGACCGGGCCTTTGAGGTCGGCCAAAGGCCCGTCCTTGACATCGGCCGCGCGCCGCAATCCAGTGTTTCCTTAGGCAGGGACAACAGACGGAACAACGGTTGGAACATCGGATTTACTGGATTATCGCCGGTTTGATCGCCGCATTGGTTGGGGCGGATATGATATTTAACGGCAGCGTCGGAATTGTTTTTCTGGCGCGCAAAGTGTTGATGTTTGTGGAAGCGCTGTCGTTCTGGCGGCACTGAGCCTTTCATCGATGATGCTGGGTCAAAAAGCCCTTGGCGCGGGTCTGTCTGGCAAAGCCGCCCAATATCCGGCGCCACCGGGTTCGGCTTAAAAACCGGGCCAAGGGCCTTGGGAAAATTTCGGGTGTTGACGCCTCGTGCAGTCGGTGCCAATCAGCGATCTTGAGTCCTACTGCCATCCGTCTTGTCAGTGTTAGCGCTATCATCGGATCGGCAAAACATCGTTTTCAAAGGGAGACCAGCATGGCCGTCAAAGTCGCAATCAACGGGTTCGGTCGGATTGGCCGCAACATTCTTCGCGCGATTATTGAATCGGGGCGCACAGATATCGAGGTTGTCGCGATCAACGATCTTGGTCCGGTTGAAACCAATGCCCATCTGCTGCGCTACGATTCGGTGCATGGCCGGTTTCCGGCAACCGTGACCACCGGCGCCGATTGGATCGACGTTGGCCGCGGCCCGATCATGGTAAGCGCCATCAGGAATCCGGCCGAACTGCCGTGGAGCCATGTTGATATCGTGATGGAATGCACCGGAATCTTCACCTCGAAGGCCAG
Source organism: Paracoccaceae bacterium (assembly GCA_031385445.1). Lineage (GTDB taxonomy): Bacteria > Pseudomonadota > Alphaproteobacteria > Rhodobacterales > Rhodobacteraceae > CAIYZT01. Next base: position 16,224 of record JANNBM010000020.1, on the reverse strand, counting down.
CTGCCTGGCGCATCTTGAAAACGGGTCCAAGCGGGTGCTGATTTCGGCGCCGGGCGACGGCGCGGACAAGACGATTGTGTACGGCGTGAACCATGACACCCTGACGCGCGACGATCTGATCGTCTCGAACGCGTCATGCACGACGAACTGCCTTTCGCCGGTCGCCAAGGTGCTGAACGATGTGATCGGCATCGAAAAAGGCATGATGACCACGATCCACAGCTATACCGGCGATCAACCGACCTTGGACACGATGCACAAGGACCTGTATCGCGGCCGGGCTGCGGCGCTGAGCATGATCCCAACCTCGACCGGGGCAGCCAAGGCTGTCGGACTGGTTCTGCCCGAGTTGAAGGGCAAGCTGGACGGTTTCGCGATGCGGGTTCCAACGCCGAATGTTTCCGTGGTGGACCTGAAATTCATCGCCAAGCGCGCAACTTCGGTTGAAGAGGTGAACGCGGCGATCAAGGCGGCGGCAGAATCGGGGCCGCTAAAGGGGATTTTGGGCTTTACCACCGAAAAGCTGGTCTCATCCGACTTTAACCACGATCCGCATTCCAGCGTCTTCCACATGGACCAGACCAAGGTGATGGACGGAACTTTCGTGTCCATCCTCAGCTGGTATGACAACGAATGGGGTTTTTCGAACCGGATGTCGGATACGGCCGTTGCCATGGGCAAGCTGATCTGAACGGGCCATCGCGGCTCGATACAAGATGGGGCGCCTGCGGGCGTCCTATTCGTTTTCCGGTGCACCTATGCGCATAGCGCATACCTATAGGGCCGAATTGTCGGTTGTTCGGCGCGAAGCGGCACCTATATTCAAACCATGCGAAACGGAAAGGCCATTCGGGCGGATCCAATCGCAAGATGAGAAGGAAAGAACGATGAAAAATCTGTTTGCCCAAATCCATGCCGAAGCCGAAAAGCAGGCCATGTTTCGTGCGACCCGCAATGCGATTGCGATGATGCCGCGCGCGACCGCGATTGACTTTGGTATGTTCCCCGAAGACGCAGTCCTGATCGCGCGCAAAGCCGTCTGGGGCTGAGCCTGATCAAAGTGTCACGACACCGGGGGCCGTTTGGCCCCCTTTTTGTTACAAAGCCACAAGCCCGGCCCTGAAGCGCTGCGCATTGGCACGGTAGCTTTCAGCCGACCGAACCAGCCGCGCCCGCGCTGCAGCGTCCAGCAACCTGACAAATTTCGCCGGCGCCCCCATGATCAGCGCCCCGCCTTCGAATTCCTTGCCTTCGGTCACAAGCGCGCAAGCGCCAACCAGACTGCCCGCGCCGATCTTTGCGCCGTTCAGCAAGGTCGCCCCCATCCCAATCAGCGCGCCTTCCCCGACTGTACATCCGTGCAGCATGGCCTTGTGACCGATTGTGCAGCCCGCCCCGATCACCAAAGGGAAACCCATATCGGTGTGCAGGACGCTGTTTTCCTGCACATTTGCCCCCTCGCCGACCGTAATCCTTTCATTATCGCCGCGCAGAACCGCGCCAAACCAGACGCTCGCGCCCGCGCCGATCACCACATTGCCGATCACTGAAGCGCCGGGCGCTATCCATGCGTCCCGGTGTATTTGCGGGGAAACTCCATCGAGCGCAAAGATCATCTTGCCCCAAATTCCGCGTTCAAGGCGCGTACAAATTCGTTCAGATCAGGCTGCCGGTCGCGCTGCAACCGCTCGGCCTTTAAGATCGTGACCAGCTGGTCAAAGCTTTGATCCAAATCGTCATTCACGATAACATAGTCGTATTCCGCCCAGTGGCTGATCTCTGATTGCGACTTTTCCATCCGGGCCGCAATCACCGCATCGCTGTCCTGCCCCCGGCTGCGCAGGCGGCGTTCCAACTCGGCAATCGAGGGGGGCAGCACGAAAACCGACACCACATCGCGCCCAAGGGCGGAGTTTCGGATTTGCTGCCCGCCTTGCCAATCAATGTCAAACAGCGTGTCGCGGCCTTGGATCATGGCCTGCTCAACCGGAGCGCGGGGCGAGCCATAGAGGTTTCCGAACACCTCGGCATGTTCCAACATGGCGCCGTTGCCGACCATGGTTTGGAAATCCGCCCGCGATTCGAAATAATACTCGCGCCCCTCCACCTCGCCCGCACGCGGGGCGCGGGTTGTGGCCGAAACGGAAAAGCGCAGGGCCGGATCCCAGTCCATCAAGCGGCGCGCGAGGGTGGACTTTCCCGCGCCCGATGGGGAGGATAAAAGAAAGAGAATCCCGCGACGCGCCATGATCATTCCACGTTTTGAACCTGCTCGCGCATCTGATCTATCACGGTTTTCAGGTCAAGCCCGATCCGGGTCAGGGTTCTGGATTGCGATTTGGAGCACAAGGTATTGGCCTCGCGCATGAATTCCTGCATCAGAAAGTCAAACTTGCGGCCGACCGGCCCCGGCTCTGCCAAAAGACTGCGCGCAGCGGCGATATGGGCGCTAAGGCGGTCCAACTCTTCGGTGACATCGTTTTTGACCGCAAGCAGGGCGACTTCCTGCATCAAACGTGTCTCGTCGAGGCCGTCAGTGTTCGACAATATCCGCGACAACGCTTCTTGAAGCGCAGCAGATTGCGCGCCCCGGCGGGCATGCGCCTCGGTGGCTGCAGCGGCGGACAGGCTGTCAATGGCGGCGATCTGGGCGCCAAGGATGCCGGCAAGAGCGGCCCCTTCGGCCGCGCGCATGGCTTGAAAGTCGGTCAGAAGCGGCGCGAAATCCGCGACAATCCGTTGGATAAGCGGCCCCAGATCCTCGCTTGCCGTCTCGTTTGCGTCAACGATTCCGCGCAAAGACAGCACTTCGGCGGTCGTGGCCGAGCGCAGGGAAACGCCGCGGTCCATGGCCGCGTTTTCAATCTGCGACAGCGCTGACAGCGCCGCCGCCAGCGCGGCAGGGTTCAGTCGAAACGCCCCTGCCCCAGCCTCGCCGCCCTCACGCACCAGCTTCAGCGTGAGGCTGACATTGCCCCGCCCCAGACCGCGCGCCATCTCGGCCCGCAGCGCCGGTTCAAGCCCGTCAAGCCAGTCGGGCACCCGCAGACGCAGATCAAGGCCCTTGCCATTGACCGACCGCAGATCCCAGGACCAGGCAAACCCAAGCGCCTCGCCCTTGCGGCTGGCAAACCCGGTCATTGAAATCGTCATCGCATCCGTCCTTTTCGTGTGCACCCGCAGCGTGATCTTCGCGCGCAGCGTTAACCGATTTGATAGATTTTGAACCAAATCTGCCATTGATCATGCTATTAATGTCTTCGTAACCTATGCCGCAACACCGCTTTTCGCCCCCAAACGGGTCGGCACCGTGGCGGGCACTGTGGCAGCAAAAGCAAAAGTCAGGAAGCCTCGATGTTGGTATTTGGCTCTTTCGGCAGGGATGGAACAGACGGCACCGACCCCGATCCGTCGATTTTGGAGCAGGTGCGCGCCTATTGGGAGGCGCTGCGGGATAATGACCGTCTGCCGCTGCGCAGCGCCATTGATCCTCGGGGGCTCAGCACCGCGCTGGAGCAGGTCTTTTTGATCGAGCGGATCGCCACAGGGCACGCGAGGTTTCGGATTGCGGGCAATCTGTTTCACGATCTGATCGGCATGGATGTGCGCGGCATGCCGCTTTCAGCGCTGTTCGAACCGAGTTCGCGGCAGCGTTTGCAGCCGTGCCTCCAGGACGTTTTCGACAGCGCGGTGGCCCTGCATCTGGGACTGGACTTCGAACGCGGCATCGGCCGGCCGCAACTGAGCGCAAAGATGTTGATCCTGCCGCTGCGCGGGGCAACGGGCGAACCAAACATGGCCTTAGGGGCCGTGGTCACCAAAGGCGAGGTCGGACGCGCGCCCAGAAGGTTCAACATTCGTACCCTGCGGTCCGAGGTGATTTTCGAGGCGCAAGTGATCTCGCGGATCGCGCGCAGACCAGACCAAATCGCCCCCGGATCTGTGGAAGGACCTGTTGTGCCGCGCGTACCACAAGCACTTAAAGCGAAGCCAGCCTTGCGGCTGGTGCATTCCCGCGCTGAGAGTTGAGTTTAAATTTTTTCATTTTAAGCCAGACTATTGCGAGCGCAACTTCATGTGACACTTTAAGAGTTGAAAAGGCGGCCCCTGATGGAGGCCGCCTTTGATCGCTTCGTCAAACGCGCTAAAGCGCGACGCGCCGCTCTTCGCTGCGCTGGCTTGACAGTTCTTCGGCGACGAGAAACGCCAGTTCCAGCGACTGGCTGGCGTTCAGGCGCGGATCGCAGGCGGTATGGTATCTGTCGGCAAGGTTTTCATCCGAAACCGCGCGCAGACCGCCCGTGCATTCGGTCACGTCCTGACCGGTCATTTCAAAATGCACCCCGCCCGGGATCGTGCCCTCGGCCTTGTGGATCGCAAAGAACTCCCGCACTTCGCGCAGCACCAAATCAAAGGGCCGCGTTTTGTAACCGGACGGCGATTTGACCGTGTTGCCATGCATCGGATCGCAGGACCAAACCACATTCGCACCCTCGGCCTGAACGGTTTTGATCAGGCGGGGCAAATGATCGCCGACCTTTCCCGCCCCAAACCGCGCGATCAGCGTCAAACGCCCCGGCTCATTTTCGGGATTCAGCTTGGCCATCAGCACCTTCAGATCCTCGGCCGTGGTCGTCGGGCCGCATTTCAATCCGATCGGGTTCAGCACGCCGCGCGCAAATTCGACATGCGCGCCGTCCGGCTGGCGCGTGCGATCGCCAATCCAGATCATATGGCCCGAACCAGCCACATTCTGACCGGTGATGCTGTCAACGCGGCACAGCGCCTCTTCATATTCCAGCAGAAGGGATTCGTGGCTGGTGTAAAACTCGACGGTGCTCAGCGTGTGGGCCGTATCGCCGTTCACGCCCGCCGCCGTCATGAAATCCAGCGCGTCCGAGATGCGGTTCGACAACTCGCGGTAACGGTCCGCCTTGTCATGCTCGGCAAACCCCAAAGTCCAGGAGTGGACGCGGTGGATATCGGCAAAACCGCCCGTCGAGAAGGCGCGCAAAAGGTTCAGCGTCGCCGCCGCCTGGGTATAGGCTTGCAGCATGCGCTGCGGGTCGGGACGGCGGGATGCAACCGTAGCGTCAAAACCGTTGATGATGTCGCCGCGATAGGACGGGTATTCGACACCGTCGATCATCTCGGTCGGGGCCGAGCGCGGTTTGGCAAACTGCCCGGCCATCCGGCCCACCTTGATCACCGGAACCTTGGCGCCATAGGTCAGAACCACCGCCATTTGCAGCATGACGCGAAAGGTGTCGCGGATGTTGTCAGCGCTGAACTCGGAAAAACTTTCCGCGCAATCGCCGCCCTGCAGCAGGAACGCCTTGCCCTGCCCCGCCAATGCGAGATGCTTTTTCAAACGGCGGGCTTCGCCGGCAAAAACCAGGGGCGGGTATTTGCCGAGCTGGGTTTCGGCAGCATTCAGCGAAGCAGCATCCAGATAATCGGGCATCTGAACCCGTGGAAGCGTCCGCCAGCCCGACTTGGTCCAGCCTTTGGGTGTGTTTGTGGTCATGGGAAGCCCTCCCTTTGGCGCTATTGCTTGGGGCTATAGGGAATCCCGGCAAGAAAGCAAAGCCCCCGCCCGATGAAATTGAATGTGAAAATCCATACGAACTCCCCTTGAACAAACGGTCAAAAGATGTTTCCATGAACCATAAACGACGCTTTTGGTCGCAAGATGACACTTACACCCAAGAAAGCCACCTCCATTCCAAAGCAAGAAGCGCCTCGGCGCTTTGTCTTTTTGCTGTTGGACCGGTTCACCATGCTGTCCTTTGCAGGCGCGCTGGAACCGCTTCGCATTGCCAATCGGCTTTTGGGCTATCAGGCCTATGACTGGATTCTGGCGGGCGAAGGCGGTGTTTCGGTCAGCTGTTCGAACGGGGCGGCGTTCAAGCTTGATGCCGGGCTGATCGACGTGTCACGCGAAGATACGATTTTGGTTTGCGGCGGCATGGATGTGCAAAAGACCGCGACCAAGACCATCTTGAACTGGCTTCGGCGTGAGGCGCGGCGCGGGGTGACCATGGGCGGGCTTTGCACCGGGTCCTATGCGCTGGCGAAGGCCGGGCTGCTGGACGGGCGAAAGGCGACGATTCACTGGGAAAATCAGGATGGGTTCATCGAGGAATTTGATGAGGTGCACCTGACAAAGTCGGTGTTTGTGATGGATGCAAACCGCTGGTCAACGGCGGGCGGCGTGTCTTCACTTGACTTGATGTTGAAGGTGATTGCCGCGGACCACAATGAAGATGTGGCCAATAACGTCGCGGATTCAATGATTTATTCGACGATCCGCACAGATCAGGACACCCAGCGCCTGTCGATCCCAACGCGCATTGGCGTGCGTCATCCCAAGCTGTCGCAGGTCATTCAGATGATGGAGACGCACATCGAAGACCCGATGTCGCCCGCTGATCTGGCCGATGAAGTTGGCATGTCGACGCGACAGCTGGAACGGCTTTTCCGCCGCTATCTGAACCGCAGCCCAAAGCGGTATTACATGGAGCTGCGTCTGCAGAAGGCCCGTAACCTGTTGATGCAGACGGATATGTCGGTGATCAACGTCGCGCTCGCCTGCGGATTCGCCAGCCCGTCGCATTTTTCGAAATGCTACCGCAGCCATTACAGCACCACCCCCTACCGCGAGCGCGGCAGCCAGGGCATGCCCAGCCCCGGCATCGGCGTGCGTTTGTCGATTTAGAACCCGTCGTTACACACGGTGGCCGTGATCTGACAGTTTGTCGTGTATCCGCCGCAGGTGCCCAAGGCCAGCGTGATCGCCTTTTCCGAGGTTTTGTCCTGCCCGAAACCCATGCCGAACCCATCGCCAACGGCAATGGCGCCGCATTTGTTAAAGGTAACGGCGGTGTAACAATCTTGCTGCCCGCATTGCAGGAAGGCTTCGGTTTCCGCCAGATCGGCGCTGTCATAGTTCCAGGCCGACCCGGCAAGCCCGGAAGACGGCGAAAAGGCGATGGCGGCATACAGGTCTTTGGCCTGCGCCCCCGCCAAGGGAAACGCCGCAAATACCGCAAGGGCCCAAAGCGGGGCGCGCGTCAGTTTCGACAAGGTCTGCGGCGTTAGCATTCGAACTCTCCAAACGGCTTCGACAGGCGATGTTGTCGGTTTTGCCCCGCCAAAACGCAAATTTTGTGGCTGAGGTTAGTCTTTAACCGATCAAATGGCCACCTTTTTGGAAAATGGGGGCGCAAAGAGCAGATTCAAGGTGCTTTTCTTTTCCAAACGCAAACACTAGTCTCCGCTCAGGACAATGATCCAACTAGGGAGACTAAAAATGAAAAAAATTCTGCTGGCCTCGGCCGCAGTCGTGGCTTTGGTGGGGACTGCCTCTGCCGAAGACGTGAAACTGGGGATTCTGATCGGATTCACCGGACCCATCGAATCGCTGACCGGACACATGGCCAATGCGGCCGAACTTGCGATGTCCGAAGTGAATGCGTCGGGCAAATCGCCTTACAACTTTGTGTCCGTCCGCGCCGACTCCACCTGCGTTGACGCAGCCGCTGCACAAGCCGCCGCAGAGCGTCTGGTCACAGCCGAAGGCGTAAAGGGCATCATCGGCGGCGACTGCTCGGGTGTGACCCGCGCTGTGCTGCAGAACGTTGCACGCCCGAACGGCATCGTGATGGTCTCGCCTTCGGCAACCTCGCCCGCTTTGACGGCTGACGAAGATGACGGCCTGTTCTTCCGCACTGCGCCGTCGGATGCGCGCGAAGGCGAAGTTATGGCCGACATTTTGATGGAAAAAGGCGTGAAGTCGATCGCGCTGAGCTATTCCAACAGCGACTACGGCAAGGGTCTGGCTGAATCTATTGCTGGCGCGTTCACCGCCAAGGGCGGCGTTGTGACGATCAACGCAGCGCATGACGACGGCAAGGCTGATTACTCGGCTGAAGTTGCGGCATTGGCTTCGGCTGGCGGCGATCTGCTGGTTGTGGCGGGTTATCTGGACCAGGGCGGCAAGGGCATCATCCAAGCCTCGCTCGATTCGGGCGCCTTCTCGCAGTTCGGTCTGCCAGGCGGCATGGTTGGTGACAGCCTTCCGCTGGCAATCGGTCCGGCTTTGGACGGCTCTTATGGTCAGGTCGCTGCATCTGACAGCGCCGGCGCTGCCATTCTGGCCGAAATGGGCAAGACGGCCGCGGTAACTTTCGATGCGACCTCGCCCTATTCAAGCGAAAGCTATGACGCTGCGGCGTTGATCATGCTGGCCATGGTGGCTTCGGGTTCGACCGATGGCAAAGTGTTCAAGGACAAGATCCTGGAAATCGCCAATGGTCCGGCCGATGGTTCGGGCGTGATGATTCAGCCGGGCGAGCTTGGCAAGGCGCTGGAACTGATCGCAGCGGGCACGGCCATCAACTATGAAGGTGGTTCGGGCGTGACCCTGATCGGTCCGGGCGAATCTGCTGGTCGGTACAAGCAGTTCGAAATCAAGGGCGGCAAGTACGAAACCGTTACCTTCCGTTGATCTGAACGCTGAAACAACACCTTGCGGCCCGGGGCATCCCTGCTTCGGGCCGCTTGGCCACTAAAGCCGACACCGTAAAAAACGGGCGGATGCGAACCACCTCACAGGGGGAACTATGATTAAGGTTGAAAACCTTCACCGCCATTTCGGCGGGTTTCGGGCTGTTGACGGCGCGAGTCTTGAAATCAAATCCGGGTCGATCACCGGCTTGATCGGGCCGAATGGCGCCGGAAAGACCACCTTGTTCAACGTGATCGCGGGCCGGCTTTTGCCAACTTCTGGCCGGGTTTTGATGGGCGGCGAAGATATCACCGGACTGCCGCCGCATGTGGTGTTTGAAAAGGGCCTGCTGCGCACGTTTCAGATTGCGCATGAATTTGCGTCGATGACGGTGCGCGAGAATCTGATGATGGTTCCGGCCCGCCAATCGGGCGAAAATCTGCTCAGCGCGATTTTCAAACGGGGCGCTGTGGCGGCCGAGGAACGGGCGCTGCGGGACAAAGCCGACGAGGTGCTGGAGTTTTTGACGATCTCGCATCTGGCCGATCAAAAGGCGGCGATGATCTCGGGCGGGCAGAAAAAGCTGCTGGAACTTGGCCGCACGATGATGGTCGATGCCAAGATCGTCTTTCTGGACGAGGTGGGCGCGGGGGTGAACCGCACGCTTCTGAACACCATCGGCGATGCCATTTTGCGGCTGAACAAAGAGCGGGGATATACCTTCTGCGTGATCGAGCATGACATGGATTTCATTGGGAAAATCTGCGGTCCGGTGATTTGCATGGCCGAAGGCAAGGTGCTGTCGCAAGGCACGCTGCAACAGGTCAAGAATGACGAGCGCGTGATCGAGGCCTATCTTGGGACGGGTCTGAAAAACAAAGTGAAACTGGAGGCCGCGCATGGCTGAGCCGTTCTTGATTGGCGAGGTTATGACGGGCGGATACGGGCCGGTCGATATTTTGCACGGATGTACAATCGCGGTGGAAAAGGGCGAGATCGCCGTCATCGTCGGGCCGAATGGTGCGGGCAAGTCAACGGCGATGAAGGCCGTGTTCGGCATGCTGAAACTGCGCAGTGGCCATGTAAAGCTGGACGGTGAGGACATCACCGGGCTGACGCCGCAGGCGCGGGTGCGCAAGGGGATGGGGTTCGTACCGCAGACCAGCAATATTTTCACCTCGATGACGGTCGAGGAAAATCTGGAAATGGGCGCGTTTATCCGCACGGACGAGATCGCAGACACGATGGCGCAGGTTTACGATCTGTTTCCGATTCTGAAGCAGAAAAGGTTTCAGGCCGCAGGCGAGCTTTCGGGCGGGCAGCGTCAGCAGGTGGCCGTAGGCCGCGCGCTGATGACGCAGCCCAAGGTTTTGATGCTGGACGAGCCGACAGCGGGGGTTTCGCCGATTGTGATGGACGAGCTGTTTGACCGGATAATCGAAATTGCGCGCAACGGCATCTCGATCCTGATGGTGGAACAAAATGCACGGCAAGCGCTTGAAATTGCCGACAAAGGCTATGTTCTGGTTCAGGGCACCAACCGTTTTACCGACACCGGGGCGCATCTTTTGGCCGACCCCGAGGTCCGCCGTTCGTTTTTGGGGGGCTGAGTTATGGACCTGTTGAACGCCCTTGTTGTGGTGCTGAATTACATCGTCCTGCCGGGCGCAACCTATGGCAGCCAACTGGCGCTTGGGGCGCTGGGCATCACGCTGATTTTCTCGGTCCTGCGATTTTCAAACTTTGCCCATGGCGACACCATGGCCTTTGGAACCGCCTTTGTGATCCTGTTCACTTGGGGGCTTCACGCGCTGGGGATCGGTTTTGGCCCCTTGCCGACCGCGCTTTTGGCCCTGCCGTTCGCGATTTTGGTCACCATTGCCCTCGTTTTGGGCACGGACCGGGTGGTTTATCGGTTTTACCGCAAACAAAAGGCCGCCCCGATCATCATGGTGATCGTCTCGGCCGGGGTGATGTTCGTCATGAACGGGCTGGTGCGCCTGATCATCGGCACATCCGAACGGAACTTTGCCGACGGAGCAAAGTTTGTGCTGGACCCAAACGTGTTCAAAGAGGTGACGGGTCTGGCAGAGCCGCTGGCCATCAAGGTGACCACCGCCGTCACCTTGGGAACCGCCATGATCTGCGTGGCTGCGCTGTTCTGGTTTTTGCAGCGCACGCGCACCGGCAAATCCATGCGGGCGTTTTCGGACAATGAGGATCTGGCGCTGTTGTCGGGCATCAACCCAGACCGCGTGGTGCAGGTGACTTGGATCATCGCGGCAAGCCTCGCGGTGATCGCGGGCACGCTGTATGGTTTGGACAAAAGCTTTCGTCCGGGCATCTACTTTGGCCTGATGCTGCCGATTTTCGCCGCCGCCGTGGTTGGCGGTCTTGGCAGCCCGATCGGCGCCATCGCGGGCGGGTTTATCGTGGCGTTTTCCGAGGTGTTTGTCACCTACGCGTGGAAAAAGGTCGCCGGATACATCTTTCCGGCCGATTGGCTCGGCGATGGTTTGGTGCAGATCCTGTCCACCGACTACAAGATTGCGGTCAGTTTCAGCATCTTGATCATCGTGCTGCTGTTCAAACCCACTGGCCTGTTCAAAAGGTAGACCCCATGAAAAACCGCACGGCTTTGCTTTTCGCTGCCCTGGGCCTGCTTTATGTCCTCACCGGCTTTTTCTACAGCTGGAACCTGACGTTGAACATCCTGAACCTTGGCATTTTATCCGCGATCATGGCCTTGGGCGTGAACATCCAGTGGGGCTATGCGGGCCTGTTTTCCACGGGTATTGCGGGCTCGGTTGCGCTTGGTGGGCTGGCGGTGGTGCTGATCTCCGGCAATCCGGTGCCCGAAGGGTTCGCCGCGGGCGGGCCGCGCATTTTGGGCGCGCTGGCCTTCGCTGTCGTCGTTATTGCTGCCATTGCAATGACTTACCGCCGCATGGCACCCGGGCGCGTCCGCTCGTTCGCAATTGTGCTCGCGATGATCGTGGCCTTCGTGATCTACCGCTTTATCCTTGATGCCGGCGTTACGGCGGTTGAAATCAACAACCCCGAACAAGCCGGAAACATGGGCGGATTGGGGCTTAATCCGCTGATTGCCTGGCCGTTTGGCGCGCTTTTGGCGGCTGCGGCCGCTTGGGTGATTGGCAAGGTGGCGCTGGGGCTGCGCGAGGATTATCTGGCGATTGCAACGTTGGGCATTGCCGAAATTGTTGTCGCTGTGATGAAAAATGAGGATTGGTTGGCGCGCGGGGTTAAGAACCTCGGCTTTGACCGGCGCCCGTGGCCGGTGCCTTACGAAGTTGATCTGCAGGTCAACGAAACCTTCCTGTCCTTTGCCACTTCGATCGGCAGCGATCCGGTGACAACATCAACCATCATGGTAAAGCTGCTTTATGCCGCCATGTTCACGCTGGTTCTGGTCACGCTTATCTTCTTGTCCGAGCGCGCGCTGAACAGCCCCTGGGGCCGCATGATGCGGGCCATCCGGGACAATGAGGTTGCCGCTTCGGCGATGGGCAAAAACGTGACCAAGCGCCATTTGCAGATTTTCATCATCGGCTCGGCGGTGGTTGGTCTGGGCGGGGCGATGTACACCTCGATGATCGCGCAGATCAATCCGGGCGAGTATATCCCGTTGCGGTTTACCTTTCTGATCTGGGTGATGGTGATCGTGGGCGGGTCGGGCAACAACTGGGGTTCGGTTCTGGGCGGGCTGTTGATCGGCTGGCTGTATTTCATTGTCGAAGATGTTGGACCAAGGGTGATGGCCGTGATCACGTCTGGCATGCCCACGGGCGATTTGCGGGATCATCTGATCGACAGCTCGCAGCATTTCCGGCTGGTGACGCTGGGGGTGATCCTGCTTTTGGTGCTGCGTTTTGCGCCCAAGGGGCTGCTGCCCGAGAAGTAATCTGCGCCGAGCAAATCCATACGCGACAATTCTTTGTCGCAAAACCGTATGACCCGCGCGCCTAGCCCCGCCATTGTGCCCTGAAATCGGCAAATGGAGTGTGAAGACATGAAAACCCATACCCGCGTGGTGGTGATCGGCGGCGGCGTAGTTGGCTGTTCGGTGCTGTATCATCTGACCAAACTTGGCTGGTCGGATGTGATGCTGATCGAACGGTCAGAACTTACCTCGGGTTCTACCTGGCACGCGGCGGGCGGGTTTCACACGCTGAACGGCGACACCAATATGGCGGCGCTGCAGGGTTACACGATCCGGCTTTATAAGGAGCTGGAGGCGATCACCGGCATGTCTTGCGGGCTGCACCATGTTGGCGGCATCACCCTTGCCGATAATCAGGAACGCTTTGATCAGCTAAAGGCAGAGCGCGCCAAGCACCGCTATATGGGGCTGGACACGGCGATTTTGACGCCGGACGAAGTGGCCAAAATGACGGACGGGATGGTCAACACCAAGGGCATCCTCGGCGCGCTTTACGATCCGCTGGACGGGCATCTTGACCCCTCGGGCACGACGCACGCCTATGCCAAGGCCGCGCGGATGGGCGGAGCCGAGATTGTGCTGCACAACCGGGTGCTGGAAACCCATCAGCGGGCCGATGGCGGCTGGGATGTGGTGACGGAAAAAGGCACGGTGACCTGTGAGCATCTGGTGAATGCAGGCGGGCTTTGGGCGCGGGAAATTGGCGCGATGGCGGGGGTTTACCTGCCCCTGTTGCCAATGGCACATCAGTATCTGGTGACCGACGATATCCCCGAAATCATGGAGATTTTGAAATCAGGCCGCGAGTTTCCGCATGTGATGGACCCCGGCGGCGAAAGCTATTTGCGGCAAGAAGGCCGGGGGCTTTGTATCGGATTTTATGAAAAACCCTGCGAGCCTTGGTCAGTGGACGGCACGCCTTGGGGCTTTGGCCACGAATTGCTGAACGAGCAATTCGACAAGATCGAGGATTCGGTCACCTTCGCCTATCGCCGCTTTCCGGTGCTGGAACGCACCGGCGTCAAGCGGGTGATCCATGGCCCGTTCACCTTTGCCCCCGATGGCAACCCGCTGATCGGCCCGGTCCAGGGTCTGCGCAATTATTGGAGCGCCTGCGCCGTAATGGCGGGCTTTTCCCAAGGCGGCGGGATGGGGCTGAGCCTTGCGCAATGGATGATTCACGGCGAGGTGGAGCGCGATCCGCGCGGCTTTGATGTGTCGCGGTTTGGCACCTGGACGACGCCCGGCTATACCGTGCCCAAGGTGATCGAGAATTATCAGATGCGGTTTTCGGTCGGATTTCCGAACGAGGAACGCCCCGCCGCCCGCCCCTTCCGCACCACGCCGATGTACGACACGCACACCGCGCTGCGTGCAGTTTGGGGCCAGCAATACGGGCTGGAAGTGCCGAACTATTATGCCCTGCCGGGCGAGCCTTTGTATGAACAGCCAACCTTCAAGCGGTCAAATGCCTGGGAGGCGACAAAGGCCGAGGTGATCGCGGTGCGCGAAGGCGTCGGGATCAACGAGTTGCAGAATTTCGGCAAATATTCGGTCAAGGGGCCGGGTGCGCGCGCGTGGCTGGACCGGATGATGGCGGGCGCGATCCCGAAACCGGGCCGCCTGTCCTTGACGCCGATGCTGGCGCATTCGGGCAAGATCATTGGCGATTTCACCGTGTCCTGCCTGTCGGAAACCGAATTTCAGCTGACCGCCAGCTACGGCGCGCAGGGCTGGCATTATCGCTGGTTCGAACAGAACGCTGTCGCGGGGGTCAGCGTTGAAAACATCTCGGACGCGCGGACGGGGTTCCAGATTGCCGGGCCGCGCGCGCAGGAATTGCTGTCGCGGGTGACGCGGGCCGATGTGTCCTTGGCCGCGTTCCGGTTCATGGACGCCCGCCGCATGACGGTTGGCATGGCAAACTGCATCGTGCAGCGCGTCAGCTATACCGCCGATCTGGGATACGAGATTTTCTGTGATCACATGTCGGTGCGCCACCTGTGGGACACGCTGAACGCGGCGGGGGCCGATCTGGGGCTGCGCCCGTTCGGGATGCGGGCGATGATGAGCCTGCGGCTCGATAAATGGTTCGGGTCATGGGGGCGCGAATACAGCCCCGATTACACGCCCTGCGAGACGGGTCTGGACAAGTTCATCCGCTGGAACAAAGACGCCGACTGGATCGGCAAAGCGGCCGCTTCGGCGGAAAAGGCGGCCGGGCCAAAGCGCAGGCTGGTGCCGATCGTGGTGGATGCAGACGACGCGGATGTTGTGGCATGGGAGCCGATCTGGCTGGACGGCGCGGTTGTGGGGTGGTGCACCTCAGGCGGGTACAGCCATTGGACCGGCACATCCGTCGCCCAAGGGTTCATTCCGGCAGACCGTGTCGTGGACGGTTTGGCGCTGGAGGTGGAAATCCTTGGGCAGCGCCGCCCTGCACGGGTGCATCTGGCCCCGCTTTGGGATGATGGGGGCCGGATGCGTGCCTGATGTAACGCTTTAAGGTCCACGCGCAAATACTTGAAAAGGCGGCTTTTGGCCGCCCTTTAGTTTGGCAGCAGAACCTTCGCCTCAAAGGCTTTCAAGGTGACACGGGCCGCAGGGTAATCGACCTTTGGCCCGGACAGTTCTGGGAAAAGTTCGAATAATTCAGCCCTTTGCGCCGCGTCCATCTCGCTCAGCGTGCGCTCGGCGGGTTGAAAGCTTTCGCTCCATGTGCCGTTGGACAGCACCAATTCGTGCTGATCAAACATCAGATGGAAATAGCTGACCGGACGGGCGGGCAGTTGGCGCACGCCCGGCAGATGGGTCAGATGGGTGGCCGCGATCAGCACTTCGGGCTCGCCAAACAGCATCTCGGCCCGCCATCCCGACACCAGCATCCGGTGCTGCGGCGACACGGTCAGATCTTCGAGCGGCAAGCCGTTGCCCAGGGCGCCCTTCGAAATCTGGATCGGGCGCAGATGCGGACCCGCGATCAGATCACCAAGGCCCAGATCGCGCCGCCCGATCCAGCGCAGCTTTTGCAACTTGTGATCGCGGGTGCGCACCATATCCCCCACGCTTAGCGCTTCAACGGCAACTTCGCCGCGCTGGGTCAGGATCCTGGTTCCGGCGGCAAAGCAGACCAGAAAGGTTTCAATGTTAAAGTAGGTCAGCGTGCCAATGACCAACCCGGTCAAGGGGTCGAGAATTTGAATGATGCCGTTTTCGGGGTCGATCAGACTCGGGATGATCGTGACATTGGACCAGCCATAGGCCGTCAGGTTCAAGATATCGATGTCATCGCCGGTGCCGCCGCCGTAAACCGTATCGCCGATGCCGCCAAACAGGGTATCGCGGTCCGAGCCGCCGTCCAGATAGTCCGCCCCCTCGCCGCCGATCAGGACATCGGTGCCATCGCCGCCCAGAAGGGTGTCGTTGCCCAGACCGCCATCAAGAACGTCGTTGCCAAGGCCGCCCAGCAGGCTGTCATTGCCCGCGCCGCCGAACAGGCTGTCTTCGCCCGCATCGCCCGCAACCGTATCATTGCCGTCGCCGCCATAAACGCTGTCGTTGCCCGCGCCGCCATAGACGCTGTCATTGCCCGCGCCGCCGTCCACCAGATCATTGCCGTCGCCGCCGGTGACGCTGTCGTTGCCCGCGCCGCCGTAAACGCTGTCGTTGCCTTCGTCGCCGGCCACAATGTCATTGCCGTCGCCGCCCAAAACGGAATCGTTGCCAAGCCCGCCATAGCTGGAATCGTCGCCAA
>JANNBM010000068.1:0-121132 GCA_031385445.1 Paracoccaceae bacterium | reverse complement strand
CCCGCTGCCCCGCCCCCGTGTTTCACCGCTTCGATCACCGCCCGCCCCTCTTCATCTGTCCCAAAATATCCCGGGGGTGCGGGGGCTGGCCCCCGCTTCGCCCGGCGTTACGCGCGAATGCGCTCGTTCCTGGCGTCCCACAGCGGCGCATCGTCCATGACCGTCGCCGGATAGCGGGTGCCAAATATTTCCACCTCAACCCTGGTGCCGGGCTGGTTCACCTCGGCCTTCAGCATCCCCAACCCCACCACCTTTTCAATCCGGTGGCCAAAATACCCGCTCGTCACCTCGCCCACGATGCGGCCATCGTGCCAGATCGTGGCCATAAAGGGCGGGTCCTGCTCGCCCGCGTCAATCACCAGCGTGCAGAACCGTTTGACCACGCCGCGCTGCTTTTCAGCCTCAAGCGCCGCGCGGCCCCTGAAGTCGGGCTTGGCCCAATCGACAAACCGCTCGAGCCCGCCTTGCAGCACCGTATAGTCGGTCGACAAATCGCCCTTCCACGCGCGGTAGCCCTTTTCCACCCGCAAGGAATTCAGCGCGAACATCCCAAAGGGGCGCAGGCCATGGCCTTTGCCTGCCCGCAACACCGCGTTCCACACCGCTTCAGTATCGGCGATTTTGGAATGAATCTCCCAGCCAAGCTCGCCCGCAAATGACACCCGCGCAAGCCAGACCTCGGCCCCCGCGATCCGTCCCATCTGATGGGTCAGCCAGCCCTTGGTCAAATCCGCCTGCGCCACCTCGGCGAGAATCGCGCGCGAGGCGGGACCGGTCAGGATCTGCGTCGACCATTCGGCGCTATGGTCGCTCAGCGTCAGGCCGGCGTCCAGATGCCGCAGCAGCCATTCGCGGTCGTGCGCCTGCGCGCTCGCCGCCGTGATCAGCAGCACCTCGTCATCTGCAAGGCGCGCAACCGACATCTCGGTCACAATGCGGCCCTCGTCGTCGGCGAAATAGGCCAGTCCCAGCCGCCCGACATTCGGCACCTTGCCGGTGATCTGACGGCTCAACCATTCGGCCACGCCCGGCCCGACAAGGCGGAACCGGCTGAAGCCCGGCAGGTCCAGTATCCCCGCCGCATCGCGCACGGCGAGGCATTCCTCGCGGACCGCGCCAAACCACGGACCCTGCCGGTCCCATGATCTTTGCGCGGCCTCCGAGGTATCATCGCCCGCACGCGCATACCAAACCGCCCGCTCCCAGCCGTTATAGGGCGCATAAACCGCGCCCAGCGCCTTGGTCTGAGCATGGACCGCTGACAGCTTTTTATCCCGGCCCTCGGGCCATGCGTGATGCGGGAAATGCATGGCGTATTCGTTGCCGTACACCTCCATCCCCTTTTTCACGCAGTAATCTCGATCTTCAAACCCGGTGAACCGGCGCGGATCGCAAGACCACATGTCCCATTCCGTCGCGCCCTGCGTCACCCATTCCGCCAGAACCTTGCCCGCGCCGCCCGCCTGACAGATGCCAAAGGTGAACACGCAAGCCTCGAACGCGTTCGGCACGCCGGGCATCGGCCCGATCAAGGGGTTGCCGTCGGGGGTATAGGGGATCGGCCCATTGATCACTTTGGACAGGCCCGCCTTGCCAAGCAAAGGCACCCGCGCCATCGCGTCATTGATATGCCATTCCAGGCGTTCCAGATCGTCGGGGAACAGCTGAAAGCTGAAATCCTGCGGGAAAGGGTCGTCCTTGGTCGCCCAATGCGCGCGGCAATTGCCCTCATATGGGCCAAGGTTGAAGCCGTTCTTTTCCTGCCGCAGATAGTAACTGCTGTCGACATCGCGCAACAGCGGCAGTTTGTGGCCGACCTCAGCCGTCCAGGTTGCCAGCTCGGGCACGGCTTCAAACAGCATATACTGATGGCTCATCACCATCATCGGCAGATCGCGGCCGAACCATTTGCCCACTTCGCGCGCGTAATAGCCGGCCGCGTTTACCACGATCTCGCAGCGGATCTCGCCTTTGGGGGTCGAGATGACCCATTCATCGCCCTCGCGCCGCGCGCCCGTTGCCGGGCAAAACCGTTCAATCCGCGCGCCCATCGCCCGCGCGCCCTTGGCAAGCGCCTGCGTCAGCTGCGCCGGGTCAATGTCGCCGTCATAGGGGTCGTGCAACGCCCCGCTCAGATCATGGGTTTCAAGGAACGGATAGACCGATTTGATATCGTCCACGCCAAGGATGTTCAGATCCATGCCCTGGGAGCGGCCCATCCCCACAACGCGCTGAAATTCCTGCAAGCGCTCCCGCGTGTGACCCAGCCGGACCGAACCCGTGACGTTGTAATTCATCGGATAATCGACCGCAGCCCCAAGACCGCGGTACAGTTCCGCCGAATAGCGCTGCATGTTCATGATCGACCAACTGGAACTGAACGTCGGCACATTGCCCGCCGCGTGCCAGGTCGACCCCGCCGTCAGCTCGTTCTTTTCCAACAAAACGCAGTCGGTCCAGCCCGCCTTGCACAGATGGTACAGCGACGACACCCCGACCGCCCCGCCCCCGATGATCACGACCCTTGCCTGACCCGGAAAATCACTCATGCTCGCGCTCCTGCTACTTGCGGCAACTATCTGCTGAATTGCCAAGGCTTTCAATTCGGCACAAACCCCCCTATTGATCGACAAATCCGATCAGTCGCAGGTGCGCCCCATGCAAATCGAACCCATTGAAACCTTTCTGGACCTGATCGAAACCCGCAGCTTTCACAAAACGGCCGAGCGTTTGTCGATCACCCAATCCACCGTTTCCGCCCGCATCCAGACGCTGGAAACCGCGCTTGGCGCGCGGCTATTTCACCGCTCGCGCGCGGGAACCGAACTGACGACCGAGGGTTTGCGTTTTTCCGTCCATGCAAGGATGCTGCGGCAGGAATGGAACGAGGCAAAGCGCGCCGTGGCCCCGGCGGGCGAGGCAGCGATGACTTTTCGCATCGGGATTCAGAACGATCTGGCCGCGCGTCTGGGCGATCTGATCACCGAACTTCGCCGACATTTCCCGCAGACATCGCTTTATTTCGAGCCGGACTATTCCGCCCAGATGTGCCAGGATATCGTGTCGGGCGCGCAGGATTTCGCGGTGATGTTCTCGCCCAAACCGCATCCCGATCTGCATTTCGCCTCAGTCGGCGAGGTGCCGTACCGGCTGATCTCTTCGCAGGCCCGCACCCGCGCCACGATTGCGCGCGAGGGGTTCATAAACGCCCATATCTCGCCCGCATTTGAAGCCGCGCACCGCGAGGTTCTGCCCGAATTCCTTGGCGCCACTTTGTCGGTCGGGCAAAGCGCGATCATTTCCAGCTTGCTGCAGAAACTGGGCGGCACCGGATTTGTCATGGCCGAAACCGCCGCCGATATGGTAGCCAGCGGCAATTTTCACTATATCGAAGACGTGCCGCGCATCGATCAGCCGATCTATGCCGCCCTGCCCCTGCGCCGCCGCACCTCGCGCGCTTATCTGCGCATTGTGCGCGCGCTCACCCGAACGTTTACCAAAGCCTGATCCCATCGAAGGCGCGCAGATGCCGCCGCTTTGCCCTTCGGGCGCGCCCTAAACCAGCGTCTGAACCCGGTATCCCGGCCCATGCGCCAGACGGACAAAGGTGATAGGCGCGTCTGCCGACCATGTACAACGCTCGGTGATAAACAGGGCCTCGCCTTGGGCAACGCCCATCACTTCGGCCTCGCGCGGGCAGGCACCGGCGGCGGAAAAGGCAATGTCGCCAAGGGTATAAGACACATGCGCCACCAGCCATTCATTCGCAGAAATGGCGGTGAAATCGGGGGCTGGATCGGGCAGGATCAGCGGGTTCAGCCAGCGGGTTTCATAGGCAAAGGGGCGCCCGTCCGCCAGATGCAGGGTTTCAAGCCACAGCATCGGGGTAAGCGCCGCCACCCCAAGACGCGAGGCGACGGGCACCGGAACCGGCCGCTTCTCGCAGCATAAAAGGCGAAAGGCGTGCAGCTGTCCGCGCGCCTCGACCTCTTGGCGGATCACCGGAATCTCCAGCGTGGCCCGGCGCACCGGCAGCAGCGCGACCCGTGTGCCCGCCCGGCGTTTGCGCTCCAGCACCCCGGCCTGCGCCAATTCGCGCAGCGCCCGGTTTACCGTGGCCCGCGCCACGCCAAATTCTGCCGCCAACACCTCTTCGGTCGGAATGCTCGCCCCCGGCAACCAGTCGCGCACCCGAATACGGCGCAAAACCTCGGCCCGGATCGATTCCCAGCCCCGGATCACAGCGCGTCCCGCAGCCGCTGCATCACGCGCCCATACTCTGCCCGGATCGTGTCCCTTCCCGCATGCCGCCCGTTTGACACGATATGCCGTCCCGCCGACCAGACATCCACCACCATCCGGTCATCGCCCGCGAAAATGAATGTGTCCAAGATCATATCGCCCGCACTCGCCGCCAGATCCGGTCCTGACCCATCCAGCGCCACCAGATCGGCCCACTGCCCCCCCTCGATCGCCCCCGTCCCCCGCCCGCCCGCCAGTGCCCCGCCGCGCGCCGCCGTTTGGTACAAAACCCGCCCGGTTGATGCCTCGGGCCCCGCCAGCATCGCGCGGCCGCGGTGCGCCAGCCGCTGCGAGTATTCGTAAAGCCGCAGCTCCTCGCTGAGCGAGATGCGC
Organism: Paracoccaceae bacterium; assembly: GCA_031385445.1. Taxonomy (GTDB): domain Bacteria; phylum Pseudomonadota; class Alphaproteobacteria; order Rhodobacterales; family Rhodobacteraceae; genus CAIYZT01. Next base: position 116,497 of record JANNBM010000068.1, on the reverse strand, counting down.
ACATTGCTGTCCGAGCCGACCCCAAAAACCCCGCCCGACGCCGCAAAGCGCAAACCGTCAAAGATCCCGTCGCCCAAGTTCGCCTCGGTGATCGGGCACAGCCCCGCCACAGCCCCGCTTTGCGCCATGGCTTCGGTTTCATGCGGCTGCATCTGGGTGGCATGGATCAGGCACCAGCGGCTCGACAGATCCTGCGTTTTCAGCAGGTGATCAACCGGGCGCGCGCCATAGGCGGCAAAGACCTCGTCCACTTCGGCCACTTGCTCGGCGACGTGGATATGCACTGGCGCATCCGGGGCGAGGGCCGCGGCAAAGGTCAGACCCTCGGGGCTGACCGCGCGCAGGCTGTGGGGGGCGACGCCCAAAACCGTATCGTCGGGCAGGCTTTCCAGCGCTCTTGCCGCGCCGTCCCACAGGCGGTGAAACCGGTCCGGATCATTGCCGAACCGCAGCTGCCCCGCGCCAAGGGCCCGCCCGTCACAGCCGCCGCGCTGATACAGCACGGGTAGATGCGTCAGCCCCAGTCCGACCTGCCCCGCCGCCGCCGCGATCCGGCCCGACATCTCGGCCAGATCAGCATAAGATGCCCCCCCCGGCGCGTGGTGCAAATAGTGAAATTCTGCCACCGCCGCATAACCCGCTTCGGCCATCTCAAGCATCACCATGGCCGCGATGGCCTGTACGTCGTCCGGGGTCAGACGGTCCAGAAACCGGTACATCAGGCTGCGCCATGTCCAAAAACTGTCTTGCCCCGGTCCGCGCCGTTCGGTCATGCCGGCCATCGCGCGTTGAAACGTGTGGCTGTGCAGGTTCACCATGGCCGGCAGCAGGATATCGACCCGGCATCCAGCCGCCTGCGCGCCCGTCTCGACGCGGGCGATCCGCCCGGCCTTCAGGTGCACCAAAACGTCCTGCACCCAGCCGGTCGGCAGCAGCGCGGTTTTCGCAAAGATCAGGTCGGGGGCCATTGACAGCTCATCATCGGTAGGGTGAATATGTGCAGACATAATAACCAGACCCCAGAACACAAGGCAAGCCCGATGGCATTGGTGCTAAGCGATGCGACCCTCGCCACGATGCGGGGCGGCTATGGATTGATCGAAAAGGGCGGCGTTGTCATCGAAGGCACCAAGATCGCATGGGCCGGGGCCATGGCCGATCTGCCGGCGGAATTTGGCAACGCGCCGCGCCACGATTGCGCGGGGGGGCTGGTGACGCCGGGGCTGATTGATGCCCACACGCATCTGGTGTTTGGTGGCCACCGCGCTGAAGAGTTTGAAATGCGGCTGAACGGCGCAAGTTACGAGCAGGTCGCGCGGGCGGGCGGGGGGATCCTGTCAACCGTTCGCGCCACGCGGGCGGCCAGCGAGGATGCTCTTGTCGCGGCTGCGCTGCCCCGGCTGGATCTGATGATCGGCGCGGGCACCACCACGGCCGAAGTGAAATCGGGCTATGGTCTGACGGTGCAGGACGAGTTGAAAATGCTGCGCGCGGCCAGGCGACTGGCAGGGCTGCGCCGGGTGCGCATCACCACCACCCATCTGGCCGCACATGCCGTTCCGCCCGAATATGCCGGGCGCGCCGATGCGTATGTCACCGATGTCGCGCTGCCGTCATTGCGCGCGGGTCATGCCGAGGGGCTGATCGACGCGGTCGACGCCTTTTGCGAAGGCATCGCGTTTTCGCCCGCGCAGGTGCAGCGCCTGTTCACCGAAGCGCGGGCGCTGGGCCTGCCGGTCAAGCTGCATGCCGAGCAGTTGTCGGACCTGAAAGGCGCGGTTCTGGCCTGCGGGTTTGGCGCGATGTCGTGTGATCATGTCGAATACATCGGCGCGGACGGAGTGGCGGCCATGGCGGCCTCGGGCGCGGTGGCGGGCATTTTGCCGGGGGCGTTTTACACGCTGCGCGAGGTGCAAAAGCCGCCGATTGAGGCGTTCCGGGCGGCGGGCGTGCCGATGATGGTCGCCACCGATTGCAACCCCGGCTCGGCGCCGATGACCTCAATGACGCTGGCGATGAACATGGCGTGCACGCTGTTCCGTATGACCCCCGAAGAGGCGCTGTGCGGGGCCACGGTGCATGCCGCGCAGGCGCTGGGCCTTGCGGACCGAGGACAGATTGCGCCGGGGATGCTGGCCGATCTGTGCCTGTGGGGGGCAGCGCATCCGGCAGAGCTGTCTTATCGGATTGGCGCGACGCCGTTGCGGGGTCGGGTGTTTGACGGGGCGGTTCAGATGTTCATGTGAAACATCAAAATAGGGGTTCAGTGCGATGTTTTTAAGCGCATTTTTGAAAAGTTGCGCGCCAAGAGGGCCGGGTGGTTGGTGCAGAGTACGGCAACTTTTGATCTGCGCGACGCGGTGAATATCTCGTCAGCGGACGGGGGTGACGGGTTTTAAAAGGCTGGAGGTCAAGGCGGCGTGCCTGGAAGCGCCCGGGCCAATGGGGGGCGGATAGCCTGGCGCTTTTTGAGTGTAAATCCCTGTCAACACCGCGGTGGGCGGGCAACTGAACCCACGGCCGAGTGGGGTTGGTGTTGGGGCAGATCATGCAGTTTCAGGTCAGGGATGACGTGATCGGCGCCAATGGCACGCTGGACACTGGGGCGGGCGATGTCGAGGGTCGCATGATCCGGAACCTTTCACGCGGAGCGGTGCGCACCCTACCCCAAAGTGCGCGGGTTTGCGGCTTTGGCCCCGGTCCAGATCGGGTTTGACCAGGCCCTTTTGCCGGCGGCGTCGATGACCGCCGTGCGCACCCATGGCGAATTGTTCAGCCGTTCCAACGGGACCTCGCCGCGCGTCATGCTGTGGCCATGCACCGCCTTTGCGCCCGTGCCCCAGCCGATAGCGACGATCGAGGACACGGCGGAGCATTCGACGACGAGCATGCCGTTTTCGATGCGCACATCGCGCAGGTCCGGCCCCGTAGTGGAATAAAAATCGCCCCGTTTCAAAGCGGCAAGCAGGGCCTGCGGTTCATTCGCTTCAGATTTCACCATCGTCCAGCCGCCGAAATGATCAGGTTCGGAGAAATGCGCATCGTCAGTGGCGATCAGGGTCAGATGGTGGCCCTCGGTCAACAATTGATCGGCCAAAGCGAAGCCATCGGGGCGGTCGCAGCCCGTGGCGCAGCCGTAGTTGTAAATCTCGACCGCATGAGCAATCGGGGCGAGCGCGCGGCCATCGCCGATCGTCAGGCCTGACCATTGTGGATGGGCGATGGCAACAAAGGCCCCCGCCGCCACCGCGCGCCCAGCGATTTGGGCGGCGGTTTCCTGCGCAGGATGGGGCACGAAAGATGGCGTATCTGACGGCGCGAAATCGAGCGGCAGACCGACCGCCAGGATATGCCACAACTCGCCGTTTTCCATCGCCCCCGAATGCAATTCAGCGCCGAGAATTGTAGTGAAATCAGCGCTGCGCATCTTGGAAGTATCAACGATAGGATAACCCCAAAGCCCGACAAAATGGTCGGTCAGGGCCAGAAAATCATACCCCTCGGCGCGGTATCGGCGGCAAACCTCTTCGGGGGAAAGCACGCCGTCGGACCGCGTTGAATGGGTATGCAGATTGCCGCGCCAGAACCGTCCGGGGGCAGAAAAGGCCGAAAGTCGGGTCATGTCTTTATCACCTGTAAACCATTGTCCGGCACAGTAGCCTTAGGCTGACCCGTGGCCAAGACCCGTTGTCGCAAATACCCGCGCCACACCTTTGCCATATGTCCGTGCTTCACTGTTCTGGTACAGGGGATGGTAACCATGACAAACACTTTTATCGTGTCATTCGCACTTGTGATGAGTGGATCTGCAACCGCAATGATCCTTGCCTGGGCTTTCATCGACGTGATGGCCCGGCTTTTTGCCACAACCAAAGACGATGATGGCGACACGTCCGGCACCTCATCTTTGGTCAAGTGACGGCTTTGCGGCCTTGAGCTGTTTGGCGTAACCTGGCGTATGCCGTTTGGCCGCGCGCCCAAGCGCCATAGATCACCCCCGCCCGATAAAGGGCATGTCGCGGGCCATGATGGTCATGAAGGGCACGTTCACCTGCAAGGGCAAGTTGGCCATATGCAGCACTGCCTCGGCCACATGGGCGACGTCCATCACAGGCTCCACCCGCATTGATCCATCGGCCTGCGCCGCGCCTTTGGTGAACCCGGCGGCCATGTCGGTCAGCGCGTTGCCGATGTCGATCTGCCCGCAAGCGATGTCAAAGGGGCGCCCGTCCAGCCCGAGGGTGCGGGTCAGCCCCGTCACCGCGTGTTTTGACATGGTATAGGGCGCAGACCCCGGGCGCGGCACATGCGCCGAGATCGAGCCGTTGTTGATGATACGCCCGCCTTGTGGGGTTTGTCGCCGCATCAGGCCAAAGGCGGCGCGGGCGCAAAAGTACATGCCGTTGATATTGGTGGCATTCACGGCAAGCCACTCGGCGACCGGAATTTCGTCAATCGGGGCGGCTTTGGCCGAGATGCCGGCGTTGTTGAACAGCACATCCAGACGGCCCCAAGCCGCCTGCAATATGGCAAAGGCCGCGTCGACCTGATCGGGGTCGGTGACATCGCAAGGCAGGATCAGCGCATCCATGCCCGCTGCAGTGTCCTGCAAGGCCCCGGTCCGGCGGCCCATCAGTGCCGTGCGCCAGCCGGCCGCCAAAAAGGCGCGCGCCGTGGCCCGCCCGATGCCCGATCCGGCGCCGGTGATGAGGATGGTTTGGGTCATGGCGGCGTCACCTTCTATGCGGCCTTGTCCAGCCAGTCGGGATTGATTTCGGCGCCCCAGCCCGGAGCGTCCGGCACCATCACATGTCCGCCGGTCACTGCAAAGGGCGCGCCCAGAAACAAATCTTGCTGCGAGGGAAAATAGTCCGGCCCTTCGATCGACAGTTCCAGATCCTTGGCCGCGTTCGGGATCGGCTTCTGCAGGTGCGTGGTGGCCATGGCAACCACCGACAGGTTTGGTTTGGCAAGCCTGCGGCCTGCCCCCCTGCGGCAAATTTCGATCATGCGGTAAATCCCGCCCATACACTTCACATCGGGCTGCAGGATATCGACCGACTTATGGTCGATCATCAGCTGCCGTGACGCCATTTCACAAACTTGCCCGCCCGCGGTGATATCCGCGTGACAGGTTGACAGTTGCCCGCAGACAGCGCTGCCATCATTGCCCGCTGTGCGCTCAAAACAACTTCGGGGTTCCAAAGGTTTCAAGGGTGATCTGTTTCATGGGCGCCGCCCTTGTGATGCACAAGGGGCGCAAGATGCGCTGACCGGCCAGGTCTATTGCGACTTGGGTTCAAAGTTCGGCGGTCTTTGCGGCGGCCTACAGCCAGCCTTTCCATTTGGAAACCGCCCATGCAGCGGCAGCGGACAGAGCCATCAGGCCAAGCGCGGCAGGATAGCCCCAAGGCTGCGCCAGCTCTGGCATGTCCTTGAAATTCATTCCATAAATGCTGGCGATCAGGGTCGGTGGCAGGAACAGGACCGCCACGACAGACAGGCTTCGCACAGCGGCGTTTTGTGCTAGATTGATCATGCCCAGCGTCGCGTCGGTGGCCTGACTGACGCGGCCCGACAGATAGTCGCCATGCACCGACAAAGACCGCAGATCGGCCTGCAGCCCGGTCAGGGCGGCGCGCTGCAGATCTTGGCTCGGACGATCCGCAAGGGTGGTCTGGAAAAAGGCCAGCGCACGGTCGATGGTCAAAAGCGAAAGCTGCACCTTGGCGACGATTTCAGATTGCAGCCCCGTGGTTTCCAGACTGGTTTGCAGCGACACCGGCGGCGCACCCTTTTGCGCGGGCGTAAACACGTCATGCATCAAGCCGTCCAGAACCTTGCCCGCGCCTTCCAGAATGTCAGCGATGCGGCCGGTGATCTCTTCCATAAGGCCCAAAAAGATCAGATCGGGCGCGTCGCACCCCGGCCCGGTCTTGTCGGCGCGGGGCGGATAGGTTTCAAACGGCCGCGGGGCGTGATGGCGCACCGTGATCAGGCGTTCTTTGCCCAAGATAAAGCAGACCGGCCCGGTTATTGGCACAGTGCCGCCCAGCGAGGGAATAACCACGGTCATGAAATCCAGCCCGCCCTCGCGGTAAAGACGGTTGGAGATTTCAATCTCTTCCATCTCGGAAAGGCTGGGCACATCGGCACCAAAGGCGCGGACTGCATCCATTTCGGCGCGGTCCGGGCGGATCATGTCGATCCAAAGCGCACGGGCGAGGTCCGCGCCCGCCGACAGCTTTCCGTCCGAGGCTGCATAGGCGATCAGCATGCCAGCGCACGCGCGTCAGACGACATGAAAGTGGTCTGCGGAGTTGGGGTCATTCGGGGACATGATAAAAATAGCCTCCTGCGCGGATTTTCCGGTTCCATCGGCATCGTAGAAGACGATCCCCGTCTTTCCATCATAGATGATGCGGTCAGAACTGTGATTGGCCTTGGACCCGATGGCGAATTCATCCGCGCAAAGCACGCCTGAGTAAAGGGCGAAGAAAGACCCGAAACTGCGGTCGAGGAGAAAGACCACATCGACATCGTCTTTGACCAGTGGGGCCGACGAAGACGAAGCCGCGTTGGTAATGACAAAGGCATCCGAATTGGCGCCGCCTTGAAGCCTGCAAGCGCCGCCGTCAGACGCGGCTGCGGAGCACAAAACCGTGAGGGATCGATCTTGTCAATCCAGCGTGAGAGCGGGAGGGCGTGAGCAAACCGGCCACCCCGACGGCCAAGACCCTGACATGGCCCGCATACAATTAGGCGCTGCGGGGCGCTGAAATACCTCGGCCGGGCGCTATGGCGATCACTCTGGGCCGCATCTTTCGGAAGCGCCTGCCGGGTAAGGGATGGAGTGGATACCACCGCCGAAGCCGCGTCGAAACGAAGGTGTCTTTTGTGAAACGGCTGGGTCAGCGCCTCCCGCTTTTGGTTGGCAAGGCAAACCATTGCCGGGCCATGCCTGGCGCGGGGTTTTGACCGTCCGGTCGCGAAGTTCCAGCTCCGTGTTTGGGGGCTGAACGGCCACACCGCGCTCGGCCTCCGCGTCACAAAGGTCGGGGGATCGGTCTGTCCGGCAGAAGGGGACGTCCGGCTATCAGATGATATGTGCAACAGCGCTTGTTACAGCCCCAGCTTTTGCGCCACCATCGCCCCCACGACCGCAGGGTTGGCCTTGCCGCCGGTGGATTTAAGCACCTGCCCCGTGAACCAGCCGGCCAGTCTTGGGTTGACCTTGGCTTTTTCCACCTGATCGGGGTTGGCCGCAATCAGCGCGTCCAGCGCCGCCTCGATCGCGCCGGTGTCGGTGACTGCCTTCATCCCGTGCTGCGCCGCAACGTCAGCAGGATCGCCGCCGCCGGTCCACAGCAGGTCGAACAGGTCTTTGGCCATCTTGCCGGTGATCTCGCCGCTCGCCAAAAGGTCCAGCATGCCGCCCAGTTGCGCCGGGCTGAGCGGGCTTTGCGAAATCGCGCTGCCCTCTTTGTTCAGCCGGCCAAAAAGCTCGTTGATCACCCAGTTCGCCGCGATCTTGCCGTCGCGGCCCTGCGCCACTGCCTCGAAAAATCCGGCGGATTCCAGATCGGCGGTCAGCACGTTGGCGTCATAGTCGGTCAGGCCAAAATCGGCCATGAAGCGGGCCTTTTTGGCGTCGGGCAGTTCGGGCATGCGCGCGGCGATGTCGTCGACCCAAGCCTGTTCAATCTCCAGGGGCAGCAAGTCCGGGCACGGGAAATAGCGGTAATCATGCGCCTCTTCCTTCGATCGCATCGAGCGGGTTTCACCTTTGTCAGGGTCGTAAAGCCGGGTTTCCTGCGTGATCTTGCCGCCGTCTTCCAGAATGGCGATCTGGCGGCGGGCCTCGTAATCAATGGCTTGGGTCATGAACCGCATGGAGTTCATGTTCTTGATCTCGCAGCGCGTGCCCAAGTGGCCGAAATCCTGCGTGGCCTGATATTTCTCATACTGGCCCGGACGGCAGACCGACACGTTCACATCGGCGCGCAGATTGCCGTTCTGCATGTTGCCATCGCAGGTGCCCAGATAGCGCAGGATCTGGCGCAGTTTGGTAACAAAGGCTGTCGCCTCTTCGGGTCCGCGGATATCGGGGCGGCTGACGATTTCCATCAGCGCGACCCCGGTGCGGTTGAAATCAACGAAAGACATCGAAGGGTCCATATCGTGGATCGACTTGCCGGCGTCCTGTTCAAGGTGGATGCGCTCGATGCGCACAAGACGGGCGATGCCGGGGGACAATTCCACCAGAACCTCACCCTCGCCGACGATGGGGTGATACAGCTGGCTGATCTGATAGCCCTGCGGCAGGTCGGGATAAAAGTAATTTTTCCGGTCAAAGGCCGAGCGCAGGTTGATCTGCGCCTTCAGGCCAAGGCCCGAGCGGACCGCCTGTTCAATGCAATAAGCGTTGATTACCGGCAGCATCCCCGGCATGGCGGCATCCACGAAGGCCACGTTTGAATTCGGCTCGGAGCCGACTTGGGTGGAGGCGCCGGAGAAAAGCTTGGCGTTCGACGACACCTGTGCATGGATTTCCATGCCGATGACCAACTCCCAATCGTGCTGCGCACCGGCGATCACCTTGGGCTTGGGCATCTCATAGGTCAGGTCCAGCATCGGGCGTCTCCTGTGCATTTAGTGCCCTTCTTAGGCAGGCGGAGGGGCGGCTTCAAGGGCACAAAACGGGCGGAAACGCGCCGAGTTGATCATGGCTGGCGGCAAACTCTTGGGAAAAATCCGGATTTCTGGCAAAGGCGGCCCGTCGCGCGCCGTCGTGCGGCGCTGCCAGATGTGAGAGTGAATGCGCGTTATCCATCAATTTCTGATCGTCCTTTGCCTGCCCGTTTTATCAGGCTGTGTCACGCCAGCCATGCCAGACTTGTCAGAAATGGCCAGTTTTATTGCCCCGAACTTGCCTGCTATGCAATGGGATCGCCGCGAAGAGGCCCGTGAATGGACCCTGTCGACGCTGGAGGTTTTGTCCGAATATGACACAGAATTGGCCGCCGCCGTTCCGTCCGACATTGACACCTGGTGCCCTCGGTACAAGAGCGCCAACCGGCAAGACCGCCGCGCGTTCTGGTCCGGACTTTTGTCAGCGATCGCGAAATATGAAAGCTCGTGGAACCCAAAAGCCTCGGGCGGGGGCGGCAGATACATCGGCTTGATGCAGATCTCGCCCAAAACCGCGGCGCGAAATGACTGCGGGGCGACGAGCAGTGCCGCGTTGAAGGACGGGGCGGCGAATTTGTCCTGTGCGGTCAGGATCATCGCGGCGCAAGTCGGGCGTGACGGACTGGTTGCGGGCAAGGGAAACCGCGGCGCGGCGCGGGACTGGGGGCCGATGAAAAGCGCGGGCAAGCGGGCGGAAATGTCAGCTTGGACGTCGTCGCAGGCCTATTGCCGGTAAGAGGGCGGCCTTCTGCCCAACTGAGGATATTTGACCCACAGGGAAGGGCAAGGCGCGTCATCGATTTTCTGAACCGGGGCCGGAATGACTGCACCGGCGGTACAGGGGGGGCCGATGACCGCCCGGCTCGAAGGCACCGCGCCTTCCCCTTTGTCACCAAAGGCCCGAGGCGCGGCTGCTGACGGAGGCGGTTCCGCCTTCAATATGGCCCCGAGTGACACTTTCGTTTGTTGACCGAAAAACACATCGCAGGCCCGCAAATTCTAATCCGCCAAAATCCGGCCTACCATCTCTGTCAAATCCCGGCTTAGCCCCTTCATCGCCAAAATCCGGCGCAGCGCCGTCTTGGCCATGTCCTGTCGATCCGCGTCATAGCGCGGCCAGGTTTCAAAAGCGGTCGACATGCGCGAGGCGGTTTGCGGGTTCAGTGGGTCCAGCTTGATAAGCCAATCGGCGAGCAGGGTATAGCCGGACCCGTCAGCATGATGAAATCCCGCATGATTGGAGGTCATGGGCCCGAAAACCGAACGGAAACGATTTGGATTTTTCCAATCGAAATCCGGCCGTGCCGTCAGGCGCGTTATGGTTGCCACCAGATCATCGGGCCGGGCGAGCATCGTTTGAATGCTGAACCATTTGTCCATCACCAGCCGGTCCGAGGTCCAGCGGACTTCGAACGCAGCAAGCTCGGCATTGCCGGTGCCTTCGGCAAGCAGGCAACCCAAGGCACCCAGACTGTCGGTCATGTTGTCAGCGCTGGCAAATGCGGCGCGGGCGGTTTTTCCCTGGTCGAGTTTGCTGAGATAGTTGAGCGCCGCGCCGCGCAGGGCGCGTTTGCCGGCGTCCTGTGCGGCGGGTGAAAACGGGCCGGGACTGTCCATCATGTCCACAAGACCCTGCAGCCGCCCCTGCCCCAAGGCCTGTGCGACAGCAAGGCCAAGGCCCTTGCGCGCGGCATAAATTTGGTCCGGGTCGGGCACATGTCCTGCCGCCGACAGCGTGGCCGCCATGTCATCATCGCCCGGCAGACCAAGCGCGAGCGCGCGAAAGGCCGGGTCCAGCGTTTCGTCAAAGGCGAGCATCACCACGGCGTTCAGAAAGTCGGCGGGCGGCGCGGACCCTGCCGTGACCATGCGCGCCAACACCTCTTTGGATAGGGCGCGGCCCGCCTCGAACCGGTTGAAGGGATCGGTGTCATGGGCCATCAAAAACGCACGCTCGGCGGCGCTTGTGGGGCGGTCAATCACCACGGGGGCGGAAAAGTCGCGCAGGATCGAGGGGATGGGTTTGCTCGCCAGCCCCTTGAATTTAAAGCTTTGCACGTCTTTGGTCAGTTCCAGCACCGTCGTCGGCACCACCTCGTCGCCATTGGGATTGAGAAGGCCAACCGCGACAGGGATCACCTTGGCGCCTTTGACAGGCTGGCCCGGCGTGGCGGGGTTGTCCTGCGCGAGTGTCAGGGTATAGGTGCCGCCCTGCGCGCCGTCGTCCCATGTCTCGGACACTGTGACGCGCGGGGTTCCGGCCTCGGTGTACCAACGTTTGAACTGGGACAAGTCGCGGCCCGTGGCGTCCTCAAACACCGTCAGCCAGTCTTCGATCGTGGCTGCATCGCCGTCGTGGCGGTCGAAATATAGATCCAGCGCAGTTTTATACCCCGCATCCCCAACCAACCGCTTCAGCATCCCGATCACCTCGGCGCCTTTTTCATAAACGGTCGCGGTGTAGAAATTATTGATTTCGACAAAGCTGTCCGGGCGGGGTGGATGGGCGAGTGGGCCGCTATCCTCGCGGAATTGCCGCCCGCGCAGGCCAAGCACGTCTTCGATGCGTTTGACGGGGTGGCTGCGCATGTCGCCGGTGAACTGCTGGTCGCGGTAAACGGTCAACCCCTCTTTGAGGCACAGCTGAAACCAGTCGCGGCAGGTGATGCGGTTTCCGGTCCAGTTGTGGAAATATTCATGGGCGATCACGCCTTCGATGCGGTTGTAATCATTGTCGGTCGCCGTCTCGGGCGAGGCGAGCACCAGTTTGGAGTTGAAGATGTTCAGCCCCTTGTTTTCCATCGCGCCCATGTTGAAATCATCGACCGCGACGATGTTGAACACGTCCAGATCGTATTCGCGCCCATAGACCTCTTCGTCCCATTTCATCGACCGGATCAGACTGTCCATCGCATAATCGCAGCGGTCTTCATCGCCCTTGCGCACCCAGATGCCCAAGTCGACCACGCGGCCCGAGGCAGTGGTGAACTGATCGCCGATCGACACCAGATCGCCCGCAACCAATGCGAACAGATAGGCGGGCTTGGGCCAAGGGTCCGCCCATTCCGCCCAGCCGGGGCCGGAGCCTGTGGGATTGCCGTTCGACAGAAGCACAGGCAAATCGGATTCAACGCGCACGGTGAAGCGTGCCATCATATCGGGGCGGTCGGGGTAATAGGTGATCTTGCGAAAGCCTTCCGCCTCGCACTGGGTGCAATACATGCCGTTTGACATGTAGAGCCCTTCGAATTCGGTATTGGTCTGGGGCGAGATTTCGACCTCTGTGGTCAGGGTAAAGCCGCCCTGCGGCAGGTCGGCCTTTGCGATGGTCATGCCTTCGGCCGTAACCACCGGCGTCACCGCTACGCCGTTCACCGCGCAGCCGATCAGCCGCAGCTTTTCGCCGTGCAGGAACAGATCATGCGCTCCGGGGCGGCTGGGGTTCGGGGCAAAGCTGATCTCGGCCAGAACCCGCGTCGCCGTCGGCGCCAGCCGGAAGGCCAGCGCGACGTTTTCGATGAGATAGGCAAAGGGTTGATAGTCTTTCAGGTAAATCGTGCGCGGATCGTCAGCCATGTCGGGGTCTCCTTTGGGCAAAGACTTCGCGCTTTGGGCCGTCCTGTGCAAGACCCTATCCTGATGCGCCCGGCCCCTCGGCCATGGCGGCCAGTTTGGCAAGGGTTTGCTGGCCCAGCACATCGGCACCAAACGCCAGGGCCCCGGCGCGCCGCTCGGGCGTTGGCAGGGTCATGACTTGGGTGATCCGGCACCCTGCGCCTTCGGGTGCAAATACCACCACAGCGAAAATCGGTATCTCGGTGTCGGTGTCGCTGTCCATGCGGAATTCGATGCGGCGGGGCGCATCCATCACGTCATAGCGGTGGCGGTTGGGGTATTTCGTGCCGTCCGGGGCGATCATGTCAAAGCGCCACTGCCCGCCGGTGCGCAGCTCGATGTCCTTGGTCTGGCAGGAAAACCCTTGCGGGCCGAACCATCGGGGCGGGATCGGTCCAGCAGCGCCAGACCGCGATAGGCGGGGCGGCGATCAGGCGGGTCAGGGTGATCTGGCGGTCCGCCGTCATTTAGCCGCCAAGCTTTGCGCGTAAGCCTCCAACTGGGTGGCGACGGTGCCCCAGCCGGAGCTGAAACCCATCTGTTCGTGCTGCGCTGCCGCTTCGGGCGTGCGGTGGCGGGCAACGGCGGTGTAGCGGGTCATCCCGCCGCCGAGGTCTTCAAAGGTCAGGATCGCGGTCATGAAGGGTTCGGGATTGGGTTTCCATCCGGCGGAATAGGTGTCGGTGAACACCAGCCGTTCATTGGGGATCACCTCCAGGTAAACCCCGTTATTTTCCATCAGGTTACCATCCACATCAAAGGTGCTTTTGCTGGCCCCGCCGGGGCGCAGATCGATCTCGCAGGCGATCACTTTGTGCGGCTTTGGCACGAACCAAGGCATCAGATGTTCGGGCGTGGTCCAGCACATCCATAAAACCTCGCGCGGGGCGTTCAGATCGCGGGTCAGGACAAGGTCAAGCGCGGGGTCGAAATTGATGATGGTCATGGGGTCTCTTTCTGCATCAAGGTTGCGACGTAAGCTTCCAGCCGGTCGGTGCGCGCTTCCCAGATCGTGCGCTGGGCGGCCATCCAGTCCATCGTGGCCGCCATGGTTTCGGGAACGGCGCTGCAGACGCGGATGCGTCCGGTTTTGGCGGAGGTGATCAGCGCCGCATCCTCCAGCACCGACAGATGCCGCATCACGGTGGGCAGGGCCAGACCGGTGGGCCGGGCAAGCGCGCTGACCGCAACCGGGCCCAGCGTCAGCCGCGCCAAAATCGCGCGGCGTGTCGGGTCTGACAGCGCCTGAAAGATCAGATCGAGGTTGGGATCATGTTTAGTCATATTGCTAAGTATGTCGGAGGGTCCCGGTTTGACAAGCCCCAACGTAACGCTTCGCGGCGTCATTTTCGCCCTTTGCCGAAAGGTTCTATCGCACCCAAAGGTCAATCCCGCCTGCTGCAATGGTTGATCCCGTTGCGCGCAGGGCCTATTCCTGCGATGTCGCAGGCATTTCGGCCGATTGGCCAAGGGGGCATCATGGCATCGAGGATAGATCTGCACGGGTTGCAAGTGGATGCCGGTCTTGCGGCCTTTATCGGCCAAAAGGCCCTGCCCGGCTCTGGCGTCGACCACGATACTTTTTGGCAAGGCTTTGCTGCCCTTTTGCGCGATCTGACCCCGGTGAACCGCGCGCTGCTTGCGCAGCGTGATCGCCTGCAATCGCAAATCGACGCCTGGCACATCGCGCACCGCGCCCGCCCGCATGACTTTGCCGCCCACAAGGCGTTTCTGGAGGAAATCGGCTATCTTCTGCCCGAAGGCCCCGACTTTACCATCGACACCGCCAACGTTGATCCTGAAATTGCCACAGTCCCCGGCCCGCAGCTTGTGGTTCCTGTTACCAACGCCCGCTATGCGCTGAACGCGGCGAATGCGCGCTGGGGCAGTCTTTATGACTGCCTGTACGGCACCGATGCGATGGGCAGCTTGCCGCCTTCAGGCGGGTACGAACGGGGCCGCGGCGCGCGTGTTGTGGCAAAAGCGCGGGTGTTTCTGGACGAAGCGTTCCCCATCGAAGGCACCAGCCACGCCGATGTGCGGCGGTATTTCGTAAAGGACGGCGCTTTGTTGATCGACGATCTGCCCTTGGTCGATCCCTCCAGGTTTGCCGGCTATCGCGGCAATCCCAAGGCGCCTGATGCCGTTTTGCTCAAAAACAACGGCCTGCATGTCGAGTTGGTCTTTGATCGCGCCCATTTCATCGGTGCGCGCGATCAGGCATTGCTCGCCGATGTGGTGCTGGAATCGGCGATGTCGGCCATCATGGACTGCGAGGATTCGGTGGCCTGCGTTGACGCCGAGGACAAGGTGCTCGCCTATGAAAACTGGCTCGGGCTGATGACGGGCGATCTGAGCGCCCAGATGGACAAAGCCGGGAAAAGCGTGACGCGGCGGCTGTCGGATGACCGCAGCTATACCGCGCCTGATGGGACTGAATTGGTGCTGAAAGGGCGCGCGCTGCTGTGGATTCGCAATGTTGGCCATCTGATGACCAACCCGGCGATTCTGCTGCAAGACGGTTCTGAAATCCCCGAGGGGATTATGGATGCGATGATCACCACCCTGATTGCCTGCCACGATCTGCGCAAAACCGCAGGCCGGCGCAATTCGGTCATGGGGTCGGTCTATATCGTAAAGCCGAAGATGCATGGGCCAGACGAGGTGGCCTTCGCCGATCAGATATTCACCCGGGTCGAGGCCGTGCTGGGCCTGCCGCGCGATACGGTAAAGCTGGGCATCATGGACGAAGAGCGGCGCACTTCGGTCAATCTCAAGGAATGTATCCGGGCTGCGAAGCGCCGGGTGGCCTTTATCAACACCGGATTTCTGGACCGCACAGGGGACGAGATTCACACTTCGATGGAAGCGGGGCCGTTTTCGCGCAAGGATTTCATCAAGCGCAAAGGCTGGATCGGCGCCTATGAGACGCTGAATGTCGATATCGGCCTCGAATGCGGGCTGTCGGGGCGTGCGCAGATCGGCAAGGGCATGTGGGCCATGCCCGATCTGATGGCCGCGATGCTGGAGCAAAAGATCGACCATCCCAAGGCCGGGGCCAGCTGCGCCTGGGTGCCCTCGCCCACCGCCGCCACGCTGCACGCGCTGCATTATCACCGCGTCGACGTCATGGCGGTGCAGCGCAAACTTGCCGCCGGGGGCCGCCGCGCGCATGTGGACGGCGTTCTGGACATCCCGCTCGCCACCTTCCGGCAATGGAGCGTGCCGCAGATCGCGCGCGAGGTTGAAAACAACGCCCAAGGCATCCTTGGCTATGTGGTGCGTTGGATTGACCAGGGGGTCGGCTGCTCAAAAGTGCCCGACATGAACGACATCGGCCTGATGGAAGACCGCGCCACCTGCCGCATCTCGGCCCAGCATATCGCGAACTGGCTGTACCACGGCGTTGTTTCCGTGGACACGGTCATGGCATCGCTGAAAAAGATGGCGATGGTGGTGGACCGCCAGAACGCGGGCGACCTGGCCTATCACCCCATGGCGCCGGGTTATCAGGGCATCGCGTTTCAGGCCGCCTGCGATCTGGTGTTCAAGGGGCGCGAACAACCCTCGGGCTATACCGAGCCTTTGCTGCACCACTACCGGCTGATGGCCAAGGCCGCAGGTTAGTCTGAATTTTCGCAGAAAATTCGTCCTAGGCGATGTCCAGCGCCAGCGCGTGAACGCGGGTGTTAAGATCGCCGAGGGCCAGATGCACGGCGCGGTGGCGTTGCACGCGGCTGAGCGCCGCCAAGGGTTCGGCGCGGATCAGCACCGAAAAATGGCTCTCGCCGGTGCCATCATCTCCCGAATGACCCGCATGTCGGGCGCTGTCATTGCGCACTTCAAGGCGGCTTGGGGCAAATGCCGCTTCAAGTCTTTGACGAATTTCGATTTCGACAGACATTTTGGTCCTTTGCCTCTTCACCTTGCCTGCAAATTCTCTAAACTCGTGGCCCTGAGTCTGAAAGGCCTGATGATGCCCACCCGCCCCCCATTTGAATTTGATCTGCGCGTTTCGACCGACAAGTCCAAACGCAAAACCGTGCGGCGCGGCACCATGTCGGGCGCGTCGGAGGCGGCAAACCGGCCCTGCGACTTTCCCGATTGCCGCGAAAAGGCCGCCTACCGCGCGCCAAAATCGCCCGACCATCTGAACGAATATTTCTGGTTCTGCCGCGACCACATCCGCGAGTATAATCTGAAGTGGAATTTCTTTGGCACCGCGACCGATGAAGAGTTTCAGAAGCTTCTGGAAAAAGACCGGTTGTGGGAGCGTGAAACCGTGCCTTTCAGCCGCAAGGACGACGGGCGGGCCTGGGCGCGGCTGGGGGTGAATGACCCGATGGAGCTGCTGGGCGAGAAGGCCACGCAGAACCCCGGAAAAGCCGTGACAAACGCGACGCGGAAACTGCCCGCGACCGAGCGCAAGGCGATCGAGGTTCTGGATGCGCGCGACACCTGGACAAAGACCGAAATACGAAAGCAATACAAAAGCTTGGTGAAAGATCTTCATCCGGATATGAACGGCGGTGACCGCAGCGATGAGGACCGCTTGCAAGAGGTGGTCTGGGCTTGGGATCAGGTCAAGGACAGCCGGTATTTCAAAGAATGATCAAGGCTGCGGCCGGCTGATCTGACCGCCGCCCACGGCCGCCCTTACGCCAGTGGTCGCGGGGCATGAGGTGGGCAGGCCGCGCGCCGCGCGCACGGCAAGATAGGCAAAAGCCTGCGCTTCGATCATGTCGCCGTCCAGACCGGCGGCTTCGACCGGATCCACCAGGCCGGGCAAGCGCTGTGCAAGTTCGGCCATGAAGGCAGCGTTGTTGCGCCCGCCGCCGCAAATCAGCCAGCGGGTGGGCGGTTTTGGGAAATGCTCTGCCCCGCGGGCCACGGCGGCGGCGGCACAAGCGACGAGCGTGCGGGCGGCGTCGGCATCGCCAAGGCCATGTACCGCCGCCAACCTTTGGGCGAACTGGTTTCGGTCCAACGATTTGGGCGGAATCTTCAGGAAATAACCATCGTCCAGAAATGCGCTGACCAGAGCCTCATCGGCGCGGCCGGTCAGGGCAAGCCGCCCGCCCGCATCCTGCGCCAGCCCAAAGCGGACGCGCATCAGATCGTTCAGCGGGGCATTGGCGGGCCCGGTATCAAAGGCCATCAGCGCGCCGGGATCGGTTGGCAAGGCGGCGGTAGGGTCAACCCAGGTCACATTACCAACGCCGCCCAGATTGACAAAGACCAAGGGCCGCGTGCCGCCGATGCGCTGCGCGAGCGCAAAGTGGTAAAACGGCACCAGCGGAGCGCCCTGCCCGCCCAAGGCCACGTCGTTGCTGCGAAAATCCCAGACGACCGGCAATCCCAGCGTCTGCGCCAGCAGCTGTCCGTCGCCCGCCTGATGGGTGCCGCGCCCGCCCGGATCATGCGCAAGGGTCTGGCCATGAAAGCCTGCCAACTGCACGCCCTCAAAGCGGGCCATCAGGTGAACATGCGCCTCTTCAACCACGCGGGCCGCCTCGGCCACGCCCGCCTCGCCCGGCCAGGCACCAAGTGCGGCGCGCAGGATGGCTTGCTCGGCTTCACAATAGGGGCGAAAGGCCGAGGGGCCAAAATCAAACACCCGCACACCGTCGGTCAGGATCATCGCGGCGTCCACACCGTCCAATGAGGTGCCGGACATTGTGCCCAAGGCCCAGATGGCTTTGCTGTTCAACGTCTTCCCCTATGGTGCGGGCCCCGATATACAGGCCCGCGAAGTAATGCACGAGAGAGCCATGACCTACCATCCAAAATCAGACTTTATGCGCGTGATGATCGAGCGGGGCTTTTTGGCCGATTGCACCGATTATCAGGCGCTGGACGAGGCTTTGATCAAGGGCGTGGTGCCGGGCTATATCGGCTTTGATGCGACGGCGAAGTCTTTGCATGTCGGATCGCTTATTCAGATCATGATGCTGCGCTGGTTGCAGAAATGCGGCGGCAAGCCGATCGTGCTGATGGGGGGCGGGACCACCAAGGTCGGCGATCCGTCCTTTCGCGCCGATGAGCGGCCCTTGCTGAGCAACGCGCAGATCGACGACAATATCGCCGGCATCAAACGAGCCTTTGCACCCTATGTGACCTTTGGCGCGGGGGCCAGCGATGCAGCCATGGTCAACAATGCCGAATGGCTGGACGATCTGAATTATCTGGGGTTTCTGCGCGACATTGGCCGCTATTTCAGTGTCAACCGGATGCTGTCGTTTGAATCCGTGAAATCGCGGCTGGACCGCGACCAAAGCCTGTCGTTCCTTGAATTCAACTATATGATTTTGCAGGCCTATGACTTTCTGGAACTGAACCGGCGCTATGGCTGTCTGGTTCAGATGGGCGGATCGGACCAGTGGGGTAATATCGTCAACGGGGTCGATCTGACCCGGCGCGTCGTCGGGCAAGAGGTGTTCGGGCTGACCTCGCATCTTTTGACCACGAGCGACGGCAAGAAGATGGGCAAATCGCAGAATGGGGCGGTTTGGCTGAATGCCGAGATGTATTCGCCCTATGAGTTCTGGCAATTCTGGCGCAACACCACCGACGCGGATGTTGGCCGGTTCCTGAAGCTGTATACCGAGTTGCCGCTGGAAGAATGCGAGCGGTTGGGCGGTTTGGCCGGGTCGGATATCAATGCGGCAAAGGTGGTGCTGGCCAACGAGATCACCAAGCTGCTGCACGGGCAAGCGGCGGCGGACGCGGCGCAAGCCACGGCGCGCGAGGTGTTTGAACATGGCGGAACGGGCGAGGAATTGCCCACGGTGCGCATTACGGCGGCCGAACTCGGGGACGGCGTGGGCATCGTGCAGCTGTTCGTGCGCGCGGGGCTGTCAGCGTCGGGCAAGGATGCCAAGCGGCTGATCCTTGAAGGCGGCGCGAAGGTGAATGACGAGGTTGTCACGGACGTTTCGGTGCGCTTTGAGGCGGCCGGGTTGGCGGCGCCGCTGAAGCTTACGGCAGGCAAGAAGCGCCATGCTTTGGTGGTGATGGGCTGAAGCTTCGGCAGACAAAAAGGGGGCCGACTGGCCCCCTTTTGAATTTTCGCCGAAAATTCGTTATTCCTGAACCGTGACTTTCGTCATCACGTCGGGCTCGCTCACTTCGCCGTTCTGACCTTCGCCAAGCTTGATCGCATCGACGATCTCCATCCCGGAAATCACCTTGCCGACCACGGTGTATTGGCCGTTCAAAAACTCGCCCGGCGCAAACATGATGAAAAACTGGCTGTTGGCCGAGTTTGGATCCTGGCTGCGCGCCATACCGACGATGCCGCGGTCAAAGGATATTTCGGAAAACTCGGCTGGCAGATCGGGCATGTCCGACCCGCCCATTCCCGCCATCGCCGTTTCCCCGCCCAGTTTGCCGTATTGAACATCGCCCGTTTGCGCCATGAACCCTTCGATGACGCGGTGGAAGATCACGTTGTCATAGGCGCCGGACTTCGCAAGCGCGACAATCTGCGCGACGTGTTTGGGCGCAACATCGGAGGCCAGATCAATGATGATCTGACCGTTCGCCGCACCGGTTACGTCGATGATCAGGTTTGGCCCAGGACCATCGCCTTCGGCAAAGGCCGGAAGCGCCAGCAGTGCCGTTGCAAAAGCAAGGGATTTACTGAACATCGGCGGCCACCCGGACAGTGATCATGCGGTCAGGGCTTGCCGGAGGCTCTCCTCTGGTAATTTTGTCGACATGGTCCATCCCGGCAATCACCCGGCCGTAAACGGTGTATTGGCCGTTCAGGAACGAGTTGTCCTTGAAATTGATGAAGAACTGGCTGTTGGCCGAATTGGGATTGGACGAGCGCGCCGCCCCGATAGAGCCGCGATCATGCGGCAGTTTGGAAAATTCGGCGGGCAGGTCCGGCAGGTCCGACCCGCCCGTGCCCGCACGGCGCAGGTTGAAATCGTTTTCCATATTGCCGTTTTCCACATCGCCGGTCTGGGCCATGAAGCCATCAATCACGCGGTGAAAGCATACGTTGTCATAGGCCTTTGCACGGGCCAGCGTTTTCATCCGCTCGGCATGTTTTGGCGCGATAGCGGGCAAAAGTTCAATCACCACTTCGCCATCTTTCAGGGTCACGATGATTGTGTTTTCGGGGTCTTTGATGTCGGCCATGAGTTCTGGATCCTCGGAGGTTTTACGAGGCGCAACTTAATCAAGCGAAAGGCGAAGGGAAAGGGGGGATAGGTTGACCTTTGAGCAAGAAGCGCCGAAACAGATGGAAATCGGATAGGGAGATTGGCCATGGGCTGGAAAACACTCGACGATATGGACCTGAACGGCAAAATCGTGCTGACGCGGGTGGATATTAACGTGCCGATGGACGGCGCTGTGGTGACCGACGCGACGCGGATCGAAAAGATCGTGCCGACAGTGCGGGATATTCTGGGCAAGGGCGGCAAGGTCGTTTTGCTCGCGCATTTCGGACGGCCCAAGGGCACAGTTGTGCCTGAAATGAGCCTGCGGTTGGTTCAGCCGGCCCTTGAGGCAGCTTTGGGGCGGGGCGTGACCTTTATCGAACGGCCAAGCCGCACGGCGATTGCGGCGCTGCCTTCGGATGCGGTGATTTTGGTAGAAAACACGCGCTTTACGCCGATGGAAGAAGCGAACGATCCGATGATGGCGGGGTTTCTGGCCAGCCTTGGCGACGTTTTCTGTAATGATGCCTTTTCGGCGGCGCACCGCGCCCACGCGTCGACGACAGGGGTGGCAAAGCTGCTGCCATCGTTTGCCGGGCGTTTAATGGCGGAAGAGTTGGCAGCGCTGGAGGCGGCTTTGGGCACGCCCAAGCGGCCGGTTGTGGCGGTTGTGGGCGGGGCGAAGGTTTCAACGAAGCTGGACCTTTTGGGCAATCTGGTCAGCAAGGTGGATCATCTGGTGATCGGGGGGGGGATGGCGAACACCTTCCTGGTTGCACAAGGGGTTGAGGTGGGCAAATCGCTCGCGGAGCGGGAGATGGCGGCGACGGCGCTGGAAATTTTGGCCAAGGCGAAGGCGGCGGGCTGCATCATACATTTGCCGGTCGATATCGTGGTCGCGCGGGAATTCAAGGCAAGCGCGCCGAGTGAGACGCTGCCGGTTGGCTCTTGCCCGGCGGATGCAATGATTTTGGATGCGGGGCCGCGCACGGTGGCGGAATTGGCGGGGGTGTTCGGGGCATGCCGGACGTTGATCTGGAACGGGCCTTTGGGGGCGTTCGAGATTGAGCCATTTAATGCCGCAACCTTTGCAGCAGCCCAGGTCGCGGCGGGGCTGACAAAGTCGGGCAAGCTGATCTCGGTCGCGGGCGGGGGCGATACCGTGGCGGCGCTTAATCAGGCGGGGGTGGCGGGGGATTTCACCTTTATCTCGACGGCGGGGGGCGCGTTTTTGGAGTGGATGGAGGGCAAGGAATTGCCCGGTGTTGCCGCTTTGATGGCGTGAGGGGCATCAAAGGGCAGTCGCGCCGACTTTTGCTGCGCAAACGTTCAACCTGAACAACCGGGCGGTGCTTGCCGCGGCGGCTTGGGCGGAAACAATCAGGTTTGCCATGCCGCCCGGTTCGCGATAAGCCGCTTTGACCAGATAAATGAGGGACAGCCATGACGAACGCGCAACAAACCGAGGTTATCCGTAACGGCAAAGGGTTTATCGCCGCGCTGGATCAAAGCGGCGGCTCGACCCCCAAGGCGCTGCTGCTGTACGGCGTGCCGGAAACTGCATATTCGGGCGGAGAGGCGATGTATGACATGATCCATGCGATGCGCTCGCGGATCATCAAATCGCCGGCTTTTGCCGGTGACAAGGTGGTGGGCGCGATCCTGTTCGAGCAAACCATGGACCGCAGCATCGACGGCATTCCAACCGCGACTTATCTTTGGGAAAAGCGCGGTGTTGTTCCGTTTTTGAAGATTGACAAAGGGCTTGAGGCCGAGGTGGATGGCTGTCAGCTGATGAAAGCCATGCCGACGCTGGACGCTTTGTTGTCGCGTGCATCGAAGGCGGGAGTGTTCGGGACCAAGGAGCGCTCGGTCGTTTCTGCTGCCAATGCGCGCGGCATTCAGGCGGTGGTGGACCAGCAGTTTGCCATCGGCGCGCAGGTTTTGGCGCATGGGATGATGCCCATTCTTGAGCCTGAGGTGACGATTTCGATCACGGACAAAGCGGCGGCCGAGGCTCTGCTGCAAGACGCGCTTCTGCGCGGGCTTGATGCGCTGCCAAAAGGTCGCCAAGTGATGCTGAAGGTGACCCTGCCGAGCGCGGCGAATTTCTATGCGCCGCTGGTCGATCATCCAAATGTGCTGAAAGTTGTGGCCCTTTCGGGGGGGTATCCGCGCGATCAGGCCAATGCCATTCTGGCCAGAAACCGCGGGATCATCGCCTCGTTCAGCCGCGCGTTGACCGAAGGGCTGTCGGCACAGCAATCGGATGCCGAGTTTGATCAGGCCCTTGGCGGCGCGATTTCCAGCATCCATGCGGCGTCTGTTGCCGGATAGGGTTGATCGGTTTTTTGACTTGATGCAGATTAATGGCGCCCTCGACATTCGGGGGCGCTTCTTTTTTGGGGGAAATTGATGCGCGCTGTTTTGATAATGTCCTTGATCTGGCTGTCGGCCTGTGTGTCGGAGGGGGTGGGTAGGGAAATCATTCCAGCGGCGGGCGAATTGCCCGAGGGGTACCCGTGGAAGATGGGGGACGGCGTGGTCAGCCGGGATGGGGCGGCGCGTGATTATGCCACTTATGATTTTTCGCTTGGGGCGTATGATGCCTCGGTCCAGTTTCGCAAGGATTATGATTGTTCGGGGGTCGGCTCCTGCAAGGACACGGGCAACGTGGTGCTGTCGCTTGGGGCCTATCCGGGTGCAGACCCCGATGCGGATGCAGATGTCGTCCATATCAACGGGCTTTTCGCGGCCCTGCCGGACAGCCCGGCCTCGACGCAAACGGTGAGCGTTGTGATCACCGGACCGGACGGGCGGGGCGGCAAAACAGAGGTTTCGAACGGGCCGGCAGAGTTGAAAGTGACGTCGATCGCGCGCGGGCGTGACGGATCGGACAATTACGGCATCCTAACGGCCACGGTGACGGCGACGGTTTGCGAGGCCAAGGACGGGGTGTTGATCAAGGGGGGGCAATGCCATGCGTTCACGGCAAATTTCAGCACGCAGGTTCAGTATGATTCGGTTTGAGATATTCAGGCTGGGCGTGCGGTGATGCAGTTCGGCAGGATCGCGGCATAAGCGGCTGAAACGCTGCCAAAATTCCGAATTTCGTTCATTTTGGGGATTCCCACAGCGTGGCGTCTGTGGCATCGTCATGGCATACCGCTCCCGGCAATGAGGCGCGGACCGAGGCCGAGATATGAGCATTCCTTCTGCACGCGCGTCCCTTGGGGGCACCTTCTATCTGGCGGCTTGTCTGGTTTTGGGCGCCTATTTCGGCTTTGCCGCGATGGAGGGCGAAAGTGGTGTGCTGCAGCAGCGGCAGGTGGCCGCCAAGGTGATTGCCCTGACCGCCGAGCGCGACCAGTTGGGCGATGATCTGGCGCGGCTGCAAAACCTGACATTGCGCCTGTCGGACACCTATCTTGACCTTGACCTGCTGGACGAGCGGGCGCGCGCGGTTCTGGGGTATGTCCGCGCGGACGAAATCGTTCTGCGTTAAGGCCACAATCGGGTTAACCAAGCCATGCACGCCGCGCAACCGGGCGCGGCGTTTTTGCTTTTGCCCTTTATTCACCGATAGCGTATAGATAGTTTAGTATTGAACTAATCGGCAAATCGCCGGGAGGGTGTGCGCGTGGCCACGAAAAAATCGCCTGAGAAATCAAACGTCTCTAAAGATGAGCTGATGACGCTGTACCGCGAAATGCTGCTGATCCGACGATTCGAGGAGAAGGCGGGGCAGCTGTACGGGATGGGGCTGATCGGCGGATTTTGCCACCTGTATATCGGGCAGGAAGCCGTGGTTGTGGGACTCGAAGCCTGCACCAAAGAGGGCGACAAGCGCATCACATCGTACCGCGATCACGGGCACATGCTGGCTTGCGGGATGAATCCGGATGGCGTGATGGCCGAGTTGACCGGGCGGGCGGGCGGCTATTCCAAGGGCAAGGGCGGCTCTATGCATATGTTCAGCCGGGAAAAGCATTTCTACGGCGGGCATGGCATCGTGGGGGCGCAGGTGCCGCTGGGCGCGGGGCTTGCTCTGGCGGATATGTATAAGGGCAACGACAACGTCACCTTCACCTATTTCGGCGACGGGGCGGCGAACCAGGGTCAGGTCTATGAGACCTATAATATGGCCGAGCTGTGGAACCTGCCGGTGATTTTCGTCATTGAAAACAACCAGTATGCCATGGGCACCAGCGTGAAACGGTCGACAAAATCGGCGACTTTGTTTGGGCGCGGCACGGCCTATGGCATTCCGGGCGAGCAAGTGGACGGCATGGACGTTCTGGCGGTCAAGGCGGCGGGCGAGAAGGCCGTGGCACACTGCCGCGCGGGCAAGGGGCCCTATATTCTGGAAATGATGACCTACCGTTACCGCGGGCATTCGATGTCGGACCCGGCGAAATACCGCACGCGCGAAGAGGTCGAGAAGATCAAGACCGAGAAGGACTGCATCGAGCATGTGCGCGATTTGCTGACCCAAGCCGGCCTTGCTTCAGACGACGAATTGAAGGCCATCGACAAGGCGATCAAGGACGTGGTGAACGCCAGCGCCGAGTTTGCCAAAGCCAGCCCAGAGCCGGATGTTTCCGAGCTTTGGACCGATATCTACGTTTAAGGAGAGACAGAACATGGCAACCGAAGTCTTGATGCCCGCTCTGTCGCCGACGATGGAAGAGGGAACGCTGGCCAAATGGCTGGTCAAAGAGGGGGACCGGGTCAAATCCGGGCAGGTCATCGCGGAAATCGAAACCGACAAGGCGACGATGGAATTTGAAGCGACGGACGAAGGAACCGTGGGCAAGCTGCTGATCGCAGAGGGCACGGCGGGGGTAAAAGTGAACACGCCGATCGCAGTGATGGTCGAGGACGGCGAGACCTATGCGGTGGGGGCTGCGGCCCCAGCGGCGGCAGCGGCGGCCCCGACCGCAGTTGAGGCGGCCCCTGTGCGGGCAGCGGCGCCTGTGGCCGTGGTGTCCAAGGCTTCGGCCGATTGGCCAGACGGCACCCCGATGAAAACCATGACGGTGCGCGAGGCTTTGCGCGAGGCGATGGCCGAAGAGATGCGCGCCAATCCAAATGTGTTCCTGATGGGCGAAGAAGTTGGGGAATATCAAGGCGCCTACAAGATTTCGCAGGGGCTTTTGGACGAGTTCGGCCCCAAACGGATCATCGACACACCGATCACCGAGATGGGTTTCACCGGAATCGCCGTCGGCGCGGCCTGGGGCGGGCTTAGCCCGATTGTCGAGTTCATGACCTTTAACTTTTCGTTGCAGGCCATTGATCACATTCTGAATTCGGCCGCCAAGACCAACTATATGTCAGGCGGGCAGCTGGGCTGTTCCATCGTGTTCCGCGGCACCAATGGCGCGGCGGCGCGGGTTGGCGCGCAGCATTCTCAGGATTTTGCGGCATGGTATGCCGCAATTCCGGGCCTGCGGGTGGTGATGCCCTATTCGGCATCAGACGCCAAGGGCCTGCTGAAAACCGCAATCCGGGACGGCAACCCGGTGATTTTCCTTGAAAACGAAATCCTGTACGGACAATCGTTCGAAGTGCCGGATCTGCCCGACTTTACCATTCCTTTTGGCAAGGCAAGGGTCTGGCGCGAGGGCACCGATGTGACCATCGTCTCGTTCAGTATCGGGATGAAGTATGCGCTTGAAGCTGCTGATTTGCTTGCGAAAGACGGAATTTCAGCTGAGGTGATTGATCTGCGTACCCTGCGCCCGATTGACTATGACACGGTGCTGGCATCGGTCATGAAAACCAACCGCTGCGTCACCGTCGAAGAGGGGTTCCCGGTCGGGTCCATCGGCGATCACCTTGCCTCAACCATCATGCAGTGCGCGTTCGATTATCTGGACGCGCCGGTGATCACCTGCACCGGCAAGGACGTGCCGATGCCCTATGCCGCCAACCTTGAAAAGCTGGCGCTGGTCACGACGGCGGAAGTCGTCGCGGCGGTCAAATCCGTTTGTTACCGGTAAGGGGGGGCGAGACACATGGCTGTTGAAATTCTGATGCCGGCGCTGTCGCCCACGATGGAAGAGGGCACGCTGGCCAAATGGCTGGTCAAAGAGGGGGATGCCGTCAAATCGGGCCAAATCCTCGCCGAGATCGAAACCGACAAGGCGACTATGGAGTTTGAGGCGACCGACGAGGGGATCGTCGGGCGTATCCTGATCGCGGCGGGCACGAGCGGCGTGAAGGTGAACACACCTATCGCGGTGATGGTTGAAGAGGGCGAAAGCGCGGATGCGCGGCCCGCTGTTGCGGCTGCGGTGGTTACCATGGCTGTTAATGCGCCTTTGGCGGTGGCGGCGCTCGCGGCGGCGGCCCCGGTAAAGGCGGCGGGCGCGCGGGTTTTTGCCTCGCCTCTGGCGCGGCGGATTGCCGGTGAAAAGGGTCTGGACCTGACAAAGGTTCATGGATCGGGGCCACATGGCCGGATCGTGCGCGCTGATGTTGAGGGGGCGAAGGCGGCTCCGGCTGTCGTGACTGCACCCGTGGCTGTGGCTGTGGCTGTGGCTGCGGCCCCGGCCAAGCCCGCGATGGCAAGCGGCATGTCGGCGGAAACCGTGATGAAGATGTACGCGGACCGCGCCTATACCGAGGTGCCGCTGGACGGGATGCGGCGCACGATTGCGGCGCGTCTGACCGAGGCCAAGCAGACCATCCCGCATTTCTATCTGCGCCGCTCGGTTAAACTGGACGCGCTGATGACGTTCCGCGAGCAGATCAACAAAGGGCTGGAGCCGCGAGGCATTAAGCTTTCGGTCAATGATTTCATCATCAAGGCCTGTGCCTTTGCGCTTCAGGCGGTGCCAGATTGCAATGCGGTCTGGGCCGGGGACCGGATATTGAAGCTGAAGCCGTCGGATGTGGCGGTGGCGGTGGCGATTGAGGGCGGGTTGTTCACGCCGGTGCTGCGCGATGCCGACAAAAAGTCGCTGAGCGCTTTGTCGGCCGAAATGAAGGATCTGGCGGGGCGGGCGAAGAGCAAAAAGCTAGCGCCGCATGAATATCAGGGCGGCAGTTTCGCGATTTCCAATCTGGGGATGATGGGGGTCGAGAATTTTGACGCGGTCATCAACCCGCCGCATGGGTCGATCCTTGCGGTTGGGGCCGGGATCAAGCAGCCGGTGGTGAAGGCGGACGGCACGGTCGGGGTGGCGATTGTCATGTCGATGACGCTGTCGGTGGATCACCGGGTGATCGACGGCGCCTTGGGGGCGGAGTTCCTGAAGGTCGTGGTGGAATGTCTGGAAAACCCGATTGCGATGCTCGCCTGACTGAATGCAATGAAACGGCCCCGAAGCGAATGCTTCGGGGCCGTTTTTTCTGCTTCACGCAACAATAATATCAGATTTCATCCTTGATCAACTGATCCATCGACATCGAGGGCTGATCGCATCCCGCTTCTCCAACCACGCGGGCGGGCACGCCGGCCACGGTTTTACAGGGCGGAACATCGTGCAGAACAACGGAACCCGCAGCGATGCGGCTGCAATGGCCGACGGAGATATTGCCCAGGATCTTGGCCCCTGCCCCGATCAGAACACCATTGCCGATCTTGGGATGACGGTCGCCGTCTTCTTTGCCGGTGCCGCCAAGCGTAACCGAATGCAGCATCGAGACGTTATCACCGACCACTGCCGTCTCACCAATGACGATGGAATGGGCATGGTCGATCATGATGCCTTTGCCGAGGCGGGCGTTGGGATGAATGTCCACGCCGAACACCTCGGACACGCGCATTTGCACGAAATAAGCCAGATCGCGGCGCCCGGACTTCCACAGCCAATGGCCGATGCGGTAGGCCTGAACCGCCTGAAATCCTTTGAAAAACAGCACCGGCTGCAAAAAGCGGTGGCAGGCCGGATCGCGTTCGAACACTGCCATGATGTCCGCGCGGGCGGCTTGGCCGATGCTTGAGTCTTGCTCGTAAGCCTCATCCGCAAATTCGCGCAGGATCTGCTCGCTCATCTCGGCCGAGGCGAGTTTCAGGGAGAAGCGGTACGCCAGGGCGCGTTCGAGCGAGCGGTGATGCAGAATGGACGAATGGATCAGCCCGCCAAGCAACGGCTCTTTACCGACCGCATCATAGGCTTCGTCGCAAAGGCGCTGCCAAACCGGATCGACGACCGACATCTGTGCTTTGGCTTCAGCCATTTCCCGATCCTTCACTACGCTTGTTTCGCGCCCTTAGTATAGGGGTTTCATCCCGGTTTGTCCAACCCCGGCAAGACGATCGGCAACAAGCGCCAGAACGCGCAGAAATTCCGTGCCTTGATGGTGGTGCGTCCGCTTTTGCGCCCCAAAAGTCAAAAGGGCGCGCGAGGTCAGGCTTCCATCCCCCCAAAGGTTGTGCGGGCGCCCCATGCGACGCGTGAATTTCGCTGCCGCGCGGGTTTGGTCCAGCCACAGATCAAGCACGGCGCCCCGCTCCTTTAACGGGTGATGCGCCAAAGCTGTCGCCAGATGGAGCACGTCGCTGATCAGGATTGCCCGCAAGATCAGAGCACGGCGGAGACGAACGGCCCGGGTCCGAACCGGTCCGATATCTGCGCGATTTCAATCGTCGCATTGGGCGCAGCGCCGTCGGTTGCCTGATCGGCGGGCGAATAGGTCCAGGCGGGCGACGTCACCTCGACGCTCCGCAGAACCGTGGCACCTTGACGGACGCGAACGGAATATCGTTCGCGATCTTCGCCAAGCGGCACCTCGGATTCGGTCCAGGGATCGCCATCAATCCGTGCGCGCCGGATCCAATTGACCGAAATGGGATTGCCGATTGTCCCGGCAAGTTCAAGGTGAGCCACCGAATAAGGACGGTAGCCAATTCCGGCAAAAGCCAGCTCTTGGTGAACCACCCTTGGATCGCCGTAGCCAAGTGATGCCAGCCCACTGCGGTAGTGGCGAGAGATGCCACGGGTTGAACTTGCGAGGTTAAGTTGCTGAACGGCGTCGTTGAGCAGCACAAACTGGCTGCCCACCGGCCAAACGGAGGGCATAATGCCGTTCGAGCCCGCTTGGCCGCGCAATCTGTTCGAAAGATCAAAGGTTTGCGTGCCGACCAAAACAGCGGTCTGAAATTGAAAAACCTCCCAGTTGTCGGCCGATCCGTCGCCGATAAAGGCGGTATTCGCGCCTGAGAGGACATCATTCGCGCCGGACGAGCTGAGCGAGCCCGACGTCAATTTGACCCGCAAAGCCGCACCTTTTTCCCAAAGGCCGGGGCGTTCCGTGCTTAGCTGCGACTGGGTCACGCCAAATGTTGCGCCCCGTTCGATCAGGCTGGTCACGGTGTAACCCGCATCGGACGACGACGACCAAAGCGCGGCGGTTCCGACCCAGGGACTGGCCACGACCGCGAAATGCGGCGCGTGGGGAAGCTCGTCCCCGCTGAGAAGCGGCAGATCCAAGAAGATCGGGTAAATCGGCGCCGGCGTTGAAACCGACTGATAGATCAAGGGGTCTTCGATGTCTTCGCCGGGGGAATAAAGCCCCGGATGAATGCGCGTTGCGCTCAGAAGCTGCACTTCGGAGGTTTCGGCAGAATCGACCCTATACTGCTGATCTTCCAACGAAATCACGTCTCCGACCCCAATGAAAAGCTTTGACGGAGGCAGTGCAAGGCGAATTGTATCGCGCGCCGTGCGCGCCTCCGACAACCACCGCTCAGCCGTGTTTCGCGCTTCGGCAGAGGTGAGCAGCAGGGGAAATTCGTTGCTTGATGTCACGTCCAGCGTCTCATCAGGCAAAGAAGCTTCGATCGTGCGCACCGAAAAATCGCCGTCCGCCTGAACAAAGCTGAGCCGCAACCGGCCAATCGTTTCCGCTTCGCTTTGCCGCGAAAACGCAACGCTGCCGTCCAGCCCGGCATGAAGCGCGACGGTTGTTTGTGATATCGGCGCAGCGCCGTAGGCCGAGCGGCCCTGAAATTTCAGCAAACCTTCCCGCTCAAAACCGTCCACGCCGCCAAACACGGTCAGCGGCTGAATGTCGGACCGGGCGGTGGAAAGATTTGAAACCACATAACCGCGCACGATGCCATGCGCGCCCGATGCGTCGAGGGCGTCCACACCTGCCGTTTCGCAAAGCTCTGCAACCACCGCCGAGAGCAATTGGTTGGACGAACGCCCGTTCAGCCAATGGCCGCGCGCGTAATTATCACCGTCGCTCCACTTGGCCGAATTGGCCGGAAATGCCGGATAGGGGCGCGCGTCCCAGGCCCAGGCAAAGCAGTGCGATGTATCCACCATCTTGTCGGCATAAACCGCCGAGGTGGGATTGTTGGCGGCCTTGGACCAGTAATCCAGCGTCGCCCGCAGATATTGGGCTTGGATCAAATCGTCCCGGTGGCCGTTTGATGCATGCGGCAAGGCTGATTCCGAAGATTTCGGGTCGAGGAACAGGTTGGGTTGATTGCTGCCCTTGTCCAAAGCGGCGCAGCCGAATTCAGTGAACCAGAACGGTTTCGATTGCGGCGTCCACGCCGTTGGCACCGTGGCGCGCACGCCGTTGATGCGCTGGAAATGCTGGTTGGTCCACCAGCTGCGCAAATCCTTGTACCGGTAAATCCAATCTTCGCCGTATGCCCCATCCGAGATGGGCTTGCGCAGCTGCGCGTCGACGCCTTCGGGGCTGTCGTAATACCAGTCAAACCCCTCGCCGCCTTGGATATTGGCCTGCAAATAGGCTGTATTGTAGATGGAGCCGAAGGCGGCATCGGCATGAAACTCGCCGTCACGCCAATCAGAAAGCGGCATGTAATTGTCGATGCCGATGCAGTTGATCGCGGGATGCGCCCAAAGTTGATCCAGATGAAAATACACCTCGTTGCCGGTCTGATAGCCAAAATACTCTGACCAATCAGAGGCATAGGTAATTTTCGCATTTGGCCCCAAAATGGCGCGAACATCCGCCGCAAGGGTGCACAGCGCCTGAACGGTTGGAAAGCTGTGTGAGGGGCCGCGAATTTGGCTCAGCCCGCGCAACTCGGAGCCGATGCAAAACGCGTCAACCCCGCCAGCGGCGACGCAAAGATGCGCATAGTGCAGAATGAAGCGCCGATAGCCCCAATCCACGGGTCCGGTGTAGGTGACAGTTGTGCCCGAAATCGCGAATTGTGAGGGCAAGGCGGACCCGAAAAAGGTTGCGACTTCGGACGCTGCCGCCGCGGTTTTGTCGGGCGTTCCGGCCAATCCTGGTGCGATGGAGGTCGTAATCCTGCCGCGCCAAGGCAGCGATGGCTGCAGGTCCGCCGGATTATAGGGATTGGGCAAGGTGTTACCGGGCAGCTGATCCATCAGGATGAAGGGGTAAAACATCACATCACGGCCCGCCTGCCGAAGCGCGGTAATGCACTCCACCACCGAAGCATCGGCCGGGCTGCCGCCGTAAACGGGCGCGCCGGACAGCTGCGGGACGGGCTGCGCTGCAGACCGGGTCAGGCCCGAAACGGTCCATGGCATACCAACGGCGTCTTGCGCAGTTTGCTCGACTTTCGGGCGGATCGTGCAGGTAGAGCAGCGCAAATCAGAGCCGAACCAGCTGACCACCACCGAGACAGATTTGACCGAAGGCATTTCCGCGCGGAGTTGGTCGATTGACAGGTCAATATCTGACAGGCCTGAGAGGGTGGATGTGTTAACGGTGCGAACCGAGCCCGGAGCGTCTTCGAAATAGACTGGCGTGGTCGCGAGCGCATACTCGCCCGTGCCCGGAACAAGCGCGATGGCCTTCAAGGAACTTGCGATGTCAAGATAGGGTGCGGCCAGCTCCCCTTGGGCGGGGCGGATCCCTTCAAAGCTGAACTGCGGCACCCGGTTTCCGAACCGGGACAGGTCCAGATCCTCGATCACCACATAGGCCACGCCGCGAAACGCCGGGGCCGCCCCCGCTCCTTCGACCGCTTCAATCTTCGGGTCAGGCAGCTGGGTTTCGCTTCCGGGATAAAACCGGACGTTCAGCGACGTCAGGTTCTGTTCAATACCGTCCGCCCAAATGCGCCCCAGCGCGCGCGCCTCGCCTTCGCAAAGCGCAAGGGCCAGGCTGACGGAATAGCTGTAGCTTGTCGACGCGGGCGCAGATGAGGTGCCTTTTCCACCGCCCGTGTTCGAGGTGCTTTCCTGAAACCGAGACGACCAGATCACCTGCCCTGCAAGCCGCGCACGCCCCCAAAGCCGCGCAATAGCGGTCCCCTCGCTGGCACCGGCGACGCGAAAACGCTCGACCTTGCCGGTTTCAACCGGATCCGCGCCGCCTGCGAGCAGTCTTTGATCAATCGCACGGCCCGCCGTCGCACCAAGTGCCCGGCCAATCACCGCACCCGAAAGCCCAAGAACGGATCCGCCAAATCCCGACCCGACAGCAGCGCCAACAGCAGAAAGAAGAATGGTGGCCATGAATTGGCTCCTTCAGGGAAAGGAAAAACGGGCGACAACGCGGTGCCGCCATGGCAGGGAAAGCCGGGTTTCGACGACGCCATGACCACTGTACGCATGTACAAAGGCAGGATTGTCGCCGGATACGACCTGCACGCCCAGATGCTTGGCGATGGAACCGCGCGCCATACGGAACAACAGCACGTCGCCGACATCTTCGTCCGTCAGCGGCTTTTCCTTCAGCCACCGGCGCGCAGCCCGCCACAGCGCTTCGTCCTGCGCAGGTTCGGCCCAATCAGCAGTGTAGGACGGTATTTTTTCCGGCTCGTTGCAGTGTAAATGACGCCAAACGCCGCGCACCAGCCCTAGACAGTCCGCGCCGGCGCCCTTGAACGACGCCTGATGAAGATAAGGTGTGCCAAGCCATGAGCGGACTTCATGGGCAACGTCGGGTCGGCTCACTTGAACAAACTCCCGCCGTCGTTGCGCTGGCCTGACACCGGATAAGACATCAGCCAATCCTCGCCGGGGATGTGCGGAAAGCCGCGAAAGTTCAGAAAATTGTTGAACTTGGTCTGACAGGTCGCCGCCATCTTGTCACAGCCCGCCTGCAACAAGATCTGATCGCCAACCTCGGGCATCTGGCCCAAGGCATCCCAAAGCTCCACAACGCGTTGATTGTTCAGCACTTTATCTTGCTTGATCACCGCCGACAAGCCAATGGCGCGGCCCGATTGCACGCTAAGCTTGCCGCGCCCAAACCATCCTTGCTCGATCCCAGACAGCGCCGCAAACACCATCCGCCCCAAGGCATCGTACCCAACCAGGGCCGCGCTGATGGAGTAGTTGGGGTTGCTCAGATTGAACTTGCAATGCGTATCGCCCAGAACAGCGCCGCATCCCCGGTGGTAGGCCCGCCCGCGCGGTTGATTGAGACGGTCCACCAAGGACCGCAATTCGGCGGAAAAATGGCCATCGGCATGGGTGATTTCCCCCAGATTGCCGGAAAACTGCAGAACCCTTTGGCTCACCGCATTCCAGTTGACCAGCCAGGCCTGAACGCTTGCGCCGTCGTACCTGCCAGCAACCAGATCTTCCTCGGTCACGGCATCATCGCTGAACCCGCCGATTGCCTCGGAATTGTCCACCGACAATCCGGTTTGCTGCTGCAAAGTCCGCGCCGTCAGCCCGGTTTCGGCTTTGAACAGAACGCCGTCAAATTCGAAATTCTGGTCATGGTCGGTAAACCCCAAAGTCACGCCATCACGCCGGGTCAGCGCCCAAGCGCGGCAAACCGTCGTCGCGCCGGTTTCAAGATGCTCATAAAGCTGCGAAGCGCCCATCAGATGCGCACCTCCACCACAGGAACATCCGGCATCTCGCCACCTTGAAACGTGGCGAGCGTCGTTTGCAGACTGTCCGTGTCAAAGCGCACCGGCACATCAAATTCAAAACCCGCCGAAACCTGCGCGCCGATGTCGGGCGGCGTGACGAATGTGATCAGGCCAGTCGAATAGTCCACGGAAAATTCGGTTGTCAGTTCCTTGATATCCCCGGCAATCGCAACGCGTACTGTCGATCCAACCGGTTTTTTTACCGGCCGGACATAGGATTGATTGCCCGAAGCATAGGTTTTGATCAGCTGAAACACCAAATTCACCCCATCACCCCGGCCAATTTCCTGATCGAGCGCGGTGATTTGCAAGGACGGCCGGCAAGATTGAAAATCCGACCAGTCTTTCCAGCGAAAGGCATGAAGCCGGCCGCGGCGCGCTTCGAAAAAGTCGATCAAAGCCGCGACGTCATCTGGGCTGCGCAAAGCAGAACCGGCGTCATAACGCCGGCGCGAATGCTCCCACGGCGTGTTGCGCTCTTCAAAGCCGTTGGCGAGCGTGACGACTTCGGTGCGCCGCTCGGGCCCGCCCGTTGATCCATAGCTCAGCTTGGTGGGGAACTGAATATTATGAAATGCCATGATCTACCTCACCGATTGCGTTGGCCGCGCGCGAGGGCCCGCATCGCCTGCGCCGCAACTTGGCTTTGGCTGCGCTGGAACCCCTGCACGTCTGGCGTTGAAATGTTCATCACCACGGTCACGGCGCGGCCCCCGCCCTGGGCCTGCACCCCGAGGCGGCCATCGGCCCCGCGCGTCAGTGGCATGATGGCCTCGGCCCCGGCCTCGCCCATCAGCCCGGTCCCGCCGCGCATCGGAAAGCTGGTTGGTGATGCAACAACGCCGCCCTTGGCAAACGGCGTCACGCGGCCCTGGGAGAAAGCCGCACCATTGGCAAAGGGCAGAACGCCGCTGAGAAGCCCGTTCAAACTTTGCGCCAACGCACCGCCGACCGCGTTTTGCACCGGGCTTATCGCGACATTGTAGACCGTGTCGATCATGCTTTGCGCCACGTCCCCCAAAGCATCCGACAGCCGCTTGCCGTCAAAAACGACCCCGTCGAAAGCGCGCCGCAGACCGCTGGAAAACCCTGAGGTCAGTGCGCTGACCTCTCGCGTGGTAAACAGCAAAGACTGCTCCATCTTTGCCAATTCGCCTTCAAAGGCCGAAACTACGCCGCTCGCACTGCCCAATGTCACCTCAAGCGAGGTGATCTGGGCTTCAATTTCGGGAATGTCCGTCATCCGCGTCTGGTCCTTTTTGATCGGGGAAGGCAGCGGTCAACTCGTCCAGACGCGCCCGGCTCAGGGCTACATCAGGGCTGTCCGCGCCCAACATCAGTTTCAATTCGGCAGGTGTCAGCCGCCAGAATTCCTCGGGTTTCAGCCGCAGACTTTGCAAACCTGCCCGCAACAGCCCCGGCCAATCCAAGCCTGCCATCACGCCTCCGGCAGGGAAAAGGCCCGGGCAAGCAATTGGGCCGCAAGTTTTGCCGCGCCCATTGGCCCGCCATCAAAATCGGCGCGGGCCAAATCACCCGAGCCCCCTTGCCAGCCGCCGCCGCGCAGTCCCGCCACCAATATCGCCATCACATCGCGCGCCGAAAACCGCCGCGCTTCGATCCGCTCGATCAGATCCATCAGCGAGCCGGTTTCCAAGCTCGCCTCCAGTTCCGCCAAAGCGCCCAGCGTAAGCTTGGCCACATGCGGCACACCGTCCACGATCACGCTTACCTCGCCGGCAAAGGGGTTGGCCATCACAGCGCCGTAAAAACGAGCGCGCCAGCTGAGGCGAGCGACATCTCAAACGTCGCCTCGCCATTGTAAGTGCCGGAATAGTCAAGCGAGGTGATCTGAAATTTGCCATCGATGATGCCGAACGAAGGGACGATCACCTGAAACCTCGGCATTTCAGCGTCAAAGAAAATTTGCCTTGCGCGGCCATCGGTGTTCGCGTCGCGAAACACGCCCGAGCCTGTGACCGACGCAGATTTCACCCCTGCCCCGCCCAAAAGTTCGCGCCAACCGCCCGCGCTTTCCAGCGAGGTGACATCGACCGTTTCGGCATTCAGCGAAATGCGCTGGGCACGCAGCCCGGCCATGGTCACAAAAGTACCGTCGCCCACCATATCAACCTTGATCAGCAGGTCTTTACCATTCTGCACTGCCATAGTTTTCTGCTCCAGTTGGAAAAAGCGAAGGGGTGGACGGGGTCAAACCTCGACCCGCGCCCGGAATGTCAGATCAATGCGCCGGGCCTCGCCCTCTGCCAGGCGCTGCGCGACCGCCTTTTGAAACAACAGATAGACAAGGCGGCCCGTGGTCAGCGTCAGGCTCGGATTTTCCAGCGCGGCCGAGACATTGGCCGCCACCGACTTGGCCGATTGAAAGCCCGACGCGTCCGAAATCACGCTGATCAGCAGCTGATGCTCGGCGCCGCTGCCGGTCTGGTCCGACTTGTCTATCGCGGTTTCGGGGCCAAGCAGGATATAGGTCCCGGTGCCCGACCCGCTGGGGATGGCATCAAACACAGAAACCCCGGATAGCGCCGAAAACCCCGTAAGCCGCTGATAAATCGCGGTTTGAAGTACAGCTGCGATGCGGTAACTCATACGGACACCTCCTCGCGGGCATAGCATTTCAAGTGCCGGGCCTCGGCATCCGCTTCGGTCACTGCCAAAATCTCAAACCGGCGCGCGCCCTCGGTCATCCGCTGCCCTGCCAAGGGCCGCTGCGCCGAGCCCACCGCCGCCCCGCGCACCGTGATCAGATAACTGACCGATGAGACATTCACCTCAATCCCGGCCAGTTCCTTGCCGGTTCCGGGCTGCACATCAGCCCAGACCGTCCCGACCGCCGCCCAGGATTTGGTAAATCCCCCCGCCCCATCGGGCACCGTGACCGGGCTTTCCAGCACCAGCTTGCGATTAAGAACCGGCACTCTCATTTGCCGCCCCCGCCCAGCACCCGCACCGTGCGCCAGCGCTCGATCAGCACTTGCACCGATTGCGGCAATCCGGCGGGTTGCGCCGCAGAATCGTGCCGATTTTCATAGAACCCGGCGGCCAGCATCAAGGCCGCTTGTTGCAGATCCGCCGGCACATTGGCCCAAGCAGCCCCAAACCCCGCGTCAAAGACAATTTCGATCCGCCCGTCTTGCAGGACATTGGGCAACAAAATCCCACGAGCCGCCAGTTTTGGCCGATGCGTGTCGGGCACCAAAATATAGGTGCTGGCCGCAAGGACCGATCCAACTCCGTTCGCGTCAAACATCGTGACCGAAAAGATCGACGTAACCGGCGCAAGCGGCAAAGCCT
This sequence comes from Paracoccaceae bacterium, assembly GCA_031385445.1. Classification (GTDB taxonomy): domain Bacteria; phylum Pseudomonadota; class Alphaproteobacteria; order Rhodobacterales; family Rhodobacteraceae; genus CAIYZT01. The sequence continues at coordinate 78,904 of JANNBM010000068.1, read as the reverse complement.
GCTCGCTCAAACTGCGCCAATCCTCCAGTCGAAGGTTGAATCGCCGCGCCAAAAGGGCCTTGCCGATCCGGCCTTCAATCGCCGCAATCGCCGCACGCAAATAGGCCTCGATCAGGCCGTCCTGCATGCCCGCATCGGCAAATCCCGACCCAAGCCGCAGCTGGTCCTTCAGTCCCTGAACCGGCAGGGCCAGCGTCGGGATCGTTGTCACCTCGGTCAAGATCATCCTGAATCCTCCAATTTCCAGCAAACCGCAGATCTTCGGCGCGCGCCCTGACGCTCGCGGGAAAAGGGGAGCCTTCCCGGCAAGCTGCTTCCGCCCGAAACTGGGCGCGCGCCGTCGTTCCGGCCAAATCCCAAAGGGAAATGGCCGGTGTCCTATGCCGATCTTAGGAGATGGCCACTTTGAGCAGCTTGATGGCGGCAAAGTCGGTGATGTCGCCGCCCACCCGCTTGGAGGCATAAAACAGCACGTTCGGCTTGGCCGAGAAGGGATCGCGCAGGATGCGCAGATCGGGACGCTCGGCGATGGTATAGCCCGAGGCGAAATCACCAAACGCGATCGGAAAGGTATTCGTCGCCACATCCGGCATGTCTTCGGCGATCAGCACCCGGTAGCCCATCAGACGCGCCGGCTCGCCCGCCTGCAGGCTATCGCCCCACATGAAGCGGCCATCGGCGTCCTTCATCTTGCGCACGGCACCGGCGGTTTTCGAATTCATCACGAAGGTGCCGTTGGCGCGATAGTCAGCGGTCAGCGAGTAGACCAGGTTCACGATGCAATCGCTGGCGCTGGTGGTGGCAAAATCCGCGGCCGCGCCTGTCGGCACATACCCAAGCTGACCCCAGACCCAGGACGCATTCGCCACCTTGGTCGGCAACAAGATGCCCTTGGGCTGATCCACGCCCGTGCCGTTGATAAAGGCCGCAGCCTCTGCGCGGATAAAGCGGGTTGCGATCTTGCCCGCAAGCCAGCCTTCGACGTCAAAGGCGCTGTCGTCCAGCAGGCGCTGGCTGGCCTTCGGCATGGCCGACAACTCGTGCAGCTTGATTGAAATCCGCTCGATCGTGGGGGTCGCGGTTTCGGTCGTGGCCGCAACTTCCGTCGCCCAACCCGAACCGACTTCGGAGCGGTCCACCAGCACATCGAACGACACCGCGTCGACATTGACGATTCCAGCAACGGACCGCAGCGACGAGGTCGCCAGCAACATCGAGCGGATGGTGTCCGCAGTCTGCGGATCCACCAGATAGCCGCCATCGGCCGCCACCGCAGTGGACATCGCCTTGCCTTCCAGAACGAGGCCGCGCAGCCCGTCATCATCGCCCGAACGCAAATAGGCGTTAAAGGCCTTCTTGTGGGGCACTTCCAGCTCGGCATGGGCCGACAAGGCAGGGCGTGCATAGGTCATGGTTTTGCGATCCAACATGGTCATCCGGTCATCCTGTTGTTGAAGGGATTGCTTCACTTCGCCCCGAAAGGCACTGAATTCTTGCAGAAATCCGGTCATGGCGGATTTCACTTCCGCACCCGGATCGTGGGCCTTGGGCATGCCGCCGCCAGCCCGAGTCTCTTTCTCGGTCATCAATTTACTCCGTGATCGGTCGTGTGTTTCCGCCCCGGCTAGCGCCGAGCCAGTTCCTCGCGGGCCTGCGTGAACAGATCCGCCAAGTCGTTGAAGGCTGTCTCCATCGGGTCCGACTTCGATCCAACCCGCGCCTCCGGCAGCATCGGGAAGGTCACCAATGACACCTCCCAAAGCTCCAATTCCTGCAATAGACGTTGCCCTTTGCCGTCGCGCTCGGCCTTGATGGTGCGATAGCCGATCGATAACCCGTCAATCGCCCCCGCCGCCAAAAGCGCCGCTGCCTCGCGCCCCTTTTCCACTTCGGGCAGCAAACGGCCCTTAACGAACAGGCCTTTGGCATCTTCGCGCACCTCGTCCCAGATGCCGATCGGCTGGCCCGGATCATGCTGCCACAGCATTTTCACCCGCCGCCCGCTCGCCTCCAAACGCTTCAGACTGCTGGCATAGGCGCCTATTTGCACCACGTCCCCGCCCTGATCCTTGCGCCCGAAAAGCGAGGCATAGCCCGAAATCACCTGACCATCGGATACGGTAAATCCTGCTTCTTCAGCCCGCGCTGTCTGCTGGTATTTGTGTTCCAGCCCCGCCCAGTCATGCCCGTTCATAAACCCTCACTTTCCTGCCGCTCTGATCAGTGCCTCGGCCCCTTGCGTCAGCAAAAACGCTGCGACCCCGTAAACTCCCAGCCAGATCCGCTTTTCCATCCGCTCCAGCACGGCGTCGATCTGGCTGAGCCTGAAATCGAGCGCCGCCCAACGCTCCTCGGCTACACGTTCGTTCGCTTCGATCCGCGCATGCGCCACATCGAAACTGTCATAGACAAACCGCGAGCCCTCCCCCGGCTTGCGGACGCTCATTCACCCTCCGCGATCTTTGGCAGACCAAGGATCATGCGCTTTTCGGCCGGCGTCAGAAAATCTGCCGCCCCGACGCGCACCCATTGCTGGTCGCGCTCGGCCGCAAGCGCCGGGATCTGGTCCAGATCCGGGCGCAGCTCCACCGGCTCACCGCTAAACCCCGCCAACCAATGCGAAATCCCCGCCGTCACCCGCGTGACCAACGGCAAAACCGTCAGGCGAAAGAACGCCCGGTTCGCCTCTTGATAATTGGCATAGGTGGCGTCCCCCGGTATCCCCATCAGCATCGGCGGCACGCCGAATGCGATGGCAATCTCGCGCGCCGCTGCCTCTTTGGTCTTTTGAAACTCCATATCGGACGGGCTGAACCCCATGGGTTTCCAGTCAAGACCGCCTTCCAGAAGCATCGGCCGCCCGGCATTGCGCGCGCCCTGATGATGCGTTTCCATCTCGCTCAGCAGCCGGTCATACTGGTCCAGTGTCAGCTGTGACTGCCCGTCCGCGCCTTTGTAAATGATCGCCCCCGAAGGCCGCGCGGCATTGTCGAGCAGCGATTTTGACCAGGCGCTGGCGCTTGTGTGCACGTCTACCGCCACCGCCGCCGCCTGCAGCGGGCTAAAGCCGTAATGATCATCCTGCGGATGAAAGCTTTTCAGATGACAAATAGGCGTCGCGCCGCCCGCCATTGAAAAGCGGTGCGTGCGCCCGCTGACCGTGTAGTCATAGGCGATGGGCCAGCCATCCGCGCCCGGTACAAGGCTCATCCTGTCCGACCGCAGCACATGCACCTCGCCCGGCAACTTGTCCAAGCCCGGAACCGCCTCCAGATAGGCGTTGCCGCTCAGCAGGATATGGCCATAAACGGCCTCCATCAGCTCCGCCCGCCCCTGCGCCGCATTCGGCCGTCCGATCAGCGTCAGCACCGGATGCGTGTCATAGCGCCGCTCGTCGTCCTGCAGCACAAGCGGGATTGCCGCCGCCGCTTCGGCAATCAGACGCACCGCGCGAAATCCGATCGGATTGCTCTGAAACCCGGTTTTGGCCAGTGACACCGCATCACGCGGGCTCCAGGCCACGCGCCCCGAGTTGCCCCATGCCACCACCCGCCCCGTTGCCGAAGCCTTCAGTGCCGGAGCAGCCTCAACCGCCGCGCGTTTCAGAAAATCGAATTTCATGCCTAGCTCTCCTTGCCTTCGGGCAATGTTTGCTCAGTCCCCAAAGACGATTGTCTTCGAGGTCTTGTCGGTCAGGCACCCATCTGGCTGCCCCATTTTGGTATCTCGTTTCGCGCCGGGCCGGCCCACTTCGGCTTTCCGGTTTCGTTGAGGAATGTCTAAACCAATTCCTTTACGAAAGGTTTATCCCAGCGTGCGCACCTTTGGCGCAACATAGCGCGAGCCCGGCTCCACGATCAGATCCGTCAACGCCCAGACCAGCGCATCCACCCGGTCCGGCGATCCTTTGCCCTGAAACCCTTGTGTCGTCATCTGGCACATCTGATCTTCCAGACTCGCCAGCCCCCTGACGTGAAAAACCCGGCCCTGCTCATACAACGCAGACACCGGTTCCGCCCGCGCTTGCTTTGAATGGCTGGCATGAACCGTGCGAATGGGCGCAAAAGCGTCAATCCCGCGAATAACCGAAGTCACCAGCGCGCCGCCCTGATTCACCTCCGCCACCAGTCTGTCGCCCTTGTGCCGCGCCATCGCGGCCAACGCCGCCCGGGCCCAGCCGTCCGGGCTCATCCCCCGAACGGTGGCATCCTCGATCACATAGGCACGCCAGTTCTGCGGCGGCCCTTCGGTCACTGCGCCCACCACCACGATCCCGCATTCATCGCCCGTGCCCTTGCCCGAAACCTGCGGATCGACCGCCACCACAACGCGGCTAAACTCCGGCACCGCATCCGCGCGGCAGCGGTCCAGCATTTCATGGGTCCAAAGCGCGCCGTCCAGATCTTCGATCAACAAGCCCTCAAGCTCTTGCCGCCCCAGCCGCTGCCCGCCATACCGCCGCTCGACCTCCTCCAGAAAGGACGCCGCCAAATAGGCCCGGTTCGCATCGGTTGGCGCATGTGTCGCAACCGTCGACGGGTTTTTCATGATGGATTTCAGCACCGCCACATTCTGCGGCGTGGTGGTGACCACCTGTTGCGGATTGTCACCCAGACGCAGCGCGAACTGCAGCATGTCCCAGGTTTCCTCGGCTTTCTTCCATTTCGCAAGCTCATCGACCCAAGCCGCATCAAACTGCGGCCCGCGCAAACTGCTGGGATCATGTGCCGAAAACACCTGTGCGATGGCCCCGTTTGGCCAGACAAGCCGCCTTCGGCTCGCCTCCCACACCGGGCGGCGGTCAGGCGGTGACACCGCCATGATCCCACTGTCGCCGAAAATCATCACCTCGCGCACCTGATCCAGCGTCTCGCCAACCAGCGCCACCCGCTTGCAGCGCCCCGGATCGCCCGGCCCCGCCCCTTCCACCTGCGTGCGCACCCATTCGGCTCCCGCACGGGTTTTGCCTGCGCCGCGCCCGCCAAGGATCACCCAACTGCGCCACGCCCCTTCGGGCGGCAACTGATGCGGCAACGCCCAGAATTCGAACATCCACGGCAGCGCCCGCAGGGCATTGTCGCCAAGCCCGTCCAGAAATGCGTCAATGTCCTGCGGCGTTGCGGAGCAAAGCCAGGCGGCGCCCGATTTCATCCCTTGCGGCTGAAAGATCGAGCGTTCCGGCTCCGACATCCCCGACAACTTGCTTGCGGAGTTTCTCAACTCGCGTCCTTTCTTCCATGACTGTTTGGAACACAGCTCTCAAATCCTTGACCGCCGCTTTGGCGTTTGGAATCTGATCAACCTCGCCGTCCCGGATCGCCTTTATGGCCCGGATAAGCTCTTGCGCTGTTTCCTGATAAAGCTCTTCTGTTGCCGCCGTCAGATCGACCGGCGCGTGATCCCCGTCGGGAAAAAAGAATGACATTCCCCTTCGACATGCTCCCTTCGATGCGTACCCCAAAAAGAAACGGCCCCAGGGATCACTCCCGGAGCCGTGTCAGACAATTCGTTCATCATGGCCAAAGATATAGATCGCAGCGGGCGCAGAGTCAAGTTAAACTGATTAAGTTCAGATGCTTAGCGCGCGCACCGATAAGGTTTCATTAACCCCCGCTGCCCGTTTCCGCCCCCGATTGTCCCTGCTCGGCCTCGATCGCCCGCCATTTGGCGACATTGGCATTATGCTCTTCCAACGTCACCGCAAAGGCATGACCGCCCGTGCCGTCTGCCACAAAGAAAATGAACTCCGTGGTTTCGGGGTTCAGCGCCGCCTCGATGCTCAGCCGTCCCGGATTGGCAATCGGCGTTGGCGGCAGCCCGTCGATGACATAGGTGTTATAGGGCGTCTCGCGGCGCAACTCGCTTTGACGAAGCCCGCGCCCCAGCGCCCCTTCGCCCTTGGTAATCCCGTAAATCACCGCCGGATCGGTCTGCAACTTCATCCCCTGCGCAATCCGGTTCAGAAAAACACTTGCAACCCGCCTGCGCTCTTCGGGCACTCCGGTTTCCTTTTCCACGATCGAGGCCATGATCAGCGCTTCTTCGGGCGAGGCATAGGGCAGCCCTTCGGCCCGCACCGCCCACAGCTCCGCCAGATTTGCCGTCTGGCGTTTGGTCATCTCGGCCAACAGGTCGGCCCGCATAAATCCCGGCTCGACCTCGTAACTGTCGGGCGAAAGCGATCCCTCAGGCGGCACAGCTTCGACCGTTCCGTCCAGGAAGTCTGCCCGTTTCAACGCGTCAACCACCGTCCAACTTGTCACCCCCTCCGCCAGCGTCACGCGCCAGCGCAGATCCGGCGCGTCTTTGGCATCCAGATATTCCGCAGGCGCCGCCTCGGTCGACGGATCAAACTTCACCACTTCGACATAGCGGTTGGTTGCCGGATCCAGCTCGCGCAGAACCAGATCCATCCCCGTCACGCCGATGCGAAAATTCACCTCGCGCCCGCAGGTTGATTGCCCCGCTGCAGTCAGCTCGCTCAGAACCTGCTCCATGGTCGATCTGGGTTCAATCAGATAGGATCCAAACTTCAACCCCTTGGCCTTGCCCGAATATTCTGCCCCGATGCGAAAAACCCGCGCGTCCGTAACCGCCCCTTGCTCGACCAGCGCCTGACTGACCGTGCTCAGCGATGCGCCTTTTTCGACCTCAAAACAAATGGCCTGAGCAAGCGGTCCGGGCGCCACATAGCTTTGCCGCCCCCACGCCAAAAGCCCCGCCGCAACAACCAAAACCAAGACAAACAGCGTCAGCGCATTCGAGGCGATGGACCGCCACATCAGCCCGCCACTCCGTCTTTGACAAGGCCCAGGACCAGACTGGCGTTGGTTCCACCAAAGCCAAAGGAATTGGACAATGCCACGTCAATCTTGCGCTTCACCGCCTTGTTGGGCGCAAGGTCGATCTTCGGCGCCACCGCAGGATTGTCCAGATTGATGGTCGGCGGTGCCACCTGATCGCGCAGCGCCAGCACGCAGAAAATCGCTTCCACCGCACCCGCCGCGCCCAGAAGATGCCCGATCGACGACTTCGTCGAACTCATCGTCGCGCCGCCCGCATCCTGCCCCATCAGCCGCTCCACAGCCGCCAGCTCGATCGTGTCGGCCATCGTGCTGGTGCCATGCGCATTGATGTAGTCGATATCCGCAGGCTGCAATCCAGCCCGCTTCAGCGCCATTTTCATCGACCGGAACCCCCCGTCGCCATCTTCGGCGGGTGCTGTGATGTGATAGGCATCGCCCGACAGACCATAACCCAGAACCTCGGCGTAAATCTTGGCACCCCTGGCCTTCGCATGCTCGTATTCCTCCAGCACCACCACGCCGGCGCCCTCGCCCATCACAAACCCATCCCGGTCGGCATCATAAGGACGGCTCGCCTTGGTCGGATCATCCGCCCGCTTGGTGCTCAGCGCTTTGCAAGCGTTGAACCCTGCGATCCCGATCTCGCAGATCGGGGCCTCCGCGCCCCCCGCCACCATGATATCCGCATCATCCCACATGATCAGCCGCGCCGCGTCGCCAATGGCATGCGCGCCGGTCGAACAGGCCGTCACCACCGAATGGTTCGGCCCCTTAAAGCCGAACCGGATCGAAACCTGCCCCGAGATAAGATTGATCAGCGATCCGGGGATAAAGAATGGCGAGACACGCTTTGGCCCGCGCTCCTTGATCAAAACCGCCGTCTCGGCAATGCTCGCAAGCCCGCCGATCCCCGACCCGATCATCACCCCTGTGCGGCACCGCTGCTCTTCATCCGCTGGCACCCAGCCGGAATCGCGCACCGCCTGAACCGCTGCCGCCATTCCGTACAAGATGAAATCATCGACCTTGCGCTGGTCTTTGGGCTCCATCCACTCATCAGGATTAAACGTACCATCGCTGCCATCACCGCGCGGAATTTCGCAGGCATAGCCTGTCACGACATTGGACGTGTCAAACTTGGTAATCGCGCCTGCGCCCGACTCTCCTGCCAACAACCTTGCCCAAGTCTGCTCAACCCCGCATCCCAGCGGCGTCACCATTCCCAGACCAGTGATAACTACTCGGCGCATCAAGCTCTCCCAATCCCTCGGCTTTACCAGCCTGATACACGCCCCCTATCCATGGCGCAACCAATCGCCTGATTTGCCGGTCCGCGCAAACCCGCCTGCATTTTCATCACCGCCCTCCAAATCCCGCACCCAAAGATTGAATTTTGGCCGAAAATGCATCCTTTCGGCGTAATTTACCCGGCTTCGAACCCAAAATCTCTTGACCTTCTGGTCAATCCTCCCCATAATCCAGAATGAACGTTCATTCCCACCGAAACGCAGCTCGACCGATGCAAGTCTCGCTCCACTCCGCCGAAGTGAAAACAGCCGAGATCCTTCTCAGCCTGCGCTCGATCTTTGCCGAAAAGGGCTTTGATGGGGCCTCGATGCAGGACATGGCCCGCGCAGCAGGGATGAGCGCGGGCAATTTCTATCGCTACTTTCCATCTAAAAATGCGATCATTCAGTCCCTCATCAGCGCTGACATGCACGAAATGGGCCGCGATTTCGAAAGCATATTGCAATCGGAAAATCCGATGGCGACCCTGCGCACGCAAATGCGCGGCAAGATTTGTCATCATCAGCGGTGCAGTGACGGAATTCTTTGGGCCGAAATCAATGCCGTCGCGATGCGCAAACCTGAAGTCGGCGCGTTGCTGCAAAAGATGGAAGAACAGGTCGCGGCTTACCTGTCGCATATCTTTGCGCTTCACACCGGAACACCGCAAGACAGCGCTTTGGCGGTCTTTGCCCCGCAGGCCCAGCTGATTATTACACTTTTTCGTGCCGCCGCGATGATCGGATCGCAGCACAGCCACGTAAAAGACCAACTTACCGATCAAATCATCACTCTCATAGAACAGACGCTGGATCAAATCTCCGGCCTCGCCCAGAAAGTCTGACCATGCGTTCGTCCATTCTTCTTTGCGTCCTCCTCGGATCTTCGACCCTCGCAACGGCCACCTTTGCCGAAGGCGAGGTCACACCGGCCGCAGCTGCGGTGGAAGTCTTGCCCGCAATCACTGTCTCGGTGGTTGCCGAACAAATTCTTCGCGACGAAATCATCGCTTCGGGCCTTGTCAGCCCGGTCGAGCAGGTCAACGTCGCGCCACTGATCGAAGGCCAGCAGATTGAACAGCTTCTGGCCGATGTCGGTGACAGCGTTTCCGCCGGTCAGGTGATCGCAATCTTGTCGCGGTCCTCGCTTGATCTGCAAAAATCACAGCTGAACGCCTCGCTCGCCTCGGCCCGCGCGACCATCGCCCAAGCCGAAGCGCAGATGACCCAAGCCAAATCCTCCGCCGACGAAGCGCAGCGCAGCAATGAGCGCACGGTGGCGCTGAAGGCCGCCGGGAACGCGTCCCAAGCCGCCGCCGACAAGTCAAACGCCGCCGCCATTTCCGCAACGGCGCAACTTGCCGTGGCAACGCAGTCCCTCGAAGCGACCAAGGCCAATCTTTCGCTGGTCGAAGCCCAGATCGAAAACGTCGACTTGCAATTGTCGCGAACCGAGGTGAAAGCCCCCTTCGCCGGTGAAATCACCGCGCGCAACGCAACTTTGGGCGGCATCGCTTCGGCTTCGGGCCAACCCATGTTCGTTCTGATGCGCGATTCCGCCCTCGAATTGCGGGCCGACATTGCCGAAAGCGATCTTTTGCGCGCTGTGCCGGGGCAAACGGCCACGCTTAAACTTTCCTCAACCGACATTCCGCTTGCCGGCACTGTTCGCCTTGTTGAACCAACAATCGACAGCTCTTCGCGTCTTGGCCGCCTGCGGATCGCGTTTGCCGACAGCTCGCAGGTCCGCTCGGGCATGTTTGTCGAGGCGACGATCCTGGTTTCGGAACACAAATCTGTGGCCGTCCCCGTGACTGCGCTTGGCTCTTATCAGGGCAAACCAGCGGTGATGGTAATCGAAAACGGCAGCGCGAAACGCCAGCTGATCAAGACCGGCGTTCGCGATGGCGGCTGGGTCGAAGTGATCGAAGGTCTCAGCGCCGGGCAAACCGTCGTCACCAAAGCCGGATCTTTCGTGCGCGACGGGGACCGGATCAATCCGGTTCCAGAAATCGTTTCCACCACTGACTCGAATTAAGGGGCACTCCGCATGAACTTCTCCGCTTGGTCCATACGCAACCCCATCGCGCCGATTTTGGCGTTTGTTTTGCTCTTGGTCGTTGGATGGCAGTCCTTCAACGCGCTGCCCATCACCCGTTTTCCAAACATTGACGTGCCCCTCGTCGCGGTCTCCGTTGTGCAACCCGGAGCGTCACCATCTGAGATGGAGGCGCAAGTCACCAAAGAAATCGAAGATGCCGTGGCCGGGATCACCGGGGTCAAGAATGTCGTGTCGTCTGTCAACGACGGCGTCTCGCAGACTGTCATCGAATTTCGCATTGAAATCCCGACCGACAAAGCCGTGCAAGACACCAAAGATGCGATCGACCGCATCGCGGGCACCTTGCCCGCCGAGGTTGAAGCCCCAAATGTCACCCGGATCGACGTTGAGGGTCAGGCGATCATGACCTTCGCTCTCAAAGCGCCCAACTTGTCCTTTGAAGAGCTGTCGTGGTTCGTCGATGACACCGTCAAACGCGCTCTTCAGGGCCGCGCCGGCGTGGGCCGGGTGGACCGTTACGGCGGCGCCGACCGCGAGGTGCGCGTGGAACTGGACAGCGCCAAGCTGGACAGCTTTGGCATAACGGCCGGTTCGGTCAGCCAACAGCTGCGCTCCACCAACACGAACCTCGGCTCGGGCCGCTCCGAAGTCGGCGCGGGCGAGCAAGCCATCCGCACCCTTGGCGACGCGCAATCGGTCAGCGGCCTTGCCAACAGCACGATCGCGTTGCCATCGGGCCGGTTTGTCCAACTGTCCGACCTTGGCACTGTCACCGATACCTACGAAGAACTGCGCTCGTTCTCGCGGCTGAACGGCGAACCCGTCGTCACCTTTGCGGTGTTTCGGGCAAAAGGCGCGTCAGAGGTTGCCGTAAAGGAAACCGTTGTGGCGCAGCTGGACGCTTTGCGCAAAGCCTACCCTGACGTCCAAATCCTTCCCATCGACGATCTTGTCTACTTTACCCAAGGAAATTACGACGCCGCGATCGACACCCTCATTGATGGCGCCGTTTTGTCCGTCATTGTGGTGTTCATATTCCTGCGCAACTGGCGCGCCACGCTGATTTCTGCGGTCGCCCTGCCCCTGTCCGCGATCCCCACGTTCTGGGTCATGCACACGCTCGGCTTCTCGCTCAATCTGGTGTCCTTCCTCGCCCTCACTCTCGCCACCGGCATTCTTGTCGACGACGCGATTGTCGAGATCGAGAATATCGCCCGGCACATCCGAATGGGAAAATCCCCTTACCGCGCCGCCATCGAGGCGGCCGACGAGATCGGCCTTGCCGTGATCGCGACCACGTTCACCATCATCGCGGTTTTTGTGCCTGTGTCCTTCATGGGCGGTATTCCGGGGCAATATTTTGAACAGTTCGGCCTGACTGTGGCCGTATCAGTGTTCTTCTCTTTGCTGGTGGCGCGCCTGATCACCCCGATGATGGCCGCCTACCTGATGACGTCCAAAGATGGCGGCACCGAAGAGCAACACCGAGACGGCCGCATGATGCGCGGCTATTTGCGCTTGATCAAGGAAACCACCCGGACCTGGAACCTTGGCTCGATCAAAGTCGGCGCCCGGCGCCTGAAATTCAAATTCGGCGCTTACTATGTCACACTCCTTGGCGCACTTGTCGCTTTCGCCATCTCGATGTATTTCATGCTGCAAGTGCCCGGCTCGTTTATCCCACCAGAGGATTCTGGCCGCATCTCGATCTCGGTTGAACTGCCCCCTGGCACGACGTTGGACCAAACGGACAAGGTCGCAGCCGAAATTTATGACACGATCAAAGACGTGGAATGGGTTGATCAGATCTTTATCCTCGGCGGCTCCTCGCCGACGGGCGAGCTGGATGTGCGCCGCGCCACGGTCACCGTCCTACTGGACAAACTAGACCATGGCCTTTTACTGAAACTCTCCCAACTGGCCCGCAGGACTCCGTTGATCGGATCCTTCCTGCCTGAAGTCAAAGACACAGGCCGCACGACGCCGCAGAACCAGATCGAAGCCGATATCTTCGTTCTGCTCAAAAATGTCCCTGACATCCGCGCGATCAAACTGAACGACCGCGGCCAGAAAGACATCACTTATAACATCCTCGCGCCCGATGATGCCGCCCTGACCGAAGCGGTTACCCGCCTCGAAGAAGCGCTGCGCGGTGATCCTTTGCTTGCCAATGTCGCGGCCGAAGGCGCCCTGCCACGTCCTGAAATTCAGGTCCGCCCCCGTCTGGAAGAGGCCGCGCGCCTGGGCATCACGACCCAATCCATCGCAGCGGTGCTGCGCGTGGCAACCATCGGCGACTACGACTCGTCGCTGGCGAAGATCTCGCTTGATGGGCGGCAAATTCCGGTCCGCGTGCGGCTGAACGATGCCACCCGCGAAGATTTGAACCGGATCGCCAATCTCAAGATCAATACCGCCACCGGCGCATCCGTGCCCCTATCGGCTGTGGCAGATATCGTGGTGGCCGAAGGCCCGTCCACGGTGAAACGCCTGAACCGCGAACGTCAGGCCGAAATTGGCGCCAACCTTCCCGTTGGCGTTGCCCTCGGCACCGCGACAACCCGCTTCAAGGAAATCATAGATGCCACTCCGTTGCCGGTCGGCGTCCGCGTCGCCGAATCCGGCGATGCCGAAGTTCAGGGCGAGTTGTTCGCGTCCTTCGGCAAGGCGATGCTGCTTGGCCTCTTGCTGGTGCTGACCGTGCTCGTGCTGCTGTTCCGCTCGGTCATTCAACCCTTCACCATCCTCGCGTCCCTGCCCCTCGCCATCGGCGGTGTGGCCGCTGCTCTGATCCTGACCGATTCGGCGCTTTCCATGCCGGTTCTCATCGGCATCCTGATGCTGATGGGCATCGTCACCAAGAACGCCATTCTGCTGGTCGATTTCGCGATCGAAATGCGGGCCCATGGCATGGACCGTATCAAATCGGTGGTTGAGGCAGGCCACAAACGCGCGCAACCCATCGTGATGACCTCGATCGCGATGTCTGCGGGCATGCTGCCCTCGGCGCTTGGTGTGGGCGAGGGCGGCTCGTTCCGCGCGCCGATGGCCACCGCTGTGATCGGCGGCATCATCGTGTCCACGGTGCTGTCCCTGATCGTGGTGCCATCGTTCTATCTGATCATGGACGATGTCAGCTACTGGCTCGGCAAACTGTTCTCGCGCATGATCGGCCCCAAAGAGGCAGAGCCAGAAGCCCCTGCCCCAGAGGTTCTTGCCGAACGTCTTGCGCTTTTGTCCGCCGAACAAGCCTATCTGCGCGACAAGCTTGCGGCATTGAACCCGGCGTCTGGCAACCTGCGCGCCGCGGAGTAGCCGGCCCCCTCATTGGCGGCGAAAAGCCCCCGGAACCCTCATATCATGGTGGGTTCCGGGGGTTTTCGTTTGAACCGCGGCGCGCCTCCCAAAGGACCAATTCCTTCGGGGCAAGCACCAAATCCTACCTCCGACTGTTTCAAAGCTGTGAGCCAGAAATGAAAAAGCACCCCCGAAAGGGTGCCGTTTCGACTGCGTCCGGATTTGAAAATCAGGCGGCCGAAGAGATGAACTTCACCGCATCGCCAAAGGTCTGAATGGTTTCAGCAGCATCGTCCGGAATCTCGATTCCAAACTCTTCCTCGAACGCCATAACCAGTTCCACCGTATCAAGGCTGTCAGCGCCCAGATCGTCGATGAACGAGGCATTCTCGGTCACTTTTTCTGCTTCGACGCCAAGATGCTCGACGACGATCTTCTTCACACGATCAGCGATGTCGCTCATGTTTCTTCCTCTGGTTACGGGATGTTTCCCGGTCTACTTTTCTATGTGGGCCAACGCGGCCCTCGAACCATCGCACTTATTGGACCAGCCCCTGTTTTCGGGCCCGAATCCGCCAAGCTCTCCGGCTTGACGGCGCCTATACCAAGCACCAGCGCCTATGGCAAACTGTTTCCAATCTTCTCAGCGTTCCACTGCCTTTCACAAAGACCAAAAGCCCTTTGTTCAAAGCGCTTTGACCAAGACGTAAAACCGGCGGTCCGAAGCAGCGTCAGATCATCGTTCAACCCAAGGTCTGGCACCGCCCCTGGCTTCATCCCCTCGGCATAAAGGCGTCGCAAGCCGCCGGAAACCAACAAACGGCCGTTTTTGCCCCGGCGCAAGAACCTGCCCCGCGAAACGTGTCGATCAACGGCGCTCCGATCACAATCGCGCGGATGGATCCCCTAGATCATCGCCATACCGCCATTCACATGCAGCACCGCCCCCGTGACATACCCCGCTTCCGGGCTCGCCAGGTACAGCACCGCCGCCGCGATATCCTGCACCTCGCCCATCCGCCCCGCCGGCACCTGCGTCAGGATCTTGGCTTTCTGCTCGTCGTTCAGCTTGTCCGTCATGGCCGTCGTGATAAACCCCGGCGCCACGCAGTTCACCGTGATGTTCCGGCTCGCGACCTCAGCCGCAAGCGATTTCGACATCCCCACAACCCCCGCCTTCGATGCCGCATAGTTGCCCTGCCCCGGATTCCCCGTCGCCCCGACCACGGACGATATATTCACGATCCGCCCCCACCGCGCCTTCATCATGCCGCGCAAAACGCCCCGGCACAGCCGGAACGTCGAGGTCAGGTTCACATCCAGAACCGACTGCCACTCGTCGTCCGACATCCGCATGAACAGGTTGTCGCGGGTGATCCCGGCATTGTTCACCAAAATATCAACCGCGCCCATCGCCGCCGCCGCCGCCTTCGGCAACGCCTCGACACTCGCCATGTCCGACAGGTTGCACGGCAGCACATGCGCCCGCGCGCCCAATTCCGCCGCCAGCGCCTCCAGTGGCTCCACCCGCGTGCCCGACAGCGCTACCACTGCACCCGCCTGATGCAGCACCCGCGCGATCTGGGCGCCGATTCCGCCCGAAGCCCCGGTGATCAGCGCCGATTTTCCTGTCAGATCAAACATATACTGCCCCTATCGCCTTCAATGCGGCCCAAATATCCTCTATCGCCCTCAGCTTTTCAGCGCGGCGATATCCTCAGGGGTGCCCACCGCGCGCAGCAAAACCTCTTCGGCCACCGTCCGCTTGATCATCCCCGACAGCGCTTTGCCCGGCCCGATTTCCCAGAATTCCGACACCCCGGCCCCTTGCATCCACAGCACAGACTCGCGCCAGCGCACCGATCCCGTCACCTGCGCCACCAGCAAGGCGCGGATCCGGTCCGGTTCGGTCACAGCCTCGGCCCGCACGTTCACGACCACCGGCACCTTCGGCGCAAGAACCGTGACCCCAGCCAACGCCTCGGCCATCACGGCAGCGGCGGGCTGCATCAAAGCACAGTGAAACGGCGCCGACACCGGAAGGATCATCGCCCGCCGTGCCCCGCGCGCCTTTGCAATCTCGACCGCCCGCTCAACCGCCGCCTTATGGCCCGATATCACCACCTGCGAGGGGTCATTGTCGTTGGCGGCCTGACAGACATCGCCCTGCGCCGCCTCCGCCGCGACATCCGCAGCATCGGCAAATCCCATCCCCAACAGCGCCGCCATCGCCCCAAGTCCGACCGGCACCGCTTCTTGCATCGCCGCGCCCCGGGCGCGCAGCAACCGCGCTGTATCCCAAAGGGTCAACGCGCCCGCCGCACAAAGCGCGGAATATTCGCCCAAGCTGTGCCCGGCAACAAAATCCGCTCGCTCGATCCCAAGCCCCTCGGCCGTCAAGGCCGCGAGCGCCGCCATCGAGGTTGCCATCAATGCGGGCTGGGCATTGCGCGTCAGCGTCAACTCGGCCAGATCCCCCGTCCAGATCAGATCGGACAGCTTTTGGCCCAAGGCGGCATCGACCTCGTCGAAAACAGCTTTAGCGGCCGGATAAGCCTCGGCAAGGGCCCGGCCCATGCCAATGGTTTGGGCGCCCTGCCCCGGAAACACAAATGCGCGGCTCAATCCCGTTCCTCCCCGAACGTCTTTTCATCCCGCTTACCCGCATCACGCAAAAATCGCAACGTATGGCTTTCCTGCCTTTACCGGCCTTGCCGCAACGGCGATAAGGGGGCATTGAACGCTGCCTTTGCTTTTGTCCGAATTTTCTACAGAATTTTCAGCATTAGGACCAAATGAATGACGTCACATTTTCGCAAAATATTTTACGCAATCAGCTTTGAAACCTGCGGCATCATGGTGACCGGACTGGTATTGTTGGTCATGACATCTGCCGATGCCAAAGCGGCGTTTCCTCTTTCGGCCACGGCCGCAATCATCGGCATGCTTTGGTCCTATGCCTACAACACCAGCTTTGAAGCTTGGGAAGCGCACCAAGCCAAGCGCGGAAGGTCGCGGATACGGCGCTTGGCGCATTCCTTCTTGTTCGAGATGACCTTGCTGATCCAACTTTTGCCGCTGACAATGTGGTGGCTCTCGGTCGGCTTCTGGACGGCAATTGGCATTGAAATCGGCGTCTCTGTCGCCTTTATCTTTTACACATATGCCTTTACATGGGCTTTCGACCGAATTTTCGGCCTGCCCGCATCGGCAAGCTGAAACAACTGCCCGCCCGCCCTTGCATTCCGCGGCGCACCCCGTATAAGGCGCAATCCTTACCGCAATTTCCATGAACCGGCGCAGCCTCTCGTGGACGGGCCGCGGCAAAGGATTAGCCCGTCCTATGAAATGCGCCTGAGCAAGAACGGAGTGCACATGCCGCTATACGAGCATGTTTTCATCTCCCGTCAGGATCTCTCTTCGGCCCAAGCCGAGAGCCTGGTGGAGCATTTCACAGCAGTGATCGCAGACAACGGCGGCAAGATCGTCGAAAGCGAATACTGGGGCGTGAAGACCATGGCCTACAAGATCAACAAGAACCGCAAGGGTCACTATGCCCTGATGAAGTCCGACGCACCTGCGGCGGCTGTTCAGGAAATGGAACGCCTGATGCGTTTGCATGACGACGTGATGCGCATTTTGACCATCAAGGTCGATGCCCATGTCGAGGGCCCTTCGGTCCAGATGCAAAAGCGCGATGACCGCGAGCGCGGCGACCGGCCCGAAGGCGGCTTTGGCGGCGAACGCCGCGAGCGTCCGTCCTTCGGTGGTGACCGTCCCGACCGGGGTGGTGATCGTGGCGCTGACCGCGGTGGTGACCGCGGCGGCTTTCGTCGTTGATCTGAGAAAAGGACCATAACCCATGGCGAACAAACCATTTTTCCGCCGCCGCAAGGTCTGCCCCTTTTCGGGCGACAATGCACCGGCGATTGACTACAAAGATACGCGCCTTCTGCAGCGCTATGTTTCCGAGCGCGGCAAGATTGTCCCGTCGCGCATCACCGCAGTCTCGGCCAAAAAGCAGCGTGAACTGGCGCAAGCCATCAAGCGCGCCCGCTTTCTCGCCCTGCTGCCCTATGCCGTGAAATAAGGAGCACCAAACAAATGCAAGTGATCCTTTTGCAGCGTGTGGCCAAGCTTGGCCAAATGGGCGAAGTCGTAAACGTCAAGGACGGTTTTGCGCGCAACTTCCTGCTTCCGCAGGGCAAGGCATTGCGGGCCAACGAGGGCAACATCAAGTCCTTTGAGTCCAAGAAAGCCCAACTTGAGGTGCATAACCTCGAAACCAAAACAGAAGCTTCCGCGATTGGCGAAAAGCTTGACGGCCAGACCTTCGTGGTCATCCGTTCGGCTTCCGATGCGGGCGCTTTGTACGGCTCCGTCACCACGCGCGACGCCGCTGATGCGGCCACGCTTGGCGGCTTCACCGTCAACCGCGGTCAGGTTGTTCTGGACCGTCCGATCAAAGATCTGGGCCTGCACACCGTTTCGGTCGTGCTGCACCCCGAAGTGATCGCCAAGATCGTTCTGAACGTGGCCCGTTCGACCCAAGAGGCAGAACTTCAAGCCTCCGGCAAGTCGATCCAGGCCCTCGCAGCCGAAGCCGAAGCCGAAGCAGATTTCGAAATCGCGAATCTGTTCGACGAAATGGGTGCGGCGCAAGATGGTGAAGACCTGACGCGCGACTAGGTTCCCGCGTGAACTTGAAAATGACAGGCCGCCCTTCGGGGCGGTCTTTTTCGTTCAGATCGCGACAGGCGCGACCGCGGCACGCCTGTTTCTAGCGCGTTAACTGATTGTTTGCTGACTGATAAAGTCCCGTTTCCGGGTGAAAATAGAGGTTCTTTGTGGGGGTTTTCATGGCGGCTTCAAACCGCTCAGCAAATGACACCTGGTTCGGCAATGACTTGTCCTTCGCTTTCCACACCATGGTTTTCGCGCAGTACGGCGCAAACAAGACCGAAGTGCATGTCGTCTCAACCAAGGTGGCCAGCCGCAGCAGTCGGCCGTCATCCGATTCTGGGGCGCGGCTATTCGGCCGCCTCAGACATCCTTATTCTATACCGCGCGAGCAGCGGGGCACAGTGCCGCCGCGGGCCCCGTCCTCCCAGTCATATCTTCCTACGCCCTCAACCCAGGTCGGCAAACATCGTCCGCAGTCCGGCCGCGTGCCCGGCCAAGGCAGGCACGGCAGCCCATTGCGCCAGAAGATCGCTCCAGCGCATCCGCACAAAGGTCACGCCGTCGCCGGCAATGCGCTTGGAGAACTCCGCAATCTCCTTGCGGTGAAGCGCCTTGCGTGCGGCGTCCACCGGCTTGCCACTCGCCCAATGCACCGGATCGGCATACAGATAGACCAGAACCGCCCCCGTCGCCCGCTTTTCGGCGCGCGTCCAAAGCCCGTAAGCGCTTTTGATCAACTGCACCGCATCCAAAGCTTCAAACCCGACCTCGCCCTTCACCAGATCATCGCGAAGCTGCGTGAACTTAGGCAGCTTTTCCCGCCACACCGGACGGTCATAAACCTCGGCAAACCCGCTCGCTTTTGCGGGGCGAAACGGCTCGTACCGGCGGCTTTCAATGCCAATCAACGTGGTTGCTGATTCCATGCCCACGTCCAGCCAGGGATGCCGCCCATCTTTCCACGGAAACCGCATCTCGGCTTCCAAAGTCACAGAGCTGACCGGCCCCGAAGGCACCCCTTGCAGCGCTGGCATTTCGCCTGCCCGGTTCAAAAACCAGCCAAAGGCATTGGCCACCAGCGCGGCAGAAGAGTCCGGATTGTCCATCTTGCCCGTCCGGTACTCGTGCCCCGGCGAGCGTTTCAGGCATTCAATGATGCCGTCAACCGGCAGATCAGGCAAAAACTCTGGCATGGGGTTGGCTCCGGAGGCGGGAATGGAAAAGGCCGCCCCGATTGGGACGGCCCTGATTTTTCGCAGGAAAATCGTAGCCTTACATCTCGTCCAATGCTTCGACCAGCTTTTGAAGCTCGTCCTTGCTGACGTTTTTGTCCGTGACCTTGGCCAAAGCTACGATGTGATCGACAACCTTGTCTTCGAAGATCGGCGCGCGCAGCTGCTGCTGCATTTGCGGATTTTTCTGCACAAACTCGAAATAGGCCCGCTCTTGTCCGGGATACTGACGCGCCTGCGCCAGAACCGCTTGGGTCATCTCCGCGTCTGAAACCGTCACTTCGGCCTTACGGCCAATCTCGGCCAGAACCAGCCCCAGACGCACCCGGCGCTCGGCCAGCTTCTTGTGCTCGTCCGTGGTCTCGACGTGGTCATGATTGTGGCCCTGAACCTCAGGGTTTTCCTCATGCCACAGCTGATGCGCAATCTGGCTGGCCTCGGCGTCCACCAAAGCGGCGGGCAGATCAAACTTCACCTGCGCATCCAATTGGTCAAGAAGCGAGCGCTTCAGAACCGCGCGCGCCGCCCCTTTATACTCGGCTTCCAGCCGCTCCGCGATCTGCAGCTTCAGCGCCGCCAGATCTTCGGCGCCATATTTCTTGGCCAGCTCGTCGTTCACTTCAGCCGGAATGGACTTCTTCAAGCCCTTGACCACGCATTCGAAAACCGCCGCTTTGCCCGCCAGATTGGCCGCGCCGTACGCCTCGGGAAAGCTGACATTGACCTTGATCTCGTCGCCAACGGCCGACCCAACCAATTGCGCCTCAAACCCTGGGATGAACGAGTTCGAGCCCAGCACCAAAGGATAATCGCTGCCCGTGCCGCCTTCGAAATAATCCCCGTCCACCGAGCCTTTAAAGTCGATCACAACCTGATCGCCGTCCTTGGCCTTTGTGCCCTTTTTCTTGTCCTCAAAGGACTTCGCCGTCCCCGCAAGGTCCTTGACCGCTTCGTCTACCGAAGCCTCATCGGCCTTGACCGTCAGATTGTTCAACTTGATCTTGCCCGTGTCAATTTCCGGGATCGGCGGCAATGCCTCATAAGACATGTGCACAACAACGTCCTGACCTTCTTTCCAGGTCTCACCGTCCACCATTTTCACTTCGGGCTGCATCGCCGGGCGATCGCCCGATGCCTCAAAATGGCCCTTCATCGCACCATCAATGGAGTCCTGCATCGCATCGCCAATCAACCGCTGGCCGAACTGCTTTTTCAGGATCGCCAGCGGCACCTTGCCCTTGCGGAATCCCTTGATTTCCACCTCTGGCTGCGCTTCCAGCAGCTTTTGGGTCACTTTGGCTTCCAGCTCGGCCGCCGTGACCGTGATGGTGTAGCCGCGCTTCAGGCCTTGGTTCAGGGTCTCGGTAACCTGCATTATCTCGTCCTTCTCATCTTACATCTGGTGCGGGTAGAGGGACTTGAACCCCCACGCCTTGCGGCGCCAGAACCTAAATCTGGTGCGTCTGCCAATTTCGCCATACCCGCAAATTGCCACAAAGCCATCAAGCCGCTACCCTAGGGGCAGCACCTGACCGCTTTGCAAATCCGCGCCCTTCTAACAAAGGCTTTGAAAGGATGCGAGAGGAAAATCGCCAAAAGGAAAATGGAACCAATTCTACAAAAGGCCGTGCCTTTAACCCAATCTTGCCACAATGTGGTGAAAAAAAGATCAGGCAAGATCGAGGAGCACGGCCCATGGGACAGCACAGCACCGCATTTGATACCGGCGCCAAAGTCGGGATGACCAATGGCATGCTGCAGGGCACCAAAGTGCTGACGCTGGACGGCGATATTCCAGTCGATTTCCTGGAAATTGGCGACCGGGTACTGACCCGCTCCGGCGCACGGGTGCTCAAATCCATCGAAATCACCGTTGTGGCCCATGCCCGCATGGTGCGCATCGGCGCCTCGACTTTGGGGTCTGAGCGTCCTGAAGAAGATGTTTTGGTGCCTGCGACCCAGATGGTTCTGGTGCGTGATTGGCGCGCCATGGCGTTTGCCGGCGCCAGGCAGGCTATGATCGCCGCAAGCCGCCTGACGGATGGCGAGTTTATTCGCGGCGAGATGCTGGAAACCGCCCGTATTTATTCGCTCGGCTTTCAAGACGAAGCGGTAATTTATGCTGGCGGGCTGGAATTGGCCTGCACCCCGGCCACCGTTTCCGCCTGATCGGTCCGCACCAACTGCATCAGGGCGGCCTTTCGCATTGCGCTAAGGCCCCAACGCGCGAAACACCCTTGGCAAATCCTCCGCGATCAACCCCGGCCCGAACCTGCGCGCGCATTCCACATGCAGCCAAGCCCCCGACTGTGCCGCCAACATCGGCGCAAATCCCCGCGCCCGGCCCGCTCCCTCCGCTCCAGCCCCGTCACCTTCCCATTGGCAATTGCCGCTGCCTCAACGGCCCGCATCTGTGCGGCGGTCAGAAGGTCGGTCCTGCAAATCCCCCTTCGGTTTTCATTTCGCCCACAAATACAACGCATCGCCTAAATTTTAATCACCGCCCACAGATTTCCACCCGGCGCCCCCCTCAGAAAACCGTACCGAATTGCACCCGATCTTGGGAAGTGATCAGACAAGCGCAGACAGCGGGAGGCGGTTCATGAAAAAGATTGAGGCTATCATAAAGCCATTCAAGCTTGATGAGGTCAAAGAGGCCCTGCAAGAAGCGGGCATTCAGGGTCTTTCGGTTACCGAGGTCAAGGGTTTTGGCCGCCAGAAGGGACATACCGAACTGTACCGCGGCGCCGAATATGTCGTGGATTTCCTGCCCAAAGTGAAGATCGAGGTCGTCCTGACCGACGATATGGTCGATGCCGCGATTGAGGCGATCGTTTCCGCCGCCCGCACCGATAAAATTGGCGATGGCAAGATCTTTGTGTCGACCATCGAACAAGCCATCCGCATCCGCACCGGCGAGCATGGCGACGACGCGGTTTGATTTACCCGAACACCGGGCTGCAAAGCCTTGAACTTTAACCAGAAACTCTGAAAGGCAGAATGATGAGCGCAGTTGCGAAAGCTCTGAAACTGATCAAGGACGAGGAAGTCGAATATCTTGACATTCGCTTCACCGATCCAAAAGGCAAGCTCCAGCACGTCACGTTGGTGTCAGATCTCGTTGACGAAGACTTCTTTGAAGAAGGCTTCATGTTTGACGGCTCGTCCATCGCGGGCTGGAAATCGATCGATCAGTCCGACATGAAACTGATGCCCGATGCCGCATCGGTTTATATGGACCCCTTTTATGCCGAAAAGACCCTGTGCGTGCATTGCAACGTGGTCGAGCCGGACACCAACGAAGCCTATGACCGCTGCCCGCGCCAGACCGCGATCAAGGCCGAGGCGTTTTTGAAGTCTTCGGGCATCGGCGACACCGCCTATTTCGGTCCCGAAGCGGAATTCTTCATCTTCGACGACGTGCGCTATTCGATCAGCCCGCGCAAAGTGTCCTATGAAATTGACGCGGAAGCGGCGGCATGGAACACCGATTCCACCTATGAAGGCGGCAATATGGGCCACCGCGCGGGTCACAAGGGCGGCTATTTCCCAGTGAACCCGATCGACGAAGCGCAGGATCTGCGCGGCGAGATGCTCTCGACGATGAAGCGCATGGGCATCCGTGTGGACAAGCACCATCACGAGGTTGCGACCTGCCAGCACGAGCTTGGCATGATTTTTGGCGGGCTGGTTGAACAGGCCGACAACATCCAGAAGTACAAGTATGTGATCCACAATGTGGCCCACGCTTACGGCAAGACCGTCACCTTCATGCCAAAGCCCATGAAGGGCGATAACGGCTCGGGGATGCATGTGAACATGTCGATCTGGAAAGACGGCAAACCTCTGTTCGCAGGCGATAAATATGCCGATCTGTCTCAGGACGCGCTTTATTTCATCGGCGGTATCCTGAAGCATGCCAAGGCGTTGAATGCGCTGACGAACCCGGGCACCAACAGCTATAAACGCCTGATCCCCGGTTTTGAGGCCCCGGTTCTGCGCGCCTATTCGGCCCGCAACCGGTCGGGCTGCGTTCGCATTCCGTGGACAGAATCGCCCAAAGCCAAGCGTGTCGAGGCCCGCTTCCCCGATCCGTCGGCGAACCCCTATCTGGCCTTTGCAGCGCTTTTGATGGCTGGCCTTGATGGCATCCGGAACAAGATCGACCCCGGCCCGGCTTCGGACAAGGATCTTTACGATCTGCCGCCCGAAGAGCTGGCCGCGATCCCGACCGTTTGCGGCTCTTTGCGCGAAGCGTTGGAAGAGCTGGAGGCAGACATGGACTTCCTTCTTGCTGGTGACGTGTTCACCCGCGATCAGCTGGAAAGCTATATCGGGCTGAAGTGGGAAGAGGTTTACGCCTACGAGCACACACCGCACCCGATTGAATATCAGCTCTATTATTCCTGCTGATCCCTTCAATTCCTATCGACAAAAGGGGCGCCTTCGAGCGCCCCTTTCGTTTGTTGCGCCCTGTCCTTCGATCTTGCCCATCGCCAGCCCGAATTTCGCCACGAAACGGGCGGATTTTTTGGGCAAACGGTCTGGATAGATTGGGACGATTTGAATGTTCAAAATAGCCAAACGGTACCGGGCCGACGACGCAAAACCAGCCATTTGGGCAGAGGGCAAACAGTTTGCGCCTCTCGACTTTCACCATGCCCTGCGCGTCACGGCCATTTTGGCCCGTCGCAGTGCCGCCAAAGCTTGGGATCGCGGTTCGGATATTACGGCGGCAGCGGCGATGGCAATTGAAGACGGCTATGGCGCAGGCACGGTTCAAATAATGGGGCGCGCCGCGCACCTGCTGCCGTCACGCGCTTTCATTTCCCAAGGGCTGGCGCGCCTGTCACGACTGGAAGCCGCCGCCGCGCAGGCCGTTGATCACGCCTTTGAAAGCATCGACCCGCTTGAGTTTTCCGATCTGAGCGGCTTCATGGCACATCGCCGCGAAGAAGCGCGCAAGGTGGCGTCCGAGACGGCGCGGAAATCCAACTTGTCCAAAGCGGCACGTATGCGCGCCGAAACCGCAGCCAAACGCAAGCCGGCCCATGACAGCGACCTTTCGCAGTCCCTGTCCTCGAGTGAGTTGCCGGATGAAGCCTTGGACAGTGAAGAAATCATCAAGATCGTCGTGAACGACCCCGAGTTGCTGGCGATCCGCTCGGCCCTCGCTTCGATCCTGCAAAACCCGGATCCTTTGCCCAAGCAGGAACAGTTTCTGCCACCTGCACCCATGGACCAAACGTTGTCGCCTGTGCCGATGGACCGCGTCGCAGAACCCCTTGTTGTTCCCGAACCCGACACCGATCGTTCAGGCACAATCCGCCGAGGTAGCGTTTGGAAACGCGCCGGTGTCTTGTTGGCGCGCTGCGTTTATTGGCTTGCTCACCTGGTCTGGCGGGTTTTCGGCCCTGCTCTGACCCATCTGACGGCCAGCATCTTGGGTTGGGTTTTGGTCGGTGCTCTGCTTCCATCTAGTCTTTATCGCGCCATTGCCACCCATCTGGGAGGTCAGGACCTTCGCTACTTCGACTAAACACGCACATGGCATGGGGTCACACCATCCCATTGCCGCACCATTTTCTTCAGCTACCGGATTGGCCGCTTGAACGGGCCGTCAGATCCTTGAATTTCTTGGTTTTACTAAAATTTAATGCACCCAGAGGATGTATTCTCAAAATCTTCACAATTCAGACTAAGTCTGGGCACAATTGAAAAGCATCGTTAACTAAGATTAACGGGAATCTCATGATGCTCAGTTCCGCTGCTCCAAACGTCGCTCAATTCTTCTTTGCCCGGAAGGCGCCGTTCAACTTTGCGGTGGCTGTCTCGAAGCTGAGCAAAATCTTGCAGAAAAGCAGCATAAATCCGGTTCTTCTGTCGTGGGATCAAGATGACATCGTCACGATGGAACTTGGGCACCTCAGGGTGTTCCTGAATTATGCCGAAGCGGACCTGGCCGTTCCCGCCGCGCATCTGACCATCGGTCTGACCTGCCTGACTGGCACCGACAGGGACCGCTTCGCGCTGGGCGGCACCCGAATTTCCCGCATTTTGGTTGCAAGAATTGCGGAATTTCTTGAACCGGATTTGATCACTTGGGCCGATGTGCAGGGTCCGATGACCGCCGATGTCATCGAAAACATGGCACATCAAATGTTCCGCTCTGCTTGCGAGATCCCGGCATCTGAAAAATCCGCGACCGATTCGCTTCGCAAACCCGTATCCGAAAATGACGCGGCGATTTTCTTTGGCCGCATGTCAAAAGACATTCCTCGCCTTGCCATTAAACGGGAAACTGACGTGCTTTTCGTCCCGCCCGGTGCGCGCCGGATGCCAAGTTGGATCTCACGGTCGGCCCTGGGGGCATTGATCGCTTTGATCATCATGCCCATCGGATTGGCCGTTTCGTCCACAGACCGATCCATTCTCCGCGATCGGGCGACTGACATAACCGTCACGGCTTCGAAAACCCCCACGCCCTAGAACGCCTTTCACGGGACGAGCGACGGTGAGGATTTGCGACGCACAAAGGGCAGCAAATTCTCCTTAACCGCGCGCGCGATGCGCTAAAGCCGCGCCTCGTCCAATCCCGCAACGGCATCGCTTGGCAAATCTGACACCAACACAACATAGGTGTGGATCGCGAAAATAACCGCACCTGTCTTGGGCAGACGGACAAAACATTGCCGCTCGGCGCGCAAAAAGCTGCCGCCGCGTCGGTCGGTCCTTGGGTCCGCTTCGCGCCGCGGTTGGTGCAGGCTAGGGTCGCGTTACACAAGCGCGTTCATCCGCCAAAGCCCGGCATCCGGCCGGATCACATCAAACATCCGCTGCACCCGCGCCGCCAGCCCGTCGTCATAGTTGTGCACGGGCCGATGGATGCCAATCAACGGACGGCCAATCTTTTCATGCAAATGCCATGAGGCCGGAAAGTACAGAACGGCGCCCGTTAACCGATGTTCCTGCCCGGCTTTTTCCATCACGCAAAGATCTTCCTGCACCAGCCGCCCGAGCGTTTTCAGCGGCTCAGACGGGTCCAGTGCAACCTCAAACCCATCGGGCCGCAACGCAGTGTTGCCGCCAATCCTGAACCCCGGCCTTTGCGCCAACCTCGCAAGGACCAACTCGTACAGCTCCGCCGACGCGGGCCTGCCCTCTTGCAACTGCTGGTAAACCAGATCGGGCGCGGCGCTGATCAGCCGGTCCCGCTCTGCCATCTGGGGGCCATAAGCCTCGTCCTGAACCAGCCAGTCGTCGCCGTTCAGCGGCAAAACCCCCGGCAAACGGGAAAGGCGCGGGTCCATCCAAGGCAAATGCGGCAGGCGGGATTGAAGGATGGGATCGCTCATCTGCTCAGCCTATCCGCGAAAAGTCCACGCGCCGGGCCAGTTTGCGACATCCAAGCTGTCGGCAAAAGAACAGCCCGGCACAGCCCTTGCCCCAAACTGCCCGAACCCAAACCCTTCGGTGACAAATGAGCGAACCCTATGCCCATACCCGGCGCAAAATTGATCCCGCACGCGGCGACACTCTGGGCGACGGCTCGCCAAACGACAATGACCGGGTGGAGATTGGGCCAACGCAGCTGGCCTTTGGCGAATGGGCCGCGGCGGGTCTTGCCCTGCCAAACCTTGACCGGATGCGGCGCGAGCGTTGGGAAAAGCTGACCGCTGCCTTGGTCCGGCGTGATTACGGCGGTCTTTTGATGTTCGACCCGCTGAACATCCGCTATGCCACCGACACCACCAACATGCAGGTTTGGAACACCCATAACCCCTTTCGCGCCTGCCTTTTGTGCGCGGACGGCCATATGGTGATGTGGGAATACAAAAACGCGCCGTTTTTGGTCACCTTCAATCCCCTGGTCAAGGAATTGCGCTCTGGCGCCACCTTCTTTTACAATTCCACTGGCGAAAATGGCGCCGCCGCCGCGCAGGCCTTTGCCGCACAAGTGGACGAGGTGATGCGCGCGCATGCGGGCACCAACCGCCGCCTCGCCGTCGATAAAATCATGGTCCACGGCCTGCGCACTCTGGAACGGATCGGTTTAGAAGTTCTGGAGGGTGAGGAGGTCACCGAACGCACCCGCGCCATCAAAACCGCCGATGAGATGCTGGCAATGCGCTGCGCCCACCACGCTTGCGAAGCCTCGATTTCGCAAATGGAGCGCTTTACCCGAGAAAACGTTCCAAAAGGAAATGTCAGCGAGGATGCGATCTGGGCAGAGCTGCACCGCGGCAATATCGCGCGCGGCGGCGAATGGATCGAAACCCGGCTGCTGGCGTCCGGGCCCCGCACGAACCCTTGGTTTCAGGAATGCGGCCCTCGCATCGTTCAGCCGGATGAAATCGTGGCCTTCGACACTGATCTGATCGGCGCTTACGGGTTTTGTATTGATATTTCAAGAACATGGTGGGTGGGCGACGGTCGGCCGACGAACGCGATGATCGCCGCCTTCGGACAAGCACGCGACCATATGCTGGACCATCAGGCGCGCCTGAAGCCCGGCGTTTCGATCCGCGAATTGGTGTTTGGCGGCCATAAACTTGACGATATCTATGACAAACTCAAATACTCCTGTAAAATGCATGGCGTCGGCCTTTGCGATGAATGGCCCTATGTCACCTATCCCGATGACTGGATGGAGGGGGCTTTTGATGCGGTTTTGGAACCGGGAATGGTTTTGTGCACCGAAGCCCTCGTCTCGCCTGAAGGCGGAAATTTTTCGATCAAACTCGAAGATCAGGTTGTGATCACGGACGCAGGATGCGACGTTCTGACCCGGTATCCGTTCGATGAAAGGTTGATGGGGCAATGACACGCGCATTTCGGGCCTATGCCGGGGCGATTTTGGCTGCGCTGGCGCTGACCGCCTGCATCCCGCAAAAAGTTCCCGCCTCCAACCCGCCTACCGTGCCAACGCAAATTCAACTGGCCCCGCAAGTGCCGGATCCCACGAACAGTGCGCAGCCGCTCACCGCGATGCCGGTGGAGGCCACCGCGTTGCCCGCCGCCGATCCGGCACTGCCTCCGGCCCAAACCGCCAACATCATCCCCGATGCCCCCGCCGCCGAAACACCCGCCCCCATGATCGCGCCGCCCGCACCCAAGCCGCAACCGGCCCCCGCCGCGCCGCAACCCAAACCCGCACCCCCTACCCCGATTGAACCACAATCCACCGCCGGAACGGCCAGCCCGGCCTCGGTTTTCTGCATCGACGAAGGCGGCAGCCTTTTGCTGCAAGGCCAGACCAGCCTGTGTCTTTTGCCGGACGGAACCATGATGGAAGAATGGGATTATTTCCGGCTCAAGCACTAAACCGCAGCCCCCCTGCGCCTTAGGGCGCGAGAGACAGGTTCAGCCGCGCGAAAATCCCAAGGTGATCGGAGCCTAAAAGCGGACGCAGCTCGGTTTGTCCGCCGCCGGGCGACATGACCTGATCAATCGGCAAGGCATAAATCCCCGGCAGCACCGGAAACGAGCCCAAAATCCGCCCCGCCGCCTGCACACGTCCCGCCGTCCGAACCCGCTGCAGCGCGTCCGACCAACGCACCATATTGAAATCTCCGGCAACAATCATCGGCCCTTCAAGCCCTTCAATCTGCGGTAAAATTTTTTTCAGATGCCATGCCTGACGAAAAGGCCAAGGCCAGGCCAGATGCACCGAAACGATCCAAAGCGGCCCTTCGGGCCCCTCCACCTGAAGCGCGGCCATGCCAAGGGCGCAAAATCCCGGTGCAATCGCGCGAAAATGCGTCGCCACTCCCATCCCGCCATTCTTGCCATAGGGGCAGTATTGTTGCTGCGGCAGCACATCTTCGAGCGCGGCCATCAGGCTCCGATTTACCGACGACACTTCTTGCAAGGTCACAATATCCGGCGCCATGGCGCGAATATCGGCCTCAACTTCCGCCAAAACCGGATTGGTCATCAACAGGTTCTTTTGATACAGGGTCAGCGGCCCCGGCTCCTCGGTTTGCCAAAACCCGATCACCACCGTCGGCGCCAAAAAGGCCAAGGTCACCGCACCCAACCCGGCCCAAACCTTGGCCCGCAGCCCCCAAAGCACGCCCGACAGCCCTGCGAAAATTCCCAGGACCTGTGGCCGAAGCACCGCAAAACTGTCCCCGATCGGGTGAAGCGCGCCGCCCAGACCCAGCAACAACGCCATCAGGCTCATCGCCCAAAGCAGCTTGATCGATACTGTCATAACCGGTTCAATCCCATGGTCTTTTCCAAAATCATTGCAGGTCTTGATACCGACCCAAACTCACCCCGCCGCGGCGATCCACAAACCGCAGATCCAATCCGCCCGCCTCCGCCTCGACGCCATAACAGGCCCAGCTGTCGGACGGCGGCCAGGACGAACAATACTGGTCCCCCGTCACCCGCCACCGCCCCCAGCTTTCCCCCGCTCCCGCCGCATAAAGCGTGCGGCCATCCGCATAAAAATTCTGCGTGCTGCCGTCTTCGTACCCAAGGACCCGAGCGGTCAGGCTTTCACTGACCTGCGACCCGGTCAGCGCGCCAGTCTTGGGCATTGGCAGTGCCAGCAATCACGATGGCGGCCATGGTCATCATTCGTTTCATCGAACCCTCGTCACGCTATTGTGGTACTATATCGGCCAGAATTGCCCGCCCGCTATCATCCACAAACCGAACTCTCTGACCCTCGCCAGAGAGGGAAACATCGTAACAGGCCCAATCCCGCGATGGCGCCCACATCGCACAATATTGATCGTTTGCGATCTTCCAATGCCCTTCATTGGGCCACCCGATCCGATATTCCGTCAAGCCGCCATAGGAAAAGACTTGTTCGGATCCATCGTCATAGCGCAGCACTTGCCTTTCCAAAGTCAAGCCAATCTCGGCGCCGTTCAACCTCCGCCAACTGTCAGCTTGGGTTGGAAGCGCCCAAAGGGCGGCAAGGGCACAAATCCATCCAACCCGGCCAAGCCCTGCTATTTGCTTTCCCCGAAAATCTGATCCCGTCCGGGCCTTGTCAGGCCCCGCCACGCAGTCTAAAGCAATTGCGCCCTCCCCGTCCATGAAAGGCTTTTTGATGATCCCGCGCTACTCCCGCCCCGAAATGGTTGCCATCTGGTCTGCCGAATCCAAGCTTCGGATCTGGTTCGAGATCGAGGCGCACGCCTGCGACGCGCAGGCCGCGTTGGGCGTCATTCCGGCGGATCACGCAGCGGCGGTCTGGACGGCCAAAGATGTGGAATTTGATGTGGCGCGCATCGACGAGATTGAAGCAGTCACCAAACACGACGTTATCGCGTTTTTGACCCATCTGGCGGAAATCATCGGCCCAGACATGGCGCGGTTTGTGCATCAAGGCATGACCAGCAGCGATGTTCTGGACACCACGCTGAACATCCAGCTCGTGCGCGCCACCGATCTTTTGCTCGCCGCGATGGACCGGGTTCTGGCCGCGCTGAAAACCCGCGCGATGGAGCACAAGATGACCGTGCGCATCGGGCGCAGCCATGGCATCCACGCCGAGCCGACCACCATGGGCCTGACCTTTGCACGGTTTTACGCCGAAATGGCCCGCGGCCGCACCCGCCTCGTGGCCGCCCGCGCCGAGATCGCCACCGGGGCAATCTCTGGCGCTGTCGGCACCTTTGCCAACATCGACCCCGCAGTCGAGGCGCATGTCTGCAAAATGCTTGGCCTGACGGTGGAACCCATTTCCACCCAAGTCATCCCGCGCGACCGTCACGCGATGTTTTTCGCCACCCTTGGCGTGATTGCCTCCAGCATGGAAAACATCGCGATCGAGATCCGCCACATGCAGCGCACCGAGGTTCTGGAGGCCGAAGAATTCTTCAGCCCCGGTCAAAAGGGTTCCTCCGCGATGCCGCACAAACGCAACCCCGTTCTGACCGAGAACCTTACCGGTCTGGCGCGGCTGGTGCGCATGGCCGTCGTGCCCGCGATGGAAAACGTCGCCCTGTGGCACGAGCGAGATATCAGCCATTCCAGCGTTGAACGCGCCATCGGCCCTGACAGCACAATAACCCTCGACTTTGCGCTGCACCGCTTGGCGGGCGTGATCGAAAAGCTGGTGATCTACCCGGAAAATATGTTGGCGAACATGAACAAATTCAAAGGCTTGATCATGTCTCAGCGGGTGCTTCTGGCGCTGACTCAAGCAGGCGTCAGCCGCGAAGACAGCTACCGCCTTGTGCAGCGCAATGCGATGAAAGTCTGGGAAAAAGGCGCGGATTTCAAGACCGAACTGCTCGCCGACCCAGAGGTTGGCGCGGCCCTGACCCCGGCCCAGATCGAGGAAAAGTTCGACCTCGGCTATCACACCAAACACGTCGATACGATCTTTGCGCGGGTCTTTGGCTGACACGACGGTTCCGGCCGTCACCCGCAGAAAAATAAACTTTGCCCCTATAAGGCACCCGTTAACCCAAAGCCCGTCAAGGTAGCGAAACAGATTCGCCGTACCGGAGGGCCCATGGCCGCACTTCCCCTCGCCCGCATTGAAACTGGCCTGCGCGTGGTCCGTGACCCCGCCCCGCCGCTGCCCGAACCTCGCGCCCTGACCCAGCGCCAAAAGGCCGCCGTCATCGTGCGGCTGTTGCTGTCCAAGGGTCAGCCGCTTAGCCTTGCCAGCCTGCCCGACCACATGCAGGCGTCGCTCGCCG
Organism: Paracoccaceae bacterium; assembly: GCA_031385445.1. Lineage (GTDB taxonomy): Bacteria > Pseudomonadota > Alphaproteobacteria > Rhodobacterales > Rhodobacteraceae > CAIYZT01. Next base: position 46,867 of record JANNBM010000068.1, on the reverse strand, counting down.
AACAAATGAGCCTGATGCGGTTGGTCGACAGGTCCACCGTCGAAGCCGTGGTGGCCAATTTTGTCGAGGAATTGGAACAGGTTGGCCTGACCTTCCCCGGCGGTATCGAAGGCGCTTTGTCGATCATGGACGGCCAGATCAGCCAAACCGCCGCTTCGCGCCTGCGCAGGCTCGCCGGTGCCTCGTCCAAAATTGATCCCTGGGACCGGATCAACGCCCTGCCCGCCGACCGTCTTTTGACTGTTTTAGCCGATGAAAGCATCGAAGTGGCGGCAGTAATGCTGTCAAAGCTGCCGGTGCCAAAAGCGGCCGACCTTTTGGGAAAACTGCCGGGCGAGCGGGCGCGCCGCGTCGCCTATGCCGTGTCGATGACCGGCAACGTCGATCCTGAAACGGTTCGGCGCATCGGGCTAAGTCTGGCAAATCAGCTGGATTCGCAGCCCCCCAAAGCCTTTGATGCCGACCCTGTGGAACGTGTGGGGGCGATCCTGAATGTTTCCGGCGCCCTGACGCGCGATGACGTGCTCAAAGGGTTGGAAGAGGCGGATCGCGGCTTTGCCGATCTTGTTCGGCGGGCGATTTTCACCTTCGTTCATATTCCCAGCCGCCTGTCGCCCCGCGATGTTCCCAAAGTGGTGCGCATTGTGGATCAAACGGCTTTTGTCACCGCCCTTGCAGGCGCGCAAGCCGCTGCGGATCTGGCGCCAGCGGTCGAACATTTCCTCGCCAACATGTCGCAGCGCATGGCGGCTGGCTTCCGCGAAGAGATGGCAGCCCGCGACCGGCCGCGCGAGAAAGAGGCGGAAGAGGCGATGAACCTTGTGGTCGCCGCGATCCGAGAGTTGGAAGCTTCGGGCGAATTGGTCTTGGTGAAAGACGACGAATAGGCCGTTTGCACCTTTTGCTCGCCCGCGCGCCAGCCTAGAGTTCGCGGCGCGCAAGTTCGGCGCGTCTGGGACATCCGCCATGAGCTTTTCGCGCGACCAAAACAACCGCAAAGGCATTTTGCTGTTGTTGCTGGCCATTGCCATTTTTGCCACGATGGATGCCGTCGCCAAATCGCTCATCGCGTCCTATCCGGCCGCGCAGGTGGTCTGGGTGCGGTTTTTCGGTCAGCTTTTGGCCGTGACGGCCCTTTTGCGCGGCCGGCTTCTGCCGGAAATCCGCACTTCTTTTCCGGTGATCCATTTCTTCCGCTCGGCCACACAGTTCGGCGCGACGACGTTCTTTTTTGTGTCACTCGCCTACATTGGCCTGACCGAAGCCACCGCCATTGCCGATATCAATCCGATGCTGATCACCCTTGGCGCGGCGCTCTTTCTGGGCGAAAAGTTGACAAACGCGCGGATTATTGCGTGATCGTGTCCGCCATCGGCGCGCTGATCGTCATGCGCCCGGGCGCGGGGGTGTTCACGCCGGGCGCGATCTTTCCGCTGCTTTGCGCGCTGTCTTACGCGGCAAGCGCCCTTCTCACCCGGTTTGTCGGCCAAAAGGAAAGCCCTTGGGCTTCGATGTTCTATGCGGCGGTTTTTGGCACCATCGCCGCCGGGGCTGCCCTGCCCTTCGTCTGGGTTCCGATTGAAACCGCCGATCTGCCTCTTTTCATCCTCGTCGGCGGTCTTGGCACCGCCGCACAGCTGGCGCTGATCCGGGCCTATTCGGTGGCCGAAGCCGCCGCCATCGCCCCCTATTCCTATACCGGCATCTTCTTTGCCTGCACCTACAGCTTCCTGTTCTTCAACGTTTTGCCCGATGCCTTCACCCTGCTTGGCATCCTTGTGATCGTCGGGTCCGGCATTTATGTCTGGTCACAGGAAAAACCCAAAGACAGCAACCCCTCATAAGGCCCGACATGGCGCAACAACATCACGGCGGATTTCAGCTGTCCTATTGGCTGCAAAATCTGGCTTTGCGCGGGCTGTTTGGTCTGGTGCTGGCGCTGCCTTACAAGGTCCGGGTGCCGGTCGCGGGGTGGTGCGTGGCCCATATCGTGGCGCCCGCCGCAGGATATCGCAAAAGGGTGCGGGAAAATCTGGCAAGAATCCTGCCGCAGATGCCCGCGGCCGAGCGCAAGCGCCTTGAAGTTGCCGTGCCAAATAATGTCGGGCGCACCTTGATCGAGCTGTATTCAGGCGCCGAATTCGCCGCCCATGTCAAAGATACCCAAATTCTGGGCGAGGGGTTTGCCGAGATCCTTGCGGCACAGGCGCGCGGGCAGGGCGTGATCCTTGTTGCCGGTCATTTCGGCAATTACGATGTCATCCGCGCCGTCCTGACGGCCAAAGGCCATCCTGTCGCTGGCCTTTTCAACCCCATGCGCAACCCCTACTTTGACCTGCACTATCGCAAAACCATTGGCCTGATTTCGCAGCCCATGTTCCCCCGCAGCCGCCGGGGCCTTGCCGGGATGGTGCAGTTTCTGCGCGGCGGCGGTATGGTCGGAATGCTGATTGATCAGCATATGCCGAAGGGCAAAAACCTGCTTTTCTTCGGCAAAACTGCCAAAACTGCGCTTTCAGCGGCGGAAATGGCGATCAAATACAATCTCTTGCTGGTGCCAGTGAATGCAATACGCGAAGCGGACGGCCTTAGCTTTCGCATCGTCGTTGACCGGCCCGTCCCGCACGGCGATCCCACCACAATGACCCAAACCCTCAACGACAGCCTGGAGGCTTTGGTGCGCCAGCACCCCGACCAATGGTTCTGGATTCACCGCCGCTGGCGCTGGCCTGCCGCGCAAAATTGATCAGTTCACCAGCGCTGCGGCAAGAATTGTCCCCATTCCAGCCTCTTGAACCAACACCGCCGCGGCGTCGCTGCCCGTCATCGGCACGCTCAGCGTCATGTCGGCTTGCCCGGCCCATTGGCCGATCACGCTGACACTTGTGACCGTGTTGACATATCGAATGGTCTTGCCCGCATTTTCGCCGTGCAGAATATCGACCGAGGACTCTGGCAGATACCGGACCAGAATAACCTCAAGCGTGCCATTGATCGGCGCACTGGCTTTGCCCACGATATTCACCGTACCGCCCTGCAACACCGCCGAGACCTGCGTGCTTTCGTCGCGGTTCATCTCGTGCATCAGCGCCGCCATCAGCGCCTGCGAATCCGAGCCAACCATCCGGCTTTGCCCATTCACAATCGCTTGCGGGGTGTAAATGCTGCGCTCGCCGATCGCATGGGCATAATCTTTTTGGCGCTGCGTGAACGCCGGGCTGGAAAACTTGTCGGTCCAGCCGAGATAGTCCCAATAATCCACATGAAACGCCAAGGGCAGCACCTCGGCATTCTTTGCCATCTCTTCCAGCAGCGCATCTGCAGGCGGGCAGGACGAGCACCCCTGCGACGTGAACAACTCCACCACCACAAGATTGCTTTCCGCCAACGCCGCCGAAGGCGCACCGAAGCTTGCCGCTGCGGCAAGGGCGGCCAATCCCCGAACAAAATGTCGTGTGTCATTCATGGTTTCAATCCCCTTGCCCGCCCTTTGTAACCGCAGCGCGAGCCTTGTGCCAATCAACCAATCGCGATGGAAACCCCCGGCAATCTTCACAAGTGCTTTACCCTGCTGCCCTTATGATCGCCAGAATGCGTCTGGACTTTCGGTATACAACGGCATACAATCATTCTAACACCCTTGCACAGGATCTGGCCTTCGGGCACCATTTTCATGCCATTCCAAAGGAGCCCCCCATGACCGTCACCGTCGGACACGATGCCGCCCGCACCCGCAAGTCCCTGACCGCCGGCGGCCAAACCCTGTCGTATTATTCCATCCCCGCTGCCGAAGCCGCCGGCCTTGGTGAGTTTTCCCGCCTTCCCGCCGCGCTGAAGGTCGTGCTTGAAAACATGCTGCGTTTTGAAGACGGCAAGACGGTTTCGCTCGACGATATCAGGGCTTTTTCGGAATGGGGCAAACGTTCTGGCAAAAACCCCCGCGAAATCGCGTATCGCCCCGCCCGCGTGCTGATGCAGGATTTCACCGGCGTTCCCGCCGTCGTTGACCTTGCCGCTATGCGTGACGGCATTCTTGGCCTTGGCGGCAACGCGCAAAAGATCAATCCGCTGAACCCGGTTGATCTTGTCATCGACCATTCCGTGATGATCGATGAATTTGGCACCCCCCGCGCGTTTCAGGCGAACGTTGACCGCGAGTATGAGCGGAATATGGAACGCTATGTGTTCCTGAAATGGGGCCAGAAGGCGTTCAACAATTTCCGCGTCGTGCCGCCCGGAACCGGCATTTGCCATCAGGTCAACCTGGAATATCTGGCCCAAACCGTCTGGACCGATACCGACCAGAACGGCGACCTGGTCGCCTATCCCGACACACTCGTCGGCACCGACAGCCACACCACCATGGTCAACGGTCTGGCCGTTCTGGGCTGGGGCGTCGGCGGGATCGAGGCCGAGGCGGCCATGCTGGGCCAGCCGGTTTCGATGTTGATCCCCGAAGTTGTCGGCTTCAAACTGACCGGCCATATGGTCGAAGGCACCACTGCCACCGATCTGGTGCTGAAGGTCGTGCAAATGCTGCGCAAACACGGCGTGGTGGGCAAATTCGTCGAGTTTTACGGCGAGGGTTTGGACCGTCTGCCGCTCGCCGACCGCGCCACCATCGCCAACATGGCCCCCGAATATGGCGCAACTTGCGGCTTTTTTCCGATTGACGGCGAAACCATCCGCTATCTTCGCGGCACCGGCCGCGACGAAACCCGCATCGCGCTGGTTGAGGCTTATGCACGCGCCAACGGCATGTGGCGCGACGCGGGGTATGATCCGATCTATACCAGCACCCTGCACCTTGATATGGGCCGCATCGTGCCAGCCATTTCCGGCCCCAAGCGCCCGCAAGATTATCTGGCCCTGACCGATGCCAAGGCCTCGTTCGCACGTGAAATGGAAGGGTCGTTCAACCGCCCCCAGGGCGCGGATTTCCCCGTCAAGGGCCACGATTTCACCATGTCCTCGGGCAAGGTCGTGATTGCCTCCATCACGTCCTGCACCAATACATCGAACCCCTATGTGATGATCGGCGCGGGCCTTGTCGCACGCAAAGCGCGGGCTTTGGGCCTGAAATCAAAGCCTTGGGTGAAAACCTCGCTTGCCCCCGGAAGCCAGGTCGTTTCCGAATATCTCGAAGCGGCCGGCCTGCAAGAAGACCTTGATGCCGTCGGCTTCAACCTCGTCGGCTATGGCTGCACCACCTGTATCGGCAATTCGGGGCCGCTTGACCCTGCGATTTCCGCGGCCATAAATGAGGGCGATCTCGTCGCCGCCGCCGTTTTGTCCGGCAACCGCAACTTTGAGGGCCGCATCAGCCCCGATGTGCGCGCCAATTACCTCGCCTCTCCGCCGCTGGTCGTCGCTTATGCGCTCGCGGGCGATATGAATATCGACATCACGACCGAAGCCTTGGGCATGGGCACAAATGGCCCGGTTTACCTTAAAGACGTCTGGCCGACGAACCAGGAAATCGCCGATCTGGTGAACGCCACCGTCACGCGTGCGGCATTCCAAAAGCGGTATGCGGACGTGTTCAAGGGCGACGCCAAATGGCAGGCGGTTGAAACCACCGATTCCGAGACCTACGATTGGCCCGGCGCCTCCACTTATATCCAAAACCCACCCTATTTCCGCGGCATGTCGAAAACCCCCGGCGTGATTTCCAACATTCAAGGCGCCCGCGTTCTGGCCCTTCTGGGCGATATGATCACCACGGACCACATCTCGCCCGCGGGCAGCTTTAAGGCGGGCACGCCTGCGGGCAAATATCTGGCGGAACGGCAGGTTCCGGTCAGCGAGTTCAACTCTTACGGCGCGCGGCGCGGCAATCACGAGGTGATGATGCGCGGCACTTTCGCCAATATCCGTATCAAGAATGAGATGCTTGCCAATGAGACTGGCGGCGTTGAGGGGGGGTACACCAAGGGGCCTGATGGCACGCAGACCTCGATCTATGACGCCTCGATGGCCTATCAGGCAGCGGGCACGCCCTTGGTGATCTTTGGCGGCATCGAATATGGCGCGGGGTCCAGCCGCGACTGGGCGGCCAAGGGCACCGCTCTTTTGGGCGTCAAAGCGGTCATTGCCGAAAGCTTTGAGCGCATCCACCGTTCCAACCTTGTCGGGATGGGGGTTATTCCGTTCGAATTCACCGGCGGGCAAACCCGCAAATCTTTGGGGCTGACGGGCGATGAGGTGATCTCGATTGAGGGGCTGGACGGCGATCTGAAGCCGCTGTCAAACGTCACCTGCCATATCGCCTTTGCCGATGGCTCGGCAAAATCGATCCAGATCAAGTGCCGCATCGATACCGAGATTGAGATCGAATATGTCGAACACGGCGGCGTATTGCACTACGTTCTGCGCAACCTTGCTGCGTCCTGAACGATTTAGTTAAATCTCGAAACAGATTGTTTACCAACAAAGACCCGGGTGCCCCCCGGGTCTTTTGTTCTTGTTAAGTTCCCAGCGTTATCTGTGGATCACCCCAGAACGCAGGACCGTTTCATGCACAAATCCCTCCCCCCCCTCGCGCCGCCAATCCGTCAGGTTCAGACCCAAAGGTTCGCCCTTCCCACCGCGCTTTCGGGGGAATTTCTGCTGCTCGGCGCGGCATTTCTGATTCTGATCTTTGGGTAACGCGGTCCAGGTTCGAAAACCCGCCGGTTCACTCCGCCGTCACGTCATGCCCGTACAGCCAGTCATAACGTGACAGTGCAAACCCCGGTGCCAGCCTCCCTGACAATCGCAGGCCCAGATGGGCAATCGCCCGCAGCGGCTCGCGCAGATGATAGGCCCGGGCATTGGCATTCGCCGCATTAACGGTACGGCGCGCCCGCGCCATGCGGGCATTTTCATACAAGGCCAAAGCCTCCGGCATCCCCGCGCCCCGCTCCAGCTCTTGCGCCAGAACGAAGGCATCCTCCAGCGCCAAACTCGCCCCCTGCGCCAGAAAAGGCAGCGTCGGATGCGCTGCATCGCCCAAAATGGCTGCCCCGCCCATGGGCAGCGCCCTTCCCCAAACTGCCGCCACCTGATGCCGGAAAAGACCCCAAAGCCAGACGTCGTCCGCCTGCTCAAGCCAGCCGCGCACCTTTGGGTCAAACGCCTCAAACGCCGCCCGCAAAGCCGCTGGATCGTCGCGCTGGCTCCACCCTTCTTGCGTCCAGCCCTTGCGTTCCTCGACCGCCACGATGTTGCGTAAAGCCCCGCCCCGTAACGGATAACTGACCAGATGACGGCCCGGCCCCATGAACACCTCTGCCTCCGCCGGGGCATCCGCTTCGCAGGGGATAAGCGTCCGCCAAGCCACCTGCCCGGTGAAAAACGGCACCTGCGCCCCGTTCAGCGCCGCGCGGGTCATCGATTGTAACCCATCCGCGCCGATCAGGATATCGGCCGCCTCAACCCCGCCACCAAGATCAATACCCGGACGCGTTCCCGACAGATCAACGCCCAAAACCTTCCGGTTCAGCACAATCTGCACGCCCGCCGCCTCGGCCGCCGCTTTCAACGCGCCGATCAAATCCGCCCGATGCGAAAAAACATAGTCCTGATCCGGGCGCAGCCGCTCCAGATCCATGCGCAGCACCCTGCGCCCATCGGCCCCGTTGCGCAAAACGACAGCCTCCGCGCGGGTGCCTGGAACGGCAATTCCCAAGGCCCGCAAAACCGCCCCGCCATTGGGCGAGATCTGCAACCCCGCTCCGACCTCGCGGATCGCCTCCGCCTGCTCGATCACCCGCACCGCCGCGCCGCGCTGCGCGAGCGCGCAGGCCACCGCGAGCCCCGCCACCCCCGCGCCAATCACCGTGATCTGGGCCGATTTAAGCTGCATCATTCCTCAAACAACAACGCCGGGCTGTCCGGCCCGGCGTCAGTTTCCTTGATCTGGCTTGCCGCGCAAGTCCATCAATCCTCGCGGTGCACCTTCTCGCGCCGCTCATGCTTTTCCTGCGCTTCCAGCGTCATCGTCGCGATCGGCCGCGCATCCAGCCGCTTCAGGCTGATCGGCTCGCCCGACACCTCGCAATACCCAAACTCGCCATTTTCAATCCGCCGCATGGCAGAATCGATCTTGGACACCAATTTGCGCTGCCGATCCCGCGTGCGCAGCTCAAGTGCCCGGTCGGTTTCCTCTGACGCGCGGTCGGCAAGGTCCGGCACAGAGCGCGCGGATTCCTGAAGATTATCAATAGTTTCCGCCGATTGATCCAAAAGCTCCTGCTTCCAGACCAACAACTTGCGCCGGAAATATTCCAGCTGGCGGTCATTCATAAAGGGTTCGTCCTCGGCCGGGCGATAATCTTCCGGTAGGAACAGTTCGGCTTTCATCGCAGCACACTCCACATCCCGAGCGTTCGTCGCCGTACAGCAGCATCGACAACGCGCCCTCCTGTCTGGGCGGTGCCATAAAGGATTGCGCCCCCCTTGTCACTAGCGGTTGCGCCAAATTCGTGGGATGGCTGATCGCACCCAAAATCCGTTGAGTATTGCCATGACCTTTGCCTCGACCGACCGCTACATTGCCACCGAAGATCTGCGCATCGCGGTCAATGCCGCCGTCGCCCTGCAGCGCCCTCTTTTGGTGAAAGGCGAGCCGGGCACCGGCAAAACCGAACTCGCCCGGCAAGTGGCCAGATCTTTGGGCATGGACCTGCTGGAATGGCACATCAAATCGACCACCAAGGCCGTGCAGGGGCTGTACGAATATGATGCGATCAGCCGTCTGCGCGACAGCCAGCTGGGTGACGTCCGCGTGCATGATGTTGCAAACTACATTCGGCACGGAAAACTTTGGCAAGCCTTCGACGCGCCTTCCCGCGTGGTTTTGCTGATCGACGAGGTGGACAAGGCCGATATCGAGTTTCCGAACGATCTGCTCCAGGAACTCGACCGGATGGAGTTTCACGTCTACGAGACGGGTCAAACCGTCCGCGCCCTGCACCGCCCGGTGGTTATCATCACCTCGAACAACGAAAAAGACCTGCCGGACGCCTTTCTGCGCCGTTGCTTTTTCCACTTTATCCGCTTTCCTGATCCGGAAACTCTGGCCGCCATCGTGCGCGTGCATTTTCCCGGTATCAAAGAAGCCCTGCTCAGCACCGCCCTGACCCAGTTCTTTGAAATCCGCGAAACACCGGGGTTGAAAAAGCGCCCCTCAACCTCCGAAGTGCTCGACTGGCTGAAACTGCTGCTCGCCGAAGATCTGACCCCCGAGGATCTGCGCCGCGAGGGCAAGACCGCCCTGCCCAAGCTTTACGGCGCCTTGTTGAAAACCGAACAGGACGTTCAACTTTTCGAACGATTGGCTTTCCTTGCCCGCGCGGGAAGGTGACCCTTGGCGATGGTCTGGAAACAATAGATCGGCCGGGTTGGAAACAATAAGGCAGCGAATCGGGCGAAGAAGCCTAAGTTTGGCCACATTTCTGACACAAAGAGATCACGAAATCTCGTTTAATGTAACTTATTGACATTTTTCGTGAACTGGACTCCCAAATCTGGCGGGCTTGTGCGGCTTGGCCGCTAAGTCTGGTAAACGCCAAAAGCCCGATTTTTCCCAGCATTGACATAAAGCCGCCCCTGTAACGACACTTCCGGGGTGTCTTGTGACCACTCGTGCTTCTTTGCCCAATCAAGGTCGCGAAACGTTTGATATCGGGGCTGACTTGCCGGTCAGTTTCGGGCGCCTGGGGGGTCTGCGCCCTCAGCCCGTCAGGCGTTTCATTGGCTCTTCCTGCTCGCAGGGCCAACAGAAAATGGGGGGCAGAGACCGCGCAGACTGGGGCAGCGATGTGGTCTTTCACACCGTTGGCAGGGCTTTGGCACCCGGGGGTGCGGGGCCCGGCCATCTGTGTGGGCCGCCCGCACCCCCAGCCTGAAGGTTACGTCGGGCGGGGGGACCGCCGAATGCATATAAGGGCTGCCACCTATGCGATTTTTGCCGTTGCTTTCACTTGCAATGCTCACCTGCTGTTCGGTCCCCCCGGGCGATCCTGTGTCCAAAAGCTATCCGGGCACCGAATTCGCGGGCTCCAGCCTTCCGGCCATTCAAAACTTCGCCGCCCCGTCCGTTGGGCCGATCATTCACTCCAATGCCGAGTTGGCCCAATTGTTCCTTCGGCTGGAATTTCAGCTTGAAAGCGGCCGTGATCTTTTGCGCATCTCGCGCTTTGAAGGTCCGATTACCGTTGCCCTTGCCGGAAATGTGCCAAATGGGGCCAAGGCAGAGCTGACCCGCCTCATCGCCCGCTTTCAATCCGAAGCCGGGCTGAACGTCTCGCTGACGACTGCAGCGGACCCGGCGATTTCGGTGAACTTTGTGCCCGCGGCCCAGATGAAACGCCTCGTGCCAAGCGCTGCCTGTTTCGTCGTTCCGGGCGTCACCTCGCTCGCCGAATACAGCGCCGCGCGCGGTGGCGCTGCTGTCGATTGGGCCCAGATCACCCAGCGCAGCCGTGTTGCGGTCTTTGTCCCCGAAAACTCCAGCCCGCAAGAGGTGCGCGACTGCCTGCACGAAGAGCTGGCGCAGGCCATGGGTCCGCTGAACGATCTGTATGAACTCGGCGATTCCGTGTTCAACGATGACAACTTCAACACCGTGCTGACCAACTTCGACATGCTGATGCTGCGCCTTCACTACGCACCAGAGCTGGTCAGCGGCATGAACGAGGCGCAGGTTGCCAGCCTGCTGCCCGGCATGCTCGCCAAATACAATCCGACCGGCGCGTATAACAGCGGCATTCCCGCCCCGCCGCCCTCGCCCATCGCATGGAGCAATCTTGTCGCCAAAGCCATGGGCATCGGCGGCGCGAGCGGCCGCAAAGTTGCCGCCGAGCAAATGATCGCCATGGCCGGCGCGCAAGGTTGGAACGACAGCCGCCTTGGGCTCGCCTATTTCCTCTCTGGCCGTCTTGCCGCGCAAACCAATGCGGCCAAAGCGGTGGAATACTTCTCGCTCGCCTCGCAAATCTACCGCTCGGTTCCAAACGGTGCCCTGCACGCCGCGCATGTCGATCTGCAACTTGCCGCCATCGCGCTGTCGGCCAACCAGAATGAACAGGCCATCGCCTTTGTGGACCGCTCGCTTGGCGCGGTTACGTCCGGGCAAAACGCCGCCATGCTGTCCACGCTGATGCTGATCAAAGCCGAAGCGCTGGATGAGCTTGGCCGCACGAGCGAAGCGCAGGCCTTGCGTCTCGACACTGTCGGATGGGCGCGGTATGGCTTTGGCTCAGATCAGGCGCTGCGGGCGAAAACGGCGGAAATCGCCGCCCTCGCCGCACGCGGATAAGGGCGGCCCTTCGGCCCCCTGTTTTGGGGGCTGAAGACATGATCGTTGCAACCTATTATGTCGCTGGCGGAGCGCTTTTTGGTGCGCTTTTGGGCGCAGGACTGGCCAAACGGGGCGGCGGGCGCAAAATGGACATGCTGCACTACGGCGCCGTCCTTGCCATCGCTTTCGCCCTCGTTGGCCTGTTCGTTTCGGTCTTTCTTGGCCGCAGCATCGCGGGCTGATCCATGTTTCTGCCCTTTTTCCACAGCTTGCGGAAAGAGGGCGTTCCGGTCAGCCTGCGCGAACATCTCAGCTTTCTGGAGGCGATGGCCGCCGGTCTTGTCACCTATGATCTGGACGGATTTTACCATCTGGCCCGCACCATCCTTGTCAAGGATGAGCGGCACATTGACCGCTTCGACCGCGCTTTTGCCGCCGCCTTCAAGGGCGCCCAATCGCTGACAGACGTGCAGGTGTTGGAGGCGGTGGATCTGCCGCGCGAATGGCTGGAAAAGCTGCTGGACCGGCAATTGACTGAGACGGAAAAGGCAGAGATTCAATCCCTTGGCGGATTTGACGCCTTGATGAACACCCTGCGCCAGCGCCTTGAAGAGCAAAGGGCGCGCCATCAGGGCGGAAGCAAATGGGTGGGCACGGCGGGCACCTCGCCCTTTGGCGCCTCCGGATTTAACCCCGAAGGCGTAAGCATCGGGCAGGCCGATAGCCGCCATCAAAGCGCGGTCAAGGTTTGGGACAGGCGCGAATTTCGCGACTTTGACGACCAGCGCGATCTTGGCACCCGCACCCTGAAGATCGCGCTGCGCCGCCTGCGCCGCTGGGCCCGCGACGGTGCGCCGGACGAGTTGGACCTGCCCGGCACCATCCGCGCCACCGCCCAAAACGGCTGGCTTGACGTGCAAACCCGCCCAGAGCGGCGCAATGCCGTGAAGGTGCTGCTGTTTCTCGACGTTGGCGGCTCCATGGACCCCTATATCCGCGTCATGGAAGAGCTGTTCAGCGCCGCCCGCGCCGAGTTTAAGACCCTGCAACACTTCTATTTTCACAACTGTCTCTATGAAGGGCTATGGCGCAGCAATGATCGCCGCTGGAACGCCCAAATCCCGACAACGGACGTACTGCGTAGCTACGGCGCTGATTACAAAGCCATTTTCGTCGGCGACGCCGCGATGAGCCCCTACGAGATCACCCAAATAGGCGGCGCAAATGAGCATTGGAACAAAGAGTCCGGCAAAACCTGGCTGGAACGGGCGGCAGAACAATGGCCCAATCACCTGTGGATCAACCCCGCACCGCAAGCGGCGTGGGAGCATACCCCGTCAACCCGCCTGATCCGCGCGATCATGGGGCGCATGGTTCCGATGACGCTTGAAGGAATAACGCGCGGAATAACAGAGTTGCGATGAAACTCTAACGAACATCACCCCTTTGGCCCCGCACCGCCCCTGATCCGACCACCCAAAATTACATTGCGCCGCCCTTTTTCCCTTTCCTTGCGCCAAACTGCCCCCATATAACTGCCATGATCCGCGCGCTTCCCCTCCTTTTGCTTGTGGCCTATGGCGTCCTGTCACTTTGGTTTTCCGCCCGGCAAACCAAACGCCGGCTGGATGAAAACTCCGCGCCCCTGGACGACCCCCAGATCATGGCGCTGGTCCAAAAGATGGCCGCCGCGTTGCAAGTTCCTCGGATCTTGGTCCACGTTTACCAGATTGATGCCGTGAACGGGTTGGCAGCGCCTGATGGCCGGATTTTTCTGACGCGCGGTTTTGTGGCACGCAAAGCGGCAGGTGATGTCAGCGACGACGAGCTTGCTTCGGTCATTGCGCATGAACTTGGCCATGTGGCTTTGGGCCACTCGCGAAGGCGGATGATTGATTTTACAGGACAAAATGCGGTTGTCGTGGTGATGTCTGTCCTGTTGAACCGGTTCGTGCCTTTCTTTGGTGCCTGGCTCGCGCGGAGCGTTTCGGCGGCGCTGATGGCCCGACTGTCGCGCCGAGATGAATTTGAGGCCGACGAATGGGCGAGTGCGCTTTTGATAAAATCGGGCATCGGGGCCGAGCCGCAAAAATCCCTGTTTCGCAAACTTGAGGGTTTGACAGGCAGTAAATCCGCAGGCGCCCCTGCATGGCTGATGAGCCATCCGCGCGCCGCCGAACGCATCGCCGCGATCGAGCGGAACGAGGCCCGCTGGTCGGCCAAAACACGTCAGATCCCGCGCGCGCCCTAAGCCCCCAACGCCTTGCCCAAGCGGTAAAGCTGCACCCGTTTCATCAAGGTTTTCAAGGGCATCGCCGCGCCAGACAACCGCTCTGCCGTGGCGCGAACCTCTTCGACGATGCGCGCCATCTCGGCCGGATTCTGGCCGAGCAACTCCCACAAAAACCCATCAGGATCGCGCCGGTCAATCTGCCATTCCGCCAAAATCGGGCGCGGAAAATCCACCCGGTTGAAGGTCACGATGGCGTCCGCGTGCGACGAGATTGCTACCGCCAGCACGTGAATATCATTGGCATCGGGCAGGCTCAACTTGGCCTCGATTTGCGGCTGCGGGCCCTGCATCGCGCGCGGAAACCCCGCCTTGACCAGCGCCGCCTCCCCGCCCGCAAACACCTGCGCCTCCGGGCTTATCTTGGCACTTGCCAGCACCCATTCGCGCAGGATCCGTTCCGACCAGACCGGGTCAAACAGCCCCGCCTTCGCCGCGCCCAACAGAATTTCGCGCAGCACCGTCGGGTACAAAACGCAGGCATCCAGAACCACGCGCATTTTGGTCAATCCAGCCGGAAGACGAGCGATTTCAGGTATCCGCTTTCCGCCAGCTGCGGCAGCATCGGGTGATCCGGCCCGGCAAAGCCCGTGTGCAGAAGTTGGGATCGCCGCCCTCCGCGCCCAAGACCGCGCGCGCAGGCGTTGCGAAACGCCGCAAGATCAACGGCATGACTGCAAGAGCACAGAACAATATACCCGCCCGGCGCCACCAGCGGCGCCGCCAGCCGCGCGATCCGCTCATAGGCGCGCAACCCCGCCTCCAGCGCCGGTTTTGCAGGCGCAAACGCCGGCGGATCGCAAATCACCACCTCAAACGCCGCGCCCTCGGCCCCAAGGCTCTCCAAAACTTCAAAAGAATCCCCCTGCCGCGTGGCAAAACGCGCGGCAAATCCCGACTCTTCGGCCCCCTGCTGCGCCAGCGCCAAAGCAGGCGCGGACCCGTCCACGCAGGTCGCGTGCAAAGCCCCGCCCGCGAGCGCCGCCAACCCAAACCCGCCCACATGCGAGAACATGTCAAGCACCCGCGCGCGCTTGGACAGGCTGGCGGCAAAAGCGTGATTGGGCCGTTGGTCAAAGAAAAGCCCGGTCTTCTGGCCGCCCAAGACATCCGCAATATAGACTGCGCCGTTCATCGGCACCTTCACCGGCCCATCCACCGAACCCGCCAGAACCACGGTTTCCTCGAGCAGTCCCTCAAGCGCGCGCGAGCGGCCCGTGCCGTTCTTGACCACGGTTTTCACACCAGAAACCGCCATGACCGCCGCCACCAAAGGCGCGATCAGCACCTCGGCCCAGGCCGCATTCGGCTGCACCACGGCCAGATCGCCGAACCGGTCAATCACGATCCCCGGCAGCGCGTCCGCCTCGGCATGCACCCAGCGGTAATAGGGCGCATCATAAACCCGCTCGCGCAGCGCCAGCGCCCGGCTGAGCCGCCCGGCAAACCATGCCTCGTCGATCTCGGCATTCGGATCGCGGTCCAGCATGCGCGCGATGATCTTGGATTTCACATTGACCGTCACCAGCCCCAGCGCCCGCCGATCACCGTCTTCCAGCACCGCCAAAGTCCCCGGCTCCAGCGACGAGGTGCGCCGGTCGGTCACCAATTCATCCGCATAAATCCACGGAAATCCGTGCCGGATCGCCCGCGCTTCAGCTTTGGGTTTCAGCCGCACAACAGCGCGGCCACGGATCGCGCCATCGGGCGCCTGCAGGGGATCATTTTCGTTCATGCCCCCGCTTAGCGGATCGATACAAAATGCGAAAGCCCCGGCGCGGATGCGGCGGGGCTTTGCAAGGCTGTTGAAGATCCCGTGTCAAACCGCCGGTTCAACCATCAAATTCTTCAACTCGGAGTACAGAACCGACACAAGACGTTCCGTGATAACCACCTTTTCGGTACGCCCGACATTGTCTTCTGCAATCGCCCGAATGCCGCCTGACGCTCGGACATCGGCAATGATCGGCCGCGGCCCGTCAATCAGTTCGCCGGTTGCTGCGTCGCGCACTGTCAGGATGAAGTGCAGCGCATAATTGCCGCCGGTCAGATAGCGCGCCTTTTCCGTCAGCGCGTGAAACCGCGTCACCTCGACCGATACGATCACGCCGCGTCCGTCGGTGAAACCCTCGGTCGCCTTTGCCGCCGCGTTTTGGAAAATTGCCGCGACCTGCTCGTGACGCTCGCCAAGCGGATCACCGCGCCACACAATATCTGCACTGGGCACCAGCACGTTGGCTTCGCTCGTGCGCAAGGTCTGCGGAACGGCAATTTCTATGCCCAAAACGGCCAGCTCCTGCGGACCGGCAATCACCTCGCCCGGCGCTGTGCTGATTTGCGAGGGAAGAATGGGAAGAACCGCGTTCCGACTAGGCGGAACTGCAACCCCACAGGCCGAAAGGGCGGCGAGGATCAAAACGGCACCGAGTGTTCTTTTCATTGACATGGTGTTACCCCTATAATGTCGGTGGGGCTCCCCAGACCCTTGCCTTCGTTTTTTCAGGGAAATGAGGCTACATTAAGTAAGATTAGAGGCAAGTTTGAGTTGTTTCCATTTCGAGGCCAAATTTGTTTCGAATTTGGAAACGATTGCTGTCCAAATTCAGTGGCGCCAAGGAAAGAGCAATTGTTAGCGCTAACATTGTCTGCTAAAGACCGGCAAACGCCAACATCCATAGGAAAAGACCTTGCCCCTGCATCCCACGATTGAGCGTGTCACGGACCGGATCAAAGAGCGGTCGGCCAAACCGCGCGGTGATTATCTGGCTCGCCTTGCCGCCGCCGCCGCCGCGGGGCCCGCCCGTGCGCATCTTTCCTGCGGCAATCAAGCCCACGCCTATGCCGCGATGGAGGGGGACAAAGCCGCCCTTACAGACGCACGCGCGCCAAATATCGGGATCGTCACCGCTTACAACGACATGCTTTCGGCGCACCGTCCTTATGAATCTTATCCCGAACTGATCCGCGCGGCTGCGCGCCGCTTTGGCGCCACGGCGCAGGTGGCGGGCGGGGTTCCGGCCATGTGTGACGGCGTGACCCAAGGGCAGGTTGGCATGGAAATGTCGCTGTTCTCGCGCGATGTGATCGCTTTGGCCGCCGGAATCGCGCTCAGCCACAACACCTTCGATTCCGCGCTGTACCTCGGGGTCTGCGATAAAATCGTGCCCGGCCTCGTCATGGCCGCCGCCGCTTTTGGCCATATCCCGGCGGTCTTTGTGCCTGCGGGACCGATGACCTCTGGCCTGCCTAACGATCAGAAAACCGCCGTGCGCAACGCCTTTATCGAGGGCAAGGCAAGCCGCGCCGACCTGATGGCGGCCGAGATGGCCAGCTATCATGGCCCCGGAACCTGCACCTTTTACGGCACGGCCAACACCAACCAGATGCTGATGGAATTCATGGGTCTGCATCTGCCGGGCGCTGCCTTCGTGAACCCTGGCACCGCGCTGCGCGAGGCGCTGACGAACGCCGCAGTCGAACGCGCCAGCGCCATCACCGCGCTTGGCAATGATTTCCGCCCGTTGGGCGAAATTCTGGACGCGCGGGCCTATGTCAACGGCATGGTGGGCCTGATGGCCACGGGCGGCTCGACCAACCTGATCCTGCACCTGCCCGCCATGGCCCGCGCCTCGGGCGTGCTGATCACGCTCGACGATTTCGATGATCTGTCGCAAGCCGTCCCCTTGATGGCTAAGATTTACCCCAACGGTCTGGCCGATGTGAACCATTTCCACGCGGCGGGCGGGCTGTCTTTCATGATCGCGCAGCTGCTGGACGCCGGGCTGTTGCATGGCGACGCCAAAACCATTTCGGGCAACGGTCTGGCTGAGTACCGCAACGAGCCGCGTCTCTTGGATGGCCGCCTCAGCTGGGCCGAGGGCACGAAAACCAGCCTGAACGACAAAATCCTGCGCGCTGCCAGCGCGCCATTCCAAACCACCGGCGGTCTGCGCCAGCTTTCGGGCAATCTGGGGCGCGGCGTGATCAAAGTGTCCGCCGTCGCGCCGGAGCGTCATATTATTGAGGCTCCGGCACGGATTTTCCACAGCCAGGACGCAGTGAAAGCCGCGTTCAAAGCGGGCGAGTTCACCTCTGACACCGTGGTCGTCGTGCGGTTTCAAGGCCCGCGCGCCAATGGCATGCCCGAACTGCACTCGCTGACCCCCACGCTTTCGGTCCTGCAAGACCGCGGCCTGCGCGTGGCGCTCATCACCGATGGGCGCATGTCGGGCGCGTCGGGCAAGGTTCCGGCCGCCATCCATATCTCACCCGAAGCGGCCCAAGGCGGCCCACTTGCCCGCCTGCGCGACGGCGACATCATCCGCCTTGATGCGGGCGCGGGCACCCTTAGCGTGCTCACCGCCGATTTTGACACCCGCACTCCGGTCGTGATCGACCTGTCGGCCAATCAGGCCGGTCTTGGCCGCGAACTGTTCGCGGCCTTCCGCGCCGGTGTCGGCTCTTCTGAAACCGGCGCCGCGCTGGTAATCTGATCACTTTTGCCCCCAAGGACCCTGACATGACCCCCGCCGAACAATCCGTTAAAGCCGCCGAAATCTGCCGCCTCGCGCCCGTTGTGCCGGTCCTGGTGATCGACGATCTGGCCCTCGCCGCCCCGCTCGCCCGCGCGCTCATCAAGGGCGGCCTGCCCGCCCTGGAGGTGACCTTGCGCACCGCCTGCGCGCTTGACGCCATCCGCGCCATGGTCGAGGTGCCCGGCGGGATCGTGGGCGCGGGCACGCTTCTGACCCCCGCCGATGTCAAAGCCGCCAAGGCAGCGGGCGCGATGTTCGGCGTCTCGCCGGGCGCCACAGACCGCATCATCGGCGCCTGCGAGGACGAGGGCCTGCCGCTTTTGCCCGGCGCTGCGAGCGCGTCCGAAATCATGGCGCTGCTGGAAAAGGGCTATACGGTTCAGAAATTCTTTCCCGCCGAACAGGCCGGCGGCGCGGCTTACCTCAAATCCATCGGCTCGCCCATCCCGCAGGTCAAATTCTGCCCCACCGGCGGCATCAGCCTGAAAATCGCGCCGGACTATCTGGCGCTGAAGAACATCCTGTGCGTCGGCGGATCATGGGTTGCCCCCAAAGAGGCGATGGCGAACGGGGAATGGGCGACAGTCACCGCGCTGGCCGCCGAAGCTGCTGCGCTCAGACGCGCCTGAACGGGCAAAGGGACTTGACGGGTCGGGACATGCGGCGCAGGCTGGCCGCAAAACAGCCGGTATCGCCATGCCCCTGCCCGAACTGTCCACCTGCTTTTGGTTCGACACCAGCGCGCTGCACGCCGCGCAGCTTTACACCTCGCTCTTTGACGATGCCGAGATCACCGACGTCTTTTACCACGGCGGCGATCCTGCAAAAGGTGCTTTCACCGTCGCCTTCACCCTGATGGGCCAACGGTTTTGGGGCCTGAACGGTGGGCCGCTTTACAAAGCCTCCCCTGCCGCCTCGATCACCGTTTATCTGGACTCGCAGGCCGAGGTTGACCGGATCTGGGCCGCTTTGCTGGAGGGCGGCGGCACCGAAAGCCGCTGCGGCTGGCTGACGGACCGCTTTGGGATATCGTGGCAAATCATCCCCCGCGCCCTGCCGCGCCTGCTAAAGTCCGACGGTTCTGGCCGTGTGTTGCAGGCGATGATGGGCATGATCAAACTGGAAATCGCCGCGCTCGAAGCCGCCGCAATGGGTTAAAGCGGCTGCGCATCGAAGCCCCGCCCCGTGCGCCCGCCCCGCCGTTTTGCTGTCGCGGGCGCGCTCATCGCCTGCGACAAAATCCCCGTCATCGGATGATCGTGCCGCCCCGCGCCATAAAACCCGATCAGCACAGGCAGCGCGGCGGCAGCCTCCACCCCCGGCTTCAGGCTTAGCGCCCAGTCGATGAAAATCGATTTGCACTCAGCTTCCGTAATGCCTTCAATGGCATAACTTTCGCGCACAAGCCCCTTTGGGTCGGCATCTGACAGTTCCATCGCAGCCAAGTCCCCTTTATTCCCCAAGCCAGCGCGCAATCACCTGCGCTGCGAGGCTCGCCTTTTCCCGCAGCGCCGCGCGCAGATCCTCCGCTGACACCATCCCGGTTTCCCGCAAGATAAACGCCCGCCCACCCTCGCCCAAGGCCGCCATATCAAACGCCTTGTCCGAAAGCAGCCGCAACGCTGCCTGCAAACGCCAAAACAGCCTGTAGGCATCCAAGAGCCGGGTCTGATCTGAATCCGACGCCTCAGCGCCGTTCTGCCCCTTTGGCCCCGCGCCAATCTGCCGTTCCACCTGCCGCGCCGGGCTTGCGGCCAAAAGCGCCGCCATCTGCCCGCACAGTTCCACATCCATCAACTTGCCAGCGCCGAACTTGGCGTCAAAATCCCCCTCGCCCGGTTTGGCCTCTTGCAGCCGCGCGCGCATCTCTGCCGTATCGCGGCGGATTTTCGCGGCGTCCTTGGCCTTTTCGCCCAAAATCTCGCGCCGCAGTGCCTCGACCTCGCCCGCCAGCGCCCCATCCCCCGTCATCACCCGCGCCCGCGTCAGCGCCAGATGCTCCCAGGTCCAGGCCTCGTCCCGCTGATAGGCGCGAAAGCTGTCCAGCGAGGTCGCAACCGCCCCCTGCCGCCCCGACGGGCGCAGCCGCACATCCACCTCATAAAGCCGCCCCTGCGCCGTTTGCGCAGACAGCGCCGTCACCATCGCTTGGGTCAGCCGCGCGTAATAGGTTCGCGCGGGCAAGGGTCGCGTTCCCGAAGATTGCTCAACCCCCGCCGCATCATAAATCAGGATCAGGTCCAGATCCGACTGCGCATTCAGCCGCCCCGCCCCGAGCGATCCCATCCCCAACAGCACCGCCCCCCGCCCCGGAGCCGCCCCGTGTTTGCGGGCAAAATCGCCCAGAACCACAGGCCACAGCGCCGCAATCACCGCCTCGGCCAGATCGGCATAGCATTTCGCCGCTTCGAACCCGTCGATCAACCCGCGCAAATGATGCACTCCGATGCGAAAATGCAGCTCTTTCATCCATCCGCGCGCCCGGTCCAGTTGATGCTCGTAATCCCCCGCTTCGGCCAGCGCCGCCGCCAGATCCGCCCGCAGCGTCGCCGCCCCCGGCCAAGGCGCAAAGAACGCGCCCCCGATCACCGCGTCCAGCACGCTTGCGTTTCGCGCCAAATACCGCGCCAGAACCGGCGCCGTGGCCGCAATATCGATGATCAGATCGACCAGCGGCGGGTTCGCCTCGAACAACGAGAATATCTGCACGCCCGACGGCAACCCCGCCAGAAACCCGTCCAGCGCCAAAAGCGCCTCATCGGGGTTGGCCGCCCGCGACAGGCGCTGCAAAAGCTGCGGCGCAAGACGGCGGAAAATCGTCACCGCCCGGTCCGACCGCAGACAGGCATAGCTGGACCAGCCCGCAACAATGCGCTGTGCATCCG
The DNA here is from genome assembly GCA_031385445.1 of Paracoccaceae bacterium. Classification (GTDB taxonomy): domain Bacteria; phylum Pseudomonadota; class Alphaproteobacteria; order Rhodobacterales; family Rhodobacteraceae; genus CAIYZT01. The sequence continues at coordinate 25,873 of JANNBM010000068.1, read as the reverse complement.
CCGACAACTCCGGCGCATCCGCCGCCTGATTGGGCGCGAAAAAGCCGTCCGTCAGCCGGTCCGTCAGCCGCAGCCGCTCCAGCAGCCCACCGCGAAACGCCGCCTCTTCCTGCCCGCAAAGTGCCGCAATCCGCGCCACCCCCTCAGGCGAGGCGGGCAGATCATGCGTCTGCTCATCGCCCACCATCTGAATCCGGTGCTCCAGATCGCGGTGCTGCACGTAAAGCGCGGCCAAATGATCGGTCACGTCCTTCGGCACCCATCCCGCCGCCGCCAAAGCGTTCAGCCCCTCCAGCGTGCCGCGCCCGCGCAGCGACACATCGCGCCCCCCCGCGATCAGCTGCCGCGTCTGGGTGAAAAACTCGATCTCGCGAATACCGCCCTGCCCCAGCTTCATATTGTGCCCTTCAACCGCCAAGGGCCGGTTCAGCCCCCGGTGGTCGCGGATACGCAGCCGCATGTCATGGGCGTCCTGAATGGCCGCAAAATCCAGGTGCTTGCGCCAGACAAACGGCGTCAGGGTTTTCAAAAACCGCTCCCCCGCCGCGATATCGCCGCCACACGCCCGCGCCTTGATGAAGGCCGCGCGCTCCCAGGTCCGGCCCTGCGCTTCATAATAAGCCTCGGCCGCCGCCATCGACAGACAAACCGGCATCACCGACGCGTCGGGCCGCAGCCGCAGATCGGTGCGAAAAACATAGCCCTCGGCGGTGATATCCGACAAAAGCGCGGTCATCTTGCGCGTCACGCGGATGAAGGCCGCCCGCGCCTCTTGCCAATCCGCGCCATAGCGGTCCTGATCGAACAGACAGATCAGGTCGATGTCAGAGGAATAATTCAGCTCGAACGCGCCCATCTTGCCCATGGCCAGCGTCACCATCCCGCCCGCAGACGCACCATCATCCGGCCGCGCACCGGGCAGTTTTCCCCGCCGAATCTCGCCGCCTACAAGCGTTTTCATCGCCAGATCAACCGCGCAATCGGCCAAGGCGGTCAAAGCCCCGGTGACCTGCATCACCCCCCAGACCCCACCCAGATCGCAAAGCGCCGTCACCAGCGCCACGCGGCGCTTGGCTTGGCGCAGCGCGCTTGCCAATTGGTCCGGCGCGACATTCTGCAGATCCGCCAAAACCCGCGCTAAAGCCGCCTCTGGCGCAGTGTCAAGGACCGGCAAAAGCCAAACCGACTCGCGCAGGATCAAGGATTTCAAATAGGGCGCAGACCCCGCCGCCCCCCCGATCAGCGCCGCCGTGCCCGCGTCCAGCGTTGGCAGCTGCGCCAAAGCATCGGCGGCCGCGCCCTTGTCAAAGGCGATGGGATGGCGGGTGATGCGCGCGCGCAGGCTCATCGGCCCATGATGCGGCGCGCGCCTTGCGCGGTCAATCGGCGATCAGGTTTTCTTGCCTTCAAGAAACGGCACTTCGAACACCTTGCGGTGCATCACCGGGCCGTGGCCGAAATAATCGCCCTCGCCAAAACACTCGCCGTGATCGGCGGCGATGATGAAATGCGTGCCCTTCGGCGCTTTGGAAATCAGCGCGTCCAGCACATCATCGACATATTCCACACAGCGGATCTGCTGCTCGTGCAGCGCCACCATCTCGGCCTTGGTGAAAAATGTCTTCTCCTCGCGCCCCGCATCGCTGGACCGTTGCACCGCCGCATCCATCCCCTTGATCACCCCGTGCACCCCCGAAATGATCGGCAGTTCCGCGTCTTTCAGCATGTAAGGATAATGTGTCTCACCAAGGTTCATGAAATGGTAACTCGGCTGATCCGCCGAAAACTCCGCCTCATTCACCATGCCCTTGAAGTCATTATGATCCAGCATCAGCTTGTAGCTGTCGAAGAATTTGTTGAACCCGGTCATGGGGTTAAGCACCGGCATCGACACCCGCGCATTGGTGCGGAACCCGTTGGTTTTCAGCACCTTGGCAAGGCTTAACTCGGGCACAAAACTTTTGAACGACAGATCGGGCACCCCGATCCGGTCCATCCAAAGCGCGTATTCCTTTTTGTAAACCTCGGACGCCAGCACCTTTTTCGGCGCTGTATGCGCCACCTGTCCCAGAAAGATCGAATGATGCGACGGCGCGGTCCAGGAGGCATAGGAAAACCGGCTTTCGCCCTTGCCCAAACGGTTCATATTGGGGGTCTTGGCGCGGCGATAGCTGTCAAAGCGACAGCTGTCCATGATGATATAGACAAGATCATTGGCCATGAAGGTCTGGTTTCCTACAATGTGTTTTCGGCGAAAAACCTCGGCTGAGGCGCCCGCGCACTGCGCCGCTTTCGCCCCGATTTGTCAAGGATGGATTGTCAGTTTGCATCCTTCCCACTCTCAATTCACCCTTCAAGCGCCCAAATTTGAACCATAAAATCGCCACCCGCTCCGTCATCCCGCGCGGGTTTTCGCCCCGATGTAAAATAGTTTAACATAGCCCTTGAAAGCCGCGCCCGCCGCTGCCATCTTGTCTTATGTGAAAGCGATTAACTTAACCCTTTGCCGGAGACACCGCCAATGATGACCTCTGATATCCCTGCCGCCCCAGCCCGTGGCTTCGGTGGATTTTTGACCCGCACCGAAGCCTGGCTTGACAGCAAGGGACGCGGCGCCTGGATCGCCGCCATGGTCCTTGGCTTCATCTTCTTCTGGCCCGTCGGCCTCGCCCTCGTCTTTTATATCACCTTCACCAACCGTTGGAGCAAAACCATGTTCGCCTCTTCTTGCCGCAAAAACCGCACCCATGATCACGGCCATCGTGGCCATTGGGGCCACCACCACAACGCGTACCGCAGCTCTGGCAACGTCGCGTTCGATGCCTACAAGGCCGAAACCCTGCGCCGTCTGGAAGACGAGCAGACCGCGTTCGAAACCTTCCTTGACCGTCTGCGCGCTGCCAAAGACAAAACGGAATTCGACAATTTCATGGACGACCGCGCTCGTCAGACGCCTGATGCCGCCGAGCTGCCCCCTGTCCCCGCAGCAGCAGCCACTGGCCCGGTGCCGCAAAGTTACTGATCCGGCCTGCACCGCGCGCCCTCCCGCCCAAGGTCTTCTTGGGCGGGATTTTCATTCAGGGCGCAGGAAATGCTTGGCGTTCGCGCGCTGCCTTGCTAACGTCCGCACAGATGAATTCCACTCTTATGACGAAAGTTCGCCCCCAAGGCTCTGCAACCCATGCGTCATACCCTTCCCATCGCCCCACAGTTTTATGTCACCGCGCCGCAGCCCTGTCCCTATCTGGATGGCCGGATGGAGCGGAAACTTTTCACTGCGCTGCAGGGCGAACACGCGCAAAAGCTGAACGATTCGCTGTCCAAACAGGGCTTCCGCCGCAGCCAGAACGTGCTTTACCGCCCGTCCTGTGCGGAATGCTCGGCCTGCCTGTCCGCCCGCATCCGTGTCGCCGATTTCGTGCCAAGCCGCACCCAGCGCCGCATCCTTAAAAACGCCGCGAACTTGCGCCGAAACGCCACCAGCCCTTGGGCCACCGAGGATCAGTTTCAACTGTTCCGCCGCTATCTGGACGCGCGCCACGCCGATGGCGGCATGGCCGATATGGACGTTTTCGAATTCGCCGCGATGATCGAGGAAACCCCGGTCAGATCGCGCGTCGTCGAATATTCCCGCGCGCCGTTGCCGGGCGAGCGCGGCCGCCCCCTTGCCGCCGTCAGTCTGACCGATGTTTTCGATGACGGGCTCAGCATGGTTTACAGCTTTTACGACCCGGACCTGCCCGACCTCAGCCTTGGCACCTTCGCCATTCTGGACCATATCGAAATCGCGCGTGAGGCGGGCTTGCCCTATATCTACCTTGGCTATTGGGTGCCGGGCAGCCGCAAGATGGGCTATAAGGCCAGCTTCAGCGCGCTGGAGATTTTCAAGGGCGGCGAGTGGCAGCCGATTGGCGATCCCAAAAGCCATTCCGCGGAATTGCATCCTTTGTCGGTCGATCCAATTTCGGAACAGGTCGCGCGGATCAGTCTGCCCGAAGCGCGCACCCCAAAAGGTGATCCGCATTGACCGGGGCAACCCTTGGCCTGATCAGCCTGATTGTGCCGGACTATGACACAGCCATCGCGTTTTTCTGCGGCAAACTCGGCTTCATTCTGACTGCCGATCTGGATGAAGGCCGCAAACGCTGGGTCACTGTGCAGCCGCCCGGCGGGGGCTGCCAGATCGTGCTGGCGCGGGCTGATGGGCCCGATCAAAGTGCGGCCATCGGCGCGCAAGGGGCCGGGCGCGTCTGGCTTTTTCTGCAAACGGACGATTTCGCGCGCGATCATGCCGCGATGCTGGCCCATGGCATCCACTTCGAAGAGGCGCCGCGCGATGAGTCTTACGGCACCGTCGCCGTCTGGCGCGACATCTTCGGCAACCGATGGGATCTGGTTCAGTTCCAGCCCTGAACCAACAGACCATTGCCGTCAACAGCCTGCACCGCGCCAAATTTTGCGGAAATTGCGCAGAATTACCGATCTAAGTAATTATATTTCAAAAAATACCGCCTCCGCGACATATTTTCATCTATTTTGCTGTTGACGCCCCCATGTCGCACCCTTAAAGTCACGGCGCAGGCCATTGATCGGCCAAAAAGGGGCAGAGATGCTGAACCTAGTCATTATTGTACGAAGGACGCGCATGGGCCGGTAACGGTTTTCCCTGACAAGGACCATGCGCCCCCGAAACACCGTCGGGGGTTTTTTTATGCCTGAAAGTGGGGCCGCGCTGGCGGCAGCAAAAGGACGAAGCGGAATGAACAAACAGATGAGCGGCGCCAGAATGGTGGTTCAAGCCCTGAAGGATCAGGGTGTCGAGGTGGTCTTTGGCTATCCCGGCGGGGCAGTTCTGCCGATCTATGACGAGATCTTTCAGCAAAACGATATCCGCCACGTCCTCGTGCGGCACGAGCAAGGCGCGGTTCACATGGCCGAAGGCTATGCGCGCTCCACCGGCAAGGTTGGCGTCGCGCTCGTCACCTCTGGCCCCGGTGCGACCAATGCCGTGACAGGGCTGACCGACGCGCTGATGGACTCCATTCCCATTCTGGTGATCTCGGGCCAAGTGCCGACGTTCATGATCGGCACCGACGGCTTTCAGGAGGCTGATACCGTCGGCATCACCCGCCCCTGCACGAAAATGAACTGGCTGGTGAAAGACACCAACCGTCTGGCCGAAACCATCCATCAGGCCTTCCACGTCTCGCGCTCGGGCCGTCCGGGGCCGGTTCTGGTGGACATTCCAAAGGATGTGCAATTTGCCATCGGCGATTACACCCCGATGCAAAGTGCCAAAACCTCTCATTATCAACCCCGCGTCAAAGGTGACGAGGCCGCGATCACCCGCATGGTGGAAATGCTGGAAACCGCCGAACGCCCGCTGTTTTACACCGGCGGCGGCGTGATCAACTCTGGCCCCGCCGCCAGCCAGCTTCTGCGCGAATTCGTGGCGGCCACCGGCTTTCCCATCACCTCCACGCTGATGGGCCTCGGCGCTTATCCCGCTTCTGGCACATCGTGGATCGGCATGCTGGGCATGCACGGCCTTTACGAGGCGAACCTCGCCATGCACGGCTGCGATCTGATGATCAACATCGGCGCGCGCTTTGACGACCGCATCACCGGCCGCCTGAAAGATTTCGCGCCCCATTCGCGCAAAGTTCATATCGACATTGACCCCTCGTCGATCAACAAAGTGATCCGCGTCGATGTCGGCATCGTCGGCGATGTGGCGAACGTGCTGCAAGACGCCCTGCGTATTTGGAAAGCGCGCGGCAGCAAAACCAACACGGCAGGTCTGGCAAAATGGTGGAAACAGATCGCCGAATGGCAGGCGGTCAAGTGCCTGACCTACAAAAATTCGGACACGGTGATCAAACCGCAATACGCGCTGCAACGCCTCGAAGCGCTGACCCGCGGCATGGACCGTTATATCACCACCGAGGTCGGCCAGCATCAGATGTGGGCCGCGCAGTTTTTAGGTTTTGAAGGCCCCAACCGCTGGATGACCAGCGGCGGTCTTGGCACCATGGGCTATGGCCTGCCCGCCTCGATCGGTGTGCAAATGGCCCACCCGGACGCGCTGGTGATCAACGTCGCTGGTGAGGCGTCGTGGCTGATGAACATGCAGGAAATGGGCACCGCGATGCAGTTCCGCGCGCCTGTCAAGCAGTTCATCCTGAACAACGAACGCCTCGGCATGGTGCGCCAGTGGCAGGAATTGCTGCACGGCCAGCGCTATTCGTCGTCATGGTCGGAAAGCCTGCCCGATTTCGTGAAACTGGCCGAGGCCTTTGGCTGCAAAGGCATCCGCATCGACGATCCCGCCGACCTGGACGAGGCGATCCGCGAAATGCTCGCCTATGATGGCCCGGTGATTTTCGATTGCCGGGTGGAAAAGCACGAAAACTGCTTCCCGATGATCCCCTCCGGCAAGCCGCACAATGAGATGCTGCTCGGCGACGCGGATACCGCGGGGGTTATTGGTGCCAAGGGGGCGGTGCTGGTTTAACCACATTGTAAGGGGAGCAAAACGATGCCACGCATTGCCGCCGTACAGGAATCACCGGTCTTGTTTGACCTGGCACAATGTTTTGAACGCGCCACCGAAATCGTGGCGCGTGCCGCTTCTCAAGGCATTGAAATGCTGGTTTTTCCGGAAGCATGGTTTCCTGGCTATCCAGATTACGCTTGGGTACTATCGGCATTCGGGGACAATGCCGCGATCAAATCCATCTATGCACGGCTGTTTCGCAATTCGGTGGACTTGTCGCGCGACGGTTTGGCACCTCTCAAAGAGGCGGCACGCGCGCATGGGATCGTGATTGTCACCGGTATCAACGAACGCGCTTCCGATCAAAGCGCTGGCACGCTCTACAACACAGCCGTGATCATTGATGCCGATGGAACTATCTTGAATGTCCACCGCAAATGTATGCCCACGGATGTCGAACGTACAGTCTGGGGCTTTGGCGATGGGCGCGGCGTTCGTGTGGTGGAGACCGCTGTGGGCCGGGTGGGTGCACTGCTGTGTTGGGAAAACTACATGCCCCTCGCCCGGGCTGCGATCTATGCGCAGAATGTCGAAATTTATTGCGCGCCGACGGCCGATCCCGATGATAGGTGGCTGGCTTCGATGCAGCACATCGGTCGAGAAAGTTCGGCCTTTGTAGTCGGTGTCTCCTTGACCCTTGAAGATGATGACTTTCCAGCCGACTTTCCACAGCGGCAAAGAACAGCGCCAGGAAAGGGCAACTGGCTGCACCCCGGTAATGGGATCATCTGCTCGCCCGAGGGGAACATCGTCGCCGGCCCGATGCGGCGCAAAAAGGGCCTGCTCATGGCCGATATCGACCTCTCGGAGGTCCGTCTTGCCCGGCAAAAATTCGACGTCGTCGGCCACTACGCCCGCCCCGACATTTACCGCCTGATCGTCGATCGCTCTTCCAAAATGCCCGTCAGTTTCATTGACCCATCGCTAGAATAGGAACGCGCTGCCCATGTCCGCACTGAACATCAAAAAAGGCTCCACCAGCCATTCGGCCTACGAGCTGCGCGATCCCAATGCCGAGGTGATCGAGGCCCATACCCTCGCCGTCATCGTCGAAAACGAACCGGGGGTTCTGGCGCGGGTCATCGGCCTGTTTTCCGGGCGCGGCTATAACATCGACAGCCTGACGGTGGCCGAGGTAGATCACACCGGCCACCGCAGCCGCATCACCGTGGTCACGCACGGCACGCCGCAGGTGATCGACCAGATCGAAGCGCAGCTGCGCCGGATGGTTCCTGTCCACGAGGTCCACGATCTGACCGCAGAAGGCCCAAGCGTTCAGCGCGAACTCGCTTTGGTCAAAGTGTCCGGCAAAGGCGAGGCCCGCATCGAAGCCTTGCGTCTGGCCGAGATTTTCCGCGCCAATGTGGTCGACAGCACGCTGGAAAGCTTCGTGTTCGAGATGACCGGCACACCGGAAAAAATCGACGCTTTCGCCGATCTGATGCGCCCGCTTGGTCTGCGCGAAATCGCCCGCACCGGCGTTGCCGCCCAGTCGCGCGGCGTCTAAACCATTCATCTGTCTCTAAATATCCCGGGGGAGAGCCTGTGTTTTTCTTGAAAAAACACAGGCTTGGGGGCAGAGCCCCCTCTTAGCGCCCTTCAAATCGCGGCGCGCGCTTTGCCAAAAACGCCGCCACCCCTTCGGCCAAATCGCGCGTGCCGCCAAGCTGCCCCTGCAGCCGCGCCTCCAGCGCCAGTTGCCCCATCAGATCTTTATCCGCACTCGCCCGCAAAGCCTGCTTCACAGCCGCAAACGCCAACCCCGGCCCCGCCGCCAGCGCCCCTGCCCGCGCCGCGACGACGCCCGCAAACCGCGCGTCCGGCACCGCCTCCCAGATCATCCCCCATTCTGCCGCCTGCCCCGCGCTGATCTTTTCGGCAAACAGCATCGCCCCCATCGCCCGCGCCATCCCCACCTGACGCGGCAACCAATAGGTCCCGCCCGCATCCGGCATCAGCCCGATCCGCGTGAAAGCCTGAATGAAACTGGCGCTTTCGCAGGCGATCACCACATCGCAGGCGAGCGCCAGATTGGCCCCCGCCCCCGCCGCCGCCCCGTTGACTGCAGCAATCACCGGCACAGGGCAATCCGCAATCGCGCGGATCAGTGGCACGTATTCGTCGTTCAGGATGCGTTCAAAATCCACCGCGCCAAGCGCCTGCGCGTCCACCAGATCCTGACCCGAGCAGAACGCCCGCCCCGCCCCGGTCAACACGATCACCCGTGCCTCACCCGCCGCCCGCCCGAGCGCCGCCAGAAGATCGGCGCGCAGCCGGGCGCTCAGCGCGTTCATCACCTCCGGCCGGTTCAGCGTGATTGTCGCCACGCCGTCCTGCACCGCGTAAAGCACCGGATCATCAGGCATCGGCAATCTCCCCATGGCACGGGCCCCCACATGCAGGCCCGCCGTGAAAAGATAGCGGACCAAAGGCCCCGGGTCAGCCGTAACCAAACGTCACGTCTGCCGCGTCAGCGCCGCGCGCAGCTGCGCCTCTTCCTCGTCGCTCAGCGCCTCCGGCGGCAAAACCCGCGCCCGCCGCCGCAGCATTTGCACCGCCAGGGCCCCGCCAAGCAGCAGCATCACCGGCCCCGCAAGCCAGACAACCAAAGCCGCGCCATCGGTCCTTGGCGACAACAGCACATATTCGCCGTAGCGATCGACGATAAATCCCACTGCCTGCGCATCGCTGTCGCCCGCACTGATCCGGTCCCGCAGCAATATCCGCAAATCCCGCGCCAGCGCCGCATCGCTGTCGTCGATGTTTTCATTGCGGCACACCAAACAGCGCAGCCCCTTTGAAATGTCCCGCGCCCGCGCTTCAAGCGCCGGATCGGCCAGGATCTCGCCCGGCTCAACGGCTCCGGCCCACGGCATTGGTGCAAGGCTCAGCGCCGCCGCAAAAGCGAGGATGAAAAAACGACCTTTCATTCGGCGGGCACTGCCGCCGAACGCCGCTTTGCTGCCCCCGCCGCGATGCGATATCGACGGTCCGACAGGCTTAAAAACCCGCCAAACGCCATGAGCAGCGCCCCGCCCCAAAGCCAGTTGGCAAAGGGCTTGATGTAACTGCGCACCGCCCAGCCGCCGCCGTCCTGCGGATCGCCGATCACCAGATAGAGATCGCGCCAAAATCCGTAATCAATCGCGGCTTCGGTCGTTGGCATCCCCGCCACCGGATAGAACCGCTTTTCGGGGAAAAGCCGAACCACCTCGGCCCCATCGCGGCTGACCCGCATTTCTGCCATGGAGGAGGTGTAATTCGGCCCCTTCACCTCATTTACCGCGACCAGTTGCACCTCGTAGCCGCCCAAGGCAAAGCTCTCGCCCGCCTTGACCACCAGGATATCTTCGACCACCCAAGCGTTCATTGCGGCGGCGGCAAAGATCACCGCGCCCAGCCCGCCATGGGCAAACATCCGCCCAAAATCGGCGCGCGGCAGCCGCAACATCCGCCCTGCCCGGCCCAAAAACGCGCCCCGCCCCGTGCGCCCCCACAGATCAGACAGCGCGCCAAAAATAACCCAAGCGCCAAGCCCCGCTCCGATCGGCCCCAAAAGCGTGCGCGTGGTTGCCATCGCCCAGGCCAGCCCCACAAAGGCCAGCACCAAAATCGCCACCGGCCAAAGTCCCCGCACCGACCGCCCCAGATCTCCGCGCTTCCACGCCAGAATCGAGCCGATGGGCATAATCACCGCAAGGCCCACAAAAAACGGCGTGAACGCTGCCTTGAAAAACGGCTCGCCCACCGAAATCACCCGGCCAAAGGCCAGCTCCGCCACCAAAGGCCAGATTGTTCCGACAAAAACCACCAGCGCCGACACCGAAAGCAGCAGGTTATTGGCCACCAGCGCGCTTTCCCGGCTGACGATCTGAAACGCGCCCTTTGCCTCCAGCGCGCCCGCCCGCGCCGCAAACAGCATCAGCGCACCGCCGACAAACACCACCAGCAAGAACAAGATCACGACGCCTCGCGAGGGGTCTTCGGCAAAGGCATGCACCGAGGTGATCACACCCGAGCGCACGATAAACGTGCCGATCAGCGAAAAGCCAAAGGCCATGATCGCCAAAAGCACCGTCCAGGCCTTCAGGCTTTCGCGCTTTTCCACCACGATGGCCGAATGCAGCAAGGCCGTCGCGAACAGCCACGGCATCAGCGAGGCGTTTTCAACCGGATCCCAAAACCAAAACCCGCCCCAGCCAAGCTCGTAATACGCCCACCACGAGCCAAGCGAGATACCAATGGTCAGAAAAATCCATGCCGCCAGCGTCCATGGCCGCACCCAGCGCCCCCAAGCCGCATCAACCCGGCCCTCCAGCAAGGCCGCAACGGCAAAGGAAAAGCTCATGGAAAGGCCGACATAGCCCAGATATAAAAACGGCGGGTGAAAGGCCAAACCGGGGTCTTGCAGCAAGGGGTTCAGATCGCCGCCATTCATCGGCGGCGATTCCAGCCGCAAAAACGGGTTCGACGTGAACAGCATGAACGCCAGAAACGCCGCGCCAATCGCCCCCTGCACCCCCAAAACCCGCGCCTTCAGCCGCTGCGGCAAATTCTGCCCAAACCACACCGCCGCCGCCGAAAACCCTGACAGATCCAGCACCCACAGCAACAGCGAGCCTTCGTGATTGCCCCAGACCCCGGCAAATTTGTACAAAAGCGGCTTCAGCGTGTGGGAATTGTTCACCACGAGCGCCAGCGAGAAATCCGAGGTCACAAAGGCCATCGTCAAGGCCGCAAAGGCCGCCGCGACCAGCACGAACTGTACCACCGCCGCCGGCCCCGCAATCGCCATCATCCGGCTATTGCCCGTCTGCGCGCCCCAGATCGGCAAAACCATCTGGATCAGCGCCACCCCAAGCGCGAGCACCAGCGCAAAATGTCCCAACTCGGTGATCATCACTGCCATCCTTGTTCCGTTATGTCTATTCTAAGCGGATCATGCGCAGCTTCAATGTCAAACCCCCGTGATCCGCCGCCTATCGCCGCCCGGCCCGGCGCGTTGACAGCAGCAAATTGGTTTCCGACCGCATCACCCCGTCAATATTGCGGATCCGGTGGATCACATCATCCAATTCCTGAAGGGTCAACGTCGCCAGCTCTGCAATCAAATCCCACTTGCCGTTGGTCGAATGCACTGCCATCACCGCCGGAATCCCGGTCAGCCGCGCCATCACCTTCTCGCCGCCCCGCCCCTCTATTCCGATCATCATCAGCCCGCGCACCGGTGCCTCGCTGACATCGCCGCGCGTCAGCACGCTGAACCCGGCAATCTCGCCCTTGGCTGTCAACCGTTCCATCCGTGCCCGCACTGTCGCCCGGCTCAGCGTCAATCGCGCGGCCAGGTCCGACAAGGACGCCCGCCCGTCCCGCCGCAGCTCGGCAATCAATCGGTGATCCAGATCGTCCATTTCAATCAATTCCTTTGCCATTTTGCACATTATTCTATCCGAACTGCGATAAATGGCGATAGGATTCGCCGCAATACGGACAGACACTTGGCCAAAGAGGAATACCCATGGCAAATTGCATACTGATCGGCGCCCCCGTGGACGAGGGGCAAAAGCGCGCGGGTTGCCTGATGGGGCCAGCCGCCTACCGCGTTGCCGGTCTGGCGCGCGAGGTGCGCGATCTTGGGCACGGCGTTGACGATTGGGGCGATATGGTGCTGCCCGACCTGCAAGACGTCAGCTGCCCCAACCCTGCCGTCCATTCCCTGCCGCAGGTTCTGGGTTGGACGCAGCTTTTGGCCGACAAGGTCGATGATGCCCTGTCGCAGGGCAGTCTGCCGATCATCCTTGGCGGCGATCACTCGCTTGCCCTTGGCACCGTCACCGGCGCCGCCAATTTCGCCAGCCGCGCCGGCCGCCCGCTTTTCCTCCTTTGGCTCGACGCGCACAGCGATTTTCACACGCCGATGACCACGACATCGGGCAACCTGCACGGCACCCCCGTCGCCTATATCGCCGGGCGCAGCGGCTTTGAATGCTTGCCGCCCTTCCCCGCCCCGATCCCGCCGCAGCGTATCTGCCTTTACGGCATCCGCTCCGTCGATCCCGCCGAACACGCGGCCCTGCTCAAAGCCGACATCGCGATCAATGACATGCGCCTGCTGGACGAGCGCGGCATCGTCGCCCCCTTGCGCGAGTTTCTGACCACCGTGCGCGATGCGGGCGGCATGTTGCATGTCTCGCTTGACGTCGATTTCCTTGACCCCGCTATCGCCCCCGCCGTGGGCACCACCGTTCCGGGCGGCGCCACCTTTCGCGAAGCGCATCTGGTGATGGAACTTTTGCACGAATCCGGCCTTGTCACCTCGCTGGACCTTGTGGAGTTGAACCCCTTCCTTGACGAGCGCGGCAAGACCGCGATTTTGATGGTCGATCTGGTCGGCTCATTGATGGGCAAAAAGGTCTTTGACCGCCCCACCCGCAGCTACTAACTCAGGAAAAACCATGGCACCCGCGCCCTCAAAACAGGCCTTTGTGCCCTTCGTCTCGGTCGATAAAATGATGAAACTGGTGCACCATATCGGGGTGGAACGGTTCATGCAGGATCTGGCCGTCGAAATCGAGGACGACTTTCGCCGCTGGCCCCTGTTCGACAAAACCCCGCGCGTCGCCAGCCATTCGGACGTTGGCGTGATTGAATTGATGCCAACCTCGGATGGCGAGACTTACGGCTTCAAATACGTCAACGGCCATCCGTCGAACATGGCGCAGGGCCTGCAAACCGTCACCGCCTTCGGCCTTCTGGCCGATGTTGCCACCGGCTATCCGCTGCTGTTGTCCGAAATGACCATCCTGACCGCGCTGCGCACCGCCGCGACCTCTGCCATGGCCGCCAAATGGCTTGCGCCAGCAGGGGCGGACACCATGGCCCTGATCGGCAACGGCGCGCAGTCCGAATTTCAGGCGCTCGCGTTCAAGTCCATCTGTGGCATCACCGAGGTGCGGCTTCACGACATAGACCCCGCCGCCACCGCGAAATGCGCGCGCAATCTGGCCGGGTGCGGAATCACCGTGGTGCCGTGCCAAACCGCCGAAGCCGCGATCCTTGGCGCGCAGATCATCACCACCGTCACCGCAGACAAACAATATGCCACGATCCTGACCGACAACATGGTCGGCGCGGGCGTGCATATAAACGCCGTTGGCGGCGATTGCCCGGGCAAGACCGAATTGCACCGCGATATCCTGCTGCGCGCCGGGATCTTCGTGGAATACCCCGCCCAAACCCGGATCGAAGGCGAGATTCAACAGCTGCCCGCCGATCACCCCGTCACCGAACTGTGGCAAGTCATCACTGGCGCCGCCAAGGGCCGCACAAATGCCCGCGATCTGACCCTGTTTGATTCCGTCGGCTTTGCCATCGAAGATTTCAGCGCCCTGCGCTACGTCGCCCGGGCGATGAAATCCACCGGGCTTTGTGATCAGCTGGACATGATCGCCGACCCCGACGATCCGCGCGATCTGTTCGGCATGGTGATGCGCGCGCGTTAAAGCCGCGCCAGCAGCGCCAGCGTCGGCTCCCCCGTAATCGGCAAGGCATTGCGCCGCTGATAATCGGCAATCGCCGCCCGCGTCTTGTCGCCGATCACCCCATCGGGCGTGCCCACATCATACCCTAACGCCGCCAATTTGCCTTGCAACGCCTGCCGGTCACTCAGCGACATGCCCGCCGCATCGGGTGGAAATTGCCCGCGCAATGGCCCGCCGCCCGCGATCCTGTCCGACAGAACCCCAATGCCAAGCCCATAGTTGAAGGCGTTATTATACCGCAGTATTACATTGAAATTACGAAATAAAAGAAATGCTGGCGTTCCAGAGCCCCCGGTCAAATGCAAGGTGGCCGTCCCGTGATCGGGCACCGCCCCACCCCTCGCAACCGTCACCCCCTGATCGCGCCACGCCGCCGCAGACCGCTTCGCCCCATTCTTGCGCGCGCCCGCCGGAACCTGCACCTCAACCCCCCAAAGCCCGCCCGGCCGCCAACCCGCCCCGCGCAAATACGCCGCCGTCGAGGCCAGCGCGTCCGCCGGATCGCTCCCCCAGATATCGCGCCGCCCATCGCCGGTGAAATCCACCGCCGCGGCCAGAAATGTCGTCGGGATAAACTGGGTATGCCCCATCGCCCCCGCCCAAGACCCAGTCATCCGGTCCGCCGTGATATCGCCCCGGTCCAGAATTTTCAGCGCTGCAATCAGCTGCCCTTCAAAGAAATCCGCCCTCCGCCCCGCATAAGACAGCGTCGCCAGTGCCGAGATCAACGGCGCATCGCCCATCCGCGCTCCATACCGGCTTTCCATCCCCCAGATTGCCGTCACGATCTGCGGCGCAACCCCATAAGCGGCCTCGATCCGCGCCAAAAGCCCGGCCCGCGCGGCAAATTCCCGCCGCCCCTGCGCCACGCGGTCCGGCGCCGTTGCGATTGCCAGATAATCCTCGGTCGTGCGGGCAAATTCGGTCTGATACTGCGATTTCTCGATCACCAAAGGAAGAAAGCCCGCCCGCCCCAACGCCGCTTTTCCCGCCCCGGAAATCCCCCGCGCCGCCGCCCGGCCCTGCATCCCCTCCAGCCACTGATCGAATCCGTCGTTTTGCACCGCAGGCCAGCTTTGCGCGGCCGCCGGACTGGCCGAACTGCCCCCCACACAAGCGCTCAGCCCAAAAGCCGCCGCCCCCGACAAAACCACCCGCCGCGACACCATTATCTCAACCCCTCACCTGACAATTTTCGCAGATTACCCCATCCATTTGCCCGCGCCAGCGAAGGTTTTTGACCTGCGCGGCGCCCCGCCATTGCACCCCATAGCTTGGATGGTGTAGGGTCATTTAAGCTAAATATAGACCCCGCTGCGGGGCACCCGAGGACAGATGACCGATACGCCGGACGACATCGACAACGCCGAAGCGCCCCCGCCGCGCAACCCCCATTCAGGCCCGCAGATCGACATCGTGGCCGAGATGAAAACGGCATACCTCGACTATGCCATGTCGGTCATCGTCAGCCGCGCAATTCCTGATCTGCGCGATGGTCTGAAACCGGTCCACCGCCGCATCCTGTTTGCCATGCACGAAACCGGCAACACCCATGACAAATCCTATCGCAAATCGGCGCGCCCGGTCGGCGATACCATGGGCAAATACCACCCCCACGGCGACAGTGCGATTTACGACGCGCTGGTGCGCATGGCGCAGCCGTTTTCGATGTCTTTGAAACTTTTGGACGGTCAAGGCAACTTCGGCTCGATGGACGGCGATAACGCCGCCGCCATGCGCTATACCGAAGTGCGGATGGACAAGCCCGCCGCCTTCCTTCTTGCCGATATCGACAAGGAAACCGTTGATTTCCAGGACAATTATGATGGCAAAGACCGCGAACCCACGGTCCTGCCCGCGCGCTATCCCAACATGCTGGTCAACGGCGCCGAGGGCATCGCGGTTGGCATGGCCACGCGTATTCCGCCGCATAACCTAGGCGAAGTGATCGACGGCACCCTCGCGCTGATCGCCAATCCTGACCTGTCCGCCGAAGCCCTGATGGAGATCATCCCTGCCCCCGATTTCCCGACCGGGGCCACGATCCTGGGCCGCTCGGGCGCGCGCAAAGCCTATCTCGAAGGGCGCGGTTCGGTCATCATCCGCGCAAAAACCCATATCGAAGAGATCCGCAAAGACCGCTGGGCCATCGTCGTTGACGAAGTTCCCTATCAGGTCAACAAGGCCCGCATGATCGAAACCATCGCCGAATTGGTGCGCGAAAAGCGCATCGAAGGGATCTCGGGTGTGGCCGACGAATCCGACCGGATCGGCGTGCGCGTGGTGATCGAGTTGAAGCGCGATGCGACCGCCGATGTCGTTCTGAACCAGCTTTACCGTTTCACCCCGCTGCAAGTGTCCTTTGCCTGCAACATGCTGGCGCTCAACGGTGGGCGCCCCGAAACTTTGACGCTTCGGGATTTTCTGACCAATTTCATCATCTTCCGCGAAGAAGTCGTCGCCCGCCGCACCGCGTTCGAGCTGCGCAAAGCCCGCGAGCGCAGCCATGTGCTTTGCGGTTTGGCCGTCGCCGTAACCAATGTGGACGAGGTGGTGCGCACCATCCGCGCCTCTGCCGATGCCGCCGAGGCCCGCGAAAAGCTGATGACCCGCCGCTGGCCCGCCCATGACATCGCCGCCTATATCCGGCTGATCGACGATCCAAGCCACACGATGAACGACGATGGCACCTATAACCTGTCCGAAGTGCAGGCCCGCGCGATTCTCGAGCTGCGCTTGCAACGCCTGACGGCCATCGGCGTCAAGGAAGTCACCGACGAGCTCGAAGAGCTTGCCGCCAAAATCAAGGATTTCCTGGAAATCCTTGGCTCGCGAGAGCGGATCATGGCGATCATTTCGACCGAATTGTCGGAAGTGCGCACCAATTTCGCCGTGCCCCGCCGCACCGAGATCATTGATTGGTCTGGCGATATGGAAGACGAAGACCTGATCGAGCGCGAGGATATGGTCGTGACCATCACCTCGGGCGGCTATATCAAACGCACCCCCCTCGCCGAATTCCGCAGCCAGAATCGCGGCGGCAAGGGTCTGTCCTCCATGTCCACCAAACAGGATGATGTCGTCACCACGCTTTTCGTCGCAAATACGCACACTTGGCTCTTGTTTTTCACAACTGACGGCATGGTCTACAAGCTGAAAACCTGGCGCTTGCCCATGGCGGGACGGCAGGCAAAGGGCAAGGCGATGATCAACATCCTGCCGATTGAACAGGGCGTTTCGATCGCCGCGTTGATGCCCGTCGATGTGCCCGAAGAAGAGTGGGAAAACCTGCAGATCGTGTTTGCCACCTCGGACGGCGACGTGCGCCAGAACGATTTGTCCGATTTCACCAACGTCAAGCGCAACGGCAAGATCGCGATGAACCTGCCCGAAGGCGTGACGCTGGTGAACGCTGCCATTGCTGATGAAAACGACGATGTCATGCTCGTCACCTCCTCTGGCCGCGCCATCCGGTTTTCCACCACCGACATCCGCGTGTTCAAATCGCGTGGATCGACCGGTGTGCGCGGCATCCGTTTGGGCAGCAAAGATATGGTCGTCTCGATGGCCATCATCCGCCATTTCGAAGCCGACCCGGCCGAACGCGCGCTTTACCTTAAACAGCGCCGCTTGATGGCCGGCGCGCCGGACGAGGTGGAGGACGACGAAGACGACGCCGTTGCCGACGGCCAATTGTCCACCGAACGCTATGCCGAGATGTCGGCGGCCGAGGATCTGATCCTGACGATCACCGCGTCTGGCACCGGCAAACTGTCCTCCTCGCACGATTACCCCGTGCGCGGGCGTGGCGGCATGGGCGTGAAGGCGATGGACGGCGCCATGCGCGGCGGCCCCTTGGTTGCCTCCTTCCCCGTCGATCCGTCAGACCAGATCATGCTGGCCACCTCCACCGGCCAGTCGATCCGCGTGCCTGTCGGCCAAATATCCTTCCGCTCGCGCTCCGCAGGGGGGGTGAAGGTGTTCAACGTCGGCACGGACGAAGTTGTGGTGTCCGTGGCCCGCGTGGCCGAACAGGGCGAGGAAGAATGAACGATGCGGCGGGGCTCGTGCCCCGCCTCAGCGCCCGCCTCGCCGCGCTCGCCGCCGAGGGCCACACCAGCACTTATGGCGCGCTCGCCGCTGACCTTGCCATCCCCGGCCCCGGCTCCATCGCCAAACTCACCGCCGCCCTCGAAACGCTGATGGACATTGACGCCGCCGCAAACCGCCCCCTGCGTGCCGCCCTTGTCACCGCGCGCGGCTCCTCCCTGCCCGCGCCCGGCTTTTTCCAAAAGGCTGCAAGCCTTGGTTTCGACGCCTCAAGCCCCGAAGCTCTGCACACCCACCACCTTGCACGCCTGTTCCGCCCCGTCTGACGCCTCCAATCTGTGCGAAATTGCAGGCCCGCCCTGCGCATTTTTGCATTCCCTGTGGGCCCTGCCTTCGCTAACATGTCCCAGCCCGCAACGACGGGTTTTGGGTAGAGGGAAGATATCATGGACCAACTTTCTAAATTTGCGCCGCTCATTGCGCGCATCCTCATCGGTGGCCTTTTCTTGATGGCTGGCCTCGGCAAACTGGCGGATCCCGCTGGCATCGCTGGCTATATTCAATCCGTCGGTCTGCCGGGCTTTCTGGCCTGGCCCGCGATCATCTTCGAAATTGGCCTGGGTCTGGCCATTCTCGTCGGCTTCAAAACCCGCCTCGCGGCACTTGCCGGCGCCGGTTTCTGCGTATTCACCGCGGCGGTCTTTCACAACAATTTCGCCGATCAGATCCAGATGACGATGTTCCTTAAAAATTTCGCCATCGCTGGCGGTTTCCTGATGATTTTCGCCCACGGCGCGGGCGCTGTCGCCCTCGACAAGTAATCTGCCCTTCCAAAAGCGGCGAAGGGGCAAGCGCGGCTTGCCCCTTTTGCATTGCGGCGCTAGATGCCTGCTATGACCGACACACTTCACATCATTGGCGGCGGCATGGCCGGATCCGAAGCCGCCTGGCAGGCCGCACAGGCGGGCGTGCCCGTGACCCTTCACGAAATGCGCCCCAAGGTCGGCACCTTTGCCCACCGCACCGGGCATTTCGCAGAAATGGTCTGCTCCAATTCCTTCCGCTCGGATGATGATGAGCAAAACGCCGTTGGCCTTTTGCATTGGGAAATGCGCGCAGCGGGCGGTTTGATCATGGACATGGCGATGCGCCACCGCTTGCCTGCAGGCGGCGCGCTCGCCGTTGATCGTGATCCCTTCGCGGCAGCCGTCACTCAAAAGCTGCTGGCACATCCGTTGATCATCGTTGATTATGAAGAGGTTACCGACCTTCCATCAACTGGCACTTGGATCATCGCCACCGGCCCGCTGACCTCGGGCACCCTCGCCCAATCGATCCGCGCCCATACTGGCGCCGACGCTTTGGCGTTTTTCGATGCCATCGCCCCCATCGTTTATGCCGACAGCATCGATATGTCCGTGGCTTGGATGCAGTCGCGGTATGACAAGGGCGAAACCATCGAAGAACAGACCGCCTATCTGAATTGCCCGATGGACCGCGATCAGTATGACGCTTTCATCGAGGCCATGCTCGCCGCCGAAAAGACCGAATTTCACGATGGCGAAACCGCCGCTTATTTCGACGGCTGCCTGCCGATCGAGGTGATGGCCGAACGCGGCCACCAGACCCCGCGCTTTGGCCCGATGAAGCCGGTCGGCCTGACCAACCCGCATTCGGACCGCAAGCCCTATGCCGTCGTGCAACTGCGACGCGACAATAAACTGGGCACGCTTTACAACATCGTCGGCTTTCAGACCAAGATGAAGTATGGCGCGCAAACCTCTGTTTTCAAGATGATTCCGGGCATGGAAAATGCCAGCTTTGCCCGCCTTGGCGGCATCCACCGCAACACATTCATCAACTCGCCCACGCTGCTGGATGATCAGATGCGCCTGAAATCGCGGCCCAATATCCGCTTTGCCGGCCAGATCACCGGCGTTGAGGGTTATGTCGAATCCGCCGCCATGGGCCTGCTTGCGGGGCGCATGGCCGCCGCCGAACTCCTTGGCCGCAATCTGCCGCCTCCGCCGCAAGGCACCGCGATGGGCGCGCTGATCCATCACATCACCGGCGGCGCCGAGGCGAAAACTTTTCAGCCGATGAACGTCAATTTCGGGCTGTTCCCCCCGATTGACGCCAAAGGCGGACGCCGGGGCCGCAAAGACCGCTACAAGGCCTATACCGACCGCGCGAAGGCGGCGTTTGGCGCATGGCTGGGCGCGTAACCCGCTTTGCGCCCTCGCCCACCGGGCCCCTGCATCTGGGTCACGCCTTTGCCGCCATGATCGCTGCCGCGCGCGGGGATCGGTTCTTGCTACGGATCGAAGATATCGACACCGCGCGCTGCCGTCCCGACCATGAGGCTGAAATTTACGACGACCTTCAATGGCTTGGCCTTATCTGGGATCGCCCGGTCATGCGCCAGTCAGAGCGGGCAGTCGCCTATGACGCAGCTCTTGCACATCTGTACAGCCTTGATCTGATCTACCACTGCACCTGCAGCCGCGCCGATATCAGGGCCGCGCTTTCGGCTCCGCAGGAAGGCGCGCCGACGATCGGATCCGATGGCCCACTCTACCCCGGAACTTGCCGAGGCAAGGGCCACCGGGGCGGCGCGGCGCGGCTGAATATGGCCAAAGCCGTGGCCCTCGCTGGCCCCCTGACCTTTACCGATACCGGCACGCGCCCCGGCGCCCACACCTTCACTGCCGCCCAAATGATCGCTGAAACCGGCGATATCGTCCTCGCCCGCCGCGACATCGGCACGTCGTATCACCTCGCCGTTGTGATCGATGATGCCGCCCAAGGCGTCACCGAGGTCACGCGCGGCGAAGATCTGTTTGATGCGACCGCCGTGCAAATGGTACTGCAAAAGTTGCTGGGCCTGCCCACCCCCGCTTATCATCACCACCGCCTGATCCGCGATGAAAACGCCAAGCGCCTCGCCAAACGCGACGATGCCCGCGCCTTGGCAAAATACCGCGCCGAAGGGGCGACACCCGCCGACATTCGGCGCCTTATCGGGCTTTAGCAGGTAGAAATGCAGGTACCGAAAAGCCTTATACCCTTGATTTGATTAGGATTTGAAAAGCGTCCATCTCTGAAGATCAAGGGTAGGGTGCGTGATGTCACGCACCGCCCCTTAGCCCCAATCCAAGACCACCTTGCCCGAAGCCCCCGACCGCATCACCTCAAACCCCGCCTCGAAATCGGCCACCTTGAAGCGGTGGGTGATCACCTTTCGCACCTCCAGCCCGTTTTCCAGCATCGCGATCATCTTGTACCAGGTCTCGAAAATCTCGCGCCCGTAGACCCCCTTGATCGTGATCGCCTTGAACACGATCCGGCTCCAGTCGACCGGCGATTTTCCCGGCGGAATGCCCAGCATCGCGATCCGCCCCCCCATCACCAAAGCGCCGATCATCTGGTCCAACGCCTGCTGATTGCCCGACATTTCCATGCCCACATCAAAGCCCTGCACGATCTTCAGCCGGGCCTGCACGTCCCGCAAATCCTCGCGCGTCACATTCACCGGCGTTACATCCGCCACCTCGGCGGCCAGATCCAGCCGCGTCTGGTTCACATCCGTGATCACCACGTGCCGCGCCCCCACATGCCGCGCGACCGCCGCCGCCATGATCCCGATCGGCCCCGCCCCGGTGATCAAAACATCCTCGCCCACCAGATCAAAGCTGAGCGCCGTATGCACCGCATTGCCAAGCGGGTCCAAAATCGCCCCGATCTCATCGTCGATCACATCCGGCAAAGGCACCACATTAAACGCCGGAAGCCGCAGATACTCCGCAAAAGCCCCCGGCTCGTTCACCCCGATCCCGCGCGTTTCTGGGTCCAGATGAAACTTGCCCGCCCGGCTTTGCCGTGACAATTTGCCAATCAGATGACCCTCGCCCGAACAGCGCTGCCCGATCTGCAGCCCTTCCACCAGCGCGCCCATGGCCACGATGGTCCCGGCAAATTCGTGTCCGGTGATCAGCCCCACCGGCACCGTTTTTGCCGCCCATTCATCCCAGTTCCAGATGTGAATATCGGTGCCGCAAATGCCGGTTTTTTGCACCTTGATCAAAACATCGTCCGGCCCGATCTCCGGCACGGCGCGGTCTTGCATCCACAGTCCGACCTCCGGCTTGTCTTTCACCAAGGCTTTCATGTCAGCACCCCTGTCTCGCGTCCCGCCTCGTCAAAGGCGGTCAGAGCAAAATCCAGATCACCCCGCGTCAGCGCCGCATTCATCTGAGTTCTGATTCGCGCCTGCCCCCTCGGCACCACCGGAAAGAAGAACGCCGAAACCATCACGCCGCGCGCATCCAGCGCCGCCGCAAAGGCCTGCGCCAAGGGCGCCTCGCCCACCATGACGGGGATAATCGGATGCTCTCCGGGCAAAAGCCGGAAGCCGGCGGCAGTTAAACCGGCCCGCCAATGCGCTGCGTTTTCAAAGAGTTGCGCACGCAGATCGTCCGCTCCCTCGGCAATGTCCAACGCCGCCAAAGCCGCGCCGATGATCGCGGGTGGCAAGGCATTGGAAAACAGATAAGGCCGCGCGCGTTGGCGCAAAAGGTCGATCACCGGCTGCGGCCCCGCGATATAACCGCCCAAAGCGCCGCCAAGCGCCTTGCCCAACGTGCCGGTCAGAATGTCCACCTTCACCCCATGATGCGCCGCCGTTCCGCGCCCGCCCGGCCCCATGAACCCCGTCGCATGGCAATCATCCACCATCGTCACCGCGCCGTATTTTGCGGCCAGACGGGTCAATTCCGGCAGGTTCGCCAAGGTGCCGTCCATCGAAAACACCCCGTCCGCCGCGATCATCACATGCCGCGCGCCGCCCGCCCGCGCCACCTGCAACTGCGCCTCAAGATCGGCCATATCGTTGTTTTTAAATCGAAACCTTCGCGCTTTGCACAGCCGTATCCCGTCAATGATCGAGGCGTGGTTCAAACTATCCGAGACAATCGCATCTTCCTCGCCCAGCAGCGGCTCGAACAGCCCGCCGTTGGCGTCAAAACAGGCCGCGAACAGGATCGCATCCTGCATCCCCAAAAACGTCGCCAGCCGCGTTTCCAGCGCCCGGTGCAAATCCTGCGTGCCGCAGATAAACCGGACCGAGGCCATGCCAAACCCGTGCCCGTCCATCGCCGCCTTCGCCGCCGCGATCAGACGCGGATCATCTGCCAGCCCAAGATAATTATTGGCGCACAGGTTCAGCATCTTGCGCCCACCGACCACCACATGCGCCCCTTGGGCCGAGGTGATCTGCCGCTCACGCTTGAACAAACCCTCGGCCTCGATGCCCTTCAGGGTCTCGGTGATCGCGGTCAAAAAGGCTTGATCTGTCATGACGGAAAATCCTCCACTTTAACGGATATTGATCCGCAAGGCGGGAAAAGTCAACAAGCCGTTGGCCCAGGTCGGCCGCGTTCTAGCTGTCCTGCACGATCAGCAATGCCCGCGCTGCGCCGTTTGCCGCGACAATTGCGTGCGGACGGTCCGCCGGATACCGCGCTGTGTCGCCCGGCCCTAAAAGCTGGTCCTCATCGCCCGAGCGCACCAACAACGCGCCCTCGATCACCGTCAGATTCTCTTGGCAGCCGTTTGAATGCGCCTCGCTTTCCAAAGAGCCGCCCTCTTGAAACACCAGATCATAGACCTCATGCTCGCCCACCGCCTCGGCTGGCGACAGGATGCGAATCTGCACGCCGGTGCCGCGCCCATGGATCACCGGCGCCGCCGCCGCGCGCACCACCACGATCCCGGGCGCTGGCTTGGCCTCAAGTAACCCTGCAAAATCAACCTGCAAGGCTTGGGTCAGATTCCAAAGCGTCGCCACCGTGGGCGAGCTTTCGCCGCGCTCAATCTGGCTGACCATGGACCGCGAAACCCCCGAAAGCTTCGCAACCCCGTCCAAAGACAGGCCGCGCGCCTTGCGGGCTTCGCGCAGCGAGGTGGCGAGACGGTCATGGATATCGGAACGCAGGGTCATGGCGCGAGTAAAGAGCCAATGGCCCGCGCCGTCAACGCCCCAAGCGCGGACTCACGTGCCACAAAAGGTCACATAGGGCGCCAAATGGCCCGGCGCAGGCAGCATGAAGGCTTCGTTCGCCTCAAACGGCCGCTCGATGGCCGCCAGAAGCGTCTCAAACGGGGCCATATCGCCCGCAGTGGCCGCGTCAAGCGCCGCTTCAACCTGATGGTTGCGCGGAATAACCGCCGGATTGGCCGCAAGCAGCCGCGCCGCAGTGCCCGCCGCATCGCCGCCAATCCGCGCCCGCCATTGCAAAAGCCAATGCCCCAGCCGCGCCGGATCGGCAAACAGCCCGCCAAGCGCCGCACTATCCGTCTCTACCGCCAGCGCCAGCCGCCGGAAGGTCAGCGTCCAATCCGCCCCCTGCCCCTCCATCGCCGCCAAAAGCCCGTTTGCCAGCCCCAGATCGCCCGGCGCTTCGCCCAAAAGCCCCAGCTTTGCGCGCATCACGGCCAGCCATGCCTGCTGATAAAGCCCGGCAATCCCGTCCAGCCGCGCATTGGCAATATCAACCGCACGGTCCGGGTCGGGGTCCAAAAAGCTGATCAGCGCCTCCAGCAGCCGCGCCAGATTCCACCCCAGAATCAGCGGCTGATTGGCATAGGCATAGCGCCCCTGCCGGTCGATCGACGAAAACACCGTCCCCGGAGCATAGGCTTCCATAAACGCGCAGGGTCCATAGTCGATCGTCTCGCCCGACAGCGCCATATTGTCGGTGTTCATCACGCCGTGAATGAACCCAAGGCCCATCCACCCCGCAATCAGCCGCGCCTGCCGCGCTGCCACGCGGTCAAATAGCCCCAGCGCGTCGCCGGGGGCAAGATCGGGGTCGTGGCGGGCGATGGTATAGTCCAAAAGCCGGCGCAGCCCGTCAAAATCGCCGCGCGCTGCCAGAAACTGAAACGATCCCACCCGGATATGGCTGCTGGCAACCCGCGCCACCACCGCCCCCGGCAAACGGCCGGTTTCGCGGAAAATCTGCGCGCCGGTGCGCGCAACGCCAAGGCAGCGCGTGGTCGGAACGCCCGCTGCCGCCATAAACTGCGACACCAGATATTCGCGCAGCATCGGCCCCAAGGCGGCCTTTCCATCGCCGCCGCGCGAAAACGGCGTGCGGCCCGATCCTTTCAGCTGCAGATCAAAGCGCTGGCCATGTGCGATGAACTCGCCCAGCAGATGCGCCCGACCGTCGCCCAGAACCGGCGAGAAGCCGCCAAACTGATGCCCGGCATAGGCCAGCGCAATCGGCTCCGCGCCCGGCGGCAAGCCCGCGCCCGAAAACCAATCCGCCCCATGCCGCGCCAGATCGCCCGCATCCAGCCCCAGCTTTGCCGCAAGCGTTCGGTTCAGCACCACAAGCGATGGATCCGGGGCGATATCCGGCGTTTGGTCCAGATAAAGCCCCGGCAGATCGCGCTTCCAGCTGTGATCAAATTGAAATGTCATCGCGTCCCCCGGCTGGGTTCAAAGATGGGGCCCTGGCGGGGAAATTGCAAATGTGTGGTGGGAAAAGTGGTCGGGGCAGAGGGATTCGAACTCTCGACATCCAGCTCCCAAAGCTGGCGCTCTACCAGGCTGAGCTATACCCCGACTGGGCCGCGCTAATGCCACGCGAAAGCGCGCACGGCAATCGCGCTAGCTGGGAAAGATACGGTGTCGCACCCGATCGCCCGGACGGATGCCCAG
>JANNBM010000066.1:0-28011 GCA_031385445.1 Paracoccaceae bacterium | reverse complement strand
AGCCAGCGCCGGGGCGCCGAAGGAGCAACCTCCCCGGAATCTCTCAGGCCAACGGACCGACCGGGTGGGGCAACGCTGGAAAGCAGTCGGCTCTGCCCGGCTCGCCGACGGGGAAATTCGCGTGTCGCTGACGCGGCAGGCGGAGAAGCTCTCAGGCATCCATGACAGCGGGGGAAGCAGTTCGTACGCGCCACGAATGGCCTGGAGGCTTCCCATGACTTTTCCAATCACAACCGATCACGCCCAGTCCACCGCGGGCAACTCGCACGTTGCGCTCTCCTCACTCCTTGGCACTGACGACTTTGTCGGCCGCCACATCGGCCCAACCAGCGAGGAGCAGGCCCAGATGTTGGCGCTCTTGGGCGTCGACTCGATGGAAACGTTGCTTGGACAGACCGTGCCCGCCTCCATCCGTCTCGATGTGCCCCTGGCACTTGCTGGTAGTCGCACGGTGGAGGACGTGCTGGGCGAACTGCGCTGTCTAGCCGACCGCAACATGCAGCGCACCTGCCTGATTGGGCAGGGTTACTACGGCACCATTACCCCACCGGTGATTCAACGCAACGTGCTGGAGAACCCGGCGTGGTACACCGCGTATACGCCGTACCAGCCCGAGATCAGCCAGGGTCGGCTGGAAACCCTGCTCAACTTCCAAACGATGATCGGCGAGCTCACCGGCTTCCCGCTGGCCAATGCCTCGCTGCTCGACGAAGCGACTGCGGCGGCCGAGGCGATGACCATGGCTCGCCGCACTTCGAAGGTCGCTGGCGATCGGTTCCTGGTTCACCACGACACACACCCGCAAACGATCGCTGTCCTGCGCACCCGCGCCGAGCCGATCGGCATCGAGATCGTGACACGCGACCTTGCAAACGAACCCGCCGACTTCGACGGGTACTTCGGCGTGCTACTCAGCCTGCCGACCTCCAGTGGCGCAGTGCCCGACTGGCGAGCAACCATCGATCTAGCGCACGTTGCCGGCGCCGTTGTGGTCGTTGCCACCGATCTTCTGGCATGCGTCCTCACCACTCCCCCGGGTCAGCTGGGTGCAGACATCGCTATCGGTTCGGCTCAGCGGTTCGGTGTGCCGATGGGCTTTGGTGGCCCGCACGCCGCCTTCATCGCCACTAGCGACGCGCTGGCACGCTCGCTGCCCGGCCGGCTGGTTGGTGTGAGCACCGACACCGAGGGGCGCCCCGCTCTGCGTCTCGCGCTACAGACTCGCGAGCAACATATCCGCCGCGAAAAGGCCACGTCGAACGTTTGCACGGCGCAGGCGCTTTTGGCGGTGATGGCGGGCTTTTACGCGGTGTTTCATGGCCCCATGGGGCTGCGGGCGATTGCCGAGCGGGTGCATTCTTTGACTGTGCGGCTGGCCAAGGCGCTGACCGATGCTGGGGCCGCTTTGCCGCCAAAGGCGTTTTTCGACACGATCACGGTCGAGGTCGGCGTGGGGCAGGCGGGGATTCTGGCGGCTGCGCGGCTTGAAGGGCTGAACTTTCGCAAAGTCGGCACGTCGCATGTCGGGATTTCGCTGGATGAAACCTCGAACGAGGACGTGCTTGCCCGCGTTCTGCGCGCCTTTGGCATTGCGGATGCGCCGCCCGCCAAGGCCGAGATAGGCTTTCCCGAGGCGATGCTGCGGACCAGCCCCTATCTGACCCATCCGGTGTTCCATATGAACCGCGCGGAATCGGAAATGATGCGCTATATGCGCCGCCTTTCGGACCGTGACCTTGCGCTTGACCGCGCGATGATCCCCTTGGGGTCTTGCACGATGAAGCTGAACGCAGCAGCGGAAATGATGCCGATCACCTGGCCGGAATTTGGCGGTCTGCATCCGTTTATTCCGCCAAATCAGGCGCTTGGCTACCGCGAGGCGATTGAGGATCTGTCGGACAAGCTGTGCCAGATTACCGGCTATGACGCATTTTCGATGCAGCCAAACTCTGGCGCACAGGGCGAATATGCCGGGCTTTTGACCATTCAGGCCTATCACCGGTCACGGGGCGAGGGGCACCGGAATATCTGCCTGATCCCGGTGTCGGCGCATGGCACCAACCCGGCTTCGGCGCAGATGGTGGGGATGGATGTGGTGGTGGTGGGGGCCATGCCGAACGGTGATGTCGACGTTGAGGATTTCCGCGCCAAGGCCGCGCGGGCGGGCGCGAACCTTGCGGCGTGCATGGTCACTTATCCGTCGACCCATGGGGTTTTTGAAGAAACGGTGCGCGAGATTTGCCAGATCACCCATCAATTCGGCGGGCAGGTTTATCTGGACGGGGCCAATATGAACGCGCTCGTCGGGTTGGTGAAACCGGGCGAGATCGGCTCGGATGTGTCGCACTTGAACCTGCACAAAACCTTTGCCATTCCGCATGGCGGCGGCGGGCCGGGCATGGGGCCGATTGGGGTCAAGGCGCATCTGGCCCCGCATTTGCCGGGCCATTCGGAAACCGGAGGCGAGGAGGGGCCGGTTTCGGCGGCGCCCTTCGGCTCGGCCTCTATTTTGCTGATTTCATGGGCCTATTGCCTGATGATGGGCGGTGATGGGCTGACGCAGGCAACGCGCGTGGCGATCCTGAACGCCAATTACATCGCGGCACGGCTGGCGGGGGCCTATCCGGTTTTGTTCATGGGCAACAAGGGCCGGGTGGCGCATGAGTGCATCCTTGACACCCGCCCCTTTGCCGAATTTGGCGTGACGGTGGATGATATCGCCAAGCGGTTGATCGACAACGGCTTTCACGCGCCGACCATGTCCTGGCCGGTGGCGGGAACGCTGATGGTGGAGCCGACGGAATCCGAAACCAAAGCCGAGATTGACCGGTTCATCACCGCGCTTCTGGCGATCCGGGCCGAGATCGCGGCGGTGGAGCGGGGCGAGATTTCCGCCGAGGACAGCCCGATGCGCCATGCGCCCCATACCGTGGGCGATCTGGTGGCGGACTGGACGCGGAAATACACCCGCGCGCAGGGCTGCTTTCCGCCGGGCGCGTTCAAGGTTGACAAGTATTGGCCGCCGGTGGGACGGGTGGATAACGTCTGGGGCGACCGCAACCTGACCTGCACCTGCCCGCCGATGGAAAGTTATCTGGACGCCGCCGAGTAGGCTGCAAAAAGGCGGCGCGACCCTGTTGCGCCGCTTGCCCCGTCCGGCCCGCGCCGCCCTGCACCCGCGGCGCGGGTTGACACCTGCTGCGCTGGCCCGTTACCGCTGGCCCATGCAGAACGCGCAAGCCTTGAACCCGCCGCCACCGACCTTTGCCCATGGGATGCTGGCCGCGCTGCCCATCATGCTGGGATATTTCCCCATCGCCTTTGCCTTCGGCATTGCGGCCACGGGGCAGGGCCTGAGCGGGGTCGAAGCCTTTGCGCTGTCGCTGATCATCTATGCCGGGGCGTCGCAGTTTCTTGCGCTGGCGCTGTTCATCGGCGGCGCGCCTTTGCTCGTCTCGGCGGCAACCCTGATCGCGATGAACATCCGTCATGTGCTGTACGGCCCGGCGTTGATCAAACAGGCCGGCCCGCAGGCGGCTCGCCGGTGGGCTTGGGCTTGGGCGTTCGGTCTGACGGACGAGGTGTTCGGCGCGGCGCTTGGGCAATTGGCCCGTGGCCGCAGCTTTTCGGAACCCTTCATGCTTGGCCTTTGCCTTGGCGCCTATGCCTCATGGCTGGGCGGCACGGCTTTGGGCGCTTATGCGGGGGCGGGGGCGCTGGCCGGGTTTCCGGCGATTGAGGCCGCGTTGGGCTTCATGCTGCCCGCGCTGTTTCTGGCGCTGCTTTTGTCGATCCTTTCTCGCGCTCATCTGCCGGTCATCGCCGTTTCGGTGGGGGTCACCATAACGCTCAGCGCGATGTGGAGCGGGACGGCGGGCATCCTTGGCGGCATGATTGCCGGGGCTTTGGCCGGGGTGTTGATCAAGAGGGGCGCTGAATGAGACCGGAGCTTTTGACCCTCGCCCTGATCGTCGGGGCCTTCACCTATGCGTTCCGCTTCCTGCCCACCCGCGCCGATCTGACCCGTTTGGGCGAACGCGGGCCCCTCTCGCGGTTCTTGTCCTCGACCGGGCCCGCCGCCATCTCCACCTTGTTCACCGCGTCGATTTTCCCCTCGCTCAGCGGAACATGGGCCGCAAACGCGCCGGTTTTCGCCGGAATCATTGCGGTTCTGGCCACAACTTGGGCCAGCCGGTCGGTTGTTTTGTCCGCTTTGGCGGGATCGGCCGCTTACGGCGTATTCATTGCGGTCCTGACCTAAAGGCGGTTTTTCGAAACCTGTACTGGCAAAGCCCTTTGGGGATTTCGCGCGGGGTGCGCGCGCAGGGTTTTGCGGCCAAATCCGCGCTTGAATCTTGGCGAAAAGCTGCGGCATAACCGATCCAAGGCGCTTTGAATCTTCCAACGCCGGGGCAAAAGGGAAAAAATCCATGGTCATCCGGGTTACGGTCTGGGGCGAGAATGTGCATGAACACAAGAATAAGGTCGTGGCCGAGGTCTATCCCCTGACCATGCACGGCACGATTGCCGCCGCCTTGAACCGCGATCAGGGCATCACGGCGACGACGGTGACGTTGCAAGACCCCGAGCACGGGATGACGACGCAAAAGCTGGCGGAAACCGACGTTTTGATCTGGTGGGGCCATGCCGCGCACGGCGCTGTGGAGGACAAGATCGCCGAGCGGGTCTGCGAGGCGGTTCACAGCGGCATGGGCATCATCTTTCTTCACTCCGCGCATTTTTCCAAACCTTTCAAGCGCTTGATGGGCAGCCCCTGCAATCTGTCGTGGCGCGAAGCGGGCGAGCGGGAGCGGCTTTGGGTCACCTCGCGCAATCATCCCATCGCGGCCGGTTTGCCAGACCATTTCGAGATTGAATATGAAGAGATGTACGGCGAGCCTTTTGGCGTGCCCGAGCCTTTGGAAACCGTGTTCATCAGCTGGTTTCAGGGCGGCGAAGTGTTCCGCTCGGGCCTGACGTACAAGCGCGGGGCGGGCAATATCTTTTACTTCCGGCCGGGGCATGAAACCTATCCGACCTATCACGACGCCAATGTCATGCGTGTGATCACAAACGGCGTGCATTGGGCGCACAATCCCGCACCGCGCATCACGGACCCGAATGACGCGCCGAACCGTCCGGTTCAAAGCGCGTTGGAGCCGATCACCGAACGCGGGCCGCGCCTGCATCACGACGGCGAAGCGGGGCTGCGGTGATGGCAAAACCTGTTCGCATTCTAATCCTTGGTACCGGCGGCATGGCGGCGAACCACGCGCAGAAGTTCAAGGAAATCGACGGGGTTGCGCTGGTTGGCGGCGTGGATACCCGGCCCGAACAGCTGCAAGCCTTCTGCAGCACGCACGGCATCGAACGCGGCTTTGCCACGCTGGAAGAGGCGCTGGATTGGGGGCAGTTTGATGCTGTCACCAATGTCACTCCCGATGCGGCCCACTATGCCACCACGATGCCGATCCTGAAGGCCGGCAAGCATATATTGTGCGAAAAGCCGCTGGCCACCACCGAGGCCCACGCGGATGAGATGGCCGCTGCCGCCTTGGCCGCTGGGGTGATCAACATGGTCAACCTGTCCTATCGCAACGTGGGCGCGCTGCAGCAGGGCGCTAAACTGGTGCGCGATGGGGCCATCGGCACGATCCGGCATTTTGAAGCGTCCTATCTGCAATCGTGGCTTACGCAGCCCGCCTGGGGCCATTGGGACAGGGAAAGCCAGTGGCTGTGGCGGCTGTCGACCAAACATGGCTCCAAGGGTGTTCTGGGCGATGTCGGCATTCACATTCTGGATTTCGCGCTGTTCGTTGCCGGGATTGATGCCGCCGAGGTTTCCTGCCGTCTGGCCACCTTTGCCAAAGCGCGGGGCGATCAGATTGGCGAATATCCCCTTGATGCCAATGACAGTTGCACGATGCAGTTGGTCCTGCAAAACGGCGCGCTTGGCACGGTTTCGGCCACCCGTTTTGCCACCGGCCACCTGAACGATTTGCGCGTGCGGCTGTACGGCGACAAGGGCGGGATCGAGGTGCAATGGGAAAAGGATGTCAGCCGACTGCGCCTGTGCAACGGCGATGACGTGCAAAGCGCCACATGGCACGACGTCGAGGCCCCGGTTCTGGCCAATATTTATGAGCGTTTTGTCGGCGCGATCCGGGGTGAAAACCCACCGGACCCCGATTTTGCCCGCGCCGCAATGTTGCAACGGATCCTTGACCGGGCCGAACAGTCCGCTGGAAAATCCGGGCTGAGTCTGAAAGTCTGATCCGCGACGTTTTTCGGGCGGATGATAAATTTGAACTTTTTGCGACGGAATGTCCCGCTGCGCGCGTTTGAATGACAAAGGCACACGCGAGGGACATATCTTGGCAATACCAAACGGCTATTCCGGCACGCAGATCGTGCTGCATTGGGTCATCGGGGCGATGATCATATTCCAGCTTGTCTTTGGCGAGGATATGGGCGGCGTATGGCGCAGCGTTGAAACGGGCGGCATTGCCACCATGAGCGTCATGGTCTGGGCGCATATCGTCGTCGGCTCGGCGGTTCTGGCTTTGGTGGTGTGGCGTCTTGCCCTGCGGCTGACGCGCGGGGTTCCGGCGGCGCCCGAGGGCGAGGCGAGGCAGCTTCAACTTGCGGCGCAAATTGGCCATTGGGCGTTTTACGCGCTGATGGTCTTGTTCCCGGTGACCGGACTTATGGCTTGGTTTGGCGGGTTCAATGATCTGGCCGAGGTGCATAAGCTTTTGAAGCCGGTGATCCTTGTGCTGATCGCCGTTCATCTGCTTGCGGCGCTTCGGCATCAATTTTGGCTGAAGGATAATCTGCTCGCCCGGATGAAAACGCCGCGCTAAGCCGTCAGGAACGCCGAGACAGTCGCTTCAAATTCGCGTTGACGCTCGGCATGAAGCCAGTGGCCCGCGCCCCAAAGCCGGGCAAAGCGGGCCTTGGGGAACAGGCCCATGATCGTGCCGCGGTGTTCGGGCAGAACATAGCGGCTGTCGGCCCCCGACAAGAACAGGCTTGGCCCGGCAAATACGCCTTGCGTGCCGGGCCAGCCGACGATCTTGGGCATCTCGCGTTCCAACGTGTCAAAGTTCAGCCGCCAGCGCGGCCCGCCTTCGGCCTTCAGGTCCAGCGATTGCAGAAAAAACGCGCGCAGCGCCGGATCTTCGATCGCCGCTTGCAGGCGCTGGTCCGCCTCGCCGCGCGAGGTCAGCCCCGCCAGATCAAGGCTGCGCATGGCACGGATATGATGGCTTTGGTCATGGCCGTAAGCCACCGGCGCGATATCGGCCACCACCAGTTTGCGCAAGCAGGCCCCGCTCGTCAGCGCCAGCTGCATCGCCGCTTTTCCGCCCATCGAATGGCCCAAAAGATCGGCCATCCCGCCCAGATGTGCGATCACTTCGGCCAGATCCGCCGCCATATCCGCATAGCTTTGCGTGGCGGCGCGCGGCGATGCACCATGGTTGCGCATATCGACGGTCACAACCTGCTGATCCCGCGCCAGCCTTCGCGCGATCACCCCCCAATTGCGCCCTGAACCGAACAACCCATGCGCAATCACCAGCGGCGGGCGCGTGGTCGGGGTATCGGCGGGATAAGCGGTCATGGACAGCATGGGCCGTTTCTAAGCGCCCAAGCCGACATTTGCCAGAGGTTGCCTTTGGCGGTCCTGCCGGAGTAAAGTTCGGCGAAAATGGGCAGGGCAATGAGCGCGATCACAATCCAACAAATGGCCAACCGTATCGCGGAACTGTTGGAAGAGCGCCTCAGCGTTTCGGGCAGCGGGCTGGCGGACAAGCTGAAACGCGGCGGCGGCAAATTACCGCGCAAGGTGCGGGCGGCTGCAACCGAGCTGGCGCGGTCAGCCGAGATGGCGCAATCGCCCAAGCTCTATCTGCAACTGGACCAGGAGGCGATTGCGCGCGCCTATGATCTTTGCTCGCAGCATTTGAACGGCCTGCAAAAATGGGACCGCCGCCGCACATCAGCCGAAAGGTGGCTGCTGTCGCTGATCCTGTCGCTCAGCACGCTTGCCCTTTTTATCGCGCTGATCCTGAAATGGCGCGGCTATATCTAAGGCCGTACCGCACCGCGCGCCGTCCTGGTGACAAACGACAGATCCAGCAGGAAATACCACGACCTGACCTTGGCAAAGCTGATCCGATGACCCGGCCCCTGGCCTGAGTAAAGCCAAGGTCCGGTGAAGGTTCAGAACGTCAGGTCCGCTTAAAGCTCCGGATAGATCGGGAAGCGGGCGCACAAAGCCTCGACCTTGGCCCGTACCGCCGCCTCAACCTCGGCATTGCCGTCCTCGCCGTTCGCGGCCAGACCATCGACCACTTCGACAATCCATTGGCCAATTTGCCGGAACTCGGCCTCGGCAAAGCCGCGCGTGGTGCCAGCGGGGGTGCCAAGGCGCACCCCGCTCGTGATCGTCGGCTTTTCGGTGTCAAAGGGGATACCGTTCTTGTTGCAGGTGATATGCGCCCGCCCCATTGCCTTTTCGGTGGCATTGCCCTTCACGCCCTTGGGCCGCAGATCGACAAGCATCAGATGCGTGTCGGTGCCGCCGGTCACGATATCGAGGCCGCCCTTCATCAACTGATCGGCCAGCGCTTGGGCGTTCTTGATCACCTGAGCCTGATAATCCTTGAAATCGGACTGCAAAGCTTCACCAAAGGCCACGGCCTTGGCCGCGATCACGTGCATCAGCGGGCCGCCCTGAATGCCGGGGAAGATCGCCGAATTGAACTTTTTGGCCAAAGCCTCGTCATTGGTCAGGATCATGCCGCCGCGCGGGCCGCGCAGGGTTTTGTGGGTGGTCGTGGTCGCGACATGGGCATGGGGGAAGGGCGAGGGGTAATGCCCGGCCGCCACAAGGCCCGCAAAATGCGCCATATCGACCAGAAGATAGGCCCCGACCGAATCGGCGATTTCGCGCATACGGGCAAAGTCGATGATGCGCGGAATGGCCGAGCCGCCCGCGATGATCATCTTGGGCTTATGCTCGGTTGCAAGCGCCTGCACCTGATCATAGTCCAGCGTCAGGTCTTGTTTGCGCACGCCGTATTGCACGGCATGAAACCACTTGCCCGACTGGTTGGGCGCCGCGCCATGCGTCAGGTGGCCGCCCGCATCGAGCGACATTCCCAAAATGGTGTCGCCGGGTTTGATCAGGGCTTGAAACACGCCCTGATTGGCCTGACTGCCGGAATTCGGTTGCACATTCGCAAAGGCACAGCCGAACAATTGCAGCGCCCGGTCAATCGCCAGATTTTCCGCCACATCGACAAACTGACAGCCGCCATAGTACCGCTTGCCCGGATAGCCTTCGGCGTATTTGTTGGTCATCACCGAACCCTGCGCTTCCATCACGGCGCGGCTGACGATGTTTTCGGACGCGATCAGCTCGATCTCGTGGCGCTGACGGCCAAGTTCTGCGGTGATCGAGCCGAAAAGTTCGGGGTCACGGTCGGCGAGGCTTTGGGTGAAAAAACCGGAATTGGCGGACATGAACATCTCCTTCGGAGGCAGCGGGTGGATTTGTTGAGGTTCTAGGGCATGGATGGAGGCGAGGCAAAGCCGAAAACGACGATTTTTCGCGGGATTTTCGGGCGAAGGCAGATTTCCCCACGGTCTTGATTGCAGCCCTTGAGTTTTCGCAAAGGGGCGGTGATGGTTGCCGCCGACGACCCCACCAATTTCGGAGTGATCCATTTGCGCTTTTCCAAGATCGCCTTCCGCGCCAGCGATGCCAAAGCGGCGCAAGAGGCCCTTGCAGTGCTTGGCGCCCAATATGCCAACGTGCCCGCCGAAGAGGCCGAGGTGATCGTGGCCCTTGGCGGCGACGGGTTCATGCTGCAAACCCTGCATGAGATGCAAAAGCTGAAGGTTCCGGTGTACGGAATGAACTGCGGCACCATCGGGTTTTTGATGAACGCGTTCAGCCTTGAAGCTTTGGCCGAGCGGCTGGAGGCGGCCGAAGAGGCCATGATCAACCCTTTGCGGATGAAGGCGACGGATGCGCAGGGCGTGGTCACCAAGGCGCTCGCGATCAACGAGGTATCTCTGCTGCGGGCCGGGCCGCAGGCGGCAAAACTCCGGATTTTCGTCGATGGGATCGAGCGGATGCCAGAGCTGGTGTGCGACGGCGTTCTGATCGCGACCCCCGCGGGATCAACCGCCTACAACTATTCCGCGCATGGGCCGATCATTCCCATCGGGTCTGAAGTGCTGGCCCTCACGCCGATGGCCGCCTTTCGCCCGCGGCGGTGGCGCGGGGCGCTGTTGCCCAAATCCGCCGTCGTACGGATCGAAGTTCTGGACCCGCAAAAACGCCCCGTCCGCGCCGACGCCGACACGCGGGCGGTGCCGGACGTTGTCTCGGTCGAGATCAAATCCGAATCCAAGGTGCGCCACCGGATCCTGTTCGACCCCGGCCACGGGCTTGAAGAGCGGCTGATCGTCGAACAGTTCGCCTGATCAGCCGTAACTTGCCACCGGCGTGCCGGCGATGGCGGACATGTTCAAAAGCCCGCGCGCGGTGATTGACGGGGTCGCGATATGCGCGCGGTTGCCCATGCCCATCAGGATCGGCCCGACTTCCAGCCCCCCCGCCTTCATTTTCAGTATGTTACGCGCGGTTGACGCGGCATCTGTGAAGGCAAAAACCAGAATATTCGCCGCCTCTTTCAGCCGTGAATTTGGGAAAACCCGGTCGCAGAGGTCAGGATCAAGCGCCGCATCGACATTCATTTCGCCTTCAAAGACGAAATCCACATCGCGCATCTGCAAAATCTCCATCGCGGCGCGCATCCGGCGGCCCGAATCGCTGTCAAGGTTGCCGAAATTCGAATGGCTGCACAGCGCGACGCGCGGCGTGACGCCAAAGCGCTTGGCATGGCGCACCGCGCCGCAGACCGTATCGGCAATCTGCTCGGGCGTCGGCACCGGATTGACCGCCGTGTCGGCCACAAACAAAGGGCCGTCTTCCTGAATCATCAAGGACAGCGCACCTTGCGGACGCAGCCCCCCGCGCGCCAGAACTTGCCGGACATATTGCAGATGCCACAGATATTGCCCGAAGGTGCCGCAGATCAGGCTGTCGGCATCGCCCCGGTGCACCGCAATTGCCCCGATGGCCGTGGTATTGGTGCGCATCACCGCGCGGGCGATGTCGGGGGTGACGCCCTGACGCTCCATCAACTCGTGATAGGTGGACCAATAGTCGCGATACCGGCTGTCGCTTTCAGGGTTCACGATTTCAAAGTCGCGGTCGGGGCGGATGGGCAGGCCGGCACGTTCGGCGCGCGCCGCGATCACATCGGGGCGGCCAATCAGGATTGGCTTGTCGGTCATCTCTTCCAGCATGGCATTGGCGGCGCGCAGCACCCGCTCATCCTCGCCCTCGGCAAAGATGATCCGCCGCGTGGCTTGGCGGGCGGCTTCGAACACCGGGCGCATGATCAGCGCCGACTTGAACACCGAGCCGTCCAGTTTGTGCCGATAGGCTTCCAGATCGGCAATCGGGCGGGCAGCGATGCCGGTTTCCATCGCGGCCTTGGCCACCGCGCTTGCCACAACGCCGATCAAGCGCGGGTCAAACGGTTTGGGGATCAGATAATCCGCGCCAAACGTCAGCTGCTCGCCCTTATAGGCGGCAGCGGCCTCGGCGCTGGTGGTGGCGCGGGCAAGGGCCGCGATGCCCTCGATGCAGGCCAGCTCCATCTCCTTGTTGATCGTGCTCGCCCCGACATCCAGCGTGCCGCGAAAGATGAAGGGGAAACACAGCACATTATTGACCTGATTGGGAAAATCGCTGCGCCCGGTCGCGATGATGGCGTCGGGACACACCGCGCGCACCGCATCAGGCAGGATTTCCGGCGACGGATTGGCAAGGGCGAAGACGATCGGGCGCCTGGCCATCTTGGCCACCATTTCAGGCGTCAGAACGCCGGGACCGGACAGGCCCAGAAACAAATCCGCCCCCCCGATCACGTCATTTAGACCAGCGGGCGTGCTGCCTTGGGCATACTCGGCTTTTTGCGGCGTCATCTGCTCGGGGCGGCCATGGTACACCAGCCCGGCCAGATCGCACAGCCAGACATTTTCGCGGCGCACCCCCAGTTTCAGCAGCATGTTCAAACAGGCAATCCCCGCCGCTCCGCCGCCCGTTGAAACGATCTTGATCTCGTCAAACCGCTTGCCCGCCACATGCAGCGCATTGGTCGCCGCCGCGCCGACGACAATCGCCGTGCCATGCTGATCATCATGAAAAACCGGAATTTTCATCCGCTCGCGGCATATCTTTTCGACGATAAAGCAATCGGGCGCCTTGATGTCTTCCAGGTTGATCGCGCCAAAAGTCGGCTCCAGCGCGCAGACAATTTCGGCCAGTTTCACCGGGTCCGGCTCGTTCAACTCGATGTCAAAACAATCTATGTTGGCGAATTTCTTGAACAAAACCGCCTTGCCTTCCATCACCGGCTTGGACGCAAGCGCCCCGATGTTGCCAAGGCCCAGCACCGCCGTGCCGTTGGTAACCACCCCCACCAGATTCCCGCGCGAGGTATAGCGGCTTGCCGTTGTCGGATCGGCCTTGATCTCAAGACAGGCTTCGGCGACGCCCGGACTGTAGGCCAGGCTTAAGTCGCGGCCATTGGCCAGCGGCTTTGTGGCACGAATTTCCAGCTTTCCGGGCTTGGGAAATTCGTGATAATCCAGCGCCGCCTGCTTTGCGGCATCATGCCTCGCCTCGTCCATCCCGACCTCCAGAAAAGTAGTTTAACGTTAAACCACTTAAATTTCTCCGTCTACAGCCTTCGTTTTGCGATCGCTTTCAGCAAAGCTTGCAAATCACGCCGCCTTGCCGCCACTCTGACCGAAAACCAAAGCCAAGGGAATTGCCAACCGCTGCGTCGTTTGACTTGAATTTCCGCCTAAAGTCTGACCGAATGGTTAAAAATGGAGGCATCATGTCCAATCTTCTGCACGCCGCGTCTGCCGTTCGTGAAAACGCCTATGCGCCCTACTCTCGGTTCAAGGTCGGCGCTGCGATCCGCACGCCGTCCGGCTCGGTGCATGTGGGGTGCAACGTTGAAAACGCCGCCTATCCGCAGGGAACCTGTGCCGAAGGCGGGGCGATTTCGGCGATGATTGCCGCGGGCGAGACGGAGATTGCCGAGATTCTGGTGATCGCAGATTGCCCGGCCCCGGTGCCGCCCTGCGGCGGATGTCGTCAAAAAATTGCAGAATTCGCGGGGTCTGACGTGCGGGTGACGATGTGCACCACCTCGGGCAAATCGCTGAGCATGTCCGTGGCAGAGCTGCTGCCCGGATCATTTGACGCCTCCTTCATGGACCTGCCCTGATGGACGCCCGCGCGATCATCGTTAAAATCC
The DNA here is from genome assembly GCA_031385445.1 of Paracoccaceae bacterium. Taxonomy (GTDB): domain Bacteria; phylum Pseudomonadota; class Alphaproteobacteria; order Rhodobacterales; family Rhodobacteraceae; genus CAIYZT01. The sequence goes on along the minus strand of JANNBM010000066.1, from coordinate 14,593 downwards.
GCGATGGCAATGCGCCAACGGGCGATGAAATTACATGGTTCGCCAAAGGCTTGTCCGATGGGTCGGTGACGGATGCGCAGGCGGGGGCTTTTGCCATGGCCGTGCTGCTGAAAGGGCTGGGCGAAGAGGGACGCGTCGCGCTGACCCGCGCGATGCGCGATTCGGGGCAGGTTTTGAAATGGGACATGCCCGGCCCGGTGATCGACAAGCATTCCACTGGCGGCATTGGCGATTGCGCGTCACTGCTGCTCGCCCCGGCGCTGGCGGTTTGCGGGGCCTATGTGCCGATGATTTCGGGGCGGGGGCTGGGCCATACCGGCGGCACGCTGGACAAGTTGGAGGCGATCCCCGGTTTTCGCACCGGCCTGACCGAGGGCCAGTTGCGCGCCCAGATCAAGGATATCCGCTGCGCCATCGTGTCGGCGAGCGCGGAAATTGCCCCGGCGGACCGGCGGCTATATGCGGTGCGCGATGTCACGGGAACGGTCGAAAGCATTGATCTGATCACCGCCTCTATCCTGTCTAAAAAGCTGAGCGCGGGGCTGGAAGCGCTTGTTCTGGATGTGAAATGTGGCTCCGGTGCGTTTATGAAAACCCTTGGCGATGCCGAGGCTTTGGCGCGGGCGCTGGTGTCGACCGCTCAGGGGGCGGGCTGTATGGCCGCCGCCTTGATCACCGACATGAGCCAGCCTTTGGCCCCCGCCGCGGGCAACGCGCTGGAGGTGAGCGAGGTGATGGAAACGCTGACCGGCGGCGCGGTCAGCCCGGCCTTGTGGGATTTGACGGTGGCTTTGGGCGGCGAGGCTTTGGCGCTGGGCGGGCTTGCGGCGGATGCGGTGGACGGCGCGGGCCGGATTCAGCAAGCGCTGGAATCGGGCGCGGCGGCGGAATGTTTCGGCCGGATGATCGCGGCGCAGGGCGGCCCGGCAGATTTTGTGGAGCGCTGGCCGGACCGCTTGCCCGCCGCGCCGGTGATTGCCGAAGTGCCAAGCCTTGGGCGCGGGTTCGTGCGCGCCATTGATGGACAGAGGCTGGGCCTTTGCGTTGTGGCGCTGGGCGGTGGCCGTCAGCGGGAAAATGACAAGATAAACCCGGCGGTCGGCCTGTCAGAATTGGCGGCTTTGGGCGACGAAATGCATCCCGGCGACGTGATTGCGATGGTGCACGCGCCCACCGAAGCCGCCGCGCAGCAGGCGATTGCGGCGGTTCAGCGGGCCTATGTGCTGGGCGATACGGCGCTCGCAGATCCGCCGCTTTTGTTGAAAAGGATCGGATAATGGCCCGCGCCTTCCTGGTGGTGATGGATTCGGTTGGCTGCGGCGGCGCGCCTGATGCGGCCGATTTCGGCGATGCGGGGTCCAACACCCTTGGCCATATCGCGTTGGCCTGCGCTGCGGGTCGCGCCGACAAGGGCCGGTCCGGCCCGCTGCGGATGCCGCATCTGGACGGTCTTGGCCTTGGCGCCGCGATCAAACTTGCCTCGGGTCTGGAGGCGCCTGGGCTTGGCGCTATGCCCAAGGGCCGCTGGGGCGCTGCGACCGAGATCAGCCGTGGCAAGGACACGCCTTCGGGCCACTGGGAGTTGGCCGGGGTGCCGGTGCCGTGGGACTGGCACTATTTCCCCGATGCCGTGCCCGCGTTTCCGCCCGATCTGACCGCTTTGGTCTGCAAACTTGCCGGCACTTCGGCGATTCTGGGCAATTGCCACGCCTCGGGCATTCCGATCATCGAAACTCATTTCGAACAGCACCTGCGCACGCTTTGGCCGATTTGCTACACCTCGGCCGATTCGGTGTTTCAGATCGCCGCGCATGAAGAGGCTTTTGGCCTGGAGCGGCTGTTGAAGCTGTGCCACGATCTTGCCCCGCACCTGCATTCGATGAAGGTCGGCCGCGTCATCGCACGTCCGTTTACGGGCACAGCGCAGGCGTTTCACCGCACCGCCAACCGCAAAGACTACGCCATGGCCACCCCCGCGCCGACGCTGCTGGACTGGGCCCAGGATGCCGGGCGCGCGACCCATGCCGTTGGCAAGATCGGCGATATCTTTTCGATGCAGGGCATTGGAAAGCTGTGGAAGGGGAAATCTGATCTTGACCTTTTCGCACATCTGGATGGCCTTGTGGACATTGCAGAAGATGGTTCTTTGACATTTGCGAACTTTGTTGAGTTTGACACGCTGTATGGCCATCCGCGCGATGTGGCGGGATATGCCCGCGCGCTGGAATGGTTTGATGCAAGCGTTGGCGCGCTTTTGCCGCGTCTGCGGGCGGATGATCTGATGATTTTCACCGCCGATCACGGCAACGATCCGACATGGCGCGGCACTGAACACACGCGTGAGCGCGTGCCGCTGGTCTGCGCAGGCGCGGGGCAGGGAACCATCGGTCTGCGCGGGTTTGTCGATGTGGCCGCCAGCATCGCGGCCCATCTGAACGTTCCGGCCCACGGGCAGGGCCGCAGTTTCCTTTAACACTTTTGAAAGCCGCACCATGACCGTCCACTCCATGCCCAAAGTCGAACTGCACCTGCACCTTGAAGGGGCCGCGCCGCCTGCTTTTATCAAAGGGTTGGCCAAAGAGAAAAAGCTCGACCTATCGGGCGTTTTCACGCCTGATGGCAGTTATCGCTTCACCGATTTCTGGGATTTCATCAAGGTTTACGAGGCCGCCTGCACCTGCCTGCAAAGCCCGCAAGATTTCTATCGCCTCACGCTTGCCGTATTGGAACAATCCGCCGCCTCGGGCGTGGTATATTCCGAAACCTTCCTGTCCCCCGATTTTTGCGGCGGCAGCGACATCATCGCCTGGCGCGAATATCTGCATGCCATCGAAGAGGCCGCTGCCGCGGCCGAGCGCACCATGGGCATCACCCTGCGCGGCATTGTCACCTGCATCCGCCATTTCGGCCCCGACAAGGCGCGCAAATCGGCGCTTTGCGCAGCGGAAACCAAGGGCAGTTTTATTCGCGGCTTTGGCATCGCGGGGGATGAAAAGATTGGCGTGCCAAAGGATTACCTGTGGTCGTTTGACTGCGCGCGCGAGGCGGGGCTGCGGCTGACCGCGCATGCGGGCGAATGGGGCGGGCCACAGTCTGTGAAGGATGCGGTGCAGGATCTGGGGGTGGAACGGATCGGCCACGGCGTGCGCGCCATCGAAGATCTGGCGCTGGTCGATGAGTTGGCCGAAAAAGGCATCGCGCTGGAGGTTTGCCCCGGTTCCAACGTGGCGCTCGGCCTTTACCCCACTTTCCGCGATCATCCGATTGCCGAATTGGACCGGCGCGGCGTGAAAGTGACCATTTCCACCGACGATCCGCCGTTCTTTCATACCACCATGGACCGCGAATACGAGATGCTGAACCAAGCTTTCGATTGGGACGAGGGCCAGTTTGCCCGGTTGAACCGCACTGCGCTTGACGCAGCCTTCTGCGACGCCGATACCAAGGCGAAAATCGCCAAACTGCTGGAGCCCAAGTGATGCTGACCCATCTGACCGTCGTTTCCCACCCCTTGGTGCAGCACAAACTGTCGATCATGCGCGACCGCGAAACCTCGACCGCCAGCTTTCGCAGGCTTCTGCGCGAGATCAGCCTTTTGCTCGCCTACGAGGTGACGCGGGAATTGCCGATGACCACCAAGCGCATCGAAACCCCGCTGGAGCCGATGGACGCGCCAGTGATTGACGGCAAAAAGCTGGCTCTGGTGTCGATCTTGCGGGCGGGCAACGGGCTGCTGGACGGAATCCTTGAACTGGTTCCGGCGGCGCGGGTGGGGTTTGTTGGGCTTTACCGCGATCCGGACACGCTGCAACCGGTGCAATATTATTGCAAATTGCCCGACCATCTGGACGAGCGTTTGTCGATTGTCGTCGATCCGATGCTCGCCACGGGCAACTCGTCGGTGGCCGCGATCACGCTTTTGAAAAATGCCGGGGCGAAGAACATCCGCTTTTTGTGCCTTCTGGCCGCCCCCGAAGGCATCGCGCGGATGAAAGAGGCGCATCCCGATGTTCCCATCGTGACAGCTTCGGTCGATAGCCATCTGAATGATCACGGTTATATCGTTCCGGGCCTAGGGGATGCGGGTGATCGGATGTTTGGCACTAAATAAAGTATTGGTGCCCTTTACTCGGAAACAATCTTGTTCCACAATCGCCGCAAATTACCTGGGGGGTAATGATGCGGTTTTATCAGGTTACGGCAGCGATGCTGCTTTGTGTGTGGACCGCCGTGCCGGTTTTGGCGCAATCTGCGCCGGCGGAACGTCCGCCCGCCGGGTTCAAAGGCCAGCAATATGTCGATAGCCAGGGCTGCGTGTTTTTGCGCGCGGGATACGGCGGTCAGGTGCAGTGGGTTCAGCGGATCACCGCAGCGCGCAAACCCTTGTGCGGCTATCCGCCGACATTTGGTGCAGTGACGATCGACGTGGCCGCGCCAGAGCAGCCAACCGCCCCGGTTGAGATCGCCAAACCGGCCGCTCAGGTGGCGGCGGCGGCGCCCGTCGTTCAGCAGCCGGTTCGCATTGCGGCCCCGGCTGTGCAAGCCGCGGTGGAGCCGCCCGCCTTGGTCCAGCCTGCCCCGCAAATGCGCGTCGCGGCCCCATCCGGCGCGCCGGGCCCCGGCAAAATCGGCTGCTACAGATCCGCCCCGGTTGCGATGATCGTGCCCCTGCGCGGCGGCGGCACGGCGGTGGTTTGCACCAAAGGTGACGGGTCGATGGATGGCTGGCGGCCGCCGGTTTATCCTGCGGGCGCGCCGGTGGGTGCGTCGTTGAACCTGCCGCGCCTTGACGGTTATCAGATGAACGGCAACGGCACGCTTGCCCTGACGGGCGCCACCACATTGAGTGTTCCGCAGGGCTATAAAACCGCTTGGAAAGACGACCGTTTGAACCCCGAACGCAGTCTCGGCACCGCGCAGGGCCGCGCCGATCAAAACGCGGTGTGGAGCCAGCAGGTTCCCGCGCAGCAGATTGCGGCAGCAAAGCCCGCAAAGGTCAGTGCAAAAACCACGGTGTCAACCAACACCAATGCGGCGGCGGCAACGGGCGTCTTTTATGTGCAGGTCGGCACCTTTGGTGTTGCGGCCAACGCGGATGGTGCGGCGGCGCAGCTGTCGGCTTTGGGCCTGCCTGCCGCGAAAAGCAGCACCACCAGCAAGGGCAAGGCGGTTCAGATCGTCTTTGCCGGGCCGTTCAGCACCAAGGCGGATGCGCAGGCGGCGCTGTCGGCGGCGCGGAACGCCGGTTTCACCGACGCCTTGATCCGCTAAGGCGGCCAACAGGTTACGAGCAGAAGAAACGAGCAGACAGCCTTTGCGCCCTCCCGGAAATTCAATTCCGGGGGGCGTTTTTCAATTGTCAAAGCAGATGGATTGCAGGCTGATCCAGTTGGCATCGTCCAGAACGGCAAGCGGCGAGACGCCGGCAAAAGGGTCTGCCGCCAACAGCGCCGCGCCCAAAGCGCCGGACCCGCTGAGCGCGCCTGCAAAGGCTTTGGGCGAGATCTGCGCGCGTTCGAACAGGGGCAGAAGCGTTGCCGGCGGCAGATCCGGCGTGCGGACCGCTTCTGTCAGCAAGGCCTCGCCAATGCCGTCCATGGAGCCATCGGGCAGGGTGCCGCTGGTTAACAGCCGGAACGTCGCCAGCAGGCCCGCATGGCGCAAAAACGCGACCGATTGCTGCTCTTCGGTGCCGCGCGCGGCAAGCGCCGCAAGCACAAAGCCCGCCGCCGTTTCCGCATCCGGCGGCGCTTCGACAAGGTCACGCGACAGCACGATCAACCCGCCCGGCAGCGCCAGCGCCCCGTGCAATCCGTCCCGCACCACCATGATGCGCCCATTGCCCTTGCCCAAAAGCCGCTCTGACAGGGCCGAAGCCGCCCTTTGCCCAAGCCCGCCATTGCACGGCGAGCCGGTCAACCGTTCCAGATCCGCCAGCGCCATCTGCCCAAGTTCGGCCCGGTTGGGTTCGGGCAAAATCGCCGCCGTCTGCTGGGTCAACACATCCGGCAGCCAAAGCGTGCAGCCCGCCACCACGACCACGACGACGGTGCCAAAAATGAAACCGCGCAGCCGCCCCGGATGCGGTTTGCGCCGCTGCAAACCCTTGATCACCCGGTCAAGCGCGGCAATCATCGTCTCGTCCAGCAGCTCCAGCGTTTCGGTTGCATCAAGACCGGGACGAAAAATCGCGGGTGCCTTGGCCGCACCCTCGCGCAGAACCGCCGGAAGCGACCAATGCGCCAGCGGCATGTCCGTCTTCGGGTCCGTGATCACCAATGAGGTATCGTGCAGCTGCGCAACCACGTCCCGGCGCTGTTCCAGCGGCGTTGCGCGCCACAGGCCGGGGCTTTCCAGACGTTCATATTGCTTCAACGCGGTCATGCAGGACAGGGCGATCCTTCGGGGGTTCGACCAACCCTAGCGCAGCCGCGCGCGCTGGGCAATGTCAGCTCAAAAGCTTGGCCGCCGCCCGCAGTTCAAACTTTTGAATCTTGCCAGTCGAGGTTTTTGGCAGATCGGCAAAGATCACCTTCTTGGGCGTCGCAAATCCTGCCAGCCGCGCCCGGCAATGCGCGATCAAGTCGGCCTCGCTGGTTTGCATTTCCGGCTTCAACTCCACAAAGGCGCAGGGAACTTCGCCCCATTTGGCATCCGGCATGGCCACAACCGCGCAAAGCGAAACGGCGGGGTGGTGCATCAAGGCGCCCTCCACCTCGACAGAAGAGATATTCTCGCCGCCCGAAATGATGATATCCTTCGCCCGGTCGGTCAGTTTCACATAACCGTCCGCGTGCCGGAACGCGATATCGCCCGACCAAAGCTGCCCACCCTTAAAGGCGTCTGCCGTCGCAAGGGGGTTTTTGTAGTAGCCCTTCATCACCAGATTGCCGCGAAACGTCACCTCGCCAAGCGCCTTTTCATCGCGGGCCACGGGGCGGCCTTGCGGGTCCAGCACGCTCAATTCTTCCAGCATGGCATTGGCGATGCCGGTGCGCGCCTTGAAGGCGGCGCGGTCGGGCGCGGGGGCGTCTTCCCATTCGGTTTGGTACAGGGTTTCGACGGCAGGCCCGTAAGTTTCGGTCATCCCGTACACCTGCGTCACGTTGAACCCCAAAGGTTCAATCGCGGCAAGGGTCGCGGCGGGCGGCGGGGCGCCTGCGGTAAATACCTGCACCACATGGGGAAAATTGCGGCGGTCTTCGGGTTTGGCGTTGATGATGGTGTTCAAAACGATCGGCGCGCCGCCAAAATGCGTGATGCCTTCCTCGGCAATCGCGTCATAGATCGCCTTTGCCGTGATGTCGCGGCAGCAGGTCACCTGCCCGCCAAGCATCGGCATCATCCACGTATGGCACCAGCCGTTGCAGTGAAACAGCGGCACGATGGTCAGATAGACCGGGAAAAGCTGCATCCGCCAGCCAAGCGCATTCGCCGGAGCCGAAAGATAGGCGCCGCGGTGGTGAATGACCACGCCCTTGGGCCGCCCCGTTGTGCCCGAGGTGTAATTCAGCGCAATGCTTTCCCATTCGTCTTCGGGGTAAATCCAGTCTGCATCCGGATCGCCCTGCGCCAACAGCTGATCCAAGGTCACATAGCGGCCCGACGCGGTAAAGCCGTGATCGACCACTTCGATGATCTGCGGCGCAGTCCCTTCCATCCGCCGGATCGCCTCTTCGGCGAGCGGCAGGCTCGCGGCGTCCACCAGCGCGATTTTCGCGCCGCCGTGGCCAAAGATGAAGGCCACTGTGTCCGGATCAAGCCGGGTGTTGACCGCGTTCAGCACCGCCCCCGCCGCCGGAACCCCGAAATGCGCAATCGCTTGCGGCGCGATGTTCGGCATGATGGTGGACACCACATCGCCCGGCTTGATCCCGTGCAACGCGAGCGCCGATGCCATCCGGCTGACCTCGCGGCCATAATCGGCATAGGTCAGGCGGGTCGATTTCCAGACAAGCGCCGTGCGCTGGGCGAAAACATCCCGCGCCCGGCTAAGATAGGACAAAGGCGTCAGCGGCGTGTAATTGGCCCGGCATTTGTTCAAGCCCGTCTCATCAGCAAGCCAACCCATCTCGTGCCCCCTTCAAACGCTTCGGAAAACGTCGTTTTCTGACGGGCAGTCTTGCGCGGTTAGGGGCAACACGAGACGTCAGAATACGGTGGATGGTGCAGTGATAACGACCAAAGATCAAACACTGCGTGCAGCCGGGTTTATCGCGGTCTATGCCTTTATCATCGGGTTCACCGATAACTTCGTCAAGGTGATCGCCAACGACGCGGGCCTTTGGCAGTTTCACTTCATCCGAACTTGCATGGCCATGGTTTTGCTGGCGGCTTTTGTCCTTGCCTTCCAGCGCCGGGTTCGCCCGGTGAACCTGCGCGCGGTGATCGCCCGTTCGTTCATTCACGGCTCTGGCATGGTGATCTATTTCGGCGCTTTGGCGTTTCTGCCGGTGGCACTGGTGGCCGCCGGCCTGTTCACAGCGCCAATTTTCGTCCTGCTCATTGGCACCTTCGCCTATGGTCACCGGATCGGCGGGTTGCAGATTTTCGCCGTGCTGCTCGGCTTTTGCGGAGTGGTCCTCGTCCTTGGCCCCGAGGCGATGACAGGCGCGTCATTTGCCGCGCTTTTGCCGGTTTTCGCCGGCGTTCTGTACGCCATGGGCAACATCGCCACCCGCGAATGGTGCGCGAGGGAATCCGCCGAAACCCTGCTTGCCGGGTTTTTTCTGGCCCTTGGCGTGATCGGCGCGCTGGGGATGATCGCCCTGACCCTTTGGCCGCAAAACGTGCCGCCCGGCCCGGACTACTTTTTGCAGCGCGGCCCGGTCTGGCCCAACGCCGATTTCTGGATCTGGACCTTTGTTCAGGCGGCAGGATCCCTTTTGGGGGTGGGGCTGATGATCCGCGGCTATCAGATCACGCAGGCCAGCAAGGCGAGCGTGCTGGAATACATCATCCTGCCCGCCTCCGCGTTCTGGTCTTATGTGATCTGGGGCCAAACGCTGGGGTGGACCGCGTGGCTGGGCATGGCGCTGATCGCGGCGGCGGGGGTGGTGATCACGGCATCGGGCCGCCCGTCGCGACTGGTCTAACCCCGGTCCTGCCCCATCGCATCGCGCCAATGGCGGCGGCATAAAGACACATATGTCTCATTTCCGCCGATCTGCACTTGTTCGCCGTCTTGCATCGGGTGGCCGTCTGGCCCGCGCCGGATCACCATCGTTGCCTTTTTCCCGCAATGGCAGATCGTGCGCACTTCGCGCATCTCGTCCGCCCAAGCCAGAAGCGCCGCCGATCCGGGGAAAAGATTGCCCTGAAAATCCACCCGCAGCCCATAGCACATGACCGGCACGCCCAGATCATCCACCGCGCGGGCCAATTGCCAGACCTGATCCTTGGTCAAAAACTGCGCCTCGTCGATGAAAACGCAGGCCACGCTGCCCTGTTCAAACCGGCGCTTCAGCTTGGCGAAAAGATCGTCTGTCGGGGCAAAGGTGTCGGCTGTCTCGCCAATGCCGATCCGGCTGGCAATGCGGCCCTCGCCTGCGCGCTTGTCAAATTGCGCGGTGATCAGAAAGGTCGCCATCCCCCCCTCGCGATAGTTGTGCGAGGCCTGCAGCAGCAGCGTCGATTTGCCGGCATTCATGGTTGAGAAGTGAAAGTACAGCTTTGCCATGGTTCGGAATTAGCCCGGCTCACCCGCGATTTGCAAGCCTTTGCGGGACTTTGATGGCGACAGAAAAGGGATGGGGGTCCGCTGCATTCCGAGGGGCGGCGCAAAGCGTGCCGGATCCATCCCGTCAAGGCAGGCAAAACCGCAGGAAAAGGTAACAGGCGGGGCATGACCCCGCCGCACCGGTGGTGCCTCAGTTTAAAATTCGGCGGGGTTGAAGTTGCGCGGGAACCGATCCATGAACCTGGCGTTAACCCGCCATGTAGCAGGATGTGATCGCACTATCCCTACTTTTGCTGCGATTACATCCCATATAAAGGCTATGGCCAAATCACCTTGGGTTATGGCATCGTCGGTTCAAGCCGGGGACGCGGCGCAAGGCAGTTGGGAGAATGATGATGCCGCAAGGACCACAGGGCCAGAAGCGCCCGGCGGATGTGATTGGCAACGCGGTTCACATCGCGATGATCGCGACCGGAGAAATCGAAGATACAAGCCTGAAACAACCGGCAAAGCGCGCAAGCGGTATAGCGGGTTCTACGGCGCGTTCAGACAGTCTTTCAGAAGCAGATCGGCGCGAGATAGCAAAGTTAGCGGCAGAGGTTCGCTGGAAAAAATGAGCCTTGATCTATTTGACCGATCCATTTTTGACCTCGTGAACAAACGGGCGGAAGCTCTTGAGCACCGCTTGGGTGCAGACGTGCTCTTCTACAGCGGTGGCATCCAACCAAACTTTTTCCGCAGTTTTCGTGACTATGTGGAAGAGATGAAGTCTCAAAGCGTCCGAACAGACGGGGCTGTGGCCGTCTTCCTACGAACGGGTGGCGGATCGGCAGAAACGGCAGAGCGTATGGTTGCTGTGCTGAGAAAACACTATGGGCTTGTTTACTTCGTCGTCCCTGATCTTTCGATGTCTGCGGGGACGATTCTTTGCATGTCTGGCGACAAGATATTTATGGATTATTCTTCAAGCCTTGGCCCGATTGACCCGCAGGTTCCGGCCCCGGATACCGGAGAATATGTTCCTGCGATGGGTTACTTGGATAAGGTCAAAGAAATCACAGAGAAGGGCGACCTCGCCCCGGCTGATGTGGTGCTGCTGAGAAGCATGGATTTGGGAAAGCTTGCTCTGTTCGAACAAGCGCGCGATCTGTCCAAAGACCTTCTGAAAAAATGGCTTGTCGAGTTCAAGTTTAAGGACTGGACACACCACCGGACCAACAACCCCGGCGCACCAGTCACAGTAGAAGAAAAGCAGGCGAGGGCGGATGAGATTGCGACTGCTCTAGGCAATCATACACTGTGGCGGTCCCATGGGCGCAGCATCGACCTACCCAAACTGGCGGCGATGCGCATTCAGATTGACGACTACTCGGACGACATTGATTTTCGAACTCTCATTCGAGAATACAATGATCCACTCACAGGCTTCATCGACCGTATGGGATTGGGCTTCTTTATGCACAATCACAGAGTCGGTCGCTAACGGGAGAACGCGAATGACACTTGTAGCACAAGTTGAAAAAAGGCTTGCAGATTTGGCGAAGCAAGAGGCTGTGAAGGCTGATGCAATCCGTCGGGCAGAGGAGCTTGACGACCGTTTTTCATACATCAGGCCAAAGACTGACGTTCCGACGCCGGAACGATACTTTGGGTTGCCCGCTTTTTCAAAGTGAACTTTTTGCTTGCTAAATGACTTCATATCCCTTAACTTGGGGGTATGAACAAGCTAGACATCAAAAGCCGCGTGACCATCCTCAACATGCTTGTAGAGGGTTCTTCAATGCGCTCCATCAGCCGTATTACAGGTGTATCCATCAACACCGTGACAAAGCTGCTGGAAGATGCTGGCAAGGCCTGCGCGGCTTACCATGATGTCACCGTGCGCGACGTGAAGGCCGCTCAGGTCCAGTGCGATGAAATCTGGTCGTTCTGCTATGCGAAGGACAAGAACGTCCCGACCGCCAAAGCTGCCCCAGATGGCGCTGGCGACGTGTGGACATGGACTGCGATTGACCGCGATAGCAAGATGATCTTGGCTTTCGAAGTTGGCGATCGTTCGGCAGAAACCGCGCGCGAATTCATGTTCGATCTGGCAAGCCGTTTGTCCAGCCGTGTACAACTGACAACCGATGGCTATGGCGCTTATCTTAAGGCCGTTGGCGATGCTTTTGCGGCTGACATCGACTACGCCATGCTGATCAAGCTGTATGGTGAGCCTACGGGCCACAAAAGCCATGAACGCAAGTATTCCCCTGCCGAATGCACTGGCGCGAAAAAAGAGCCGATCTTTGGCAAGCCCAATCCCGCCATGATCAGTACGTCACACGTGGAACGCCAAAACTTGACAATGCGGATGGGGATGCGCCGCTTTACCCGCTTGACCAATGGGTTCGGCAAGAAGCTAGAAAACCACCTGCACATGCTTTCGCTTTACTTTGTGCATTACAACTTTGTGCGTATTCACAAGACACTGAAATGCACCCCGGCGATGGCGGCAAATGTATCTGCAACTCTACATGATATGACTTGGCTTGCGGGGTTGATAGAAGCCGCTGCACCAAAGGCCGGACCGCGCGGACCCTATAAGAAAAAAGATAATTCAAACTGAGACACTACCGCCGCACCATTGACGCTTGACGGGTTCGCCGCACCGCCGGTGCAAGGCACCGGACGTCCCAACGCTGAAACCTGCGCGCGGCGAACCCCCACCCGTATGAACCGGCGCTGGGGACGCCGATCCATTCACTCGTACAAACTGGCCCGGTTGCCCGAGCCGCCTTTATGAATGACAAATAGTTTTAGTTTGATTAATGGGAAAAGGGTTGGGCATTTCCCCGCAACGAGCTGACCGCAAAGGGCCAGGCACCTGTATGAGTATCGAATCCTATTTGAAGAAACACACCGAAGCCTTGGTCAAAGAGGTTGGCGTCGAAGCGTCCTGTGCGATCACCGGCCGTTCAAAGGCGACGATTGGCCGCTACTATTCAGACAGTGACGAGCATGGCGATCGTTTCATGCCGATCGATGTGGTGGCCCAGCTTGAAGCCGCCTCCAACTTTCCCCACGTCACCGCCGCCCTCGCGGATTTGCGCGGCGTGACACTGTCTTATGATCAGGAAAGGCGCAACACCGCGGCTCCGCACAACGTCAACCACGACGTTATCGCCTTGGCCCAGCGGTTCGGGATGCTGATGGCCGAATACAATTCCGCCATCGCGGACGGCAAGATTTCCAACAACGAAGCCAAACGGATGCTGCGCGAGACGCTGGCCATTCAGCAGGTCCTTTTAGATATGAAGCTGAACCTTGAAGACGAGGCAAGCTGAGGGCTTCGCATGAAAAAGGGGGCCAGATGGCCCCCGATTTCTTGACCTATCATCGACTTAGCCGCGCGAAAAACGCCCCGGCTGCGGTTTGGCAGCGCCAGCGGGCCGCGCAGGCGCCTGCCCGCCGCCCATCGGCTTTGCGGCCTTTGACTTGGTGGATGCCGGGCGCGGCGGAAAGCTCGTCTTGGCGGCGCCGGGTTTGCCCGCCGCCCGCTGCACCGGCGGCTTTGCGCCGCGCTTTTGCCCGCCTTGGCCCGATCCCGGACGCTGCCCACGGTTCTGCCCGGCTTTGGGCGCCGCCGCCACCAATTCCGCCGACCAAGGCGCACCGCCCACAACCGGCAGCGGCTTTTTCAGCAGCTTTTCAATGGCCAGAAGTTCGCCCATCTCGCCCGGCGCGCAGAAGCTGACCGAGGTTCCCTCGGCCCCCGCCCGCGCGGTCCGGCCGATCCGGTGCACATAGTTTTCCGGCACATTCGGCATGTCGAAGTTATAGACATGGCGCACCGTCGGAATGTCGATCCCGCGCGCCGCCACGTCCGTGGCCACCAAAACGTCCAACGCGCCGCCGCGGAACTCGCTCAAGGTCCGGTCGCGTTGGCCCTGACTTTTGTTGCCATGGATCGACCCGGCCTTGAAGCCCCAGGCCACCAGCAGCTTCATCAGCTTTTCCGACCCATGCTTGGTGCGGCCAAAGACCAGCGCTTGCTCGGTCGGGTGCTTTTTCAGGAACTCTTCCAACAGCCGCGCCTTGTCGCCGCTGGGGATATAGTAAACCCCCTGGCTGATCTTCTCGATCGGCTTGCCCGGCGGCGCGACCTGCACCCGGACCGGGTCGCGCAGATAAGCGTCGGCAATCTCCTCGATATCCTTCGGCATGGTGGCCGAAAACAGCATGGTCTGGCGCTTCAGCGGGATATGCTTGGCGATTTTACGAAGCGAGTGGATAAAGCCCATGTCCAGCATGTGGTCGGCCTCGTCCAGCACCAGATAGCCGCACTTTTCCAGGCTGACATCGCCGCGCTCCAGCAGGTCGATCAGACGGCCGGGCGTTGCCACCAGCACATCCGCGCCGCGCAGCAAGGCAGCGGCCTGACGGTTCAGCGACGCACCCCCCACCACCATGACCACGCGCACGGCGGTGCCTTTGGTAAAGGTTTCAAGGTTGTCCTTGATCTGCAGTGCCAATTCCCGCGTCGGTGCAAGGATCAGCGCGCGCACGTTTTTCGGGCCGGGCGGATGGCCCAGATCAAGAATGCGGTGCAACAGGGGCAGGCCAAAAGCGGCGGTCTTGCCGGTGCCGGTCTGCGCCAGCCCCATCAGATCGCGCCCCGCCATGATATAAGGGATCGCCTGGGCCTGAATCGGCGTCGGGGTTTGCAGGTTGGTCAGTTTGAGGGCGGCAACAAGTTTGGGCGACAGGCCCAGGTCTTCGAAAGTGGTGGCGGTCATCGGGATATTCCATAGCACAAGGGGCAAGCGACCCTCGCCTTCGGGGAACCCCGCAAGACCGTGCCGCAAGCGGCGCCCCTGCGTGAGGGTGGGAACCTTTGGTCCAAGCCTTCGGGTGCTCACGCGGCACGGGCTT
>JANNBM010000053.1:0-2503 GCA_031385445.1 Paracoccaceae bacterium | reverse complement strand
TCAACGAAATCGCACTCTTTGAAGCCGATTTGCCCCATTTCAGAGGCCTTGAACACTGCCAAGTCAAAGTAAGCACGTTGCACAAAAATTGAATAGTCAAACTGAACGTCCGCTAGAAATTCAACTGAGGTAAAGCGAGCTGTGTTTGAGAAACGGCATTTGTTAAAAACCACCTTACCTGCGAAAATTGCACTATCTGCAACAAAATCACCTTCGAAGTTCGCTGTTTCAAAATAAATGCCCTCAAGGAATTTGCGTTTCGCGAAACCTACAAATCCGGTGCAAATTAACCCGCCAAAAAATGCATCCTTCTTCACGAAGGCTGGATCTTCTTTAAGTGAACTACTGAATTCAAAGGTCCCCGAAACCTTACAGCCAATCATCCGGATTTCATCCGAAAAATTGGCATCGCTTAAATTCACGCCACCCTGAAATTTCGAATAAGAAAACTGCGCTCTTCCCGCAAAATTGGCATTCATAAATGCGGCAGAAGTTAAAAATTTAGATTCATAGAAACTTGCAGCATTTTCGAATTTTGCCTCGGTAAATCTTGCTGAATCTGCGAATATCACCCGATTAAAATTAGCAGATCGTTTCATTTCTGATCGTGAAAAGTCGGCAGTTCTTGGAAAAATAAAGCCTGCGACACAAAGGATATTGGAGAATTGTGTGTCGCTCAAATCGATCATTTCGCCGAAGCCCTGATCTGGGAACGGCGTGGGCAATGGTGATGTTCCAGTTCTTTTGCCATATTCGACGCTGAACTCGGATCGAACTTTTTGGCCCTCTGTTTCCAATTCGGCTTTTGAAGGAAATTCAACCCCATCTTCCGCAAGGAGATCGTAAGTCGTTTTTTTCAACGCTAAGGCTGCCCAAGCATTCCATGCATCCCGATTTCTCTCATGCAACTCCTTGTCAATCTCCTCCCCCTCCTGCTCCCCATACAAAGTCATCAACACATACCAGGGGTTCTGGTTCGCCGGGGTCAATGGCACTGCTGTCTCACTCATCGCGAAATCCCCCACCTCACCAATCCCGCAACTTTTCCAGCCGTCCCTTCCGTTTGATGATGTTCTTGTAATCCCACTGCACCGCCGCCGCCTTGCCCAGCCAGCGCGCCAGCACGCCGCGCTCCACCTCCGCCGCATCCCGGTACAGCGCCTGCGCGGCCTTGAACTTGCCCTCCGCCGTCAGTCCCGGCTCGTCAAAGCTTTGTCCGCTCCAGAACAGCAGTTGCACCGCCACCTTGCGCACCCAGTACCCCGCAATCGGGTTGTCGGCCAAAAACCACACCGGACCGCCGTGCCAGACCTTGGCCGCAGCGCCCGGCAGACCGCGCGTCAGCTCTGCCGCCAAAAGATCGCAGATCGCCCGGTTGGCAGGCGTCTGGGCCGCGTTGTAGGTTTGAATGCCGTCGTCCATCAGGGCCTCCGTTGCCAGGTGATGTCAGGCTAGCCCGGCTGCCCGCGCCCGGCAATCCCGGGGGGCGATCTGGCCATCGGCTGGCACCGATTTGCCCCTCGCCGCCAAATCCGCTATAGCCGCGCCCATGACCCAGAACCCGCCAAACCTTCGCCCCGACCTCGCCCGCAGCCACATCCCCGACACCCGCCGTCAGGGCCAGCCGACCATCGGCATGGTCTCGCTCGGCTGTCCCAAGGCGCTGGTGGATTCCGAGCGGATCCTGACCCGCCTTCGCGCCGAAGGCTATGCGATCAGCCCCGATTACAAGGGCGCGGACGCCGTCATCGTGAACACCTGCGGCTTTCTGGACAGCGCCAAGGCGGAGTCCCTGGAGGCCATCGGTGAGGCGCTTGCCGAAAATGGCCGGGTTATTGTCACCGGCTGTCTGGGCGCGGAACCCGAGTATATCACCGGCGCGCATCCCAAAGTTCTGGCCGTCACCGGCCCGCATCAATACGGCGCGGTGCTGGACGCCGTCCACCGCGCCGTGCCGCCGCAGCCAGATCCCTTCATCGATCTTCTGCCCGCCTCCGGCGTCACGCTAACCCCGCGCCATTACAGTTATTTGAAAATCTCTGAAGGCTGCAACCACAAGTGCAAATTCTGCATCATTCCCGATATGCGCGGCCGTCTGGTCAGCCGCCCTGCCCATGCCGTGCTGCGCGAGGCGGAAAAGTTGATCGAGGCGGGGGTGAAAGAGCTTCTGGTGATCTCGCAGGACACCTCGGCCTATGGGGTGGACCGCAAGCATGACCTGAGCCCGTGGAAGGGCGGCGAGGTGCGCGCCCATATCACCGATCTTGCGCGCGAGATGGGCAAGCTGGGGGCCTGGGTGCGCCTGCATTACGTCTATCCCTATCCGCATGTGCGCGATCTGATCCCGCTGATGGCAGAGGGCCTGATCCTGCCCTACCTCGACATCCCGTTTCAGCACGCCCACCCCGAAACCCTGCGCCGCATGGCCCGCCCGGCGGCGGCGGCCCGAACGCTCGATGAAATCGCGGCGTGGCGGCGGGACTGCGCCGATATCACGCTGCGC
>JANNBM010000028.1:0-4658 GCA_031385445.1 Paracoccaceae bacterium | reverse complement strand
CGTTGGCGAACTGGCCGTTCAAGTTTTCAGAACTGTTCTTTTCGATCCTGCTGTTGTCTTCGTTCATTCCCTATATCGTGATGCTGTATCCGCTGGTCCTGATCACCAAATGGCTGGGTATCTTTTCAACCCTGCCTGCGGTGGTTCTGGTGCATACCATCTTTGGCCTGCCGATCCTGACGCTGCTGTTTCGCAACTACTTTGCATCGCTGCCTGCCGAATTGTTCAAGGCGGCACGGGTGGATGGGGCGGGGTATTGGCAGATTTTCTTTCAGATTTTCGTGCCAATGTCGGTGCCGATCTTTACCGTGGCGGTGATTTTGCAGGTGACGGGCATCTGGAACGATTTCCTGTTTGGCGTGATTTACGCCGGGCCCACAAACTATCCGATGACGGTGCAGCTGAACAATATCGTGAATTCGGCGATGGGCGGCAAAGCCTATAACGTTGATATGGCGGCGACGATCCTGACGGGTCTGGTGCCGCTGACCATTTACTTCGTCTCTGGCAAATATTTCGTGCGCGGCATTGCAGCCGGCGCCGTCAAGGGTTGATCCAATGCACTCAGTCTCTGTCCAAAACCTGACCCTGAACTTCGGCGCTGCGGCGGTTCTTAAAAACCTGAATCTGGATGTGGAGGAGGGCGAGTTCATCGTTCTGCTCGGGCCATCCGGCTGTGGCAAGTCCACCTTGCTCAACTGCATTGCCGGGCTGTTGGAGCTGTCCGAAGGGCAGATTCACATCAAGGGCAAGAACGTGACCTGGGCCGAGCCGAGCGAGCGCGGCATCGGCATGGTGTTCCAGTCCTACGCGCTTTACCCTCAGATGACCGTGCGCGGGAACCTGTCTTTTGGCCTGAAAATCGCGGGTCTGCCAAAGGCCGAGATTGAAAGCCGGGTGCAGCGTGCATCGGAAATCCTGCAGATCGGCCCCCTTCTGGACCGCAAGCCCGGCGCCTTGTCGGGCGGTCAGCGCCAGCGTGTCGCCATCGGCCGGGCTTTGGTGCGCGATGTCGATGTGTTCTTGTTTGACGAGCCTTTGTCGAACCTTGACGCCAAGCTGCGTTCGGAACTGCGGGTCGAATTGAAGCGGCTGCACAACCGGCTGAAGAACACGATGGTTTATGTGACCCATGACCAGATCGAAGCTTTGACGCTGGCCGACCGCATTGCGGTCATGCGCGGTGGGCTTATTCAACAGCTTGCGGCACCGCAGGAAATCTACAACCGCCCGACGAACCTGTTCGTGGCTGGCTTCATCGGCTCTCCGTCGATGAACTTCTTCGCTGGCAGCACCACGGATGGTGGCACAACCTTTGAAGCGGGCGGCAACAAGCTGAGCCTTGCCGGCTATGAGGGGGGCGCGGTTGGCGCGCGGGACAAGGTGGTTCTGGGCCTGCGTCCTGAGCATCTGGAAATTGTCGATACCGCCGAGCCGGGCCTGACCCTGCCCGCCACGGTCGAGATTGACGAGCCGATGGGCGCGGACAGTCTGGTCTGGCTGCGCATCGGTGATGAGCCGGTTTCGGTGCGGGTGCCAGTTGAAAATCGTCCCGAGCATGGCAAACAGGTTCATCTGCGCGTGCATATGTCCAAGGCGTCGGTTTTTGATGCGGCAAGTGAACAACGGATCTAACCATGTTTGACCTTTGCGGAACCTGGACGCTTTGTGATGAAAGCGAAGCGTTTCGCGTTGACTTGACGCTGCCAGGTGATGGCATTTCGGCGCTTCAC
Organism: Paracoccaceae bacterium; assembly: GCA_031385445.1. Lineage (GTDB taxonomy): Bacteria > Pseudomonadota > Alphaproteobacteria > Rhodobacterales > Rhodobacteraceae > CAIYZT01. Next base: position 2,925 of record JANNBM010000028.1, on the reverse strand, counting down.
GCGGCGGGCGCGATCCTTGATCCCTATTTCGGGCGCAACGAGTATGATCTGCGCTGGATCTGCGCGCGCGATTGGACGGCGCGGCGCAGGTTCAACGTGGACAGGACCGATCAGGTGCTGGTCATCTCGATGCTGGACACGATTGCCGAGATTGCGGTGAACGGGGTTCTGGTTCACACCTCGGATTCGATGTTCCGCAGCTACCGTGTTGATCTGTCGGACGTTTTGCAGGTGGGGGCGAATGACATCGCCATCACTTTCCGCTCCGTTTCCAAAGAGGCGGACGCACGGCAGGCGCGCCAGCCCTATTTTGTGCCCTTCAGCGCCAATAACACCCCGATCGGCAACGGCAACATGCTGCGCAAGCCGTCCTGCGATTTCGGCTGGGATTGGAATATCGCGCTCGCGAGCTTCGGGCTTTACGGCGATTTGTATCTGGAGCCTTTGGTGCCCGCCCGTATTGCCGCACTTGTGGTGACGCAGGCCCATGCGGCGGGGTGCGTGACGGTGACAGTTACGGCCGCGATTGACGGCGAGGCGGCGGGCGCGGTGGTGACGATCGCGCTGTGCGGGCAAAGCGTGGCCGCTGTGGTTCGGGGCGGGGTTGCCGTGGCTGACCTTCAGATCGTCGGCGCACCATTGTGGTGGCCAGCGGGGCAGGGCGCGCAGGTGTTGCATGATCTGACCGTCAAGATGGGCGATCAAAGCGCGCACCGGCGGATTGGCCTGCGGGATATGGCGCTGATTGCGGAAAAAGACGCCATCGGGCGCGGGTTCAAGTTTCGCTGCAACGGCCGCGATGTCTTTGCCAAGGGCGCAAACTGGATTCCGGCGGATGCGCTTTCAGGGCGTATCACTGTGGCGGCCACGCGCGATCTGCTGCAATCGGCGGTCGATGCGAATATGAACATGATCCGGATCTGGGGCGGCGGGAGGTACGAGCCGACGTGGTTTTACGATCTGTGCGACGAATTGGGCCTGATGGTCTGGCAGGATTTCATGTTTTCCTGCCACATCTATCCCTCGGACGAAGCCTTTCTCGCCGATGTCGCCATCGAGGTGCGCGAGCAGGCGCTGCGGCTGAACCATCACGCCTGCATCGCGGTATGGTGCGGCGATAACGAGCTGATTGGCGCGCTGACCTGGTTCCCCGAAACCCGCGCCAACCGCGATCTTTATCTGGTTGGCTATGACCGGCTGAACCGCACGATTGAAAACGCGCTGAAAGCGGCGGTTCCGGGCGCGGTTTGGTGGCCGTCCTCGCCCTCTCCGGGGCCGATGGATTTTGGCGACGCCTGGCATGACGACAGCAAGGGCGACATGCATTTCTGGTCGGTCTGGCACGAGGGCCGCGACTTCGACCACTACCGCGATGTCGCGCCGCGGTTTTGTTCGGAATTCGGCTTTCAATCTTATCCGTCGATGGATGTGATCCGAAAATTCGCAGGCTCCGCCGATTTCAACATCGCCGCCCCGGTGATGGAGAGCCATCAAAAGAACGCTGGCGGTAATGCGCGGATTGCCGAAACCATGTTCCGCTATTTCCGCTTTCCGGTGGATTTTGAAAACTTCGTCTATCTCAGTCAGGTCCAGCAGGGGCTGGCGATCAAAACGGCCGTCACCCATTGGCGCAGTTTGAAACCGCATTGCATGGGCACGCTGATCTGGCAGCTGAATGACACCTGGCCGGTGTGTTCGTGGTCGTCGCTGGATCATGGCGGCGGCTGGAAACTGCTGCACCACATGTCAAAAGCGTTCTACGCGCCAGTCCTCGTTTCGGCGGTGCCGGTCAAAGGCGGCATCGAATTGCGGGCGGTCAATGATGGGGGCAAAGCGCTGAACCTGACGGTCAATGCGGTGGCGGCGGCGATGGACGGCAGCACGCGGGATTTGGGCAATGGGATGGTTACCGTCGAGCCGGATGCGGCGGTTCTGGTGCTGAGCCTGGCCGCGGATGCGCTTGGGCCGGGTGAGATGCTGGCCTTTACCTGGTCGGATGGGGCCAAGCAGACGGGCGGCGATGTCTTTGCGCCAAAGCCGTACAAATCCTATGATCTGCGTCCCGCAAAGCTGAGCCAAAGCGTTGCGGCCAAGGATGGCGGTTTTGAGATTATACTGACAGCGCAAAGCCTTGCGCTTTTTGTCGCCATCGAATCCGATCAGCCCGGCCGTTTTTCAAACAATGCCGTGACCCTGTTCCCCGGTCACGCCGCGACAATCACCTTCACGCCCGCAGCACCCGGGCCCGTGCCGCGCTTTACCCTGCGCGACCTGCATTCGGCCACTTACGGCCCCCAATAAAGGACCTGACCCATGTTCGCCTATCAGCTTTACTCGTCGCGCAATTTCCCGCCGCTGGACGCCACCTGCAAGATGCTGGCGGCCGCTGGGATCATGGATACCGAAGGTTTCGGCGGGCTTTATGCCGATGAGGCCAGCCTTGCCCTCACCGCCGCTGCGCTGAAGGGCGCGGGGATCGCGATGAAAACCGGGCATTTCGGGCTGGCCCAGATCGAAGAGACCCCGGACTGGGCGTTGAATGTCGCCCGAACCCTGGGGATGGAGCGGCTTTATGTGCCCCATGTCATGCCCGATGACCGCCCGACCGATGCCGCCGGCTGGCGGGCCTTCGGGGCGCGGCTGGAAAAGGCCTTCGCCCCGATCCGGGCGGCGGGCTTTGGCGCGGGCTGGCACAACCATGACTTTGAATTCAAGGCGCTGGCCGACGGGTCGATCCCGCAGGCCGCAATTCTGGCTGGCGGGCCCAGTCTGGAGGCCGAACTGGACGTGGCCTGGGTGGTGCGCGGCGGGGCTGACCCGATTGCCTGGATCAACCAATATGCCGGCCGCATCACCGCGGCGCATGTCAAGGACATCGCACCTGCGGGCATGAACAAAGACGAAGACGGCTGGGCCGATCTGGGC